>DATCJA010000119.1:0-36723 GCA_036507475.1 Vicinamibacterales bacterium
ATACCGAGGCGTGTACGTCGCGTCGCTCGACGAACCTGGCAAGCAACGGTTGCTCGACACGGAAACCGCTGCAGTGGTGGCATCGAGGCACCTCTTCTTCGTCCAACAGGGGACCCTGTTTGGCCAGGGCTTCGATATGGACCGGCTCGAACTGGTCGGCAGTCCCGTTTCCATCGCCGAACACGTCGCTCTCGCCACGGGCTTGAATCTCGCGGCGGTCTCATCGTCAGCTGCCGGGCCACTCGCCTATCGCACTGGTGACGCAGGCGGTCAGCGCCAATTTCTCTGGTTCGACCGGTCGGGCAAACGGGTGGGCACAGTCGGCGATCTCGACGTAGAGAATCCTTACAACCCTCAGTTGTCACCCGATGGCCAGCGTGTGGCGCTGAACCGCACGATGAACGGGAATGCGGACATCTGGCTGCTCGACACGGGATCAGGTGTGCTGAGCCGATTCACCTTCGACCGAGTGTTGGACGCGTATCCCATTTGGTCCCCGGACGCGCGACGTCTCGTGTTCGGCTCAAACCGGACGGGCGTTGTCGATCTGTACGAAAAACCGGTCAGCGGAGTCGGCATGGAAGACCTGTTGCTGGCCACGCCGCAGGCCAAAGTGCCGTTGGACTGGTCGCCAGATGGCCGTTTTCTCCTCTACCGTGTCGAGCCGCGCGCGGCGAGCTACGACCTTTGGGCATTGCCTATGGAGGGAGATGAGAAGCCGTTCCCCATCGTCCAGACCAATTTTGATGAACGGGACGGACAGTTCTCGCCCGACGGGCGGTGGATCGCGTACGAGTCGAACCAGTCGGGACGCTTTGAAATCTATGTGCAGTCGTTCCCAGCCGGAGGCGGCAAGTGGCAGATGTCGACCAACGGCTGCGCGCAAGTGCGGTGGCGGCGCGACGGGAAGGAACTCTTCTGCATCGGCCTGGACGGCCGCCTGCTGGCTGTGCCGTTCCAGGTCGGTTCGGACGGCCAAGCCGTCGAACCGAGCAGCCCCGTCGCGTTGTTCGCCACGCGCATTCCCGGCGGTGCAATCCAAGGAGCCTTCAGACAGCAGTATGCTGTCTCGCCCGACGGCCAGCGGTTCTTGATCAACAGCCTGATCGCCGGCGCCGCCTCGCCAATCACGCTCGTCCTGAACTGGCGGCCGCGGCCATGATCGGCGCGCTCATGGAGTACGACAGTTCGAGAAGACACTCGGCGGCAACGTCCTCGTCTCGTATCGCGTGAACGCGGGACCGTCTTCTTCGTCGGCTACGACGCCCACTACCAGCAGGGAGCGCAGATCGACGAGCGCTTGTTCCCCACTATCGCGATGCTCCGGACGAACCGGGCGGCGTTCACGAAGCGCGCGCCCGGCCGGCCGACATACTGCGAAGTAATGTGTGTGCTACCATGGTGGCACAATGACGGCGCGAGGACCACGGCGTCGATCCGGCCGGACGGACAAAGTGAGCATCTCGCTCGACCGGTCGGATCTGGCACTTCTGCGAAAGCGCGCCCGACGGCTGTACGGGGGCAATCTGTCCGCGGTCGTCGCGGAAGGCGTCGGCCGGATCAGGGAAGACGAAGGACGAGAGGCGCTGGTGGCGTGGCTCGGAGACCTGGGTCGCACGGCTCCGGAGCAACGTGAGTCGATCCGTGCCGAGTGGCGCGGCGACTCGACTCGTCGGCGCCGCCGTAGGACGGCGTGAACCCCGGTCTTACCTTTGATACCGGCGCGCTCATCGCCCTCGAACGCCGGCACCAGCGCATCGCTCGCGTGTACGCCACGGCTGTGGCGGACGGCATCCCCGTCACCGTTCCGGCGGTCGTCGTCGCGGAATGGTGGCGCGGTCGCTCCGAGACGCGTGAGCTCATCCTGCGCGGCGTACGGGTGGAGGACACCACAACCCCGCTCGCGCGGATTGCCGGAGAGGCGCTCGCGGTAGTGTCGGGCGCCACCGCGATCGACGCCCTAGTCATGGCGTCGGCGGCACGCCGAGGCGATGTCGTATATACCTCGGACTTCACGGACCTCGAGCACCTTCAGGCGTACTTTCCGACCGTGCGACTGCTCGCGGTGTAACGTCCGCCGCGTGCACAAAGGGTCGCCACGCCGACGGATGGCACACTACGAATAATCGGCGCCACACGAGAACATCTCGTTCGCGGGCTGTTCATGGCTGAATGACGTTGAGCGCACTGGCGACCCGCCCAGTCACGCCTGCTGACGATGGACCCTATTCGCGGTGTCGGATCGCGCGCGCCGCGTGTAGCACAGATGTTTAACAGTGTGCTACACTCCTCGGCATGAAGGGCTATATCCACGCGCGTCTCAGCAAGGAGGATTCCGCCGTCCTCAAGGAGCTGAAGGCCGCGACGGGCGAATCCGAATCGCAGCTCGTCCGTCGTGGATTGCGACTGGTGCGCGACGTCTTGGTCGGCAGGCGCTCCGCCCTCGACGTCGCCCGGAACAGCGCCGGGAAGTTCAAGATGGGCCCGAAGGATCTCTCCACGAACAAGAAGCATCTTGACGGCTTTGGCCGATGAACGCCTCTGGCGTTTTGCTGGACACGGGCCCTCTCGTGGCGTTCTTGTCGGCGAACGACAACGACCACGACCGTGCCAAGCGATTGTTCGGCACGTGTCAGGCGCCGTTCCGTACGTGCGAAGCCGTGCTCGCCGAAGCCTGCTTCCTGATGCAAAAAGTCGATGCCAATGGACCGGCCGAGGTCGTCGCGCTCGGGCACTCGGGGCTGTACGATGTCGCCCTCTCCATCGGCGATCACTGGACCCAGATCGAAGCACTGCTCCGGAAGTACGCCAGCAGGCGAATCTCGCTGGCCGACGCGTGCCTGATCTGGTGCGCCGAGCTGCACGAAGACCCGAGGATTCTCACGTTCGACTCCGACTTCGGCGTCTACCGCTGGGCCCGCCGGAAGGCATTCCACATCCTCTGACGCGTCCGGGTTTCGCGTCCCTGGCCTGACGGCTGACTGGGACGCGGAACTTCGATAGCCTCCCGTTCGGGACGTTCAGTCGTTCGAAGCGTTCGGGTCGTTCTGGAAGTTCGGATAGTTCGGGGCGTTCGGACCGTCCGGATCATAGCGATTCGTCACGCTCCTTCGTCGAGGAAGCGCCGAGGTTCGCGGAGAAAAACGTTCAGAGCAGGCCGTTCCGCTCGTACGAAAAGCATGGCGCAGGCCCGCGGAGCCGCTCTTCCAAGCGAATGCGCGTCCCCGACGTCGTCCTCACCTGGGATGCCACGGGGCGAACAGCAGGCGTGCGACCAACCGCTCATTGCGGCCTCTTCGCGGAATCGACCAGACAACTGAAGCACGGCCGGTGGAATCAGGTCCAGTTCTCCGTCTTGAGGCCAGCGACGCGGGCAAAGTGCTTGATGTTGTTGGTGACCAGCGTGCGTCGGACGGCCAGCGCGTGTGCGGCAATCAGTGTGTCGAACTCACCGATGGGAGTTCCCTGCCCGGCCAACACCGTGGCCACGGGCCCAAAGCGATCAGCGGCGGCCCGGTCGAACGGGAGAACGGTGATGGCCTCGACGAACCTATCGATCAGGCGGTGAAGCTTCCGAGATCGCTTCATATCGGCACCGTACCGCAGCTCGGCCAGTGTGATAGAGCTCATACAGATCTCTGACGGGCGATGGTCGAGAAGGTGAGTCGCGACCTGCCCCCGGCCTCGAAGGGCGAAGCTCACCGCGTCGGTGTCGAGCATGTAGCCGGGCATCAGTCAAACGGATCCTGCGCGTCTGTGAGCCGCCGCTGCTTGGGGCGCGGAATGTCGTCGGGCCACGCCCCGAGACAGGCCCGGAACTCGTCCGACCACTCGTCGACGGGCTCGAGGATCACGCGCCGGCCTTCGCGACGCACCACAACCTCTCGTTGAAGGTCAGCGAACCGACACTCCTTGGGCAGACGAACCGCCTGACTACCCCCGTTCTGAAACAGCTTGGCGCGTGTCTTTGTCACGCTTCACAGTCTATACGTCAGTATATACTTCGTCAAGGCCGTAGGGCCGCGTCCCTCGCGCACGCGGAGAAAAGCGTTCGGAGCAGACCGCTCGGGGCGCACCTTCGTTCAACCCCGTGTCTCTGTGACTCTGTGGCCTGTCGAAGTGAGAACGAGTTACGATCGCCGCCACGGACTGACGACCGGCACCGACAGATCTTCAAAGTGACGCGTGTGCCGTGTGGCGAGCGTGGCGTGATGGGCGAGGACGATGCCGGCGAGCATCGTATCCCGGAGATCACCCGGTCGACCTTTCCGATGTCGCACGGCCATGAGATCGGCGGCGCGGCGCGCCGCCTCCAGATCGAGGGCCGCAATCCGCTGTTCAATCTTGTCGAACAGAACCACCTCGAAGGCCTGCAGCAGTGCCGAGCGCCGCTTCCCGGCAGGAAGGATCTGCAGGCCGAACCGGATCTCGAGCACCGTGACCGCGGTGGTCCATACCGAGCTGCGAGGCTGTTGGTCGAGCCACTCGATGACCTCAGGATCCGGCCTCTGGCGCATCAGCGCGGAGAGGACGTTCGTATCCAGAACGATCACGGGTCGAACGACGCGGGCTCGATGGGATGTCCGCGCAGCTCCGCAATATCCGAGTCGAGGCCGACTGTCGCGAAGAGCGCAGCGATGTCGCTACCGAGCCCGCCGGTTGCGCCCTGGTCCTTTTGGACAGCGCTGCGAAGGATCTCGCGCGCCTCTTCCTCCATGCTGCGGCCGTGCCTCCGCGCACGACGCTTCAGCCGCGCCTTCACGGCTTCCTCGAGATTTCTAACGACGAACTGCGCCACCTCAACCCCCCTCGCACGTGATGATATCATGATAGCACCTGGCTCTCGGCCCGCCACTCGTGAATCCGCATAATCTCGACTGGCCCGGAGTCGAGAGCCCAACGCCGAAAGCCGAACAGCTCCGATCAATTCGTTGTGGCGGAACGGATGCCCGTGTGGTAGGAGTACGGGCTCAACGATGAGGATTTCTCTACACGCACCGATCGCGGCAATAGCCGCAGCGCTCCTGTGCGTAGCACCCGCAGTCGCGCATGCACAGGAGGGGGCGCCGGCAGGCGGGACCAGCGAATCGGGTGTCGCCGGCCCCCTCACCTTGGAAGGTAATGCGGGCGCGTCTGGCCCCCAGGTATCCGTCGGAATCCTTGCCGGCCGGCCGACTGTCTTGGCGATCCGAACGAACGAACCGCCGAACGTTGATGGCCGGCTCGATGACGCCATCTGGCGGACGGCCACGCGCGTGACCAATTTCGTTCAGCAGCGGCCGCTCGAGGGGGCACCGGCCACCGAGCAGACCGAGGTGTTCATCGCCTACGACAGTCAGAACATCTACTTCGGCATCTACGCGCACTATTCGGATCCCAGGCTGATTCGAGCGAGCCGCGTCGACCGCGATCAGACGGGCCCTGACGACACGGTGCAGGTGTACTTCGATCCGTTTCTCGACCAGCAGCGGGCGTACGTGTTTTCTGTCAATGGGTACGGCGTGCAGAGCGACTCGGTTCTGGGTGGCGCGGACGCGTCCAGCGGCACCGTCGGCCAGCAGGCCGAAGGGATCCTTGGCGGCAGCGGTGGACGCGCGAGCGTGACCGCTGTCAACGGCTCGACCAAACGGAGCACCTCGCTGCTCGACAGGTTGCGGGAGCAGCTCACGTCGAGGACGCCACCTCAGAACCACACCAGCGGTGGCAACCGCAGCGCCGCTCCTGGTGACAGCTCGTGGGACGCGCTGTTCGAATCGGCCGGACGGCTGGTCGAGGATGGCTGGGTCGCGGAAATGGCGATTCCGTTCAAGAGCCTGCGCTACCCCACGCGCCAGCAGGGAGAGGCGCATCGCTGGGGCTTGCAGATCGAACGGACGATCGACAGCAAAGACGAGAGCGTCGTCTGGGCGCCGGTCTCGCGCAATGTGATGGGCATGCTCCGTCAGATGGGCGTGCTCGACGGCATGACGAATCTGTCGACGAGCCGGAACCTCGAGTTCTTGCCCACCTTCACGGCAATTCGCGCCGACGCGCTCCACACGGGCGCGGAAGCACACGACCATAGCCACGGCGACAATCAGGCCGAGGGAGCGATCAACGTCAAGTACGGCGTCACGTCGAACCTCACGTTCGACTTCACCTACAACCCGGACTTCTCGCAGATCGAATCGGATCGCGCGCAGATCGAGGTCAACCAGCGCTTCCCGGTGTTCTACCCGGAGCTGCGGCCGTTCTTTCTCGAGGGGCAGGAGATCTATCAGATCTCCGCGCCGTTCAATTTGTCGCTGGTGCACACGCGCACGGTCGTCGATCCGCGGTACGGCGCGAAGCTCACCGGCAAGGTCGGCAACACGTCGATCGGCTTCATGGTCGCCAACGACGAGGCCCCTGGCAGGCTCGACGATCGCACCAGTTCCGCGTATGGACAGACGGCAAAGGTCGTCCTGGGCCGGGTACGGTACGACCTCTATTCAGAGTCCCATGTCGGGTTGCTCTTCACCGATCGCGAGCTCCTCGACAGCTACAGCCGCGTGGGCGGCTTCGATGGCATGTTCCGCCTCGGCGTCAACCACCGGCTCCGCTTCACGGCGCTGAACACCGACCGGCGTGATGTGGACGGCGCGCGTCACACCGGCCCGATGTTCGACCTCAATTTGCGCAAGGAAGGCCGCAACCTCGGCTACGAGGTGCGGCACACCCGGCTGCACCCGGAGTTCGGCACGGACCTCGGCTTCATTCGCCGGGTCGACCAGAAGCAGACCAGCGCCAGCGCGTCGTACCGGTGGTGGCCGGAGAACTGGATCGTCAACTGGGAACCCCGAATCTCGTACGAGCGCAACTACGATTACCAGGGCGTGCTGCAGGACGAGGGCATCTGGGGGCGCTTGAACTTCACATTCACGAACAACATCACCGCCTATGTCAACGTGAACCGCGACATGGAGCAGTATCGCGACATCGACTTCTGGAAGACGCGGTACAACGTGGGCGGCAACGTGAACACGAGCCGCCGCGTCGGCGTCGGTTTCTCGTTATGGTCGGGAGATCAGATCCGGTTCATCGAGAACCCGTTCCTCGGCGCGGATCGGCAACTCAACCTGCTCGTCACCGTCCGGCCGTTCTCGCGGCTGCAGTCGGAGGTCAACCTCAACACAAGCCGGTTCACCGACGTGCGCACCGATGCCGAGGTGTTCGACATCAAGATCCTCCGGACCAGGACGACGTATCAGTTCACGGACCGGCTGCTCCTCCGGAACGTCATGGAGTACGACACGTTCGAGAAAACACTCGGCGGAAACGTCCTCGTCTCGTATCGCGTGAACGCGGGGACCGTCTTCTTCGTCGGCTACGACGCCCACTACCAGCAGGGGACGCTGGTGGACGAACGGTTGTTCCCCACCACGGCGATGCTGCGGACCAACCGCGCGGTGTTCACCAAGCTGCAGTACCTGTTCAGGTACTGAGCGATTAGACGTCGTTCACACTTCTTGGTTCTCCCTTCTCGGTTCGTGTTCAAGTTCGGGCTGTGCGCTGCGAACCTGAACACGAACGTGAGAACTGAGAATCGAGAAGCGTGAACGACCCGTGTCAGAACATCAGCCGGAACCCCACCTGCGCCGAGCGATACTGCGCGTTGATGTGCTGCAGGTACTGCGCCCGCTGGCTCTCCTGCGTGCCGATGGTCCAGTTCGGCCGGTCGAAGATGTTGAACACTTCCGCGATGGCGTCAATTGACAGGCGGCCGCGCAGCGGGATTCGCTGCTGCACCCGCAGGTCCGTTCGATTTTGCGGGGGAGAGATTATCGAATTGCGTGACACGATCGACCCATCCGGGCGCAAACGGCCGCTGAAGGTCGAGCCGGTGTTGCGCAGATCGCCGCCATAGTTGCTCGACTCCCGGTTGCCGGTGCCAAGGTAATGGAGCCCGCTCACCTGGAAGCCGCGGCCCACTTGCCAGATGCCACTCACGACCGCCCGGTGGCGTTGATCGTCCTCTGACAGCCCCCATTCACCACCCAGATCGGGAGCGGTGGGGAACGGAACGGGGAAGAGACCACTGAACGGCGGTGAGTCGGAGGACCACAGGCCGGACAGCGTATAGGTGGCCGACGCCTGCCAGCGGTTGCTGAACCGCTTGGTGAAGCCGGTGATCAGGGCGTGGTAGGCCGAGCGGGCGGTGTGCACGTTCATTGAGATGACCCCCCAGTCGGGGTAGGGGCGGTTGCTCCTGACCCTGAAATCCAGGTTGGCGCCGGTGGCCGGATCGAAGAAGAGGTTCATGTTGTCGAGCACGTCCTTCTCGAACCGGCCCTGGCTGTAGACGTAGTCGGCTTCCACCGCCATCGTGGCGCCGAACTGCCGCTGGAAGCCGATCGAGGTCTGCCACGTGCGCGGCAACTCGATGTACTCGGGTATCGCTGTGAATTCCCGGACGTCCCGGATGAGGCATCCGCGTGCATTGTTGTTGTTGTAGCAGTACAGCGGGTTCGCCTCGTCGTAAGTCGGCAACGGCCGGCCGCCGGTCGGATTCGCTGCGAAATCGGGCCTGCCGTCGTTCTCGTACCGAATCGTGGTTATCTGCGTATTGCCAATCGCCGACCCCGCATCGGCGAATGCATCACCGTAGTAGAGCCCCGACCCGCCGCGGATGACCGTCCGATCGTCCAGCCGGTACGCGAAGCCGAGCCGCGGCTGCACGTTGTTCCAGTCGTCGGGACGGCCGGCGTCCTGGAAGGGCGGGAAGCTGATGTCGTTGGCAAAGATGCCGACCCCGACGTCGTAGCGCACCCCGAGGTTCAGCGTCAGGCGACTGGCAATCTGCCAGTCATCCTGCGCCCAGGCAGCGATCCTCTGCGTGTCTTGAGGGACGTTGAAGTCTCCGACACCGATGGTGTAGCTCCGCGTGATCGGGGAGAGCGCCGCCAGGTTCCAGGTGTCGGCGTTGAACGGATCGGGAAACCACGCCTGGAGCTGGGCCGCCGACGGCAGCGGGCCGCCCCGCGCGTCGATGAGACCCATGGATTGCCGGCGATTGATCGCAATCACGTGACGAAGCAGTAACTCACCGCCGGTCCGCAGGTCGTGACGCCCCTTCGCGCTGAACGAATACGTGAAGTCGTCGCGCACGTTCCACACGTCCTGGTCCAGGCTACGCGGATGGTTCTGGTTGCCCGTGATCAGAAAGCCCGTGAACGTGATGCGCGGCGAGCCTGTCGTGATGCCGTTGGCCCGCTGCCAGTGGTTCGACCACTTCGTGAGATTCTCGTTGTAGAGCCCGAACGCGGTCCTCCCGACTTTGATCTCGTTCAGCGCCCGATTGCTCAGGACCTGTGTCAAGGTTCCGAGGAGCTCGTCGTTATATTCCTGGGTCGTGTTCGTGGCCGCCGGGTGGTTGGTGGCAGAAGGAAGACCGAACGGCTCCCACAGCCGGCCCGCTGCAACCCTCACCATCAGGCGCGTCTGCGGCGACAGGTGATAGTCCACACGCCCGCCGCCCTTCTTCTGGTTCTTCGTGCCCTCGAGCCCGACGTTGAAGAACGGGTATGGCGTGCGCCAGATGGCGGTTGCCGGCTCGCGCTCGTATTCATAGTTGGCGAAGAAATGCAGCTTGTCCCGCAGGATCGGGCCGCCAAGAGCCGTGCTGAACTGCTGGTTGTTGATCGGCTCGACGACGTTGAGGACCCGATTCTTCGTGTTGAAGCGGCTGTCGCGAAAGTTGCTTCGGAACAAACCCGAGAGCTGATTCGTCCCCGACTTGGTGATCACGTTGACTTGCACGGCTGTCGACCGGCCCTGCGTCGCGTCGAACCGGTTCGAGATGAACTGGAATTCCGCGATCGAGTCCGCGCTGTACCGCGGCTGGCCGCCGGTCCCGAACTCCGATGTCACCTGCTGGCCATCCAGGTGGAAATGGAACTCCCGGGTCTCGCCGTTGTTTCTGTCCGGCAGTGCTCTCTCAGAGTTTTCTCTATTACTGGCGACGGGGACCGTCCGGCTCCCGGGCGCCAGCATTGCAAGCCCGATCCAGTTGCGCCCGTTCGCCGGCAGCTCCGCCACCTGGCGCGGATCGACGTTGCCCCCCAGCGTGGAGCTGGTGGTTTCGATCAGCGGCGCCTCGCCGGTCACTGTGATGGACTCGGCAACCCCCGCCGGCGACATCTGCAGGTTGACGACGGCAGTCTGGCCGAGCAGCAGCTCCACCGCGCGCGTCATGGCATTGAAGCCCTGCAGCTCCGCCGTGACCCGAAAGGCGCCGACGCGGACGACCATGCGATACGTCCCGAGGCCGTCAGTCACCGCTTCAAAGGCGTTGCCGGTGGCCTGATGCACGGCCCGGACCGTGACCCCGGGCAGGACGCCGCCCGAGGAATCTGTGACCCTGCCGCTCACCACCGCTTCCTCCTGCGCGTGCGCTGTCAGCGGCAGTATCAGAATCGCGAAAGCGACGACCCACCGGACGACCAGGCTCGATCTCATTGCGACCTCCTCTCGGTTACGAGTGCGGTCGACGATCGGCTCCGTCAGCCCACGGCGGCTGGCGAGGGTCGCTAAGAAACGGCGGAGGAATTAAGTGGGGCGATTCTAGAAGCGACAGGAAACCCTGTCAAATTGAAAAGGGCCGGGCTCTTCCAACGCGCCACAGAGGCACAGAGGTCAACAAGAATTTCTCTGTGTCTCGGCCTCTGTGGCCCGTAATCGAAGCACCCTATTGTGTTTGCACAGCTTCCATCTTTCCTTGCAGCGAGAACATCCACACGCTGTCGCCGCGCGGGGCGTTGGCGAACAGATTGCCTGCGGACAAGACGACAACGTACTGCTGCCCGCGGTGCTCGAACACGCTGGCGGGCGCGTTGACGCCTGCGCCGGTCTGAAACTGCCAGAGCATCGTGCCGTTCCGCGAATCGAGCGCGGTGAACCGCCCGTCGCCCCGGCCGATGAACAACAGCCCTCCCGCCGTCACCACAGATCCGCTGTAGCAGCGCTCGGGCCACTGCTGCTGCCACACCAGCTTGTTGGTGCGCATGTCGAGCGCCGAGAGGACGCCCGTGATGCCCCATGCGACGGCGCCGAACACGCCGCCGATGTAGCGGGCGCCGTCCATCGGGATCTCGAAGTCGCTGTCGCCGCCCTTGAAGACGCCGGTGCGGTCGGACGCGCACACGTATAGGTAACCGCTCCGCGGGTCGTAGGAGCTCGGCGGCCAGTTGGCGCCGCCCCCCTGTCCCGGCTTGGCGACGATCGGTTCGGTCCAGAACGGGGTAAAGATGCGCCCCTGGTTCACCAGCCGGAATCCTTCGGGCGCGATGGTCATCGACTGCGGCACGAACGCATCGCCCACCGGGAACGGCTGCGTGCGCGCGGTGGCCTGTCGCGGCTCCTGCGGCACGGGCCGCTCCTCGATGCCGACGAGCGGGCGGCCGTTCGTGCGGTCGAGGATGTACACCCACCCCGTCTTGCTTGGCTGCGCGAGCGCCTTGCGCATCCGCCCGCCGACATCGATGTCGAAGAGCACCACGGGGCTTGGCCCGTCGTAGTCCCAGATGTCGTGGTGCACCTGCTGGAAGTGCCAGCGGTACCGGCCAGTCTTTGCGTCGACAGCGACAATGGATGCGGAGAAGAGATTGTCGCCCGCACGGACGGCGCCGTTGAAGTCGGGACCCGGGTTGCCGGTGGAGAAGTAGAGAAGGCCAAGCTCGGGATCGACAGCGGGCGTCTGCCAGACGGAGGCGCCGCCATGCTGCCACACGTCGTTGTCTTTCGGCCACGTGTCGTGGCCGACCTCCCCGGGACCGGGAATCGTGTAGAACGTCCAGGCGGGCGATCCGTTCGCCGCGTTGAACGCCTTCACGCGGCCGCGGATCCCGTATTCGGCGCCGGCGAAACCGGTAATGACCAACCCGTCGTAATAGAGTGGCGCGCCGGTGATGCTGAAGCCCTCTTGCCAGCGCTCCGCCTGCGTCGACCAGACCACGCTGCCGGTCCGCTGGTCGAGCGCCACCAGCCTCCCGTCCAGCTGCCCCACGTACACTTTTCCGTCGCCAAGGGCGACGCCGCGGCTTGTCCACCCGCAGCACACGACATTGATCTTTTCATCGAGACCCGCTTTATACGTCCACAGGATCTCCCCCGACTCGACGCTGATCGCAAACACATCGTCGGCGCCGGTCACGATGTAGATCACGCCGTCGTGGACGATAGGCTGCGCTTCGCCCGAATACTTCACGCCCAGGCCGGAGCCGCCGAGGCGTGTGCGCCAGACGGCCTTGAGCCGGTCCACGTTGTCGCGATTGATCTGCGTGAGTGGCGAATAGCGGCGGTTGTACACGTCGCCACCGTTCGTGGGCCAGCTGGTGGTGGGGAACTGCGTCAGCTCGCGCGGCGCGAATGCCGGAGCCGGAGTGATCCCCTGCTGCGCCTCAACCAACACCACAGCACAAACGATCCCGATTGCCAGCGCACTCGTCAAAGGTCTCATGCGGCAGATAGTACACGCGTCGGCGACTGCGTGCATTCGCTCCGAAAAGCGGCTCCGCAAGCCGGAAAAACGCTGCTCCGAACGCTTTTCTCGCGAACCCACGCAGCCGCCTCACGCACGTCGCGAGTTGTTTGAAGAGCGGCGCGGGACTGTATGTCCGGAGCAAAACCGTAGTCATCGCGAAGCTGGCATACCCGGAACCGCCGGCGGCGGACGCTGAGTAAGTCCCAAGTTAGCCGGTTTTGCGGAGCGACATACAGTCCCGCGCTGGCGGAGCTGGCAGACTTTCCAGAGTGGGTCGCCGTTTCGAACAGCGCCGCGAGCGACGCCCTGTCCCCCTACGCGTACGTCGCCACCGATTTTCTCATTCGACGCCACGGTCGCGACGCCGTGATCGGCTACTTTCGTCTCTTCGCCAACTCCAACGATCGCTTCGCCAATTTCAGGCAGGCATTCGGCGAGGAGTGGAGCGCGTTCGACGCCGCGCTCCGCGATCACGTCGCACAGCTACGCCCCTAGCCTCGCCCTCGCGTCTACTTGGTATCCCAGCGGAACAGCAGAAACTGCACCTCGCCGTTGACCGCCGTGATCTGGTGCGGTACGCCCGGCGGAATGAAGATCACGTCGCCGGTTCTCACCGTGCGCGATTTCCCGTTGCGAATGCCAGTGCCGTCCACGTCGCCTTCGGCTCCGCCGGCCGGCTTGGGTTCGACCAGCTGGCCGTCGGTCGTGAGCGTCGCCTCTCCCGACTTGATGAGATAGAGGTCTGCCTTCTTGCCGTGGGTCCCGGCGCCCTCCTCCGCGGCCGTCTCGCGGCGCATGTTGAAGTTGAAGACGCCGCCCTCGAGGATGCGGTACGTCTCCAGCTTCTTTTGCTGCATCTCCTTGAAGCCGGCGTTGACCGTGCCCGCCGCGTAGTCGACCGTCTTGTCGGTGGGCGCCGGCAGGCGGAGCGGCAGACCGGTGAGCGACGGCGCGGGTGCGCCGCGCCCCGCCTGCTGCCCGACCGCAACCATGCCACCGAGCACGAACATCACGAGCCCATAGATTCCGATCCGAATCGCGCGCATCTGAACCTCCTCTTCCGTTGCTCAGCGACGCCCGGCGCTCAGGGTCTTGTAGGCGTTGGCGATGTTGACGTCGTTGTCCTCGTCGTACTCAACCCAGTCTTTGTATTCGTCCATGATTCTTGCGGCCTGGAGCTGTTCCACCGTCTTTCCGGCCTTGATTCCCGCGGCGACCCGGGCCGCCAGACTCTCGAAATACTGCCGGTGCGCGACGATGTCGGCCTTGGTGCCGGTGACGCCGTGCCCCGGCGCCGCGATCGCGAAGTCGAGCGCCTCCACGGCTTTGATCGCCTCGACATATTCGGCGATCGACGCGCCGTTGGCCAGCGTGTTCGACCCGGGCACCATCTTCGCCGACATGAAGTCCACACCGAAGACGACGCGCTCGGCTGGGAAGTACAGAACCGTGAAGTCGGCTGCGTGGGCCGTGCGTCCCGGATGAATCATCTGCACGGTCTTCCCGCCGAGCGTGATGGTCCGGCGCCCGGTGTACGTCGACTCGGGTGGAACAACCGCCGCGTAGCGTTTGGCGGCGGCTTCGTTCTGACCTGCGGACGCCTTCAGCCCGGCGGCGAAGTTCTCATGCGCCACGAGCTCCGCCGTGTCATTGAAAACCGCGGCGCCCGAGGCGTGATCCTGATGGTGGTGGCTGTAGAGGACGTACCGCACCGGCGTGTTCGGGAAGCGCTCGGCGAGCTGTCGCTCGAGCCAGTTGGCCAGGTCGACGTTGATCGGATCGGCCAGGATGATGCCGGCGGGGGTGACGAGAAAGACCGTGTAGTGATCGTTGTTCTGCACGCGATAGAGGTCGCCGGTGATGCGCGTGATGCTGCGCGTCGGTGGGCCTTGCGGCTGCTGTGCGTACGCTGCCGTCGCAGTGCACGCCAGAAGCATGGCGGCAAGAAGGCGTGTATTCATGCGGGCATCTCAGGTGAATACTCGACCGGCCGACGCACGCCCCCGCCCGCAATTCGCCGACGCGGACCCGGCGGGGCGGAGGTCGTTACGCGATCATCACCTTGCGCGGATACTGCGAGTTGTCCTCGAGGAACGTCTTCTTGTTCGCGAGATCCTGCTCCGTTGGCTGCACCAGGCCGTTGGCATCGGTGACGCGCGACACCAGCGTGTGTTCGCCGGCCGTCGCGCCGTTCCAGGTGTAGCTGAAGAACTTCCACGAAAACTTCTCTTTCGTGGCTGAATCGAGCGTCGCCGCCTGCCAGGGCCCGCCGTCGATGCTCACGTCGACCGACTTGATCGGCGTCCCGTCGTTGAGGATGACACCAAACACGGTGTGCCGGCTTCCGTTCTTCGTGACACGCGCGATGAACGACTTCAGCTGCATGTGGGTGACGGCGGTCTCCGTCCACTTGATCTCGCCGTTGATCGTCTCGCCGCGGAGCGTCCGGTACCAGCGCGCCTGGTACTTGCCCAGATACGGATCCGTCTGCACGTGGATCTCGGCCAGGAACTTCACGTTGGCCACACCGTACCATCCCGGCACGAGCAGCCGCAGCGGGAAACCCTGATGTTTCGTCAGCGGCTCGCCGTTGAGCGCATAGGCGAGCATCGGCTCGGCCGACAGCGCCTTCTCGCGCGAGAGGCTGCGACCGAATTGCTGTTCCACCTTATGGATGGTGCCGCGGAAGTCGACGTCCTCTGGCCCGCGGTCGGCGCCGAAGAAGACGAACTCGCGCGCATCAGCCTTGACGCCCGCGCGGTCGAGCACCGTGCGCAGCGGCACGCCGGTCCAGCGTCCGTTGCTCGAGAGTCCCTGAAGGGGACGCCGATTGCCCGAGCACTCGAAGCCAAACACGAGCTCGTTGCTCCCCATCTTCTTCAGCTCGTCGAGCGAGAGCGACAGCGGTCGGTCTACCAGTCCCGAGACCTTCATGCGGTACGTGGCCGGGTCGACATCGGGATGGCCGTAGTGCTGCGTGGTGAAGAACTGATCGCGCGGCGTGAACTGGCCGGCGATCTTGCTGATGTCGATGATCCGTCGGTCGGCCGCCGGCGTCAGGTTGATGTTCGCAGGCAGGTCCGTGAAGGGCACCTGCGTCTCGCCCTGGGCGAGCGCGGGCAGCGCCCACTCCGGAAAGCCGAGGAACCCGAGGCCCGCAACCGCCAGGCCGCCTTTGAGAATTTCGCGACGAGTGTTCTGTTTCGTCATGGGGGCAATGGTATACCCACGACCATGTCTTCTGCATCCTCATCGCGGCGACGCGCACGCGTGCGGCCGGTGGCGTATCGTCGGGCCGGCGTCCGGCTCCGCACGGCGGGAAATCGACCGGCGCTCGTACCCTGCCGCTTCCGCCGCGAGTAGTGCCCAACCCGAATGCCTGCCATCGTGGCATGCACCCCCGAGCTAGCTCGGACAACAGGCATTCGCGAGATCACGCGGAACGAACTCGCGTCGGTGAATCGCGCCGGCCGATTTCCGGCTACGCCTAGCGCTCGCCGTGCTTCGAACGGCCGGCCGGCCCGACGACCCGCCACCGACCGACCAAAGGCGGCGCGGGACCGCATGTCCGGAGCAAAACCGTAGTCATCGCGAAGCTGGCATACCCCGGCCGGTCGACGGCGGAGGCTGAGGATGTCGCAACCAAGCCGGTTTTGCGGAGGACATGCGGTCCCGCGCCGCCCCGCTTGACTCTGTATGGAGCAGGTACATAATCGCCGCATGGCTAACGTGACCTTGAACGTCAACGGCCGGATGCAGACAGTAGATGTCGAGCCGTCCACCCCCCTGCTCTACGTCCTGCGCAACGACCTCGACCTGCAGGGCCCCCGGTTCGGCTGCGGCCTTGGTCAGTGTGGCGCCTGCACGGTGCTGATCAACGGCACCGCCACGCGCTCGTGCGTAACGCCGGTCTCGTCCGTCAAAGGACAGATCACCACACTCGAGGGGCTTGCGAGAGAAGGCGGGCTCCATCCGATTCAACAGGCATGGATCGACGAGCAGGTGCCCGCCTGCGGTTACTGCCAGAACGGCCAGATGCTGACGGCGGTGGCGCTGCTCCAGCGGAACCCTCGTCCGACCGACGCGCAGATTCGCGAAGCGATGGCGCCGGTGCTCTGCCGCTGCTTCACCTACTACCGGATCCAGGCTGCGATTAAACGACTCGTAGGTGGGGTGGGTCCCACGGCGAGCCTCAATGAATCGGTCGTACGTGGGGCGGGTCCCACGGCGAGCCTCAATGAATCGAGCCGTGGACCCGCAGGGGAGGTCGCATGAACACCATCGACACTCTTCTCGAAAGATTCGCCACGCCGTCGCGCCGCGACTTTCTACGAACCTCCGGCCGCCTCGTGGTCGGCTTTACAGCAGCGGCGCACGCTGGTCCGTTCGTCTCGCTCGCAGCGCAGACTGGCGCGGCGCTGGGTCCGGGACCCTATCCCGATCCCGACTTCCATCAGCTCGACTCGTGGATCGTCATTCATCAGGACAACACGGCTACTTTCTACGTCGGCAAGACCGACCTGGGCCAGGGCACCGGCACGGCGTTCCGCCAGATCATGTCCGACGAGCTCGACATGGCGTTCGCCCGCACCACCTGCGTCATGGGCAACACCGACATTACGGTGGACCAGGGCGGATCGGGCGGGTCAGATGCGCTGCAGACCGACGGCTATCCGATGCGCCGCGTGGCGGCCGAGGCGCGGCGTGTGCTGCTCGACATGGCGTCGCAGCGCTTTGGCGTCCCCCTCGACCAGCTCGCGGTCAGCGACGGTGTCGTTTCGCTCAAGGCCGATCCGAGCAGGCGCGTCACCTACGGCGAGCTCATCGGCGGCAACCGCTTCAACGTCACGCTCACCGGCAACGACATCAATGCCACCACCGGCATCGCGAAGATCAAGCCGGTGCAGGAGATGAAGAACGTCGGCCTCTCGCCACGTCGAGACGACGTCCCCGCCAAGGTGGACGCTTCCCCCATCTGGGCCGTTGGCGTCAAGCTGCCCGGCATGGTGCACGCGAGAAACGTCAAGCCGCCGGTGGCGGGCGCCGAGGTGGTGAGCGTCGATGAATCGTCCGTGAGCGGCATGCCTGGATTCGTGAAGGTGGTGAGAGAACGCAACTACGTGGCGGTCGTGTGCGAGCGTGAGGAGCAGGCGATTGCGGCAGCCAGGCGGTTGAAGGTGAACTGGAGAAAGCCGGCGACTGCGCCCTTCCCCGCATCTGGCGATCTGTTCGCGTACATGCGCCGCACCGTGCCGACATCGAGCCCCAACCCCAACGTCACGGGCAATATCGAAGCGGGGCTGTCGAGCGCGGCGATACGCATCGAAGCCGAATACGAGGTGCCATTTCAGGGGCACACGTCGATTGGTCCTGCTCACGCGCTGGCCGATCCGTCGAACGGCCAGATGACGATCTACTCCAACGACATGAAGTCGTACGGCCTGCGCAACGGCGTGGCCGAGTTTCTCGGCATCCCGCGCGATCGGGTTCGCGTCGTCTGGATGCAGGGCCCGCAGGCGTACGGTCGGACGGCGGCCGACGATGCGGGGTTCGAGGCGGCGTATCTGGCGCAGCAGCTAGGACGGCCGGTACGCGTGCAGTGGTCGAGGGAGGAAGAGACCGCGTGGGACACGAAGGGTCCCGCGTATGTGATGCGGATGCGCGGCGGCCTCGATGCGCAGGGCAATCTCGTCGCGCTCGATTACGAGGCACGCGCGGCCGACTACTGTCACCTCGGCTACAACGAGCACGACACCGTGCTGATTGCGCAGCTCACCGGCCGGCGGCGCGCCACGCCGGCCAACGGTGGCGCTTCGGCGCCAAGCGACATGTACGCCGTGGCGAATCGTCGTTCGGCGATGCACGTCGTCTCGCTGCCGCTGGTGTGGGAGACGCCGCTCAGGACAGGCAATCTGCGAGATCCAAACGGACCGCAGGTGACATTCGCCGGCGAGTCGTTCATCGACGAATTGGCGGCGGCGGCCAAAGCTGATCCTGTTGAATTCCGCCTGCGGCTGCTCACCAATTCCGTCCGTGGGGCGGTACGTAGGCCGGGTCCCGCGTCTGCGTCAGCTCCCGCGGACCCGGCAAATTCGGACCCGCCGGACGATAGCGGCTTCAAGCGCGCGCGCTCGTTGGCCGTCGTCAAGGCGGCGGCGGAAGCGTTCAAGTGGGACGCGCGTCCCTCGCCGGCACCGCGTAGCTCGGGCGAGATTCTCACGGGCCGCGGCTTCGCCTACGCGTACCGCAACCAGACGGTCGTCGCAAACGTCGCCGAGGTGGAGGTGAACCGCAGGACCGGGCGCGTGTGGGTGAAGCGACTCGTCTGCGCACACGACTGCGGGTTGGTGATCAACCCCGAGGCGCTGCGCCGCACCATTGAAGGCGCATCGCTGCACGGGCTGAGTCGTGCGCTCTACGAAGAAGTGACGTTCGACACCGAGAAGGTGACAACCGTCGATTGGCGTACATCGCCCACGCTCACGCACCTCGATGCGCCTGCCACGCTCGATGTCGTGTTCGTGAACGGAGATCCGAATCCCAACCGACCAGATCTGCCTCACTACGGCGCCGGCGAGGCGGCCCTCAAGCCGATGATCGCAGCGGTGGCCAACGCGATCTACGACGCGACCGGCGTGCGTCTCCGGCGCGTGCCGTTCAGGCCCGAGCGCGTCCTTGCTGCGCTGAAGGCTGCACGGGTGTAACGCTCGCGGCCATCGAGGCTGCGAGGGCGTAGCGCGCAGGCTTCAGCCTGCGCGCGCAGAGGGAACAGCCTTCGCCCGGACTATTCGAGGCCGACGCGGTGCAGCAGCTCCGCAAACCGACTGTCGTCCCGCAGCGAATCGTAGAGCGGGTGGGTCTTGAGAAACTGCACGATATTGGACCGCTCTTGGTACGCGCGCTCGAGTGACGCGAATGCCTTCTCGCGATCGCCGAGCCCGACATACGCGTGGACGAAGGGGGCGGGAGGCACATAGCTGGCGCGCTCACGCCGCTTCAATTCTTCTACGATTGCAAGCGCATCCGCGCGACGGCCGCTACGGCCATAGGCCCTCGCCAGCAGTCCGAGCGCCGCGGGATTGCGATCCCACAGGATCACGAGATGCTCGAGCGTTCGGACTGCCTCGTGGAGGCGCGATGAGTCGAGGAGCGCAAACCCAAGAAACCACAGCGCGGATTTTCGATCGGGTTCGGCGTCCAGCACGGTCTGCAGCTCACGAATCCTTCGTCGTACCGGCGGGCATGGTAGAGAAGCCAACCTAGCCTGACAATTCTATCTACCGTCAGAGGGTCGAGATCGCGTGCACGGCGAGCGTGCAGCAGCCCCTCATATGTGCGTCCCCGCCATACGAGCAATCCTGCGAGACGTTCGTGCGTCGTGGCGTCGTCGGGATCGATGTTCAGCGCGCGTCGATACGCCGTCTCGGCTTCTGCCCACCGCCACTCCTGCTGGTACGCCGAGGCAAGACCCGAGTGCGCCGCGGCCAATCGCGGGTCGAGGTCCAGCGCTTTCCTCGCAATCGCAACTGCTTTCGGGTGTACGTCGGCGACAGGACGCGCTCCCGTTCCCGTCTGACCAAGCGCCTGGTACGCAGACGATGCACAGGCAGTCCGCCCAGGCGCTCCCAGCGCTGGGCCGTCCGCACGTCGCGTCCCAGGTAAGCGGCAATCTCTTTCCACGACTCCAGCCGGTGACGGGGCCAATCAGGGCCCGCTTCTCGTTCTACTTCGTGGGCCATGGACGTCCTCCTCCAGCGGATTCGCAGATTATCGGAGGTTTGGCACACGGCGGCAATCGACGGCATGGTGCGACACCTGTCCAGGCACCGCCGACTGCCGCATGTTGCCGCTTGCTGCGCTCGGCTGGCCGCTTCATGGTCGTGACGGCATGCAACGGCCCCTGACTTCTGTCAATTGGAGGAACCCATGAACCGTCACTCTATGCGCGCTGGAGTAGCCTCGCTGCTCTCCCTCGGATTACTGGCTGCGTTTCCGTTCGAACACCGTGATGGAGTCGCGGCTCCTGAGTTCGGGGAGTGGTCGGCCCCAGACAATTTGGGTGCGCTCGTCAATACTGAGTTTTCGGAGTTTGCGCCGCATAGCTCCAAAGACGGATTGAGTCTCTATTTCGCTTCGACCCGCCCGGCATCCTACGGATCGTTCGGCGAGGAAGACCTCTGGGTCTCACAGCGGGCCAGCACCGACGCACCATGGGGGCTCCCGATGAACCTGGGCCAGGTGATCAACACCGCCTCGAACGAGCGCTCTCCGGCCCTGTCGCGCGACGGGCATTATCTCTTCTTTGCCAGCAACCGACCCGGAGGTTCCGGCGGGCTCGATATCTGGGTGTCCTGGCGTCCCAACACGCACGATGCATTCGGATGGGAATCACCGGTGAACCTCGGAGCGGCATTCAACTCAGCCTCAACCGACGCCGGCCCAGGCTTCTTCGAAAACGCCGACGTCGGCACTCCGTATCTCTACATCGCGAGCAACCGGCCCGGCGGGTTCGGCCTGCTCGATATCTATGTCAGCGAACTCGTGGACGGCTCGTTTCAACCCCCCTCGCTGGCCAACGATCTCAACACCGCGCAACTTGACCTGACCCCAGGCATCCGACATGACGGCCTCGAGATCATCATCGCCTCGAGTCGGCCTGGAGGTGCTGGGGGGCAGGACCTGTGGGCTGCGATTCGGGAAACGATCCTCGATCCGTGGTCCACGCCAGTGAACCTGGGCACGACGATCAACTCGGCGTCCACCGACAACTTCCCATCAATCGCTGCGGACCGCAGGAGTCTGTTCTTCAGTTCCGATCGCCCTGGCGGTCCCGGGGCGAGCGACCTCTACGTGAGCACGCGCAGCCAATAACCGCGGGCGTCCTGTGCTCGGTTGGTCGGAGAGATCTCGTAGCCCCAAGCAGCGCGCAGGCTTTAGCCTGCGCGCGTGCAGCCCTGCGCGCTTGCCATCTCCGGCCGCGTCAACCGATACACTGTAAAGACGCGCAGGCTGAAGCCGGCGCGCTACAACAAGGATGGCGCCGCAGGCAGACCGAAAGCTGGTCGACCAACTGTATCGGCGGGCACACGCCGATCGGTGGCAGCTGCCGATCGACGATTTTGCTCGGGCGCTCGAAACAAGCGCCGCAAAGGCATTTGCCGGCCGCCCGCCGGCCACCCGCGACCTCGAGCGCTATCTGGGCTCGCTGCGCCTCGACGATCTCGCCCTTGCGTGCGCCTGTGCGGCAGGGCACGAGGCCGCGTGGGAGCATTTCATTCTGGAATACCGTCCCGTGCTCTATCGCGCCGCTGACGCGCTCGATCCAAGCGGCGGCGCCAGGGACCTGGCTGACTCGCTCTATGCCGACCTGTTTGGCTTGCAGGTTGATCCACCTTCGACGAGCAAAGGCTCGACGGCCGTAGTGTCCGGCTTTCCTGCCCGCCGAAGCCGCGACGGCGGAGGCGGGAGCCGGACCGAGGGCAAACGACGATCGTTGTTCCGCTACTTCCACGGCAGAAGCAGCCTGGCCACGTGGCTGCGGGCAGTGCTCGCCCAGCGTCAGGTTGATCGCGCGCGCGCCGAGGCGAAAAGCGCGCCGTTGCCCGACGAGGAACCGGCGGCGCCCGCACAGCACACACCCGACCTCGAGCGCAGCCGCTATCTGGCGCTCATCCATGCGGCGTTTCGCGACGCTGTCGCCCAGCTCGACCCGCGGGAAGGCCTCCGCCTGCGCTATTACTATGTGCACGGGTTGACGCTGGCGGAAACGGGACGCCTTCTTCGCGAGCACGAAGCAAGCGTCTCGCGTCACCTGTCCGCCGCCAGGAAGGCCATCCGCCGCGACGTCGAACGGCGATTGCGCGAGGCAGCGCTCGATCCTGATGAAATCGCCCGATGCTTCGAGTACGTGTCCGAGGACGCGGGCTCGCTCGACCTCGACAAATTGCTGAGCGGTGCAAAGAATTCTGCGCCGGACGTTCAAAGTAAGAGACGTCCCTACGTTTCGGCGACGCCATCTCGAGAAGGTCATCGTGAGGCGAACGTTCCGGTGGCAGGATCGGTGCTGGAAGGAAAGAGAATGAAGCGATGACGACCGACCGCGACCGGTCGATTGAACGGCTGCTTCGCAGCAGGCTTCCGTCGGAACACAAGGCGTTGGATGTCGATTGCCCCGACGCGGAGACGCTGGCCGGTCTGGCCGATGACACGCTCATCGCCGTTGCTCGTCACGAGGTCGAGGCGCACGTAGCCGACTGTCATCGATGCCAGATGCTGATGGCTGCGATGGTGCGATCTGAAGCGTCTATGGACAGATCTGCGGCCGAGGCAGCTGCCGACGCCCCCTCGTGGAGAAGGCGCGCCCTCAACTGGCTCGTTCCCGCAGCCGCCGCGGCCACTGCGATTGCCCTGTGGGTGATCGTTCCAGGTCAACGCGCGCCGCTGCCCGGGGGGCCCACACCGGAGCGTCAGATCGCGGTCAGTGCTCCTGCCGTTCCGCCCGAAGCGCCGAGCAGCCAGACACTGCAGGCTCCTCCCGAAACGCTAAGGCGCGAGTCAGCGTCGGCGCCGGTCGATGCGCGTGCGGATGCCCAAGCGCCCGCCCGCGATGCCAGTGTCGGATTCGAACGCACAGCACCTGCCGCAGCGCCCGCCGCGGCGCCGGTTGAAGAGTCTCTGAAGGCTGACATCGCAGCAGAGCAGCCTCTCGGCAGAGCCGCTGCGAGCCAAGAGGCCCGCCGCGAGAATGCAGCGCCCGAGCAGGAACAGTCAGTAGCCGGAGGCCGTCAGCAGGAACAGTCGGTAGCCGGAGGCCGTCAGCAGGGACAGTCGGTAGCCGGAGGCCGTCAGGCCTCCGGACCAGGGGCGCGCGGCGAGACGGCAACTCGTCAAAGCGCGGATCAGCAGGAACGAGTCAACGAATCGGCAAAGCGCGAAGCATCGGCGCCCGCCGCGCCGATCGCCCAGTTTCGCACGGCGGCCGTTTTCGACGTCGTCTCGCCGAACCCGCAAATCCGCTGGCGCATCGGTCCCGGTCCGGTCGTGCAGTACTCCGCGGATGGCGGCGCGTCATGGGCCGCCCAACCAACGGGCGCCTCGGCAGATTTGAGCGCCGGCAGCGCGCCCGCTCCAGACGTCTGCTGGCTCGTGGGGCGCGGGGGCCTCGTGCTGCGCACCACCAACGGCGGACGTCAGTGGCAGCGGGCGACGTTTCCCGAAACGGTCGATGTGATTGCCGTCACTGCCTCAACCGGGCTCGATGCGACCGTCGATCTCGCCGACGGCCGGCGCCTCCGCACCACCGACGGCGGCCGGACGTGGGCGCCTGTGCGTTAACGCTCCGCGCACGCTAAAGCGTGCGCGGGAGCTCTACAGGTGCAGAGGTACACCGGCGGTCGTCGGCCGTCGGCCGTGTGCCGCGGTGTGTAGCGCGCAGGCTTTAGCCTGCGCAGGGGTCCTGCAAGAAATCCAACCGGCTCCGTTCTAGGGATAGATGCGCCACTTCGAAAGGAGCCGTTCAATGTCCGTTCGCTTCTGGCTTACCCCGTTTGTCTTCGGCCTCGGCGCTGTTGCACTACCGATGGCGGAGCCGCCTGCCGACGCTCCCGCGACAGCAACGGCCCAAAACCCAGCGCCCGCCCAGGCTCAGGCTCAGGATCAGACGACGCTCGACGATCAAGTCGATCTGGCCGTGACCGTGTACAACTCCGACATCGCGCTCGTGCGCGACGTCCGCGACCTGCGTCTTGCGCGCGGCGTCGGCCAGCTCCGGTTCATGGACATCGCCGCGACGGTCAATCCGGCAACCGTCCACTTCCGCTCCATCAGCCAACCGTCCCAGCTCGACGTCCTCGAACAGAACTATGAGTACGACCTGCTCGAGCCCGACAAGCTGCTTCGCAAGTACGTCGGGCGCGACGTCACGCTCGTCCGCATGCGCCAGCAGGACGGGACCACGACGCCCGAGGAAGTGACGGCGCGCCTGCTCAGCTACAACACCGCGCCGGTCTGGCAGATTGGCAGCGAGATCATCACGGGCATGCACGCCGATCACATCCGGTTTCCCCAGCTGCCCGAGAACCTGTTCGAGCGGCCGACGCTCATCTGGATGCTCCAGAACGGTGGGGCCGAGCGCCACCGCGTCGAGGCCGCGTATCTGGCCGGGAAGCTGTCCTGGGCTGCCGACTACGTGTTGAATGTCGGCCGCGACGACAAAGCTGCGGATCTCGACGGCTGGGTCACGCTGAACAACGGCAGCGGCACCGCGTTCCGCAACGCGCGGCTCCAGCTCGTGGCCGGCGATCTCAACCGCGTCCGTCAGGTGCTCGGGAGAATGGCGATGCAGGAGTTGCGCGCCGACGCGCCGGCAGCGGCCCCGATGGAGCAGGAGACGTTCTCCGAGTACCACCTGTACACTCTCGGCCGCCGGACGACCATCAACAACAACCAGACCAAGCAGGTGAGCCTGCTCGGCGGCACCGGCGTCCCCGTCAACAAGCGCTACGTCGTCGAGGGCCAGAGCTTTTACTACCGCAACACGTTTCATCCCGGCGCGCCCATCAAGGACGTCGTCCAGGTGTACTACCAGTTCAAGAACGAGGAGCGCTCAGGGCTTGGGATGCCGATGCCGGCTGGAACCGTGCGGGTGTATCAGGCCGACACCAAGGGGGGCGTGCAGTTCGTCGGCGAGGATCGGATCAGCCACACGCCGAAGGACGAGACGCTGAACCTCAAGATCGGCAACGCGTTCGATGTCGTCGCGGAGCGCAATCAGATCGATTTCGAGAAGATCGCCGGCAGCACGTACGAAGTGGAGTTCGAGATCACGCTGCGGAACCACAAGACGACGCCGATCGGCGTGGAGGTGAACGAGCCGGTCGGCGGCACGTGGCGCATGCTGCGCTCGAGCCACGAGTGGACGAAGACGGCCGCGTGGGCGACGCAGTTCACGGTGCCCGTGGCGGCCAACGGCACCGCCGTTTTGAATTACCGCGTGCGGGTGACGTACTGATCGCGACGATGGCAAACGCGATCTACGACGCGACGAGCGTCCGCATCCGGCGGGTGCCGTTCCGACCGGCGCGGGTGCTCGTTTTGCGCTGAAAGATGCCCGAGCCTGGTACCTCCCAAACGGCGCCAGAGCCGGTGAAATAGGTTTCCGACAATCGAGCCGCGACCCTGTCTGATCGTTACCGAGTATTCGGTGGCTCACAACGGCGCCGCAACGCGCCCGCGCTCCAGCAGGAATTCTGCGCTACGATCACAGCCCTTCGTCGGTCAAATCGGTCGGATCACGCAGAAGGGCTGATATGAAGTCTGTAGGCAAATCGCTATACGCAGGTATTTCTACCGACACAGACCCCAAGCTCCGCATCGCTTATCAGCGGGTCTCCGCTTCGGACCTTCGCCTCCCCGAGTCGTGGTTCCGAGATGCTGTCTTTGCGGATCCGGAGCTCGTCATCGGGCCCTGCCGGGAAGCGGGCCGTGTGCCCTCCGATGAAACCTGGCTTCCTTGGGCGACTGAGTTCAATTTCGGTGCTGGCCCGGTGGACGTGCTACTCGTGTCATCTCGTGGCCGTCTCGCAGTCGTCGAAACCAAGTTGTCGTACAACACAACCAAGCGCCGCGAGGCGGTGGCACAGCTCCTGGACTACGCTCTGTCATTACAAGAGACACCATACGACGACTTGCCGCCGCTTCCGGCGTCGCACGCAGCCCCGGAAGCTGCCGACCTGCACGACTGCCTGACAGCAGGAAGATTTCTGCTCGTCGTCGCTGGCGACGTGTTGGATCCGCGCGCAGTTCGCCTTTCCGAGGCGTTGCTCGCCGGTCACCTGACAAGCGAGTGGGATCTCGCGATGGTGGATCTGAACGTGTACCGATCCACGGCGGCGGCCGACCAAATACTCCTGGTGCCAGAGCTTCGAGGCATGGTACTCGCCGAAACCCGCCAAGTTGTCAGAGTGCAGGTGGAGGGCGAGGCTCCCCGCGCCCGCGTCTCGGTTGAGCGCCTTCCAGCCGACGACTTTAAGACCGATTCACGACCGAAACTGACATCGGTCAACGAGTTCCTCGCGTGCGTACACAAGAAATCGCCGGAGAATGAACGACCCATTAGTAGAATCGTTGAGCGGTTTCAAGAAGTCGACCGTGCTTACAGCGGCCGATTCGTGTTTGGCTTGCAGGCGGCGACCGCGAACCTGTATTGGAGGCTCAGCACTGGACCCGCGCGCCGCATCTTCGCCATGTCCGAGAACGGTCGGTTTCGCGTCGCGAGGCCGGCAATCGACCGCAAAGCGTTCTGGCTATCGAGCCACGGTGCGGTCATCCGCTCGATCGCCTGCCGCAGCACCCGTCGTCTGTTCGGCGAATCCCACCAGACCGGCGGACACCGGGCTGCTCTGGAGCGCGTCCACGAGACGCGTCATTTCGCCCTGATCAGGCAGCACAAAGCGCGACTGCAGGGTGGCGATGGCTTCCCGCGATCGTTCCAGGTCGCGCAGCAGCGGCGAGTCGGCGATAAGGCGACTCGCAAGCTGCCGCTCGCCGAGCGGCTGGAGCGCCGACCGCACCGCCGCCTGCTGCTCCTCGAAGGCCTTCGCTGCGCTCAGCAAGCCTGAATTCTCGAACGCTCGCATCGTTTCGAACAGTGGCAGCGCAATGCGCGACGCCGCGCTCAGGTCGTCAGCTACATGGCGCAAGCGGATTCTGTTGATCGCCGCTCTCACTTCATCGTCGGGCATGGCTGTTCATCCTGTCGGTTTTCATTCCGCCTTGGCATAACGCCTTATTTGCGCCGCGAGGTCGCGGCGCGGCAATCGCACGGTCTCATCCGCCGCGAACCCCCGCAGCACTTCGAGCAAGGCCTCGGCAGGCGCCAGCTCGTTCGCGTGGATCTCGTCTATCACCCAAAGCACACCGTGCACTTCCATGCCGTGCTCCACGGCGAGCGCCCTGAGCCCGCCATCGCCCGTCAGGAGGATGCTGCCCTGGCGGCTCTCCGCGAGCGCGAATGCGAAGCCGTCATGGATCGAGAGATGGGGCAGCGCACGCGCCACGGCCTGGGCGCGCAGCACGCGCTCCCCCGGCAAGTCG
This sequence comes from Vicinamibacterales bacterium, assembly GCA_036507475.1. GTDB lineage: Bacteria > Acidobacteriota > Vicinamibacteria > Vicinamibacterales > UBA2999 > DATCJA01. The sequence continues at coordinate 27,593 of DATCJA010000119.1, forward strand.
ATGACCTGAAGTCCGCCCCGGACCAGTGATTCTTTTTGTTCCTGTGTGAACCTGACCAGCTCCTCTTCAAACAGCGTGTTCGGGATCAGGACCTCATACGGCAGCCGCAGGAAGAAGTCGAGCAGCGACGCCTTCCGCAGGTCAATAAGGCAGCTGCTGTCACTGACGATGATCCGCATCGCCGATCTGCGGCCCCTTCAGGCCTGCCTCCACTTCCGGCATGGGAGCCCGTAGAAGTTCCGCAGCTTTGCCCAACGAAATCAACCCTTCCGCGAGGGCGCGGTAGCACAGGCGCTCGAAGCGCAGCGCGCGCTCACGCTGTCCCCGCTCGCCTGGTGCCTCAAGTTCCTCTGGCTCCTGAGTTCGCCAGCCGCGCGCAATCGTTTGGAACGCGTACACAAGCGTTGATTCGCTGATGACGTCCAACTGCCGCAGCCGCACGAGCAGCGCCGCACCGCTGACGCGATACAGGCGCTTTAGATCGATCAGCTCCTTGTAGCCAAGCGCGTTCCGGTGCTTCCCCACCTCGCGCCGCAGATGCTCCGCCGGCATCAGGAACGCTCCGGCGAACACGTTAGCTGCCTTCTCTTCTTCCTTGTCTGACAGGGTGTCCGTTTCGATCAGTCGGTGCGCCAATTCATGACCCAGCGTCAGCCGTCGGCGCTCAAGCGAGAACTGATTGTTCACGACGATCACCGGGAGATCCGCTTGTTCATCCTGCTGCTTCACAAGGCAGGTGAACCCGGACACTCGATCGGGCAGCGGCACGGTTAGGACCTTCAGTCCCTTCTCCTCAAGCAGCTCGGTCATGTTCGGGATAGGGTCCAGTCCCAGACTCCATTGCTCACGCACATCGGCCGCGAGCTTCTCGGCGTCGCCTGCTTGCCGCAACTTGCGTGGTCTGGCGACGGGGCACTGCCATTCTGCGCTGTCAAGTTCCAGCACCGTCTCGATCTGCAGGTAACGCTCGATCCATTCGAGCACTTCGGTCTCGACCTTGGCGCGGTCCCGTGCGCTCGTGTTGGCCTTGGTCCGGAACTCCACGCCCGACAGCGCGATGTCCTGGGTATCCATCAGATAGCTCAGCGAGACACCCAGCGCCTTGGACAGGGCGAGCAGGACGCCCGAACTCGGCACGCTTTCCCCCCGCTCGTACTTTCCGATGGCCTGAGCGGTGACCATTTCGCCCATCGCCGCGGAAAGGTCGCGCAGCGAGAGGCCGGCTTTCCGGCGGGCCAGTCTCACTCGATCCGCAATCATTCTTGCTCCTTGGTCGGTTTACAATTGACCAATACTAATATGAATTGTAAACTGCACAAGTGATCGTCGGCAACAGATTTTCGTGGAGGTAAGGTTGTCTAGCCTTTCATCACTGCTTGGCCCCTGTGGGACGCAGGCCCTGTCCCCCGCGTCACCGGCCACGGTCTCACCGTTCTCCGTTCCGGCGATTTCCACGTGGATTGCAGTTCGTCAGCGCTTCGCGCACTTCCATGCCAATCTCACGCTCACGCCGCTCCAATTCCTGGACGCGTGACGAAACGCAATGGCGTTGTGAATTGCCTGAACCGCCACTATCACGACTCCGTCTCCGAAACGGACAACAGCTTCCTGATCGGCTCCTGGGGCAAGGACACGGCGATCCGCCCCCCGCGTGACGTGGACATCTACTTCCTGCTGCCCGCGGCCGTCTATCACCGCTACCAGGCCCATGTCTGGAATGGCCAGTCGGCGCTCCTGCAGGAAGTTAAGGGCGTCCTGACGAAGACCTATCCCGACACCGACATGAGCGGCGACGGGCAGATCGTACTGGTCCGCTTTGGCGGTTCCAGCGTGGAAGTCGTACCGGCGTTCCAACTGCAGTCCGGCGGGTATTGGATCTGCGACACAAACAACGGCGGCTCGTACAAACTGACCGAACCGTGGGCCGAAGCCGCCCACATCGATGCCGTCGACAAGGCGACCAACGGCAATCTGCGGCCGTTGATTCGCATGCTCAAGGCCTGGCAGGACAGTTGTTCCGTGCCGATCAAGTCCTTTCAGGTCGAACTCGTCGCCGCTGACTTCCTCCAACAGTCACCCTGGAGGCATTACGATTTCTTCTGGTTCGACTGGATCACTCGCGATTTTTTCGCCTATCTCTACCACCGGGCGAATAGCTACGTGACTGTGCCGGGCACCGTCGCCCAGATCTTCCTCGGCGATCAGTGGCAGAGCCGGACCGCATCAGCGTACAGCCGCGCCGTCAAGGCTTGCGAGTACGAAAAACTCAACATCGTCGCTGCTGCCGGGGAGGAATGGCAGAAGATCTTCGGCCCACAGATCCCGGAGACAATCTGATGGACGATCCGTCCGCGCACCTAATCGACGAATGCCGGCGGCAGGAGGAATCCTGTCTCTACACGTCGACGGCGCTGTTCGAATGGGTCAAAGTCCTGCGCCGCTGGAAGATCTTCTTTGTCGTCACGCCGATCGTACTGGCTGGGGTTGCCACAGGTCTCCCTGCTGATCTGAGGCCTGGGCTCGGATGGCTGATCGGCGCCTGCACGTTGCTGGCGGGCATCGCCACGGCCGTCTACAAGGCGAAGGCTCAAGCCAAGGCAGGTTGGCCTCCGGCGCCGCGAGTTCACCTCCCAGCGAACGGCCTCGGATTGCCGACTACGAGCCGTTCATCTTTTAGGGGCGACCACAAGGGCAGTCAGCGGGGTCGTGCATGAACGCGAGGTCTCCCGATCTTTATCCGCTGCAGTGCGTAAACACCTAAGAACCATGTGTTTAGGTGGCCTTGGCTTTGGGCGCGCCTCGGTCGGGTCTAAGCTGCACGGATGAGCCAGGGTCGAAAATCGTCCAGTAGGTGAACTACAAGACGACGCCGATCAGCGTGGAGGTGAACGAGCCGGTTGGCGGCACGTGGCGCATGCTGCGCGCGAGCCACGAGTGGACGAAGACGGCCGCGTGGGCGACGCAGTTCGCGGTGCCGGTGGCGGCCAACGGCACCGCGGTGCTGAACTACCGTGTGCGGGTCACGTACTGATGGGGGTCCCCCTCTACTTCGCGAGCGGGTTGGGACGAAGCTGGAACTTCACCGCCTTGCTGTGCGTCCCCTTTCCGCCTTCGATGTGCGTCAGCGCGCGCGTGGCGTACGTGGACCACACCGCCCTGCCCTTCCACCCGGCTCGCGGGTCATCGATGCGGCCGTCGAGCCCCTTGGCGTGGAACCCGAGCGGATACGGGACGCGCATCACCGCGAACGTTCCGTCAACCAGAGCAAGGAGCGAGCCCGAGCCGTTGCCGGTCGCAATGGGCACGTTGTTGCCGGCGCCGAGCGTGCCGAACTGGTCCACCCACGTGTAGTAGCTCGAGTCCGCGCTGCCCGCGACCTCGGCGCCCTTGAAATGAGGGCCCGGCTGCTGGTGAAGCGTCCAGCCCTCGGGACAATGCTGGCCCGTCGCCGTCGGCCCGTTGAGCGGACCCTTGCACTTGCGACGATCGAAGCTGGCGAGATGCCCGCTCGCCAGCGACGCCCACACGACCCCGTTGCGATCGATGTCGCCGCCACGTGGAGAGAATCCCTCGATTGTCGCTTTCGGATTGTTCCAGGGCACCTCGTAGATTTCCGCCAACGCGGTCGCCGGCGGGTTTGTGCCTGGATCGAGCCGGACGAGGGCACCTGGGAAGCCGGTGACGGTGCCCCAGATGGAGTTGTCGGCCGGGCTCGGGATCGCCGAGTAGAAAGCCTGCGGCAACCGCTTGTCCTTGGTCGGATCGAGCGGCTGGTTCGGCTCGACGTAGGCGTCGCGCTTGCCGTTTCCGTTGGCATCGCGCACGAGCGCCGTCCAGCCCTGCGACTTCGCCGCGTCGCCAGTCTCGTCAAACATCTTCGTGTTCAGCCATCCGACTACCTGTCCACCGCCGCAGAACCAGAGCGTGTCATTCGCGTCTTCGGCGAACATCAGGTGATGCGTGCCGAAGCAGGTGTCAACGAACGTGAACCTTCCGGTCTTCGGGTCGTAGTACGAGACCTGCCGGTTGCTCCGTTCGATCGGGAACAGCTTCGCGGACGGGTGATCCGACCCCGTCCTGCAGTACTCGGGTGTCTCGGGCGGACGGACGACCGACGCCAGCCACAGGCGTCCCTTCTTGTCCATCATGCCGCTGTGGGCGTTCGCCTTGCTGTTCCAGATGACTTCCTCTCCCCAATACGGCGACGGGGCCGTCACCTGGCGCGGCGAGGAATACGGCGTCCGGGGATCGCGGACCGGGATCGGCACCTGCGTCGCCGTATGACGAACTGGATCGACGACGCTCATGAAATCCGACCCGTTCTCGTGAACGCCGTAAATCGGCCCGTTCGCGTTGACGGTCGGATTCCGCTTGTCGGAGGAGATCTCGTCGTGGAAGTACGTCTGCGGCGTCGCCCAGTCCCACATGCTCACCACCAGGTTGCGCTCGATGCCCTGGGGGCGAGGCGGAGCCGGCGGCAACTCGCCGGCCGCGATGCGATCGGTCCAGTTGGCGAAGCCCGCGAGCGAGCGCTCTTTGCCCATCGTCGCGATGCGACCGATCATCGTACCGCCGTCTTGTCCCGACTGCAGCCGGCGCTCCCAGGCGGCCATCGTTGAATCGAACACGCCGAGGCTCTTCGGAATCTCGCGCGATGCCTTGTCGCCAACCTGGTGACAGCCCTGGCAGCCGTCGGTCTTCAACATGTCGATCCATTCGCCCTGGCTGCTCATCTCGGGCGAGATCCCGTTGCCGCGGGGTCCTGTTCCCGGGAACTCGCTCTTCGCCGGAACCTGCAGCAACGAGTACCAGTAGTTGGCGGGGTAGTACTCTGCCGCGGCCCGGGCGTTCGGTGCGGTCGTCGCGGTCAGGTTGACGATCTTGCCCGGAGCGCTCTGCACCATGGGCGAGTCCACGAGCCCGTACCCGCGCACCCAGACGTTGTAGTTGCCCTTCGGGAGGTCGGGAACGACGAAGCGCCCGCGGTCGTCGGTCACGACCATCCGCACGAACTTGGTGGGCAGGTCGGTCGTCTCCGCGATGACCCAGACGCCTGCTTCGGGTCCACGCGGGCCGCTCACCACGCCGCCGAGATCGTCGGCATCGATGGCAACGGTCTCAGCCGGGCGCTGGCCTGCGCTCACGCCGGGCCATCCCGCTACCGCGAACACGGCAAGACATACACCGACGATGCTTCCGTAGAACAACCTCGTCGCTCTCATGTCGGCTCCTCCCGCTTTCAATGCGTCGCGCACATTCTAGTCGAGTCCTGACCCGGTAACGCGGCGTGAAGTGACGACCCTGCCGGCGACGATTGCGGACGGAGAAAATGGGTACAATCCCTTCATGTCGACCGGAAGGAGGCCCGCTGCGACGAATGAACCTCACGATCAGCCTGCCTATGCGCTGGCTGAAGCCGCCCGTTACCTGAAGCTGCCAACGGCAACTCTTCGAGCCTGGACGTTCGGCCGGCAGTATCCCACGGCACAAGGAGAAGGGCAGTTCCGTCCGCTCATCCGGCCTGCCTCGAACCGTCCCCCGCTCCTGTCATTTTCCAATCTCATCGAGGCTCACGTGCTCCGCGCGCTTCGCACAGAGCACGGCGTTTCCGTGAAGGCGGTCCGCGATGCCGTCCGGTTTGCGGAGCGAAAGCTGAACGTCGATCGGCTGCTCTTGAGTCCGGAACTCCGCGCCGAGGCCGGCCGCATTTTCCTGGATCGGTACGGCGAGCTGATCAACCTATCGGCGTCCGGCCAACTGGCCATGCGTCAGGTCCTGAACACGCACCTGAAGCGTGTGACGTGGGAGGACCAGTCTCCGATCCGTCTGCACCCCTTTGTCATGGGCGAAGCCATCGCCGAGATGCCGATTGCGATCGATCCCCGGATCGCATTCGGCCGGCCGACTGTCGTGAGCCGGGGCGTTTCAACTGCGGCGATCGTCGGCCGCATCGATGCGGGTGAATCGGTCGCCGCGGTCGCCGCCGACTACGCGCTCAGCCAAGAAGAGGTCAAGCAGGCGGTCTTGTACGAGCGAGCGGCTTGAGTGTCGTTTTCTTCACCGACCGCGATCTCGGCCTACAATTCCCTGACATTCTTCGCAGCGCGGCACTGACAGTAGAGCGGCACGCCGACCACTTCCCCGACGACTGTCCAGACGACGTGTGGTTGAGCTCGGTGGCGGCGCGGGGCTGGGTCGCGCTCACGCACGACAGCCGCATTCGGTACAAGCCGAACGAACTCGCAGCGATCATCGCTCACCGCGTCGCACTGCTGGTAATCGTTGGAAAGGCGCCATACCCCGAGCTGGCGCACTCGTTCGTGGCGACGCTGGATCGTATTCTCGCGTTCTTGAACGACCATCCGCCGCCGGTTATCGGCAAGGTGTATCGACCTTCCCAGACGGATCTGACAACGAATCCCGCCGCGCATGGGCGCGTTGAACTCTGGTACCCACAGCCGTAGTCAGGACGCCGTGAGGATACGCGTCGCGTCAGCGACGAAAGGGCAGTCGAGGATGCCGGCAATGCCCAGCTCATCCCGCGTTGCCGCAGCGACCGTTGCGGGCGTTCACAACGGTCGCGAACTCAGTTTGCGGGCGAAAAACCAGGAGACTGTTCAGGACACGTTGGTGACTACCAGGCGCCTGTTCAAGGCGAGCTGCGGTCGTTGTCTGGAAACCTGTTGCCGACACGGCGCTGGAACATCAACCGGATAATCAATTTCTCTGACGGCTTGAACGTTTCCCCCCGAGGATTGACTGGAGTGCACGACGACAACGACGCGCTGCTGCATCCTCCGTTCATTACGCTGTCCGTAGACGTTGCCTTGAGTCCCAGTAAGCCGCCCATCGCGTGGACAAGCGTCCGTACAAACGTCACCCCGACCGACAGCGGAACGGCGAGATTGCAGTTCGTCACGAGGCATGTACCATCGCGAAGAAGGATCCTTCCACCGGTGATGTACCCGGATGAATTCAATGTCGGAACGTGTCCCGACGACGTACCAATGATGATCTGAATTTGCCCGGCGCCGGAGACTTCGGATGGAGTAAACACGATCTGCCCTGCAGTGGCGTCGTTGAGATTTCTGATCGCTGTCGATATTGCCTCGATTCCGCTTGGTGCAAGCGCAATTGATGGCGCTGAAACGACGATGTGCGTCACGCTGGGATCGACTCGTTGCAACGGCGCGCCGCCAAGCGGGGAGCCAACGCCGCCCGGACCGTTACCAGGCATCGTGTAAACCAACTCCTGGGTGAGCTGTTCCGTCAAACCGGTGACGCTCGTCCGAGGCCACAGGGAAAACTGTCTTTCTGAAGGGGAACGCAGAAGTGTCTGTCGGTTCAAGTAACCGGCCGCGGCGATGTCCAGCAAGCTTTCGATGTTCGCACTCTCATCCAAAGTGATCTCGCCGACGCCATCTGTGGTGTAGCTGCGAGCGTCGACCGTAACAGTGGCGCCTGCGACGGGGGCGCCTGTCTCGCCGGAAATGATCGTGAGAGTGGTGCCGATCGGGAACGGTGACGGAGCCGGTGACGGTGAGGGAGAGGGCGACGGCAACGGCGATGGTTGAATTGGCGCTGTCGATGAACCGCAACCGAGTGTCACACCGATGAGGGCGAGGATTGCAGGCGCTCGCATCATCATTGACTTCGTGCTTCCGGCAGCGTTCTCTCTGAGATACAAAGACAAGAACCACGGCAGCGAACGACAAGCTCAGTCCCACATCCATGCGAAATCTGAGAAACTCGACCGTTGAGAATCAATCGCGCTCACAAGTCTGGCACCGGACGTAGTCTGATGACCGCGTGGGCAGTGCAGAAATAGATCGTTCCCTCTGGCGATACCGCTATAACCCGTACGCCCGCAACCTGATCAGCAAGGATGGGCTCGGTCGTCACGATGCGTGTCGGATCCAGATCGTCGAAGCGAATCCGAAAAATTTGGCGTCCTTCATCCGCGGATAGCAGTAGGTTGTCATGGAATGCCGGAATGAGACGACCACGATAGAACGTAAGCGCTGACGCGCCTGCTAGACGTGGCAACGCGTGCGAGGCTCGAACCATGGTGTGTCGAGGACGGCCGCCATCTCTGCCGAGGCCTTTGAGCCAAGTCGAACCTTGCTGATCGCTATCGGCGATCCAGAGGATTCCTGTGCCAGGCTGCCAATCGAGTCCCCGGGGTGACTGATAGGCGTACACGAATACACGGGAGTCAATCCGGCCTGGTCGTCGGGCGTGCTCCCGTCCGCATTCAGGCGGAGAATCTTCCCATTGAAGGACGCTATGTCGTCGCCACGTTGTGGGTCTCCACCGTCATCGATCGCGGCGTAGAGCATCCCGTCTGGACCAAACCGCAGTGAAGCGGAGGCCCTGCTGGACGACGGCGCGATCTCGTCGAGCACGATGGCCCGGTCGGCCAGCGTGTTCATCGTTTCACGAAAACGCGCGATGCGGAATACCGAGTGGCCCGATCGCGATGATGTCGTATAGAGAGCGTAGAGAAAATGGGTGCGTTCGAACCGTGGATCGAGCGCAAGGCTGAGCAATCCCCCGCCGCCGGTGATGGTGACGTCGGTCAGCGTTAACGCCGGCTCCGGCTGTATACCCCCCTGCTCAATGACACGCACGCGTCCTGAGCGTTCGGCGACGAAGAAGCGGCCGTCTGGCGTGAACGCGAGGTCGGTCGGCTCGCGCAGGCCATCGGCTATCAGGTCGACGCCTAGCCGGATTCCGTCGGATGTCGTGATGACAGTCCCGTACTGCGACGCGCTCAGATGCTCACTGGCGACTGCCACGGGCGCTCTCATGATCGTCTTCGGCGGTGACAATGTGAGGCTCACGGTCGGCTCGACTAATTTCAGGTTGCCGGTCCAAGACCCAGTGGTCCCCGAGGTTTTAGTTAGCGTACATACCGAGCATCCAAATACTGTCGTCGGCGGGGTCCAAGCTGATGCCGAAGTAGTCCGTGTAGCGATTTCGGCCGTCGACGACATCGGTTTCGAGTCGAGACCCACGCCGGCCTTGTTGACAATCGCAACGCCAGAATTATCTGCAAGGACCAACAATGACGGACCGGCGGCGATAGTTAGATCGGGACTAGGGAACCGCGGATCGATACCGTTGAAATC
>DATCJA010000120.1:0-14431 GCA_036507475.1 Vicinamibacterales bacterium
GAGATGGTGATGCCGGGCGACAACACGACGATCACGGGGGAACTGATTACGCCGGTCGCGATTGAAAAAGGGAGCCGGTTCGCGATTCGCGAGGGGGGCCGCACGGTGGGCGCCGGCACCATCACCGATATCATCCAGTAGCGCGCGCACGCTGACGCGTGCGCGTGACATCTGTAGAGCGCAGGCTTCAGCCTGCGCGGAATGACGTATGAGAGACATCATTCAGCTGGCATGCGGCGAGTGCAAGCGCCGGAATTACAGCACGACGAAGAACAAGAAGAAGACGACGGAGCGGCTCGAATTCAACAAGTATTGTCGCTTCTGCCGCAAGCACACGGCGCACAAGGAGACGAGGTAGCCGGTAGGTGGTAGCCGGTAGGTGGTAGCCGGTAGGTGGCAGCCGGTAGGGGTGGCAGCAAGCAGGAACGTGCTACTGGCTACTAGCTACCAGCTACCAGCTGGAGTTGAGGTCAGTAGCTCAATTGGTAGAGCACCGGTCTCCAAAACCGGGGGCTGGGGGTTCGAGTCCCTCCTGACCTGCCAACCTTCGCTCGCCAGAGACGTCAGCGAGCTTCGGTTGGCAAGCCAAGGGGGCTTGTCCACCGTAGCGCGAAGCGCGAAGGTGGATTGGCAAGCCAGGCGAAGGTTGTCCACCGAAGCGCGGAGCGCGAAGGTGGACTGCAACTGAGATGCAGTTATGAGCACGTTGGAACAGATCAAACCCGCCCCAACTCGCACAGCCATCGGAGGAATCAAGGGCTGGTGGGAGAACAGCCGCACTTTCCTCATCGAGGTCCGCAACGAGACGCGCCGCGTCACGTGGCCTTCGCGTCGCGAAGTGTACGCGACGACAACGGTCGTAATCGTGACGTCGGCGTTTTTTGGTTTGTACCTCTGGGGACTCGACCTTCTGTTCAACCGCGCCGTGGACTTGATCTTCCGGGGGTTTGGAGCGTGATGACCGACGTCGCCACCAAGAACTGGTACATCGTCCACACCTACTCCGGGTTCGAGAAGAAGGTCGCCGAGTCGCTCGCGCAGCGCGTGCAGGCGTACGGGCTGCAGAACGAGATCGGCGAAATCCTGATTCCGACCGAGGACGTCGTCGAGATGCGCGGCGGCCGCAAGGTCGTGACGCCAAAGCGGTTTTTTCCCGGTTACATCCTCGTTGAGATGACGATGTCGGACCACGCGTGGCACGTGGTGAAGAACACCCCGAAGGTCACCGGTTTCGTGGGCGCCGGTAGCAAGCCGACGCCGCTCAGCAAGGAAGAAGTCGAGCAGATCCTCGACCAGGTGAAGTCGGCAGCCGAAAAGCCCAAGCCGAAGTACAGTTTCGAGAAGGGCGACCACGTGCGGATCAACGAGGGACCGTTCACGAGCTTCAACGGTGTCGTCGATGAAGTGAACCTCGACAGGAATACGCTGAAGGTGATGGTGACGATCTTCGGTCGGCCGACGCCGGTGGAGTTGGATTTCCTGCAGGTGGAGAAGATCTAGTTGGCTCTCGGCTCTAGGCTTTTGGCTCTCGGCCCAAAGCCCAAGGCCTAAAGCCGAAAGTCGGGTTTATGGCAAAGAAGATTCAGGCAATGGTGAAACTGCAGATTCCCGCGGGCAAAGCGACGCCCGCGCCGCCGGTGGGCACCGCGCTCGGTCCGCACGGCGTGAACATCATGGATTTCTGCAAGAACTTCAACGCGAAGACCGCCAAGGATGACGGTCTGATCATTCCAGTGGTCGTCACCATCTACGTCGACCGCACGTACACTTTCATCACCAAGACGCCGCCGGCGTCGGTGCTGCTCAAGAAGATGGCGAATCTCGCGAAGGGATCGGCTGAACCGAACCGGAACAAGGTGGGGACCGTCACGGCGAAGCAGGTCGAGGACATCGCCAAAACGAAGATGCCCGACTTGAACTGCGATTCGCTCAAGTCGGCGATTCAGACCGTTAGAGGTACCGCCCGTTCGATGGGTATCGATGTCATCGGGTAATTGACGAATTTACGAATCTACGGATTGACGGATTTTGATTCCCAATTCGTCAATTCGTAAATCCGTCAATTCGTAAATGTGGGAGGGCGCGAGCGCCCGCCAATACCACGAGGAGGAACATGGCACGACACGGGAAAAAGTTCACAGCCGCCGCGGCGCAGGTTCAGAGCCGCACCTACTCGATCGAAGAGGCGATTCCCCTGATTCAGAAGGTGAAGTACGCCAAGTTCGACGAGACGGTGGAGGTTGCGATGCGTCTCGGCGTCGATCCCAAACATGCGGATCAGATGGTCCGCGGCACCGTCGTCCTTCCGCACGGCCTCGGCAAGAGCAAACGGGTGCTTGCGATTGCCGGAGGCGACAAGCAGAAGGAGGCGTCCGAGGCGGGCGCCGACCACGTTGGCGGGGAAGAGCTCGTCGAGAAGATTCTTGGCGGGTGGATCGACTTCGACGCGGTTGTCGCAACGCCAGACATGATGCGCGCCGTCGGGCGTCTCGGCAAGGTGCTCGGCCCACGCGGGCTCATGCCGAACCCGAAGACAGGCACCGTCACTCCAAACGTCGCTCAGGCGATCAAGGAGATCAAGGCCGGCAAGGTCGAATTCCGTGTCGACAAGACCGGCATCATTCACGCGCCGGTCGGAAAGACGTCGTTCTCGACAGACAAGCTGATCGAAAACGCGCACGCGCTCGTCGGCAGCGTTGTCAGGGCCAAGCCGGCGGCTGCCAAGGGCAAGTATCTGAAATCGGTCACCGTGTCCTCCACGATGGGCCCCGGCGTCGCGATTGACACCGCCCACATCGATGAGCGGGCGAAGCAGTGAGAAGGGCCAGCGAGGATCATTGATGGCGGTTACCAGAGCGGAAAAGGAACAGGAGCTCCAGGATCTCGCGTTGGCCTTCAAGGCGGCCGACACGGCGATCGTGGTCGACTACAAGGGACTGAACGTCCCGCAGGTCACCGAGCTGCGGCGCCAGATACGAGCCGCACGCGCGCAATACAAAGTGGTCAAGAACACGCTGGCCAGGCGCGCGAGTCAGGGGACCAAGCTGTCGTCGCTCGAGTCGTACTTCGAGGGCACCACGGCTGTTGCCTACACGGGTGACGACGCGGTGGCGCTTGCGAAAGCGCTCACGACGTTCATGAAAGGCGCACCGACGCTGTCGATCAAGGCGGCGGTGGTGCAGGGCCAGGCGATACGGCCGGCAGAGGTCGCCGATCTCGCCAACACGCCGGGTAGACCGGAGTTGTACGCAAAGCTGCTCTTCCTGCTGCAGGTGCCCATGCAACAGCTCGTGTCGGTGCTGGCCGCGACGCCGCGCGATCTGATGTCGGTGCTCGTGCAGGTGGAAAAGAAGAAATCGGAAGCGATGTCGTAGGGCGGGCCCCAGTCGCCCCGTAGGCCGGGTCCTTTCGGACCCGGCGCGCGGCGGGCCGCCGTTATCCGGCGGGTCCAAAGGACCCGCCCTACAGGAGATACAGGAGAGAGAAATGGCCGAACTGAATCAGCAGCAGGTGATCGACTACATCAAGGGAATCAGCGTCCTCGAGCTGTCACAGCTCGTCAAGGCGCTCGAATCGGAGCTCGGCGTCTCGGCCGCAGCGGCCATGCCGATGGCGATGCCGGGTATGGCCATGGCAGGCGCAGGTGGCGGCGCGGCCGCGCCAGCCGAGGAGCAGACCGAGTTCAACGTCAACCTGACCGAAGTCGGCACCGAGAAGATCAAGGTCATCAAGGCCGTTCGTGAGGTCACGAGCCTCGGATTGAAGGAAGCCAAGGACCTGGTCGAGGGCGCGCCGAAGCCGCTGAAGGAAGGCGTGAACAAGGACGAGGCGGCGGCGATCAAGAAGAAATTCGAAGACGTCGGCGCAAAAGTCGAGATCAAGTAGCGCGCGGCGTAGCCGTGCGGCGACATGTAGGGGGCGGACCTTTAGGTCCGCCCAAGGGAAGGGCCGACCTCAAGGTCGACCCCTACACCTGTTTGGTTTATTCCGTTTTCGATCCGCGAGGGTCAACCACCGATGTACAGCCTTCCCAAGAACGTCTACCGCGAACGCAAGGACTTTTCGAAGATCAAGACCACGGTTCCGATTCCGAACCTGATCGAGATTCAGCGCAAGTCCTACGAGCGCTTCCTGCAGATGAACCGCCTCCCGTCCGAGCGCGAGGACGCGGGCCTGCAGTCGGTGTTCAAGTCGGTCTTCCCGATCAGCGATTTTCGCGAGAACTCCTCTCTCGAATTCATCGAGTATTCGATCGGCAACTGGGAGTGCAAGTGCGGCAAGCTGTCGGGGCTGCATCACCTGCGCAAGCCGTGCAGCAACTGCGGCGCGACGCTCGTCGCCGACCCGTACGGCGACCATGAGGTGCTCTGCCCGCGTTGCGGCAAGGCCAACCAGGCGCGCGGCGACGTCTGCGACATCTGCGGCCACACGGTCGGGATGAAGCTCAAGTACGACGTCGACGAGTGCCAGGAGCGCGGCATGACCTACGCCGTGCCGCTCAAGGTGACCATCCGGCTCGTCGTCTGGAACAAGGATCCGGACAGCGGGGTCAAGACGATTCGCGACATCAAGGAGCAGGAGGTCTACTTCGGCGACATTCCGCTGATGACGGACAACGGCACGTTCATCATCAACGGCACGGAGCGCGTCATCGTGTCGCAGCTCCACCGGTCGCCGGGCGCATTCTTCCACTCCGAGGACAAGACGCTGTACGTCGCGCAGATCATCCCGTACCGCGGCTCCTGGGTGGAGTTCGAGTACGACCAGAAGAACCTGCTCTACGTCCGCATCGACCGGAAGCGCAAGTTCCTCGCGACGGTGTTTCTGCGAGCGCTCGGCCTTCGCGGCGCCGACGAGATCATCCGCACGTTCTACTCGGTCGACCGGATCTTCCTGAACCAGGGCCCGTCGCTCATGTGGGCGGTCAACGACAGCCTCGTCGGACTGCGCGCCGCCGCAGACGTGAAGACGGGCGACTTCTCGATTCAGAACGGCAAGAAGATCACGGCCAACGCCGTCGCGGCGCTCCGCAAGGCCGGCGTGGAAGCGATTCCGGTTGCCGACGAGGGACTCGAGGGCGCGTTTGCCGCCGCCGACATCGTCGATCCTGAAACCGGCGAGGTGATTCTCGAGGCGAACGAGGAGCTGACGCCGCGCGTTATCTCGATGGCGCAGGAGAAGAAGGTCGACCGGATCGAGATCTTCTTCCCCGAGCGCGACGAGGTTGGGCCCATCATCAGTCAGACGCTGAAGAAGGATCCCATCCGCACGCACGAGGAGGCGCTGATCGAGATCTACCGGCGCCTCCGTCCGGGCGACCCGCCAACGCTCGAGAGCTCGCGGTCGCTGTTCGAGAACATGTTCTTCAACCCGCAGAAGTACGACTTCTCGCGCGTCGGGCGGCTCAAGCTGAATACGAAGCTCGGGTTGAAGACGCCACTCGACGAGAAGATCCTGCACCCGCAGGACTTTTACGAGGTATTGAAGTACCTGCTCAAGCTGCGGAGGAACCCACAGAACGTCGACGACATCGATCACCTGGGCAACCGGCGCGTCAGGTCGGTGGGTGAGTTGCTCGAGAACCAGTTCCGTATCGGCCTGGTCCGCATGGAGCGCGCGATCAAGGAAAAGATGTCGGTGTACCAGGAAATGGCCACCGCCATGCCGCACGACCTGATCAACGCGAAGCCAGTGATGGCGGCTATTCGCGAGTTCTTCGGGTCGTCGCAGCTGTCGCAGTTCATGGACCAGACGAACCCGCTGTCCGAGATCACGCACAAACGGCGGCTGTCGGCGCTGGGTCCAGGCGGTCTTTCGCGCGAGCGCGCGGGGTTCGAGGTGCGCGACGTGCACCCGACCCACTACGGCCGCATCTGCCCGATTGAGACGCCGGAAGGACCGAACATCGGGCTGATCTCCTCGCTCAGTTGTTACGCGCGCATCAACGAGTTCGGGTTCATCGAGTCGCCCTACCGCAAGGTGAAGGACGGACACGTCATCGATTACGTGATCGTCATGAACGCGGGCGGCAACCCGAAGTACAAGGTGGGCGACGTCGTCGAGGCGGACGAGCTGGTTGGCGCCGACGGACGCTCGAAGAAGAAGGGCGTCGAGTTCGAGCCGTACTCCTTCTATCTGTCAGCGTGGGAGGAAGACCAGTACATCATCGCGCAGGCGAACGTCGAGCTCGACGAGCGCGGCTACGTCGTCGCGGATCGCGTGAACGCCAGGAAGCAGGGGAACTTCATCCTTTCGCGGCGCGAAGAGGTTGACTTCATCGACGTGTCACCGAAGCAGCTCGTCTCGGTGGCGGCGTCGCTGGTGCCGTTCCTCGAAAACGACGATGCGAACCGCGCGCTGATGGGATCGAACATGCAGCGGCAGGCCGTGCCGCTGCTTCGGGCGCGTGCGCCGTACGTGGGCACCGGCATGGAGTACATCACGGCGCGCGACTCGGGCGCCGTGGTCGTTGCGCGCCGGACCGGCACCGTCGACTATGTCGACAGCCAGCGCATCGTCGTGCGCGTGGAAGGACAGGGAGAGGTCGACGACATCAGCAAGGAGATGGGCGCCGACATCTACCCGATGACGAAGTTCAAGCGGTCGAATCAGAATACCTGCATCAATCAGAAGCCGATCGTTCGCGTCGGACAGCGCGTGCAGAAGGGGCAGGTGCTCGCGGACGGTCCGTGCACGGAGCTCGGCGAGCTGGCGCTCGGACGCAATGTGCTCGTCGCGTTCATGCCGTGGCGAGGCTACAACTTCGAGGACGCGATCCTCGTCTCCGAAAAGATGGTGAAGGAGGACTATTACACCTCCATCCATATCGAGGAGTTCGAAATCGAGGCGCGCGACACGAAGCTGGGGCCCGAGGAAATCACGCGGGACATTCCAAACGTCTCGGAAACGTACCTGCGCGACCTCGACGACAGCGGCATTATCCGCATCGGCGCCTACGTGAAGCCGGGCGACATCCTCGTCGGCAAGGTCACGCCGAAGGGCGAGACGCAACTGACCCCGGAAGAGAAGCTGCTTCGCGCCATCTTCGGCGAGAAGGCTGGCGACGTTCGCGACGCGTCGCTCATCTGCCCGCCTGGCATCGAAGGCATCATCGTCGGCGTGAAGATCTTCTCCCGCAAGGGCATCGAGAAGGACGACCGAGCCAAGGCCATCGAGGCCGAAGAGCTCGAGATGATGGAGAAGAACCAGGCAGACGAGATCCGCATTCTGCACGACGAGGTGAAGAAGCGCGTCATGCAGATGCTGAACAACCAGACGCTGCGCGCCGACGCGTTCGACGAGTACGGCCGTGAGCGGATTCTCAAGAAAGCGACGGTCCTGACGCAGGAGATCATGCAGGCGGTGCCGTACGAACAGCTGGTTCGTCTGAAGATCCAGAGCGACGATCCCCGGCTCGAAGGCGACCTGCGGCTGCTGGAGGAACGAACCGAGCGTCAGGTCGAAGTGATCCGCCAGCTCTTCGAGGAGAAGAAGGAGAAGATCCGCCGCGGCGACGAGCTGCCGCCTGGTGTGATCAAGCTCGTGAAGGTGTACGTGGCGATGAAGCGCAAGCTCTCGGTCGGCGACAAGATGGCCGGCCGCCACGGCAACAAGGGCGTCATCGCGCGGATCCTCCCGGAGGAGGACATGCCGTACCTGCCGGATGGAACGCCGGTGGAGATCGTGCTGAACCCGCTGGGCGTGCCGTCGCGCATGAACGTTGGCCAGATTCTGGAAACGCACCTCGGGTGGGCCGCCCACGCGCTGGGTCTGTACTTCGCGACCCCGGTGTTCGACGGCGCAACCGAGAACGAGATCAAAACCTGGCTCGAGCAGGCGGGGATGCCGAAAGGCGGCAAGACGAGGCTGTACGACGGGATGACGGGCACCGACTTCGAGAACGACGTCACCGTCGGCTACATCTACATGCTGAAGCTGTCGCACCTGGTCGACGACAAGATCCACGCGCGCTCGATCGGGCCGTACTCGCTCATCACGCAGCAGCCGCTCGGCGGCAAGGCGCAGTTCGGCGGACAGCGGTTCGGCGAAATGGAGGTCTGGGCGCTCGAGGCGTACGGATCGGCCCACATCCTCCAGGAGCTGCTGACGGCGAAGTCCGACGACGTGACGGGCCGAGCCAAGATTTACGAGGCGATCGTCAAAGGCGACGCGTCGTTCACGCCCGGGCTGCCCGAGTCATTCAACGTGCTCATCCGTGAGCTGCAGTCGCTCTGCCTGGACGTGGAGCTGATCTCCACGAGGAAGCGCCCGCCGGTGGAGCCGGTGGCGGCGCAGGACGAACCGGTACTGGAGCAGGTGTAAATGAGAGCTACTTTCCACGACAGCAAGACCTCGCTTCGGGTCGATTTCGACGCGATCCGCATCTCGCTCGCCTCGCCTGAAAAGATCATGTCCTGGTCGTTCGGCGAGGTCACCAAGCCGGAGACGATCAACTACCGCACGTTCAAGCCCGAGCGCGACGGCTTGTTCTGCGCGAAGATCTTCGGCCCGATCACCGACTGGGAGTGTCTCTGCGGCAAGTACAAGCGCATGAAGCACCGCGGCGTGATTTGCGACAAGTGCGGCGTCGAGGTGACGCAGGCGAAAGTGCGCCGCGAGCGCCTTGGCCACATTGCCCTGGCGACCCCCGTGAGCCACGTGTGGTTCTTCAAGGGGCTGCCGAGCCGCATTGGCCATCTGCTCGACATCTCGCTGCGCGACCTGGAGCGCATTCTCTACTTCGAGGCCTACGTCGTCGTCGATCCGGGCGAAGCGGACCTCAAGCAGAACCAGCTGCTCAACGAGGAGCAGTACCGCAAGGCGCGGGAGGACTTCGGCAACAAGTTCCGCGCGCAGATGGGCGCAGAGGCCATCAAGGAGCTGCTGAAGCGCGTCAACGTGGAAAAGCTCGCCGACGAGCTCCGCGTGAGGATGCGCGCTGAAAACTCGACTCAGAAGAAGCTGAAGTACGCCAAGCGTCTGAAGGTGGTCGACAGCTTCCGCAAGTCGAACAACCAGCCGAACTGGATGATCCTCGATGTCATCCCGGTGATCCCGCCCGAATTGCGGCCGCTGGTGCCGCTCGACGGCGGCCGGTTCGCCACCTCCGATCTGAACGACCTCTATCGCCGCGTGATCAATCGGAACAACCGGTTGAAGAAGCTGATGGAGCTGAAGGCGCCGGACGTCATCATTCGCAACGAAAAGCGCATGCTGCAGGAGGCCGTTGACGCCCTGTTCGACAACGGCCGACGCGGGCGCGTGCTGCGCGGCGCCAACAATCGTCCGCTCAAGTCGCTGTCGGACACGCTCAAGGGGAAACAGGGACGGTTCCGGCAGAACCTGCTTGGCAAACGCGTCGACTATTCAGGCCGCTCGGTCATCGTGGTGGGACCCGAGCTGAAGCTGCATCAGTGCGGCCTGCCGAAGAAGATGGCGCTCGAGCTGTTCAAGCCGTTCATCTACAACAAGCTCGAAGAGCGGCAGCTCGTCGCCACCATCAAGCAGGCGAAGGAGATGGTGGAGCAGCAGCGTCCGGAGGTATGGGACATCCTCGAAGAGGTCATCCGCGAGCACCCAGTGTTGCTGAATCGCGCGCCCACGCTGCACCGTCTCGGCATCCAGGCATTCGAGCCGGTCCTCGTAGAGGGCAAGGCGATTCGGATTCACCCGCTCGTCTGCACGGCGTTCAACGCGGACTTCGACGGCGACCAGATGGCGGTGCACATACCGCTGTCGCCCGAGGCGCAGATCGAGGCCTCGGTCCTGATGATGTCGTCGAACAACATCCTGTCGCCGGCCAACGGCGCGCCAATCGCCGTGCCGTCGCAGGATATCGTGCTTGGCTGCTACTACCTGACGAAGGCCAAGGCCGGCGCTCACGGCGAGGGCCGCGCGTTCGGCAATATCCAGGACGTCCTGCTGGCGCTCGAGGCGGGCGAGCTCGAGACGCTCACGCCCATCAGGCTGCGCTATTCAGGGATGCTGCAGGACCTCACGACCGCCCGGGACGATCAGGATGTGCTGCACACGGAGATCCAGGAGGTCGCGAACAAGATCATCAACACGACCGTCGGCCGCGTGATTCTCAACGAGCAGCTGCCTGGCGCGATGCCGTACGTCAACGGCTTGCTTAAGAAGAAGGGACTGCAGCAGCTCGTCCAGAAGTGTTATCTCGATCTCGGTCTCGAGCGTACCGTCGAGATGCTCGACGCGCTCAAGAACCTCGGGTTCACCTATGCGACGAAGTCCGGTCTTTCGATTGGCATCGACGACCTGGTCATCCCGGCCAACAAGCACCAGCTGGTCGAGAACGCGCGCAACGAGGTGATCAAGGTCGAACAGCAGTATCTGGAAGGCGCGATCACCAACGGCGAGCGCTACAACAAGGTGATCGCCGTCTGGTCGGAGGTGACCGAAAAGATCGCCGACGAGATGTTCGGCGAGATGGCCGAGCTCGACCACTCGGGCCGCAATTTCAACCCGGTCTACATCATGGCGGACTCGGGCGCGCGCGGCTCCAAGCAGCAGATCCGCCAGCTTGCCGGGATGCGCGGTCTGATGGCCAAGCCGTCGGGCGAGATCATCGAGACCCCCATCACGTCGAACTTCCGCGAAGGCCTCACCGTGCTGCAGTACTTCATCTCGACCCACGGCGCACGGAAGGGTCTGGCGGACACGGCGCTCAAGACGGCAGATTCCGGCTACCTGACGCGCCGGCTCGTCGACGTGGCGCAGGACGTCATCATCTCCGAGCACGACTGCGGCACGCTCGACGGCATCGAGGCGCGTGCAATCGTCGAATCGGGCGAGATCATCGAACCGCTCCGCGATCGTATCGTCGGCCGCGTTACGCTCGAGAAGATCGTCGATCCGTTCAGCACCGACGTCATCGTCGACGTGAACGAGGAGATCGACGAAGACAAGGCGTCGGCAGTGCAGGAGGGCGGCATCGAGAAGGTCAAGATCCGCTCCGTGCTGACGTGCGCAGCCCGGCGCGGCGTGTGCGCGCGCTGCTACGGCCGCGACCTCGCCACCGGCAGGCTCGTCGAGCTGGGCCAGGCGGTGGGCGTCATAGCCGCCCAGTCGATCGGCGAGCCAGGCACGCAGCTGACGATGCGTACGTTCCACATCGGCGGTACGGCGTCGCGCGTCTCCGAGCAGAACACGCTCGACGCGAAGCATGCCGGCACGGTTCGCTATCAGAACCTGCAGGTGGTCGAAACACACAAGGGGGCGGATGGCAGCGGCGGCCAGCTGATCGTGATGAACCGGAACGGGTCGCTCGTCGTGGCCGACGAGAAGGGGCGCGATCGCGAACGCTACCCGATCGTGTATGGCGCGCGGCTCAAGCTGCGCGACGGACAGAAGGTCGAACAGGGCCAGACGATCGTCGAATGGGATCCGTACACCTTCTCCATCCTCACGGAGGAAACGGGCTCGGTCCGGTTCAAGGACATCATCGAGGGCCTCACGATCCACGAGGAGGTCGACGAGGTCACCGGCCTGTCGCGGTTCATCATCGTCGATTCGCCGGATGAGAAGAAGCAGCCGACGATCGAGGTGAAGGACAAGAGCGGCAAGACCGTACGGAAGTACCACATGCCGGTGCACGCGCACCTCATGGTGCAGGACGGAGAGGCGGTCGAAGCCGGCGACGTCCTGGCCAAGATCCCGCGGGAAACCACGAAGACGAAGGACATCACCGGTGGTCTGCCGCGCGTGGTCGAGCTGTTCGAGGCTCGAAAGCCGAAGGACCCTGCCGTCATCTCGGAGATCGATGGCGTG
The DNA here is from genome assembly GCA_036507475.1 of Vicinamibacterales bacterium. GTDB lineage: Bacteria > Acidobacteriota > Vicinamibacteria > Vicinamibacterales > UBA2999 > DATCJA01. The sequence continues at coordinate 11,788 of DATCJA010000120.1, forward strand.
GTAAAGGACGGCGGCGTGGTCAAGGGACAGCGCAAGATGATTATCATTCCCGACGACGCCAGCGAGCCGCGCGAGTACGCGCTGCCGCGAGGCGTGCACGTGAACGTGCACGAGGGCGAGCGCGTGCGCGCGGGCGAGCAGCTCATGGACGGGCCGAGCAATCCGCACGACATTCTGCGGGTGCTCGGCGAGAAGGAGCTGCAGAAGTACCTGGTGAACGAAATCCAGGAGGTCTACCGGCTCCAGGGTGTCAACATCAACGACAAGCACATCGAGGTCATCGCCCGGCAGATGATGCGGTGGGTGAAGATCGAGGATGTGGGCGACACGGAATTCCTGATCGACGAGCAGGTGGACAAGTTCAGGTTCCTCGAAGAGAACGAGCGCGTGATTGCGGAGAGTGGGCGTCCTGCCACCGCGCAGCCGCTGCTGCTCGGCATCACGAAGGCGTCGCTCTCGACCGACTCGTTCATCTCGGCGGCGTCCTTCCAGGAGACGACGCGCGTGCTCACCGAGGCATCGATCTCCGGCAAGGTCGACTATCTGCGCGGCCTCAAGGAGAACGTGACGATGGGCCGTTTGATTCCGGCCGGCACCGGATTCGAGTGGTACCGCGGCGTACGGATTCCGGCTGACGAGCCGCCGCCACCGCCGGCGCCGGAGCAGCCCGCTGAAGAAGATCTCGATATGGAACGCGAGATCGAGTACGCGTTCGACACCGACGAGCCGGTGGCGGGCGGCCGCGGCCCGCTCGGGGACATCGAGTAGCGCGCAGGCTTCTATGTGCGCGGGCCACGAGGCACAGAGACGAAGTACGTAGGGCGGGTCCTTCCGCCTTCGCCAGGTCGGGTCGCTCTGCGACCCGACGAGCCAGCGCTGCTAGTCGGTCCGCGTGAAGCGGACCGACCTGGCGGACCGCCGAAGCTTTAGCGGAGGCTGGTTGCCCCGCCCTTTGCGCGTACGTAGTGTCCGGCTTTAGCCGCGGCTTTAGCCGGACCTCGAATTGATCCTGTGCGTCGCCTGCGGGTCGGGTGTCTCGACTCCATGTCGCGGCTCGGCACGCCCGCTGAGAGGCGCGCACTGTTTCAGTCCCACTCCCCGGGCAATACGTGCCGGTGCTGCGGCTTCAGCGTCCGCGCCTGCACGAAGCCGATCTCATTTCGTCGCGGGTCGGAGCAGAGCAGCCATACCATCTCCTCCATCTCGAAGATGGACAGCTGCCGGTGACTCGCTACGCGCCGACGCTTTCCTTCGCGGGCGCGTTATGCAGAACTGTCTATTTCTGGAGCGCGGATCGTCAGGTCTCGCGCGAAATGCTTGATGGTGGGGGCTCTCGCGTGATTGCCGGAGTGCCCCCGTCGCGCTACACTGCGGCGGTCGCAGAAACGCTTGTTTGTCGAGTTCTGCCGACTGGTTGTTGAACTAAACCGCTGATCGCGGTAGGTTCCGGTCCCTTCGTTCACCGCCTGCTGTTCGTCGTCCACCATCCCACAATCCGTCGATCGTTGCGGCCGAGCACTGGTGCTCGTGCCGTGTCACGACGGAGGTGTGTGATGACGGAGCTCCGACGACGAATGGATGACGACATGGTCGTGCGCGGGATGGCGGAGCGGACCCGCGAGACCTACCTGGCGGCGGTCACGGGCCTGGCGAAGCACTACCGCCGGTCACCTGATCAGATCACGGATGAGGAGGTGCAGGCGTATCTCCTGTATTTGATCCGTGATCGCCAACGGTCCTGGAACACGTGCCACATCGTCGTCCACGGCTTGCGGTTTCTCTACCACACGACCTTGAAGCGCGACCGCACGACGTTCTCGATTCCGTCCATGCGTCAACCCGGCAAGCTCCCGGCGATCTTGAGTCGAGAGGACGTGCAGCGAGTGATCGCCCACACGGCGAATCTGAAGCATCGCACGATGATTCAGACGACCTACGCGGCCGGCCTGCGTCTGAACGAAGTGCTCCACCTGCGCGTCGCGGACCTCGATTCGACCCGGATGACGATTCGGGTGGAGCAGGGCAAAGGGGGCAAAGACCGCTACACCGTCCTCTCCCCCCACTTACTTGAGGCCTTACGAGCCTACTGGAAGGCCACGCACCCCGCCGCGCCGTGGCTGTTTCCCTCGGCGCGCCGGCCGCGGCCGATCGACCCGTCGGCGCTGCAACGCGCGTATCAAATCGCCAAACAGCAGGCCGGCATCACGAAGCCCGGAGGCATTCACGGGCTGCGCCACGCGTTCGCCACGCATCTTCTCGAAGCGGGCGTTGACCTCCACACGATCCAACGCTTGCTCGGGCACGGGCACATCAGTACGACGACGCGCTACTTGCAATTGACGCGGCACACCGAGATGGGCGCCGGCTCCCCGCTCGATCTGCTCGCGCGGTTCACCCCGCCGCCGCAGAGCTGATCTCGTGTGTGCCGTGCCGAGGGGCACGGCGGCCTCGATCGTCCCGCCTCGGGTGGAGCTTGCGGACATCGTCCGCACGCACGGCGACGCCTATCGTCAGACGCACCGCCTCGCGACGGTCCAGCTCCGGGCCCTGCGCGCGATTGAGTCCTGCCGCACCGCCGTACTCGGCGGACATCGGGAGACGTGTGACCAGTGCGGCGCCATGCGGATCACCTACAACTCGTGCC
>DATCJA010000121.1:0-2726 GCA_036507475.1 Vicinamibacterales bacterium
CACCTGAACCTCGCCGGAAAGCTCTACGCGCTGATGTGGGACACCGATATCGACGTGATGTATCTCTCAGGCGGCAGCCGGCCTGCGAGGTTCGGGTTCGATCTCTCTCGCAATCTCTGGTCGAATGTCGAGGTCCACGCCGAGTTGGCGCGCGTGCCTCACGCCATCACGATGATCCTGAGCGAGAACGGCGCGCTCACGCCGCGCGAGCAACGAGCCACAAATGTCGTGCTGGGTGTCCGGTATCTGACGGCAACGAATACGACATTCATCGCCGACTACTTTCACAGCGGCGCCGGCTACACGCCCGCAGAGACGGACAGGTACTTCGACCTCATCCAGCGCGGATACGACTCATTGAACCTCGCCGGCCACGACAGGCTCCTGGTCCTTGCCAGGCGGGCGACGGAGGCTGGATACGGCCGCATGAATCCGATGCGGAACTACGCCTACGCTCGAATGACCCAACCCGACGCGCTCGGGGTGCTGTACCTGATGCTCGGCGCGAGTGCCATTGTGAATCTCGACGACAGGAGCCATTCGCTGTTGCCCGAGGTCCAGTACAAGCCGGCGGAGAATGTCGAACTGCGCGCGCTCGCGAATCTCCAGCGCGGGGGAGCGCGGACTGAGTTCGGCGAGAAGCGGGCGAAGGTCCGACTCGAGATGCGTGCTCGATACTATTTCTGAGATTCTTCGGGGCGCGACAGGCGCAGATCAGCCTTCCCAACCAAAGCTGAATCGCAAATTGGCTGACTCTCGTCGCGAATGCTTGCAGGCTCGAACTGCTCACTTGCCAGGTTCGCTCAGGGGAACGGACTTGGCGATCAGTGGCTACGGATTCCGCGCTTTCTCATTCGCGTAGATGGCCACTTCGACTCGGCGGTTCCGCGCCTGGCCGCTCTCCGTATCGTTCGAGGCAATCGGTTCGGTCTCACCACGACCAACAGATCGAAGACGTCCCGGGCTCACGCCTTCGCCGACCAGGTAGTTGGCAGCGGCCTTCGCGCGCCGCTCCGACAAGCCCTGGTTGTATGCGTCAGTTCCCGTGGCGTCCGTGTGACCGACGATCAGCAGGTCGGTGTTCGGATACTTGCCGAGGCTCACGGCCAGGGACTTCAGGTTCTGCGCCGCATCGGCGCGAACGATGTCCGAGTCGAAATCGTACAGCAGGCCTGACGCGAACGTGACCGCGATCCCTTCGCCCACGCGTGTCACGGTGGCCCCGGGGATGTTCTGCTGAAGCTCCTTGGCCTGCTGGTCCATCTGATGGCCAATGACCGCGCCGATCGTACCGCCGACAACGGCGCCAATGATCGCGCCGCGCGCGGTGGAGCCGGTCTGGTTTCCGATGACTCCACCCACGGCGCCGCCGGCGGCCGCGCCGATGACCGCACCCTTTTCCTTGCGGCTCCAGGTGGCGCAGTCAGTGAACGTCAGGGCGACTGCGCCGACGAGGATCGCGCGCATTGCGTTGGATCCACGCAAATGGTTCATGGCGTGCATTTCATTCTCCCGCGATGGTAGATACCACAGGCGAGTCGTCGACAGCGCCTGTCACCGTCAGTAGTAATCCGAATGGCAGCGCATGTTCGCGAGATCCCGGGTTCCATTTCATGAATTACGGCTGACTGCGGTAGCGGAATGCACGAACCGGTGCCGATTCGCCCATTGACTGACTCGCGTCGTGAACCATCGCCCACGGATGGTAGCCTCGACCGTCTGCGCCGGCTGGCCTGGTGGCTTGATGAGGGGATCCGGGTTCCGGGTACCGGGTTCAGGATCGGGCTGGATCCGATTCTTGGACTGGTACCGGGTCTCGGCGACTCGGCGGGAGCGCTCATGGGCGTGGCCATACTTGCCGAGGCGGCGCGACAAGGTGTGCCCCGGATCACGCTGGTCCGGATGGTCGCCAATGTCGTCCTCGACACCGCGTTAGGCTCGGTGCCGCTGCTCGGTGATGTGTTCGATGCGGCCTGGAAGGCCAACACGCGCAACCTCCGCCTTCTCGAGCGGCATGCGATCGTGCCGCTGGAGGCACGGCGCGCGGACAACCTCTTCGGAGCCGTGCTGGTCGGACTGCTGCTCGTCGTCTGCGCCGGACTTCTGCTGGGTTTTGTGGCCTTGACTGAAGCCGTGCTGAAGCTGCTCGTCGGGCAGTGAAGCCCTGCGCGGCTAGTTCAGCAGCACCGGTTCCCCGGCTGGTTGTACCTGGCGTCCAACCGGCTTTGCGCGAATTCCTCCCGCGACATCACCGGCTGGCCCGGGTGGCATGTGTGCACATGCTCGACGTACCGCTCATAGTCGGGCGCGCCGATGATGGTGCGAACGACTTTCGCGATTCGCTTCACCTGGTCCGCCAGTCCGAATTCGCCGGCGTCCAGCGTTGGTCCCTGACCTTTCATGGCTCGACCTCTGGCCTCTGGCCTCTGGCCTCTGGCCCGCAGTTCATCGTCTGGCTCCCGGCTTCAGGCTCCGCTCAAAGATATCGAAGATACGCCGATACTCGTCTGTCCACGAGTCCGGCCTGGCGAACCCGTGGTTCTCCACCGGATACGACGCCAGCTCCCAGCCTGTCTTCCCCAGCTCGATCAACCGCTGCGTCAACCGGACGATGTCCTGGTAGTGCACGTTGGTGTCCACCATGCCGTGCAGCATAACGAGCGGATCCTCCAGCCCCTCGGCGAAGAAGATCGGCGACGAGCGCCGGAATGACAGCGTGTCGTCCT
>DATCJA010000122.1:0-60518 GCA_036507475.1 Vicinamibacterales bacterium
AACAATCACGTCGGAAGCGCCGACATGTACATCTTCCTCGGCAGCGATCGCAACAACGGCGGCGTCGGGCCCATACTGCTGAGGTACAACAAGCCCACAAACGCCGTCACGAATCTCGGGCCGATCTTGTCTTCCGCCAGCCCGTACAGCAACAGCACGGCCGAAAGCTGGTACTTCAGCGGAACCAGTCCCACGCGACTGTACGTCTACCTGGTCGGAACGCCGCAGCTGCGCCGCTACGACATCCTGCAACGGCAGTTCGAGACAACGCCGGCGCTGGATCTGAACGCATGCCCGCGGCCCACCACCTGTCCCACGTCCGCAACGTTCATCATCCAGCCGCACTCGAGCGACGACGATCTCGTGCACTCGGCAACGGTTCAGGACGCAGGCTGGCGGCGGCTCGGCTGCGTCACGTATCAGAGCTCCGCGCAACGGTTCAGGTACTTCGCGCCTCCAACCGGATACGCCCTCGACGAGTGCCACGTGGACAAGTCCGGAAGGTGGCTCATGCTCCTGGAAACGCGATCGGACGGATCGCGACGCAACCGCGTTGTCGACCTGCGGCGCGGTAGAATCAGCGCGATTGACGACGTGAACGGGGCGCTCGGGCATCTGGACATGGGGTTCGGGTATGCCGTCGGCGCCGACACCTTCAATCCTCTGCCGAACGCGACAATTCTTCTGAAGTTCCCTGTCACGAGCACCGTGCGCCCCATTGGCCCCGTCGTACATTTCAACAAACGGTGGGACATTGCTGCAGCCAATCACGTCGCGCACGGAAATGCCCGGCCTGGCATCAACCCGACGTCGCAGTACGCGTGTGGCAGCAACGCAAGTCGTGTGCAGGACATGGCAGACGAGATCGTCTGTTTCCCGCTCGACGCCGCGCGCAATGCCGACGGCTCGCTCGACGTCCTCGTCGTCACGCAGGTGATGACGGATCTCGACGCGGCCGGCGGACGTGATTCCGACGGCGACGACTACGAGCAGTTGCCCAAGGGGAACGTCGACATCACGGGCAGGTACTTCCTCTGGACGACGAACATGGGAGGCAATCGTCTGGATGCGTTTCTGGTGAAAATCCCGGCCGAGCGCCTCGCGCCGTGACGACATGTTGCTGCTGGCTGGCGCGATAGCGGCAGGCGTTCTCTCGCTGGCTCATACCGCGCCGTTTGCGTTTCTGCTCGAGGCGTTCCGCCGCGACGATTCAGCGTGGCATCTTCCAACCGATTCGGCGTCGCCAGCCGTGTACCTCACCTACGATGACGGACCCAATCCGACGACCACGCCGATGCTGCTCGACATCCTGAAGCGCGAGAACGCGTCGGCGACGTTCTTTCTCATCGACGATCATCTCACTGAAGAGACCGCCCCAATCGTGCGGCGGATGTTCGCCGAAGGACATGCTGTAGGACTTCACTCGAACGAGCGCTGGCTCATGTTACGAAGTCCCGAGCGCATTGCCGAGGCCATCGAACTGGCTGCAGGACGCATCGAGCAGCTCGCCGGATCTCGCCCGTGCCGCTGGTTCAGGCCGCACGCGGGGTGGCGCAGCATCGCCCTCTACGAGGCGCTCGACAGCATGGACTATCGCCTGGCGGGGTGGAGCTTTGGGCTCTGGGATTGGAACTGGTGGCGTTCGCGCGAAGCGAACACGCTTGCCGACCGTCTCGCGCGCCGCGCTCACGCTGGCGACATCATCGTCATTCACGACGGGCATCACATCGATCCGCGCGCCGATCGGCAGTACGCCGTTGACGCCACGGCGCAGCTGATTCCTGCACTGCGCGCTCGACAGATCCGTTTCGCGCGATTCCCTTGCACCTGACAGGTCGCTACTCGTCGAGCTGCCAGTCGGCCAGCGGTTGCGGTCCGGGCGTGATGCCAGCGATGTCGGGGTCTATACCGTCGGGGGCTGGTCCCTGCTCGGCCTTGCGGCGCTTCAAGTCTTCTCGTTTCGCGGCCTTCTGCTGGCGCCGCTCGATCAGCGCCTTTTCACGCTCGCGCTTTGCCGCCGTTGGTCGTGCATTGCGTGCCATCCTTCAACTCCGACTGCAAGTGGCTAGAACCTCTCACGAGGGCAGCTCAGCTTCGAAAAGCATATCACCAACCAGCTCGTTGGAGCCGCATGGCGACCAGTTGACTGATGCGCGCAGGCTGCGTGCTACGATCGCCGTCTGCCATCAGCGCATGCGTGAGATCCCGCTGAGCGCCATCGAGGAGGCCGCTCGCACCATCTACGATCCCGTCGTTCGCACACCGGTCGTGCGACTCGACTGGCCACGCTCGGCTCGCAACGCTTCCGACGCCGAAATCTTCCTCAAGCTGGAGACGCTGCAGCCGATCGGCTCGTTCAAGATTCGCGGCGCTCAGAATGTGGTCCGTCAGTTGCCCGCCGACACAACGCGAGACGGCATCTGGACCGTCAGCGCCGGCAACGCAGCGCAGGGTGTCGCCCTGGCTGCGCGCGTCGCGGGCGTGCCATGTTCAGTCATGGTGGCGGACACGGCGCCCTCGACGAAGCTCCACGCGATCGAGCAGCTGGGCGCCACCATCGTCCGCGCAACGTACGACGAATGCTGGCGAACCGTCGAGACGCACATGTCGGATCGGATGCGCGGCCTTTTCGTGCACCCGTTCGACGACGACCGCTTCATTGCGGGCAACGGCACTGCCGGCCTCGAGATCCTCGATGACGTTCCGGATGTCGACGTCGTGATCGCCCCGCTCGGAGGCGGCGGGCTGCTGGCCGGCATCGCCTCGGCCATTCGCGCAAAGCGGCCCGAAGTGAAGGTGTACGCTGCCGAGCCGGAAACGGCGTCGCCGTTCGATGCGTCGATCAAGAATGGTCGCGCGAGCGCCTTCGACAGGTGGCAGGCGTCATTCGTCGACGGCGCCGGCGGGCGGGCGGTGCTGCCGAGCATGTGGCCGCTGCTGTCGCGCCTTCTTGCGGGATCCATTGTGGTGGCGTTGCAGGACGTCGCTGCGGCCATGAGGCTGGTGGCCGAGCGCTGCCACGTCATCGCGGAAGGTGCGGCCGGGTGCGCAGTAGCCGCCGCCCTGTCCGGAAGAGTAAAGGGGACTATCGTGGCGGTGGTATCCGGGGGCAATATCGACCTGCCGGTGTTTGCGTCATTGGTGGTAGGCAGCAGGCAGCAGGCAGTAGGCGATAGGCAGTAGGCAGTAGGCAGTTCACAGCGACCTTCTGCCTACCGCATACTGCCTATCGCCTACTGCCTACTGAGGGATTTGGCCATTGCAACTTCCTGATCGCGTCCGCCGGCTCGAGGAGCTCGCACACGACCTCTGGTGGAGCTGGAATGCGGACGCGCGCAACGTGTTCCGGCGCCTCGACTATCCGCTGTGGCGGCTGACCGCGCACAACCCCGTGCGAATGCTGAAGCTGATCTCGCCGGACACGCTCGAGGGCGCCATCGCCGACGCCGAATGGCTCGCCAATTACCAGCGGGCCCTGGCTCGCCTCGACGCGGCGCGCGCCGCCAAGCACACCTGGTGCGAGCGTGAGTGGCCGGAGCTCGCCGGGCGAACGATCGCGTACTTCTCGGCGGAGTTTGCCCTACACCAGTCGCTGCCGATTTACGCGGGCGGTCTCGGCGTGCTCGCTGGCGACCACTGCAAGGAAGCGAGCGACCTTGGTGTTCCACTTGTTGGAGTCGGGTTCATGTACCCGCAGGGCTACTTCCATCAGGAGGTTTCCGCGGACGGCTGGCAGCGGGAAGAGTACGAAAAGCTCAACTGGACCGACGCGCCTATAGAGCCTGCGCTCACGCCCGAGGGCACACCGTGCGTGACCGCGGTGCCGCTCGGCAGCCGCACCGTGCTGATGGCAGTGTGGCGTGTGCGCGTCGGAAGCGTCAGCCTGTACCTGCTCGACACCGACCTCGAGGAGAACGCACCCTGGGACCGCGACCTGTCGGCCCGCCTGTACGGTGGCGACCGCGAAACGCGCGTTCAGCAAGAGATTCTGCTCGGCATCGGCGGCGTTCGCGCGCTCAAGGCTGTTGGCGCGGACCCGAGCGTCTACCATCTGAACGAAGGCCACGCCGCCTTTGCTGCCCTGCAGCGGATTCGCGATCTCTGCGAAAAAGGATGGGCCTTCGAGGCGGCGCTGGAGGAAGTCCGCCGCACAACGGTCTTCACCACACACACGCCGGTGGCCGCAGGCCACGATGCGTTTCCGTTCCACATCGTCGAGGCACACCTCTCCGGCGCATGGGGAGACCTGGGACCGTACCGAGAGCGGTTCTTCGAGCTGGCGAACTACGACAATGGCGGCGGGCACATGTTCAACATGACCGCGCTTGCTCTGAGGACGGCGGGCGCCGTGAACGGCGTCAGCAAGCTCCATGGAGAAGTCACGAGGCAGATGTGGCGTGGAATCTGGCCCGAAGCGTCTCCGGCCGAGGTCCCGATCAAGTCCGTGACCAACGGCGTGCACGCGCCGACATGGATGTCGTCGGAAATTGCCGCGCTGCTCGAAAAGCATCTGGGCTCCGACTGGCTCGATCGCCACGATGATCCGGCGTACTGCGATCGCATCCTTCAGATTCCGGATGAAGAGCTGTGGCAGGCCCGCCAGTCGCTCCGAAATTTTCTGTTCAACTTCATTCGTGAGCGCGCACGGCACCGGTGGACGACACGCGCTCCCGGAGCGGCGCGGATTGTCGCAGCCGGGACGATGTTCGATCACAACGCGCTAACGATCGGATTTGCGCGACGCTTCACCGGCTACAAGCGGCCCGAGCTGATATTCACGGATGCCGACCGTCTGGCCCGCATCCTGAACGCGCACGGCAGGCCCGTCCAGATTCTGTTTGCCGGCAAGGCACATCCGGCCGACGACGTCGGCAAGCACCACCTGCAGCGCATTTATCGCCGGGCGCTCGACCCGAAGTTCGGGGGACGCATTGCGTTCATGGAAGACTACGACCTGCACGTGGCGCATTTTCTCGTGCAGGGGTGCGACGTCTGGCTGAACAACCCGCGCAAGCCGCTTGAAGCCAGCGGCACCAGCGGGATGAAAGCGGCAATCAACGGCACGCCGCACATGTCGATTGGCGACGGATGGTGGGCGGAAGGCTTTGCCGGCGATAACGGGTGGCTCATCGACGGCCCGGCCGATCCGAACGACACCGGCGCTCAGGATTGGGCCGACGCCCAGGCGATGTATGCGCTTCTCGAACAGCAACTCGTACCGACCTTCTACGATCGCGACGCACAGGGCATCCCCCGCCGGTGGCTGCAGATCGTGAAACAGTCGATGCGCACCGTCCTGCCTCGATTCAGCACGCGCCGCATGGTCAAGGAGTACGTGCGGACGATGTACAAGCCCGCACTCGGCCACCAGACGGTGACCAAGTAATCGCCCGGAGATCGAAGTCGTCTCCGGAGACCTAAAGGTCTCCGGCTACCCAAGAATGTGACAGTCAACTCCGTGGTTGTACGCGGCCGCTGGTAGCGGGAGGCCTTTAGGCCTCCGTGGTTGTAAAATCGACAGCAATGGCCCGGAAGTCCACGGTTGCGAAATCGAAGTGCGCGCTGTGCGGCGCGAAGGATGTATCAGAACCGCGCGGCGAGGAGCGCTACTGTCGCGACTGCTGGGAAAAGAAGATTGCGGTCGAGGAAATCGTCGCCCGTGAGTTCGCGCTGAAACGCTATATTCGCGCGCACAGCGCCGAAAAATACCTCATCTACCACTCCACCATTAAGCGCCCCTGCGGTCAGATCATCGTCGTCGACGACGGCTACGATCTGTTTCTGACGATGGTCCTGTATCCCAATTTCGGGTGGGAGGAAGAGGCGTATCACCTCGAGGGCGACCCCGAGGGACGCACCTTTGCCGAGATCCTCGTCGACGTCGTAGCCACTGAGGTCATCGAGCCGTGGGGCGGCGGCAAATGGCACCTGGAAGTATTCCGTTCCTCGAACCAGGAGCCTGAGGACTGGAACGGCGAAATGTGACCGCCATATAATGGCTTTTTGCGTGACGGGGCGGCCCAATCCCGTCGGGAGGACCATTCATCATGAACCGTCAGAAACTCATGCTGCTGACCGTTGCCGGCGCTCTGGCCGTGGCCACCGGTTCGGCGGCCGCGCAGGCGCCAAAGCCGGCGACCTCCGCCCCGCCCGCGCAGGGAGCGGAACGACCGCGGCTTGTCGCGCCCGTTCGGGGCGTGGCGCAGATCGGCTACACGAAGCCCGCCGTCAAACGGGGGAAGGTTGGCGGCAAGGACTTCGTCATCACCACGATGCAGATCAAGAATATGGCTGCGGGGCCGATCGCCGGCTTGAAAGTGGACGACTTCTGGTACGACAAGGGAGGGAACCCGCTTCCGAGCGACAGCTACCGGCACCCCCGGCCGCTGCAGCCAGGCGAAGTGATTACGGTGACGCTCGAGACACCCGCCGATCCGCGGATGAACCGGAACCAGTGGCAGTTCTCGCACGCCAACGGCGAGATCAAGCCGGTTCTGGTCGCCAAGATGTAGCCGTTACGCGTTCAAACGGTCCGCCCACGGTGCGGCGACGGGTATCCTCCACTCGTCGCCGTTCACGATCTTCCACATCGTGATCGCCCAGAGGGCGACGCTCGCCATCCACGTCAGCGCCGCCGCGCCGAAAAAAAACCCGAAGAGCGACGGCAGAAACGACAGCGAGGCGGCCGCGAGCGCGCCAAGGAGCGCGACGAGCAGCGCGGCGACGCCGAACACGACGATCGCCTGCGCCGCATGAAAGCGCACGATGGGATCGCGCCGTTCCAGAAACCAGAGGATGGCCCCTGTAATCCACCAGCCGCTATAGGCGAGAGCCGAGGCGGTCCGGGACGGAAGTCCGATCGAGCTGTTCATCGCTCATGTCGACCGGTGCAACGACGCTGCCATGCAGCTTCCAACTCCCAACGCGCAATTCCAGACCGGAGGCCTAAAGGCCCTCCGGCTACCGGCTGCTGTCAACTACCGACTACCAACTACCAACTACCAACTACCGAATACGGATGAGCACGTCGCGCGCGATGGGTGCGTCGGCGCCTCTGGCAAGCGTGCGCCCTTGCACGCGTATGACGTACACCCCGGGCGCAAACTCATTGAGCGGGAACCTGACTTGATAACCGTACCCGCCACTCCTCCCCTGGAGGTCGGTCGACGACCGCTGTTCACGATTCTCGAAGACGACACGTCCGTCTTCTGCGCGGACAGTCGTTCCAAGCTCGATCGCATGAGGCGGCGCGTTCGCGGCGTTCTCGTAGAACTCGGCGAAGAGCGCAACCTGATCGTTTCGCGCGAATTCTCGAACCGTCACTGGCGGACCCGGAAGGACGTCCTTCAGCGGGTCGGCCGCCTTCACGGTCGGTGTCGCCGTGGCACCCGCCGACGTCAAGGCAACGCCACTCATCGAGAAACCCGCTCTCTGAAAATCGGGCACCTCGAGGTCGTAAAAGGCGCTGCCGGCGCGATTCGCGCCTTCCTCGGCCGCTGCCACGCGCAACTGGTACCGGCCGGGCGGGAGCGCAGCCTCGGATACCACGCGAAAACCGCGTTCACGCGCGAGCGCGGCGGTCGCGGCGCTCATCTCCATGGTGAGCACGTGCTTTTGACCCGGGCGGATGGTTCCCTTCGAATCGACTGAAGAGAACGACACCTGGACTCGGTCCAGAAATGTGCCGTCCTTCTCGGAAAACTTGAATCCATCGGCGCGCATCTCCACCGTGAGCGCTACGGCCGCGTTGGGCGCCGCACCCTTGTATGCGGCGGCCGAGACGCTCAGAGAGATGCCCGTGGTTGGTATAGGACTGTTGAGCGCTGTGCCGACCGCGGCATCGAGCGGGTTGGCGGCCGTCGTCGGGCGGATATTCGGCGGCCGTCCGCGCGGCGCGACGTACCCTCTTCTCGACCGCACTTGCAAACCGGGGCGCTTGACGCGAACCTCGATGCGCCGGAATCGGCCGTCGCGGCGATCGTTGGTCGGATAGTATCCGAGAACGTAATAGGCGCTGTTCTCGCGGACGACGCGCTGGAACGCGTCTGCGAAATCGTTGCGGTTGATCGCGGCAAAGCCGCCGGTCTCATTGGCGAGCACCTGCAGGCTCTGCTGCGAGAGACGCAGCGAATCGAGGAGACTGCCGGTAATGGAAAACTGCGAGGGCGTGACGCCGGACGGCGTGCCCGATGCCTCGATGCCCTCCTCGAACGCCGACAGGCCGCGCGGGTCGATCGCATAGATCGCCACGTTGGCGCGCGTCGCGGCTGCAACGGCGTCGTTGGCATGCTCCAGGATGAGACCGGCGGACGTGTTGTTGAATACGTCGTAGATGTTGTAGCTGATCCCCTCGCTGATCAGCAGCATCGCTTTACGGCGGCCTCGAATGCCCTCCATGAACGCCGCCAGATCTCTGACGGCCGTCAGCGTCGTTCGCGCGTTGTATGCGCGCTCCATCTCGAGCGGATCCATCAGCCTCAAGGAGCGTTCATCTGAGGGGTCGCGCAGCGCCAGACTGTCGTTGATCTCGAGCGCCTCCGAACGCAGCCGGCGGCCCGCGAACCTGTCGATTGCTTCCAGCAGCAGGCGTCGGCTGTTCGTGAACTCCTGTCCGGCGACGCCGCGTCCGCTCGTATAGACGATGGCGGCAAGATCGTTGATGCCGAAGTTCTGTTCGATGAACTCGCGCAAGAACCGCTTCACGCGCGGCGTATTGGTGAAGTTGGTGTGCAGATCGTCCAGGACGATCATGTAGATTCGGCCTTCCGCTACCGTGTTGCCCTGTACGTCGGACTCGACGGGCGCCCCGAGAAAGAGCGGGCGAACCGCGCGCTGGATTGGAAGGTTCACCAGCGAGAACGCGGCGACTTTCTGCGGTCGTTCGTCCTCGAGCAGATCGAAATCGGCCTGCGTGAGGTTGGTGACGATGTTCCCCTGGGCATCGGTGACCACAGCGTCCACCTCCACGTAGTTGACCTCTACGCGGAACGTGACGGGCGGCGGCTCCTGGGGCGGCAGCTCCTGAGGCGGCGCCGGTGAAGGCGCCTGCTGGGCGGCCACAATCACTGCCGACATCAGCGCCAGCAGAAAGGCAACCGGGATGCGAATCTTCATGACCACTCCGATCAGCCCGATTATACGAGGGCCTGCCCGGTCCGGGCGGACGGGCCGACTTTCGAGCGATTCCGCACGTCAGAGATGGTAAGGTGACATGATGGCGCTCGACGTGGCCGCGGTGCAGCGCGCGCTCCGTTCCGAACGACTGGACGCCTGGCTGCTCTACGATTTTCACGGGTCCAACCCGATTGCCGCCAGGCTCGCCGGACTCACGAACGGTTCGCACATGACAACGCGCCGGTGGTTCTTCTTGATTCCGGCCGACGGCGAGCCGCGAGGCCTCGTGCATGCCCTCGAGCGCCACAACCTGGACCGTCTGCCTGGCGACAAGACCGTCTATGCGGGACGACGTGAGCTCGAAGCCGGGTTGACGCAGTTGCTGAACGGCGTCACGCGGGTCGCGATGGAGTATTCTCCCGACTGCGCCATTCCCGCTCTCTCGCGCGTCGATGCCGGTACCGCAGAGACGATTCGTCGTCGCGGCGTGGAGATTGTGTCGTCGGGCGACCTGGTCCAGCAGTTCGAGGCCCCCTGGGATCCGGGCAAGCTGGCCTCGCACCGTGCGGCGTCCGCGGCGCTGTACCGGGTAAAGGATCAGGCGTTCGCCACGGTGGCCGCGGCACTGGCGGGCGGGCAACGGCTCACAGAGTACGCCGTGCAACAGCAGATGGTCGGCTGGTTCGATGAGGAAGGGCTGGTCAGCGACTCACCCCCAGTGGTGGCGATCGGCGCCAACTCAGGCAACCCGCACTACCTGCCCACTGCTGACGAGACGAAGCCGATTGTCGCTGGCGAGGTGCTGCTGCTCGATTTATGGGGAAAGCTCAAGGAACCGGGCGCGGTGTTTGCTGACATCACCTGGGTAGCAGTGACCGGACGCGCCGTTCCGGCCGAGCCGGCCCGGGCGTTTCGCGCCGTCGTCGAGGCTCGGGACGCGGCAGTGGCGCTGGTGGAGGACGCTGCACGCGATGGCCGGGACTTGCGCGGTTGGCAGGTCGATCGGGCCGCCCGAACCGTGTTGGAAAAGGCCGGGTATGCCGATTACGTACTGCATCGGACCGGGCACAGTCTTGGCGAAGAGGTGCACGGTACTGGCGTTCACCTCGACGATTACGAAACCCACGACGATCGGCGCGTGCTGGCCGGCGCCGGATTCACCATCGAGCCGGGCCTGTATTTCGAGACGTTCGGCGTCCGCACCGAAATCAACATGTTCCGAGGAGAACACGAAGCCATGGTGACGGGGCCGCGTCAGATGGAGATAATTGTTTTGGGAGATTGACGGATTGACGAATCTACGGATTGCCCAATTTCCACGCTGCAATCCGTACATTCGTAAATACGTAGATTCGTAAATATCCGTTGTTGCGAGGACGTTCATGGCAAACCGCAAAATCACGTTCTTTTACGCGTTGCTGATTGCAATTGCGTCGCTGGCCGTCGGCATGGTGGTCGCGTCCCGGTTCGGCATGTCCGCCCCGTCGGCCGCCCAGACCGCTGCACCGCCGATGAACAGCGCGCCTCTGACGGGGCCGTTGACCGCCACGACATTCCGGGACATCGCAAAGGCGGTCTCGCCCGCTGTCGTCAACATCAGAACGGAGTCGCGGCAGCGCGCCCAGGATCTGACCGACTTCTTCGGCGGCGGTGGCGGCGATCTGTTCGAGCGGTTCTTCGGACAGCCGCAGCCGCGCCAGCAGCCGCAGACGCCGCGCGAGCAGATCGTGCAGGCGGCCGGCACCGGCTTCATCATCGACAAGGCCGGCTTCATCCTCACCAACAACCACGTCGTCGAGGGCGCTACGAGAATTCGCGTCGCGCTCTACGGCGAGGACGACGGCCAGGAGTACGACGCGCGCGTCGTCGGCCGCGATCCGTTGACCGACAGCGCGCTGATCGAGCTGACAGAGAAGCCCGACCATACGCTGCCGGAGGTCAAATTCGGTGATTCGGGCCAGGTCTTTCCCGGCGACTGGGTGGTGGCGATCGGGAACCCGTTCGGCCTTTCGCACACCGTCACAGTGGGCGTCATCAGCGCAATCGAGCGCTCCTTCCCCGTGGCGGAATCGCGCTATGCCCAGGTGCTTCAGACCGACGCGGCGATCAACCCCGGAAACTCCGGCGGCCCGTTGCTGAACCTGCGCGGTGAGGTTGTGGGGATCAATACCGCGATCATCAGCGAAGGTCGACCGGGCAACGTGGGCGTCGGCTTCGCAATGCCCATCAACGTCGTCCGCGAGCTGCTGCCGCAGCTTCGCGTAGGCAAGATCACACGCGGACGCATTGGCGTCGGCATCGGTCCCGTGCCTACGGATGCGGTCGACGAGTTCGGGCTGAAGGATCGCAACGGCGCCGTGGTGCTGAACATCGCACCCGGGGGCGCGGCGGCGAAGGCGGGCATCGAGCCGGGTGACGTCATCATCGCCTACAACGGCAAGGCGATTCGAAACCGCGACGAGCTGGTCGCCATGGTCACCGCCACCAAGCCCGGAACGACGGTCCCGGTCCGCCTCGTCCGCGATCGGCAGGAACGGAATGTCAACGTGACGGTCGAGGAGCTCGACCTCGAGGCCGAAACCACGTCGCAGCGCGCCGCCAACGGCGGCGGCGGTGGCGAGCCGCAGGAGACCACCACCGGCTTCGGCATCACGCTCGGCAACATCACGCCTGAGCTCGCGCAGCGGTTGCGCCTCAATCGAAACACGACGGGCGCGCTTGTCATGGGCGTCGAACCGGGCAGCCCGGCAGCGCGCGCGGGCCTTGCCGAAGGAGACGTCATCGTCCGCGTGGGACGCGAGAGTGTGTCGAACGCAACCGAGGCCAGCCGTGAGCTCGGGCGCGTCCCGTCTGGCGGCACCGCCTTCCTGCGCGTGCTCCGCAACGGGCAGGAGACCTTCGTCTCGGTGGCGAAGGAATAACACAAGTCGGCCGCAATTCCGGGCCTCAGGGCTGGCGCCAGCCCTGAGGCCTTTTTCATTTGTGATAAAAGAACCCTTTCAGGAGGCTGCCTGTGACGCTGATGGTCGAGCGCGAAGTCAAGCTTCGATTCCACAGTCCTGAGGAGGCGCGAACAGCCATTCTCGCGGCGGGCGCCACACCGCTTCGCTCCCGCCGGCTTCAGGAAGACGCGTTGCTCGACACAGAAGATGAGGCGCTGCGACGGCAGCGATGCGTCCTTCGCATCCGCACCGAGCCAGGCAAGAGCCTGCTGACGTTCAAGGGTCCCGTGCAGCCGGGCACGATGAAAGTTCGTGAAGAATACGAGACCGTCATCGGCGACGGCGACATCCTGCGGCGTGTCTTCGAGCAACTGGGGCTGCAGGTGTCTTTTCGGTACGAGAAATACCGGGAGGAATATGCCGCCGAGGACGTCACCATCGCGCTGGACGAGACCCCTGTCGGCACGTTTGTCGAGATCGAAGGAAGCGAGGAAGGCATCCAGTTGATGACCCGCGCGCTGGGCCGAGCGCCAGGGGACTTCATTCTCGAGTCGTACCGCCGACTGTTCGCGGAGCACCGCGACAAGCACGGATTCAACGGCACGGACATGGTGTTCCACGAAGAATGATTCCGGCGCTGGTCCTGACAGCCGGTCTCGCCACCCGCCTTCGTCCTCTTTCCCTCGTTCGCGCCAAAGCAGCCATGCCCGTCGGCGGCGAGCCGATCATCCGGCGGATCCTTCGCACGCTGCAAGCGTCGGGCGTCAGGGACGCCGTGCTCAACCTCCATTACCTTCCGCACACCATCACTCGCGTGGTCGGCGACGGCAGCGATCTCGACCTCCGTGTGCGGTACTCGTGGGAGATGCCGGTTCTCGGATCCGCCGGGGGACCGCGGCAGGCCCTGCCGCTCCTCGACGCACGCACGTTTCTCATCGTGAACGGTGACACGCTGACGAACATCGACATCGCCGCGCTGCTCGCCGAGCATCGACGGTCCGGCGCGCTCGTCACGATGGCCGTCGTCCCGCGGGTGGACTTCGCCAAGTACGGCGGCGTGCTGGTAGAGCCAGACGGCATCGTTACTGGCTTCACGAAGCGCGGGTCGGCCGCGTCCTCCTATCACTTCGTGGGCGTCCAGATGGTCGAGGCGCAGGCATTTGCGGCGATCCCGCCGGGTGTGCCGGCCGAATCAGTGTCCGAGCTCTACCCTGCTCTGATCGCGTCACTGCGCGGTTCCGTATGCGCCCACGTCTGTAGGGCCGAGTTCTTCGATATCGGCACTCCAGGCGACTACTTGCAGACGTCGCTGCTGCTCGCGCCGCGGGAATCGAGCGCACCGGCACACGGCGCGCGCGCGCGAATCGATACGACCGCACACGTCGAGGAATCAATCCTGTGGGACGATGTGGAAGTCGAAGCGGGATCGTCGCTGCGTCGGTGCATCGTGGCGGATGGCGTGCGCGTGCCCGCCGGCACGTCATGGGTTGGCGTCACGCTGAGGCGTGCAGAGAGTGAACCGGCGTCAGGCGAGAAGCTGATTGACGGACTGGCCGTCGGCTCAATCGCCCAACGTTCAACGAAATGATTGCTGAGCGCATGCAACCGGGCGGCCTCGAGACGCGTGCCCGTATCGATCGATTCCTTGCAGGGTCGCGCCTTACAAGCCACGACGCCAAAGTCGTGCCTCTCACGGGCGACGCCTCGGACCGTCGCTATTTTCGCGTGCTGTTTCGCGACGCACCTCCGCAGGTGCTCGCCGTCCATCCGGGCCCCATCGATTTCGAGGCGCTGCCGTTTGTGAACGTCGCACGGCTGCTGAGCACGTTGCCCGTGCCGGTGCCGCGGATTCTGGATCATTCACCGGAGCTCGGCATCATCGCGCTCGAGGATCTCGGCGATGTCACCCTGCAAGCACACGTCGGCGCCGCGCCGGCGGCAGAGCATGCTGCGCTCTACCGGGAAGCCGTCGCCCTGATCATCTCGATCCAGCAGCGGGGCCGCGAGCTTGCGTCGCCGCAATACATTCCGTATGGCATCGCCTTCGATGTCGAGAAGCTCACATGGGAGCTGCGGTTCTTCACGAAGCATTTTCTCGAGGCGTACCGCGGCGCCACGCTGACCGACGCCGCGCAGGAGGCGCTGACCCGGGAGTACGCGGCGATCACCGGTGAGCTCGCCGCCGAACCGAAGGTGCTCTGTCACCGGGACTACCACAGCCGGAACCTGATGCTCCACAACGATCGGCTGTACATCATCGACTTTCAGGATGCGCGCATGGGGCCCGACACCTACGACCTTGCGTCGCTGCTGCGCGATTCCTACGTCGACTTCAGCGAGCCGCAAGTCGAGGCGCTCATCGCGTTCTTCCTGGCCAAGCGCGGCGCGTCGGCCGTCGAGGATGAAGATTTCCAGCGGCGGTTCGACCTGATGGCGCTCCAGCGCAACCTGAAGGCACTGGGGACATTCGGCTATCAAACGACATCTCGCGGCAATCCCGTCTACATTCAGTACATCCCGAGGACGCTCAGCTACGTTCGCGCAAACCTTGCCCGATACGAACGATTCTGCCGGCTGCGCGACCTGCTCGCGGAACATCTCGACGAACTGCGATAGGGAAGGATTCAGGGCCAGGGCCTCGGGCCCCAGGGCTGTCTCAGGGCTGAGGCGAAAGGAGTCAGGTGCGGTAGCGGGAAGCCTTCAGACTTCCGGTGTTGGTCCCTGAATCCCTCTCCGCTGAAGCCTGAGACAGCCCTGAGGCCTGGGGCCTGGGCCCTGAGCCCTGCTACCATGGCTTGTTTGGCTGAGCGCAGCTTCGGCGTGTCGACGCACCTGTTTCACGAATCGCGGCTGACGCGCGAGCACCTCGTCCACATCGCGGCTCACGGGTTCGACGCGGTCGAGGTCTTTGCGACGCGTTCCCACTTCGACTATCAGGATGAGGCGGCGATTGCGCGCCTCGCCGAGTGGCTGTCGGACACGCGTCTCATCCTCCATTCCGTGCACGCGCCGATTTTCGAGGGCCTCAAGGGGGGCCAATGGGTGGGACCGTTCTCGAACGCCTCTGGCGACGAAAGGCGCCGTGCAGTCGCGCTGGCTGAGACGCGCGCCGCCCTTGCCATGGCAAAACGACTCCCCTATCGCTTTCTGGTGGTCCATCTTGGGATACCGTCCGGCGTGCCGATGTCGGCCGGCGACAACGACTTCGACGCCGCTCGACGGAGCCTGCAGGAGACGGTGGCGCTGGCCGCCGAATCGGATGTCCGGGTCGCGGTCGAGGTGATCCCGAACGCCCTGTCGACGCCCGAGACGCTCGTCGGGTTGATCGAGGACCAGCTCGAAGGTCTCGACGTCGGCATCTGTTTCGACTACGGTCACGCAAACCTGATGGGCGATCTCGCCGAGGCGATCGAAACGGTATCAGGCCATTTGTGGACCACCCACGTGCATGACAACCGTGGCCGCGAGGACGAGCATCTGGTGCCGTTCATGGGTACGATCGACTGGGCGGTCGCCATGATGGAAACGCAGAAGATCGGTTATGACGGCGTGCTGATGCTGGAAGTCGGCGAGAGCGGCAACCCGGTGGACGTATTGAAGCGTTCGGCGGCGGCACGGGAGCGGTTGGAGAGTACTTTTGTAACCTTCTGACGAGTCATTCAAAATGCAAAATGCAAGATGCAAACGCGGTCATAGTCTCGTCGGTGTTTGAATCTTGCCTTTTGCATCTTGCATTACCCGACTACAGCTTTATGCGCGCCCACATCTCTGACATCGCCAGGCATGAAGGCCAGCAGGTCACCATCGACGGCTGGCTGCACAACCGCCGCTCGAGCGGCAAGATCCATTTCCTGATCGTCCGCGACGGCACCGGATTCATCCAGGCTGTGATGTCGAAGGTGGCAGTCGGGGACGAAGCGTTCACGCGCGCCGATCATCTTGCCCAGGAAACGTCGCTCTCGGTGACCGGCACGGTCCGCGCCGACACGCGTGCCAAGGGTGGATACGAGATCGACGTCACGAACGTGGAGGTCCACGGGGAATCCCATGAGTACCCGATCACGCCGAAGGAACATGGCGTCGACTACCTGCTGGACCGGCGTCACCTCTGGATCCGATCCGAACGGCAGACGGCAATCCTGCGCGTGCGACATGACGTGATCGACGCGGTTCGCGACTTCCTCAACAGTCAGGGATTCATCCTGTGCGACACGCCGATCTTCACGCCTGCGGCGTGTGAGGGAACAACCACGCTATTTCCGGTTCAGTACTTCGAGGACACCACGGCGTACCTGACACAGAGCGGGCAGCTCTACAACGAGGCGAACGCCATGGCCCTCGGCAGGGTGTACTGCTTCGGGCCGACGTTCCGCGCCGAAAAATCGAAGACCCGCCGCCACCTGACCGAGTTCTGGATGGTGGAGCCCGAGATCGCGTACGCCGATCTCAACGACGTGATCCAGCTCGCCGAGGGGTTGATTGCCAGCGTGGTTGGACGTGTGCTCGACAAGCGCCGCGCCGAGCTGCAAATACTCGAGCGTGACACGTCGAAGCTCGAAAAGGTCGCGGTGCCGTTTCCGCGAATCACGTACGACGAAGCTGTACAGTTGCTCAAGGATAAGGGACAGCCGTTCGAGTACGGATCGGATCTCGGCGGTGGTGACGAGACCGTCCTGTCAGAGCACTTCGATCGACCCGTGTGCGTCACCCATTACCCGGCTGCCGTGAAGGCCTTCTACATGAAGACCGACCCGCAGCAGCCCGACAAGGCGCTGTGCGTTGACGTGCTCGCCCCCGAGGGATACGGCGAGATCGTCGGCGGCGGTCAGCGCGAGGACGACCTCGCACAGCTCCAGCAACGCATCAGGGACCACAATCTCCCGCAGGAAGCGTTCGAGTGGTATCTCGACTTGCGCCGCTACGGCACCGTGCCGCACGGCGGATTCGGCATGGGAATCGAGCGCTGTGTCTCGTGGATTTGCGGTCTCGAGCACGTGCGCGAGACGATTCCGTACCCGAGAATGTTGTATCGACTGTATCCGTAGTAGGCGGTAGGCAGTAGGCGGTAGGCAGCAACTGCACGACGGCCTACCTGCGCTTCTGCTGGGCTACAGCCTTTCTGCCTACTGCCCGCTGCCTACTGTGAACTGTCTTATGAAGATCGGAATGATCTCCCTCGGCTGCCCGAAGAACCTCGTGGACTCGGAGGTGATGCTCGGGCTTGCGCAGCAGGCTGGCGGTCGGTTGACGCGCGATGCCGCCGAAGCCGAGGTGCTCATCGTCAATACGTGCGCGTTCATCGACAAGGCCAAACAGGAATCGATCGACGCCATCCTGGAAATGGCGGAATACAAGAAGCGCGGCTCCTGCCGTCAGCTCGTCGTGGCAGGATGCCTGGCCGAGCGCTACCGCAACGAGCTGCGCGCCCAGATTCCCGAGATTGACGCAATTATCGGAACGGGCGAAGTACCTCAAATCGTCAAGGCGATCGGGATCGAGGTCGGGATCCCGGATCGGGGATCCCGGATCCGGATTCCGCTTCTGCGTTCGAATGGCGAACCGGTGAACATCGGACCCCCGAGCCCGAATCCCGCCGGATCCCGGATCCCGGATCCCGAATCCCGGTCTCTCCCGACATACCTGTACGACGCCGATACGCCGCGCCTGATGGCGACCCCTCGCCACTATGCATACGTAAAGATCGCTGAAGGCTGCGACTACAAGTGCGCCTTCTGCGTCATTCCGACGCTTCGCGGCCGCTACCGCAGCCGCCCGCCAGAATCGATTGTGCGCGAAGCGCAGATGCTGGCCGAGCGTGGCGTCAAGGAATTGCTGCTCATTTCCCAGGACACGACGTTCTATGGCATCGACCACGGGAGGCGAGGCGCGCTCGCACGGTTACTACGCGAGCTCAGCCAGATTGCCGGCCTCGAATGGATTCGGATGCTCTACCTGTATCCGACCACCATCACCGACGACGTGCTGGACGCCGTCGCCGACAGCGACAAGGTGTGCAAGTATATCGATTTGCCGCTGCAGCACGCCTCCGATGCCGTACTAAAGCGCATGAAACGCCCCGGCACGCGGGCGGGCTACGAGCGCCTCATTAGTCGAATCCGGAAGCGAGTGCCCGGAGTGACGCTTCGGACGACCTTCATTGTCGGGTTTCCCGGTGAAACGGAACGCGACTTCAATGAATTGGAAGGGTTCATCGAGGCTGTTCAGTTCGATCATGTGGGGGTGTTCACGTACTCCCACGAGGAAGGAACCTCCGCTTACGCCTCGAGGGACGGGGTGCCGGCACGACTCAAACGGAGCCGCCAGGCGCGGCTGATGGGCGCGCAGAAGCGTATTGTCGAGCGCGCACAGGCCACGCGCATCGGGACGCGTGTGCGCCTGCTCGTGGATGGTCCCGCAGCCGAGCATGAGCTCGTGCTGCGAGCCCGACTCGAGAGCCAGGCGCCCGATATCGATCCGGTTGTCTACCTGACAGAATGCAGCCCCGCTGACATCACGACCGGAACGTTCGTGGACGCGGACGTCGTCGGTCGCCACGACTACGATCTCATCGCCAGACCTGTCGCCGACGCGTCGGCGGCTCGTCAAAGCGCAACAGCACGACGCCAAGAGGATTGTCTGTAACTTCCGGAGGTGATAGGCTTAAGGGTCGCACCTAGGCGGAGGAGTACTCCAAGTGGGCTGGAGCCCACTTTTTTTATTTGGGGCGATGGAGCCTCTGGCGCAAATCCGGACAATTGCCGAACGGGTGACCGCCTCGCGCGGCCTGACCGTCTGGGACGTCCAGAGCCGCCGGGAGGCGACCGGGCACGTGGTGCGTGTGATTGTCGATCGTCCAGGGCCAGCGGCAACACCGGAAGAAAGCGTCAGCATCGAAGACTGCGAGCAGGTCAACCGTGAGATCAGCACGATTCTCGACGTGGAGGACCCGCTCCCCTTTGCGTACACGCTGGAGGTGTCGTCTCCCGGCCTGAACCGGCCGCTGCGCGATGCCGCCGACTACGAACGGTTCAGCGGCCGGCTCGCGAAGGTGGTGGTTCGAGAGGCTGTCGACAACCAAAAGGCGTTCGAGGGCCGATTGCGCGGCATCGAGAGCGCCCACGTGCTTCTGGAAGGCTCGAAGGGACGGGTGCACCGACTGCCGCTGGACCTCATTACGCGCGGCCGATTGGAAGTGGAATTTTGATGAGAACAAGCCACAGAGACGCAGCGGCACAGAGAACCACTACAGCTCTGTGTCTCTGGTCTCTGTGACTCTGTGGCTCGCGAAAGCGGATTTTGATGGCAACGACAATGCAGAACCCGTTGATGCAGACGATCGAGGCGCTCGCCAAGGAAAAGGGCATCGAGCCTGACATGATCATCACGGCCATCGAGGACGCCGTCCTCACCGCCTCGCGCAAGTACTACAAGACGAATGAGAACCTGAAGACGCGGTTCAACCAGGAAACGGGCCAGGTCGATCTCTTCGCGATCAAGCACATCGTGGCGGATGTCACGGACGCGGCTACCGAGATCTCCTTGAAGGAAGCGCAGGAGCTGTACGGCGACGAGGCCGAGGTCGACATGGAAATCGAGTTCCCGAAGCGGACCGATGTCCTCGGCCGGATTGCCGCTCAAACCGCCAAGCAGGTCATCTTCCAGAAGGTTCGCGAGGCCGAGCGCGAGAACATTTTTGCGGAGTACAACCAGCGTGTCGGCGAAGTGCTCAATGCAACGGTGAAGCGGTTCGAGAACGGGGATCTGATTGTCGAGATCGGCAGGGTCGAAGCCGTTCTCCCTCGCAAGGAACAGTCCCGCGCCGAAAGCTACACACCGGGCGAGCGCATCCGCGCCGTCATCAAGGGCGTGAACCGCAGCGCGAAGGGGCCGCAAATCGTCCTGTCGCGCACCGACCCGGCGTTGCTCATCAAGCTGTTCGAGCAGGAAGTGCCGGAAATTTACGACGGCACCGTCATGATTCGAGGCGCTGTGCGCGAAGCAGGCGATCGCGCGAAAGTCGCCGTCTACTCGCGCGAGCGCGATGTCGATCCCGTCGGCGCCTGCGTGGGCATGAAGGGCACGCGCGTGCAGGCCATCATTCGCGAGCTCCGCGGTGAAAAGATCGACATCGTCGAGTGGTCGGACGACCCGATCCTCTTTGTCACGAATGCGTTGAGTCCGGCAAAAGTGCAGCACGTCGCCATCGTCGACGAGAAGGAGCGCGTGATGGAGGTCGTGGTCGAGGACAAGCAGCTCTCGCTCGCCATCGGCAAGAAGGGACAGAACGTCCGGCTTGCGGCCAAGCTCACGGGGTGGCGGATCGACATCAAGAGCGAAGAAGAGAA
The DNA here is from genome assembly GCA_036507475.1 of Vicinamibacterales bacterium. Taxonomy (GTDB): domain Bacteria; phylum Acidobacteriota; class Vicinamibacteria; order Vicinamibacterales; family UBA2999; genus DATCJA01. The sequence goes on from DATCJA010000122.1 coordinate 20,402, forward strand.
GCGTCGAGAGGTCGAAGCGCAGTTCGGAGCGCTCGATATGGGCGACGGGGACGCCGCCGCGCAGGTGGTTGAAGCTGTTGAGGCCGGTCAAGCGGACGCACCTGCCGAGGAATCCGCCGAAGCTGCGACACCAAGCGAGGCAGGGGAGGCGGACCTGTCCGCCGTAGCTGAGACGCAAGGTGAGGCAGGGGAGGCGAACCTGTCCGCCGTAGCTGAGACGCAAGGCGAGGAAGCGGAGGCGGAACTGTCCGCTGCTGGCGACGGACCCGAGCCGGCAAAGGCGGAGGAACAGGGCTAACGGCGAGGCGAAGGACACAATTTGGCAACTGTTCGGATTTATAAGGTCGCGGAGCTGCTCGGCTCGACGAGCCAGGAGGTGCTCGCGCTGCTCAAGCGCGATCACGGCATCGAGCTGAAGAGCGCATCGAGCACGATCGAGGAGGTCGTCGCGCGTTCGTTTGTCGAACGCGTGGCGCGACAGCGCAACATCGCGCTGCCCGGCGGCGACATGTTCGCCGACGCCCCAGCGCCTCCGAAGGGCGGCAAGAAAGCCGCACTGGCGAAGAAAGCGGAACCGCCGAAGCCGACCGCGCCCGTGCTGGGTCCGCCCCGGCTTGTCAAGACAATCAGGCCGCAAGCGCCGCCTGCTGCGGTGCCGGTGGAGGCACCTGAACCTGCTCCCGCTGTCGCCGTCGAGCAGGAGTTCGAGGAACCGCCGGCCCCGGCGCCTCCTCTCGCCGCGGAACCGGCTATCGCCGCCACAGCCGTCGCCGAGCCGGCCCCTGTCACGGACGAACCACCAGCGCAGGAACCGGCCGCCCGCATCGAGGAGCCGCCCGTTGATTCAGCGTCTGCACCCGGACGGTTTGTTCCGCCGACACTGCGTCTGCGTATTGAAGAGCCCGGACAGCCGATCAAGCCTGCCCGACCGCTCACTCCGGCAAAACGTCCCACGCAGGGGTACCCGACCATTGTGCAGAAGCCCGCTGCGGCTACCCCGGCCGCTGCACGTTCGGCGGCCCCGCGGCCCGCCGCGACCGCCGCTCCGCGCACACCCTATCCGCCACCGCCACGGCCCACGACGCCGGCCATGCTCGGCGGCCCGAGGCCGCTGCCGGCTCAACCGATTCGTCAACAGACGACCCAGCCGGCACGTCCAGGGATGCCCGGAACGCGTCCTCTGTACGCGCCGCAAAGGCCACCCGGTGCGCCGCCGCGGCCGGGACAGCGGCCCGTCCAGACACGGCGCGTGCGGCCAGTTGCGCCGCCGCCGATGATGATGCCCGCGGCACCTCCGCCGATCACACGCACCATCACGCTTGCTGAAGGCATGACCGTGAAGGATCTCGCGGAGAAGCTCGACGTTCGCGTCAAGGACGTGCTCGCCAAGCTGCTGATGAAGCGCATCATGATGACCATCAACAGCACCCTCGACATCGAGACAGCCAAGGACATCGCCCGCGAGTTCGGCGCCGAGATCGAGATGCGCAGCTTCGAGGAGGAGCTCGTCTCCGCCGAAGTCGATCAGTCCAGGCCCGAGGACATTCAGGCACGCGCACCCGTTGTCACGGTCATGGGCCACGTCGACCACGGGAAGACATCACTGCTCGACGCCATCCGCGAAACGCGAGTTGCGGAACGCGAGGCGGGCGGCATCACGCAGCACATCGGTGCGTATCATGTCGACGTCGGAGGCCGGAGCGTGGTGTTTCTCGACACACCTGGCCACGAGGCATTTACGCTGATGCGCGCGCGAGGCGCGAAGGTGACCGATGTCGTGGTGCTGGTCGTTGCCGCCGACGACGGCGTCATGCCGCAGACGCGAGAAGCGATCGACCACGCGAAAGCGGCGAAGGTCCCGATCGTCGTCGCGATCAACAAGATCGACAAGGCTGGCTCCAATCCCGACAACGTCCGCCGTGAGCTGGCCGAGGTCGGGCTCGTCCCCGAAGACTGGGGCGGCCAGACAGTCATGGTTCCCGTCTCCGCCAAGAAACGGCAGAATCTCGATCAGCTGCTCGAGATGATCCTGCTCTCGAGCGACATTCTCGAGCTGAAGGCGAACCCGCGCCGTCCAGCGTCCGGCACGGTGCTCGAAGCCAAACTCGATCGCGGACGGGGGCCTGTGGCGACAGTGCTCGTGCAGGACGGCTCCCTGAGCGTCGGCGACAACTTCATTGCAGGCCCTGTTGTCGGCCGCGTGCGAGCCCTCATCGACGACCGTGGACGGCCGGTGAAATCGGCCGGGCCGGCCACGCCGGTGGAAGTGCTGGGGCTCACGAGCCTTCCGCAGCCGGGCGATCCGTTCCAGACGGTGGCCGATGCCGCCAAGGCGCGGCAGATCGCCACGTTCCGCCAGACACGTGCAAAGGAGCAGGCGCTCGGCGCCAAGGGCGGCCGCCTCACGCTCGAATCGCTGAAGGAACAGATTGCCGAGGGGGCCGTCAAGGAGCTGCCGATCATCGTCAAGGCCGACGTGCAGGGCTCGGCGGAAGTGCTTGCCGACACGCTGACGAAGCTGTCGGACGACAAGGTCAAGATCAACATCATTCGCTCGGGTGTTGGCGCCATCAACGAATCGGACGTGCTGCTCGCTTCGGCCTCGAACGCGATCATCGTCGGATTCAACGTGCGGCCCGACCGCAATGCTGCCGACGTCGCCGAACGCGAGCAGGTTGACATCCGCCTGCACTCGGTCATCTACAACGTCACCGACGAAATCAAGAAGGGCATGGCCGGACTGCTCGAGCCCACCTTCAAGGAAGTCCGCATCGGGACGGCAGAGATCCGAGAAGTATTCAAGGTGCCGAAAGTGGGCGCGGTGGCTGGCTGCATGGTCACCGACGGCCGCATCACGCGGGCCGGCGACACGCAAGTCAGGCTGCTGCGCGACAACGTCGTCATCCACGAAGGGAAGATCGGCTCGCTCCGCCGTTTCAAGGACGACGTCTCCGAGGTGAAGTCGGGCCTCGAATGCGGCATCGGTCTCGAACGCTACAACGACATCAAGGTCGGCGACCTGATCGAGGTCTTCACCATGGTGCGGGTGGTCGTAACGGCGTAAAAGACGCTCGGATCGTTCGGATCGTTCGGATCGTTCGGATCGTTTGATGATTGTCGGTCTCCTATCCGTCGAGCTGCACATCCCCTACGCCCAGTCGCTCAAGGACAAGCGCATGGTCCTGCGGCGGCTGAAGGACCGGCTGCAGAAGTTCAACGTGGCCGTCTCCGAAGTCGAATTCCAGGACCTGTGGCAACGTGCCGGGCTCGGTGTCGTGACCGTGTCGACGACAACCGAGCACGTCGAGCGCGAGCTGGCCGCGGCCGCGGATGAGATCGAACGGCTGGAGCCAGGTCTCATCACGCGCACAGAGATTGCGTTTCTCACGTAATTCGCGATGCAAAATTCACACGATTTAGAATGATGAGTTTGCATTTGCATTTTGCATTTTGAATTGGTGATGGCCCAAGGCTACCGACCCAAACGTGTTGCAGATCAGATCCGCCAGGAATTGAGCGAGCTGCTGACTCGTGGCGAGGTACACGATCCCGGAATCGGCTTCATCACGCTCACGCGCGTCCAGGTGTCACCGGATCTGCAGATGGCGCGCGTGTTCTACACGACGCTGGGCGACGCGAAGGCGCGGCAAGACACGGCGCGGGCGCTGGACCGGGCGACTCCGTTTTTCCGCAGGCAGGTTGGCAGCCGCCTGCGACTGCGGCGCGTGCCTGAATTCGAATTCCGCTTCGACGAATCGATCGCGCACCAGGACCGAATCGAGCAGATTCTCCGCGACCTGCACGAGGAGGATCGGCAGCGGGGCGGCTCGCATGACGATGATGACGACGACTGAATCGGACACGCTGGAACGAACCGCCGAGCAAATCCGCGCGCGGCGGCGGTTCGTCCTTACGTCGCACGTCCGCCCTGACGGGGATGCCATTGGATCGCAGCTTGCGATGGCGTATGCGCTCCGGGCGCTCGGCAAACAGGTGCGCATCGTCAACCACGATCCGCCGCCGGCGCCGCTCCTGACGTTTCCTGGCGTATCGGAGATCGAGATCGCCGAGCGCGTCGACGACCCTGATGACGCGGTCATCGTGATGGAATCGGGGGATCTGACACGAACGGGCGTGGCGGGACTTCACGCAGGTTTCGTCATCAACATCGACCATCATGTCGGAAACACCGCATATGGCGCCATCAACTGGTTCGACGTGTCTGCGGCGGCCTGTGGCGAAATGGTGTTCGACCTCGTACGCGAGCTGGGCGTTCCACTGACCTACGAAATCGCGGTTCATGTGTACATCGCGATTCTCACCGACACCGGGTCGTTTCATTACTCCAGTATCTCGCCACGTACCTTCGATATCTGCCGCCAGTGCGTGGAAGCGGGGGTCAGTGCGCCGAGCGTGGCCCGCAGCATTTTCGACACCAATACGCTTGGTTGGCTGAGACTCTTCGGCGCCGTGCTCGACCGGATAGAGCTCGACACCAGCGGCCGCCTGGCCACGTTATGTGTGGACCGTCGTCTTGCTGCAGACTGCGGCGGCACCTACGAAGACACCGACGGGTTGATCAACAAGCCGCTCACCGTCAAACAGATCCAAGCGGCGGTGTTCTTCAAGGAAATCGGGCCGGACGACTGGCGCGTCAGCATGCGATCGAAGGGTGACATCGACGTCAACGCGGTAGCCAGACAGTTCGGTGGCGGTGGTCACAAGAACGCGTCCGGATGCAGCGCAGCCGGCGACATCGAGACCTTGAAGGCGCTCTTCCGGCAAAAGATCCTGGAGCAGGTCGAGCTAGGAGGTAGCCGGTAGCTACCAACTACCAACCACCGACTACGAGCTACCAGCTATGACCGGTGTTCTCGTCATCGACAAGCCGCAGGGCCTGACGTCGCACGATGTGGTGGCCGCCGCGCGACGGGCGCTCGGAGAGAAGAGGGTCGGGCATACTGGCACACTCGATCCGCTTGCGACCGGTGTGCTGCCGCTCGTGATTGGGCACGCCACGCGCCTGGTACGGTTTTTCGCTGCAGCCGACAAGGACTACGACGCGATCGTCCGTTTTGGCCTGAGCACTGACACCTACGACATCACGGGTCGCGAAATCACCCGTACAGACCGAGCGCCTTCGCAGCATGACGTAAGTCGTGCGCTGCAGACACTGACCGGAGAGTACCTGCAGACACCGCCGCCCTATTCCGCCAAGAAGGTTCACGGACGTCGCGCGTACCGGCTCGCTCGCACCGATCATGCAGTTGCATTGACACCAGCCTCCGTGAACGTGATGCGCGCCGATCTCATCGACTTCAACGGCGCCACGACACGCGTTGCGATCACGTGCTCGGCGGGATTCTACGTGCGATCGTTCGCGCACACGCTTGGCGAGCTGGTGGGCACCGGAGGCTGTCTCGAGGCACTGCGACGCACCAGAAGCGGCGAATTCGACCTTCAGGCGGCCGTTCAGATTGACGCCCTCGGCGATACCGCTCGCGTCGCGTCGCGCATCATCCCGCCCTCCGAGCTGCTCAGCCACCTCCCTGCGGTCACGATCACGGATCGGGGACGCGAGGACGTGTCGCACGGTCGCGAGCTCGATTCGAGCGACTACGAGCCGGCGGGGCTGTCGGCTTCGCTCTTCCCTCTTCCCCCTTCCCCCTCCCCCCTTCCCCCTTCCCCCTTCACGGTTCCCCCTGAGTCGTGGGTGCGTCTGCTGGACGCCCGCGGCTGCCTGGTCGGCATGGCCACCAGCGGAAGCCGACCCGGTTCTTTGCACCCGTCTCTCGTGCTGATGTAAAATCTAAGTTCTTTAAGGACCCACATTTAGCAACAGTACGGCGGCTCGGTGGATTCGAGACCGAATCAGTTCTGGGCCGTTCGTGGAGGAACCCAAGCTGTGGCGTTTACGAAGGATCGCAAGAGCGGGATCATCACCACATACCGGACACACGACTCCGATACCGGGTCGCCCGAAGTACAAGTAGCACTGCTCAGCGAACGCATCAACTACCTCACCGAGCACTTCAAGGTCCACGCAAAGGACCATCATTCGCGGCGCGGCCTGCTGAAGCTCGTCGGTCAGCGCCGCAGACTGCTCGATTACTTGAAGAGCAAAGACTCGGAGCGCTACGCTGAACTCATCCGCCGCCTCGGCATCCGTAAGTAACACCCCGGACCTTTGACAACCATGCACAACGTCAATCCGCAGCAGCGCGAGATCCATGTCGGTGCGCGCACCATTACCCTCGAAACCGGCAAGCTGGCCAAACAAGCTGACGGGGCCGTCGTCGTTCGATCGGGCGACACCGTCGTGCTCGTGACCGCGTGCCGCGCAGCAAGCGCACGCGAGGGAATCGATTTTCTGCCGCTCACCGTCGATTACCGCGAATACACGTACGCCTCGGGGCGAATCCCGGGTGGATTTTTCAAGCGCGAAGGCAAGCCGACAGAAAAAGAAGTGCTGACGAGCCGGCTGATCGACCGTCCTATCCGGCCGCTCTTTGCGGCGGGCTGGCGATACGAGACGCAGGTCATCGCGCTCCTTCTGTCGGCCGACACGGAGAACGACTCCGACGTGCTGGCCATTACCGGCGCGTCCGCCGCTCTTGCGGTGTCGGGCATTCCGTTCCAGAAGACGATTGCCGGTGTGCGAGTCGGCATGGTCGACGGACAGTTCGTCATCAATCCTTCATTCGCGCAGCGGAAAGAAAGTACGCTCGATCTCATCGTGGCCGGCAGCATGGACGGAATCGTGATGGTCGAAGCGGGCGCCAAAGAGGTCTCCGAAGGCAATGCCGTTGCCGCACTCGAGGCGGCTCATACGGCGATCAAGCAGATTGTTGCAGGCATCGATGCCCTTGCCGGGAGCGCCGGCAAGAAGAAGCTTGCCGTTCAGAGGAAGGAGATCGGCCACGACTTCTATCGTGAAGTCGAGGAAAGGGTATACGTCCCGCTGAGCGAGGCGATGCGGATCCGCGGCAAGCTCGAAAACTACGACCGCGTCGATCAACTGCTGGAGGAATTCGTCGCATCCATTCCCGAAGGTGAAGTCCAGCGCCGAATCGAAGCCAAGCAGATCTTTCACGAACTGAAAGAGAAAGTCCTGCGGGACGAGGTGCTCGAGCGCGGCCACCGGCTCGACGGACGGAAGTTCGACGAGATTCGGCCGATCTGGAGCGAGGCCGGGGTCCTGCCCCGCACGCACGGCTCAGCGGTGTTTACGCGCGGCGAAACACAGGCGCTCGTCACCTGCACGCTTGGCACGGCCGACGACGAGCAGAAAGTCGAGCACGTCAGCGGCGAGTTCTACAAGCGGTTCATGCTGCATTACAACTTCCCGCCGTTCTCGGTTGGAGAAGTGGCGTTCCTGCGCGGCCCGGGCCGACGCGAGGTGGGCCATGGCGCGCTCGCCGAGCGCGCGCTCGCATCGGTCGTTCCCGGCGAGGACAAGTTCGCCTACACCGTCCGCATCGTGTCCGACATTCTCGAATCCAATGGCTCTTCGTCCATGGCGTCCGTGTGCGGAGGCTCGATGGCCATGATGGACGCGGGCGTGCCGTTGAAAGCGCCTATCGCGGGCATTGCAATGGGCCTGATCATGGACGAGAAGACCGGCCGGTACGCCGTGCTTTCGGACATCGCGGGCGCGGAAGACCATTACGGCGACATGGACTTCAAGGTGGCGGGCACGGCGAGCGGCATCACCGCGCTGCAGATGGACATCAAGGTGGCCGGCGTGACCGCTGAAATCATGAGCAAGGCTCTCGAGCAGGCGCGCCAGGGGCGGCTGCACATCCTCGGCGAGATGGCGAAGACGATCTCGGAGCCGCGGAAGAGCATGTCGACTTTCGCTCCACGAATCGTGACGATCCGGATTCCGGTCGACAAGATCCGGGACGTCATCGGACCCGGCGGCAAGATGATCCGGAGCATCATCGAGCGCACGGGCGTGAAAATCGACGTCGAGGACGATGGTCGGGTGAATGTCGCGTCGTCCGACGGCGAATCAGCGCAGAAGGCCATCGGCATCATCCAGGAGCTCACGGCGACCCCGGAGCTGAACAAGACCTACATGGGCAAGGTGCAACGGATCACTGATTTTGGCGCTTTCGTCGAAATCATGCCCGGCACGGACGGCCTGCTGCACGTCTCTGAAATTTCCACGCACCGCGTCAAGGACGTGCGCGACGAGCTCAAGGAAGGTCAGCAGATCCTCGTCAAGGTCATCAACATCGATCCAACGGGGAAGATCCGCTTGAGTCGCAAGGCGCTGCTGCAGGAGGAGGCCGCCAAGGCGGGCGCCGAAGCGGCAGCACCCGCAACCAAGGAATGACACTCACCCGCCGGCATGCCGGGCTGCTGATGTTGATCGGGGGTGCGGTGCTGGTGACGCGCCCGTTCATGCGGCGGCTTGCGGGCCAGGAGCGGGCGCCCAGCCGTCCGGAATTCACGCTCATCGCGCGGAATTACCGCTACTCCCCCGACCGCATCGAGGTGACGCAGGACGACCTCGTCAAGCTCACCATCCGCAGCGAAGACGTCGCCTACAGCTTCACCATCGACGAGTACCGCATCGTCCGGCGCGTGCCGCCGGGCGGGACCACGACGTTCGAGTTCCGCGCCGATCGGCCAGGAAGTTTTCGCTTCTACAGCAATCTCACGAACGACGGCGCCCACGCAGAAATGCAGGGGCAGCTCGTCGTCCGGCCCAGATAGACGCGCACGCTAAAGCGTGCGCTCTACGAAAATAGGGCTAGATCCAACGCGTGTCCGTCATGTGTAGCGCGCAGGCTTCAGCCTGCGCGCGTCGACGCTCAGCGGACGGCGACCGGCGCCACGGTCGAGCCCGTGCCACCGACGAGCTTCAGCGGCTGCACGACCAGCGCGAATTCGTGCGCTCGCTGTGCTGCGAGCTCGTCGAGCCTGAGGTTCTCCAGGAGAAAGATGCCGTTGACGACGAGCGCAATCTGGTGCACCGGGTTCGAGAGCTTCGGATCCGGGCTCGGCGTGACGTTGATTGGCGCAGTGTCGGCCCCGATGAGCATCGGGTCCTGTCGGGCGAGCCACTCGGCCGCCGCGGCCCCGAGCCCAGGATTCGTCCGCATATAGCGATCGTTCTCGCGGCCCCACAACCGTCCCCACCCCGTGTGGACGATCACCGCGTCGCCCGGCTGCAGGGTCATTTGCTGCCGCTGAAGCGCCTGCTGCAGGTCGGCGACGGTGATTTCGTACGTGTCGGGGAGCATCTCCACGCCTTTTAGTGCGGCGACGTCAATGAAAACGCCGCGCGTCATGAGCGCGCCGATGTTCTCGATCCCGAGCTTCGTGAAGCCGTTCCGTGTCGCGACCTCGTCCACCTGGAAACAGTTGTATAGGCTGCCGCCGATCGTCTGGTGCGCGAACCCGTCGAACTGCGTGCCGACCTGGCCGATTTCCGCGAGGACGAGCTCCTCGTTGCTGCCGCGACGGTTGGAACCCTGGAGCTCGGTCGTGCGCTTGGTGTGCAGCTCGAACGTGCGGGTAGCCTGGAGAGGCATTGACGCGGCCAGCGGACGGCCCAGCTCGAACACCTGGCCGGTGCGGATCAGCCGCGCGGCGCGCAGGACCGTCTCGGGTTTCATGTGGTTCGCAGCGCCCCTCTCGTCGCCGGCGCCCCACTTGGCAGGGCAGCGCTGGCTGTCCGCGGGAGGGTGCCACGATTGTGCGGACGCATTGGCGCTGCTGACGCAGGCGATCGCGGCGATGGCGATGGTGACCGTTAAGCGCATGTTGACTGCTCCTCTGAACTGCGGGTGTCGGATCTATTTCCTGACGAATCGCCGGAAATTGAGTGTGTTAGTGTACCCGCCGTACACGTTCCCCATCTCGTCAGCCGCAACGCCTTCCAGCGTTCCGGTCTCAGGCCATGGAATGAAGGCGGTGACCTTGCCGTCCTTCGCGCTCCCGATCCTGATGCCCTGCTTGAAGGGTGGATTGGACGTGTCGGTCGACTGCGAGTCGGCGACATAGAGCACGTCGTTCTTGTCGATGAACACCCCGCTGGGCCGGCCGAACTGCTTCCATTCGGCGAGGAACTTTCCCTCCTGATCGAAGATCTGGACACGATTGTTCGGACGGTCGGCAACAAACAGCCGCCCCGTGGAATCCATGGCCAGTCCGTGTGGGGCGCCAAACTCGCCCGGCGCCGACCCCATCCGTCCCCACGCCTTGATGAACTTCCCATCCTTCGAGAGCTTCACGATTCGCGAGTTGGTCTCACCCCCATGGCCGTCCGCAACGAAGATGTCGCCATTCGGCGCAATCAGCACGTCGGAAGGTCCGTTGAACGTATCCGGGCCGTCACCCGCAATGCCGGGTTTGCCGAGCGTCATCAGCAGCTTTCCCTGCGGGCTGAACTTCATGACCGTATGGCCTTTGCCGTTCTTCGCCCTGCCGTCGGTCACCCATATGTTCTCGTCGCGATCGACGAAGAGACCGTGCGGATAATTGAACATTCCGGCGCCGAAGCTCGCGACGAGCTTGCCCGAGGGATCGAACTTCTGTATTGGCGTCAGGTTCGAACCCGAGCAATCGTCCGCAGTGGCGCACCGATCGAATACCCAGATGCTCCTGCCGTCACGAGCGATATCGACACCGATCGCTGCGCCCCATTTTCGGCCTTGAGGCAGCTTCGCCCACCCCTCGTCCACGCGGTATGGATTGGGTGCGGCATTCGGGTCGGCGCCTCCCTGGGCAAGCCCGCGGTCCTGAGACACCGCGAAAGCGGCCGCAAGGATGACGAGTACGCAGCGCATGGACCTTCCGTGCCACATGGTGTCCTCCTCCTCCGTCAAGTTTTTCGTTCCACAACGCCGTCCCGGCTCTATCGACCAGCGCGACCGACCGTCTGGTCGGCCAGCGGAATCGTCATGACGATGCGGTCATCCGGGCCGACGTTCCTGGTGGTGTGTCCCTTGCCGGTGGTGTCTTCAATCAGGTTGATATGACCGGGACCAACCGATACTTTCTGCCCGCCCGCCACCTCGAGCTCGGCGCGGCCGCTGAGCGTGATGACGAACTGGCGCCTCGGACCGACGTGCCAGTCGCTCACAGGTCCTGGCGCTCGCCGGCTGAACTGGACGCCGGTTGCCTTCATCATCTCCGACACGTTGCCATTGAGCGTCATCTCGACCTGCTCCGCATGGCTCTGACCGTCGGGACCCGTGTAGATACGCGTCATCATGATTGGCTTTCGCGCCTGCGCGGCAGCGACATCCTGGTTCGTCTGGGCTCTCCACGTGACGACAAATGCGCCGACAAGCACCACTACCGCCCAACGTCTGCTGTTCGATCGCATGGCATTCTCCTGACTTTTCAATGGCGAGATGATGTTCACGCTTCTGCCTTCTCTGTTCTCCGTTCGTGTTCAGGTTCGGTTCCACGTTCGGGGTTCGAGCGTTTCGAGACGGGAACCTGAACACGAACCGAGAACGCAAGAACCGAGAAGCGTGAACGACATATTTCTTTCCCCTAGCGCGTCGCCGTCCGCTTGGCCTCGGCGTCCACGTTCTCTTGCCACGTCGCGATCAGCGGCCGCAGGCGGCGGGCGATGTCGGACCGCTGCCCGATCAGGTTGTTGTGTTCCGCGATGTCGGTTCGCAGGTTGAACAGCATCGCCCTTCCGCCGTCCAGCAACAGCTTCCAATCGCCCGAGCGGACAGCCTGCTGGCCCGTCACGCGCCAGAAGAGAGTCCGCTCGACCTCTGGGGCGCGTCCTTCCAACACCGGCAGCAGGTTGATGCCCTCGAGACGCGCCTCGGCAGCGTCAGGGTTTCCGGCTGCCGCGAGGATCGAAGCGGTGAGGTCCATGGTGATCCCCACCTGGCGTGAGACCCGGCCTGCGGGAATCCGTCCCGGCCAGCGGAGGATCGCCGGCACCCGTATGCCACCCTCCCACACGCTCCCCTTGTGGTGGAACAACGGCGTGTTGCGCGACAACCATTCGCCCCCGTTGTCGTTCGTGAAGATCACGATCGTGTTCTGTCTCAGACCGAGCTTGTCCAGCGTCTCGAGGATCCGGCCGACGCCCCGATCAGCATGCTCGAGCATGGCCACATAGTCGGCACGCGTGCTCGTCGCCTCGTCGAACGGCCCGAGGTGCCGGCCGTTGTCGCGCGCCTTCGACGGCGCGCCGGGGGGTTGGTACGGCCAGTGCCCGGCGTTGTACGCCACGTCGATGAAAAACGGCCGCTGCCTGTTCTGCTCGATGAACCGCACGGACCGTTCGGTAATGAGGTCCGTCATGTAGCCCGGCACCTCCACGAGCCGCTCGTTCTCGTACAGGTCGGGCCGGCCATCGCCGTTGACGTGATGGTAGTAGTCGGTGAAGCCGCCCTTGAATCCGAAGAAGTAGTCGAATCCGTGCGCGCCCGGACTGAACTCTGGCTTGTATCCGAGATGCCACTTGCCGATGAGCGCCGTCGCGTAGGCCTGATTCTTCAGCAGCTGCGGCAGGGAACGTCCGGTGGCAGGCAGGCCCAGCTCGCCGTCCGCGGTCATTGCGGACCCGAGCGGCCGTTCCAGCGCAAACCGTTGCTGGTACCGCCCCGAGATGAGACCGGTCCGCGTCGGCGTGCACGTGGCGCCGTTCGCGTAGAAGTCCGTCAGCCGGACTCCGTCCCTGGCGAGACTGTCGATGTGAGGGGTCTTGACGTCAGGAGCGCCGTAGCTGCCGAAATCTCCGTACCCCACGTCGTCGGTCATGATGAGGACAACGTTCGGCCGACGAAGGTCGCCCGACTGCGCCCCAGCCGGCCCGATGGAGCCAGCGGCCGCCAGGAGGGCCGTCAGCAATACGATGCGGTGCATGAGGCCTCCATCGAGGCTATTCGAGACGAACCAGCTTTATCACTGCTCCCGACGGCTTCTGCGTGAGCACAAGTGTGTTTCCAGTCACGCTGAAGTCGTACTGGTTTCCGTTACCCCCTATGGCGAACTTACTCTTGGCTACCATCGCTTTCGTGGCGAGGCTGTTTCCCGTCACGGTGTACGTCCCTGTGTTGAGGTACAGCGCGTTGAATACCGCAACCTTGTCCGCGTCCGTCGCCTTGTCATTCGACGGATAGTCGGGCAGTGGCCTGGTGCCCTGGATGCGCGTAAAGCTGTAGTGCTGCCTGGCAAAAATGTACAGGCCTGGCTGTGGGCTGGTGATTGCCGGCCCGTTCCCGTCCGCGAACTCAGTCACCCTCCAGGCGCCTACGAGTGGGTTGGCGGAGGCTGGCGATTGACCGGAGACGGTTACCGCGATCGCAGACCCCACGAGAAGCACGATCAACACGAGCTTGAACGTCGCCCATCGAGTTACGTATTTCATCGAAGTCTCCTTGTCATTGACGAATTTGCGAATCTACGAATTTACGGATTTCTCTCTGACCCAATCCGTCAATTCGTAAATCCGTCAATTCGCAAATTTTCCCGCCGAGTGTCTTGCTGACCGGAAGGTCGCATCATAGCCTCGATCCGGCGCCGCTGCGTGCGGACGACGCTATTTCAGGAGGTCGGCCACCTTGGCGATTCCGGCCTTCGCACAGGCTTCGTCTCCCTCCTGGCTGGACCCGGAGCTGCCGACGCCCCCAATCGTATCGCTGCCCACCTGGATAGGAACGCCACCGCCGAGCGCGAGGACATCGGCGATATCGCGTTGCGCCTCTCGTGTGGGATCGCTCATGGTGCGCTTCTGGAACTCCAGGCTCGTAATGCGAAACATGCGCGCTGTGTACGCCTTGCGGCGGGCCATCTCCGCTGTCTGTGCGGTCGCCTGCTCGTCGCGCAGGATGACCAGCACCTGCCCCGCCCGGTCGACGACCGCTGCCGAGGTATTGAATCCCTTGGACTTGCAATCCGCGAGGGCTGCCTCCGCAATCGTCTTGGCCATTGCCAAGGAGAGGTTCTTCTGTACCACGAGTCCCTGAGCGGTGAGTTGGCCGATCAGGCCGAGGATCATGATGAGTCCGGCCGCGCCCTTCCACGTGTAGGACATAACTCCTCCTCGAGCCAGCGGGGGTCTGCGACTGCGACTCACCCGCGGCGTGCATCCGGCTAATGGGCGTGCTCGCGAAGCGCGGTGATCCCTCAACTGCAGGCGTCCAAGACGCGTCAGGAACTCGATGAACCCGCTCGCACTGACACGGAAGGCAACCAGACGAATCCCAGACGTCGTTGTCGGGCTTTGAAAGCCGGGAAGAATCTCCAGGCCGAGCACGCGATGGTACCACTGAGCCGCCTCTTGTCTATTCGGCACAATCAACTCAACGTGATCGAGCTGGAGTACCCGGAAGGTGTTCATTGGGAACCTTCGGCGTCCGTGCGTCAAGAGTGGCCGGATACTAACATGCCCTGTGTTTGGGCGGCGTGTTCACGGCCGCCACTCGAAGCTCCTGAGCCAATGCTTGACACGAGCGATGTTCTCCGCGAACTGTCCGGTCGAGAAGTCGAAGCCTTGAATGCGGCTCAGCGTATCCGGGGCGCCAGCGTAGATCTCGAAGTGAACGACAGATGTTCTTCTTCATGGACCTCCTCGCTGGTCCGGCTGAAGCCGGACACTACGTATCCGGGATTCGGGATCCGGGATTCGGGATCCGGGATCGGATGGCTGCAGCACTACGTACGATCGCGTACTACGTGCGCTTGGATTCCCAGACGCGCGCAGCTTCCAGACGCGCCGCCACGGGCGGGTGTGAATAGAACAGCAGCTCGACAAGGCGAGACGGCCGTTCTTCGGCGAGGTTCTGCGCGCCCAGTCGCTTCATGGCGCTCGTAAACGCACTCGCGTTCTTCGTCATGTCCAGGGCATACCAATCCGCGCGGCGCTCGTGGATGCGTGAGAGCGCGTTGGCGAGCGGCAACAGCACGAGCGAGACGGCGCCGCCGGTCAGCACCAGAAGGGGAAGCGCCGCCACATCGCCCTTGCCGGCCAGCCCGAATCGACCAACCGACGCGTCGAGTACTCGATCGGTCAGGAACAGCCCGAGTGCGAGAAGAGCCGCTTCGAGCGCGATTCCCTTCCAGATGTCGTGATGCACGTGATGCGCGAGCTCATGCGCAAGAATCACCTCGATCTCATCGTCCGAGTGTTCCGCGAGCAAAGTGTCAGACAGCAGAATCCGCCGCGTCCGGCCGATGCCGGTCAACGCGGCGTTGGCCTTGCGCGTCTTGTCGCTGAGCTGCCATTCGAACACGCCAAGCACCCGTGCGCCGGCCCGCTGCGCGAGGGCGACGAGCCGATCGACGAGCGCCGGACGCTGCAGCGGCCTGACCGTGTAGAACAGCGGTAGCAGGAACACGGGCGCAAGCTGAGCAAGCAATACGAGGATCGATCCGAAACACAGCGCGGCTGCAATCCACCAATTCTCGGGACTCCACCGCAGCAGATAGCAGACGATGAGCGCGCCGACGACTGCAAAGAGCAGACCGACGGCATTGAACTTCAGCCGATCCACCCACCACTGTGCGGTGGTCTGCTTCGACAAGCCATAACGCCGCTCCAGCGTGACACCTTGGTAGAACGCGAGCGGCCACTGGACGGCCTCACTCACAAGCGCCACCAGTACAACGTAGACGACCACGGTCAGGAAGAAGGAATCGTCGGTGAAAGCGGCGGCTGTGTCACGCAGTGTCACGGACCACCCGGTCACAACCATCACGAACAGCAGGAGTGCGCCAAGGGCGGTCGCAGACAGCCCGGCACGACGGCGGAGGCGCTGGTAGCGGGTGGCTTTGTCTTCGTTCACGGAGGTTAGAGGTTAACCTAACCTCTAACGTCAGTTCAGTTGCACTGAAATGAGCTTCGAGACGCCGGGCTCTTCCATGGTGACGCCGTAGAGCCGGTTCGCGATCTCCATCGTCCGGCGATTGTGCGTGATGAGGATGAACTGCGTCCTATCGAGCATGCCCTGCAGCATCTCGACGAAGCGCCCCACGTTCGCGTCATCGAGCGGCGCGTCGATTTCGTCCAGCAGACAAAACGGACTCGGCTTGTACTTGAAGATCGCAAACATGAGCGCGATTGCCGTCAGCGCCTTCTCGCCTCCGGACAGGAGCTGCACGTTCTGCAGGCGTTTGCCGGGAGGCGAGGCGACGATGTCGATGCCACTCTCGAGCGGGTCGTTCTCGTCGAGCAGTGTGAGACCGGCTCGACCTCCGCCGAACAGTGTGCCGAAGGTCTCCTGGAAATTGTGCTGAATGGCGGAAAACGCCTCGTTGAACCTCGCGGTGGATGTCTCGTCTATTCGCTTGATCGCGCTCATGGTCTGCGCGATCGAATCGATCAGATCCTGGCGCTGCGTCGCCAGGAAGGCGTGCCGGGCCTCCAGCTCGTCGAACTGTTCGATCGCCATCATATTCACCGGACCAAGACGATCGATCTTCGCCTTGAGCGCGGTGATGGCCTCCTCGGCCGTCATCACGCTGGTCCGGCTGAAGCCGGACACTACGTCTGCCTCACCGGTCCGGCTAGAGCCGAACACTACGTCCGTGTCCTCCGCATCCGGATCGGTCTCTTCCGCAGTGATGACGGCGGCATCAGGCGTCGTTTCGCCCATCTGTTCCATCTGCTCGACGTCCGACAGGATCTGCTCGAGAGAGGACTGGATGGTCTCCGCGCACAATTGCGCGAGGTGCGTCATGTCGCTCTCGGCGGTCGCCCTTGCCACGTCCAGCTCGCCGGATTGTCCGCGGAGCTGCTCGAGGCCCTGACGCGCCTCACGAATCACGGCATCTTGCTCGTCGACGCGGATGCGTACGTCCGCCGCTGCCTGATCGGCGTCGCGGACGTCGTCGCGCAGCGTTGCCAGACGGCGGATGTCTTCGTCCAGCACCCGAGATCCGTCCGCAACAGCCTGGAGCAGCCCTTCACGCTTCGCCCGGACCTGCTCGAGCTCCAACGCATGTACAGCGACGCGGCCTCCGACGTCACGAGCCACGTCCTCGAGCCGCGTCACCTCGGCCGCGAGCGCCGACGCCCGTTCGACCATGGCCGCATGGGCGGCGCGAGCCTCCGCTGCGCTCGCACTGAGCGCGTCGACGGTTTCGCGCGCCGTCATGAGACGACCCTGCGCCTCGGACAGACCCGCTTCGGCGCTTCGCTGATCCTCGAACAGGCGTGCGATGGACGCCTCTGCCTCGGCGTACCGCGCGTCGATTGACGCACGCTCCTCCTCCGCCTGCCGCCGTTCCAGCGCAATGACATCCGCCTTGCGGTCCAATCGTTCGGCTTCTTCCGAGGCATGGTCGGTCTGCGCCTGAAAGGAGACGAGCGCCATGTCCTGACGGTGCTGCTCGTCGGTCAGCGCCGCAAGCGCGCTCGTTGCCTGTGCGATGGCTACCTCCAGATGCCCGGTCTCATCGGCGAGCCGCACGAGGCCTGCACGCTCGGTCGCAATCCGCTGGCGGAGCTCCTTGATTTCACGCTTGGTCGTCAGAATGCCGCGCGATTCGACCTTCGCTCCACCAGACACCAGATGCGGTCCCCTGACCACGTCTCCATCGAGCGTCGCAACCGGACCAGAGGTCTGTCGCGCGATTGCCAGAGCACCATCGAACGTCTCGGCGATGTACGCCTCGGGAACCACCTTCTGGATCGTCGATGCGTGAGGTCCCGTAATGCGAAGCACGTCGGATATCGGAACGACGCCCGGCATGCGGATCGCGGCGTCGGGGCGATGTCCGTTGGACCCTGGATCGATCACGACAAAGCCACAGCGGCCGGCATCGTGCTCGCGCACGAGCGCGAGACCGGCCGTCGCATGGTCATGACGCTCCACGATGACGTGCTGCAGGAGATCGCCAAGACATGCCTCGACCGCCCGCTCGTACCGCCGGTCGACGTCGAGGTAGTCCGCCACGGCGCCCTGCTGCCCGACTTGTCCGTTGGCCTGCACGAGCACCATGCGGGCGGCATCCCCGAACTCCGCCCGGCTTGCCTCGAGTTCCACCAGCGACACCAGCCGAGCCTCGCTTCGGGCCAGCTCCTGCTCAAATATCCGCACGCTCTTGACGTGACCGTCGAGGGCGGTGCGCGCCGTCAGAAGCTCGGACTCACGCGCCGCACTTTCGAGTTTGATCCTCTCTATCGCCGCCTGCACGCGCGCGAGCGATTCCTGCGCCGTCCTGCGGCTCGCCTCGACACCATCGGTCTCGCGGCGCAAATCGTCCTGCTCGAGGTCGAGCTTGGCCAGCGTTGCCACCACGCGCTCGCGCTGCGCCGCTGCGTGCTCCATGGCGTGGCGGAGCGCGGTAGCGGAGTTCAACGCCGCAAAGACGCTCGAGCGCGCAGCCTCGACGTCCGCCTCGAGTCCCTCAATCTGCTGCTGCGCCCATGCGTGCCCAGCCTGTGCCTCGGCCAGTGCGGCTGCCGCGGCATCGCGCGAACGTCCGGCGGCGGCGGCGGCCTCTCCCCGTTCGACCAGCGCCAGCCGGGCCGGCTCCCGGCTGGCCTGGAGCTCGCGCAGCTCGGCGGTAATCTCCTCTGCCCGCGTGGCAAGCATGTCGATGTGATGCCGGTCGAACTCCTGCTGCTGCTGGCGGCGATTGATATCGAGCTCTCTGACGTGGGCGTCTTCGCGAATCCGCGAGGCACGATTGTCCGCTTCAACCTGCTCGATGCGCAGCCGCGCCAGATCTGCCTCGACCTCGGCGACGCGCGCCGACGCAGCCACCTCGCGCTCGCGGACATCGGCGAGCCGTGCGCGCGCCGTCTCAACCGTCTGCGACAGCTCACGGTAACGGCGTACCAGCAGCACCTTTTCCCAGCGGCGCAGCTCTTCGCGAAGACGCTTGTATCTGCGCGCTTTCGCTGCCTGTCGTTTGAGCGCGCCCCGCTGCTTCTCGACCTCGAAGACGATGTCGTCGACGCGGGTGAGGTTCTGCTGCGCCGCCTCGAGCTTCAGCTCCGCCGAGCGCCGGCGCGATTTGTATTTGGTGATTCCGGCGGCTTCTTCGATCAGCTGGCGGCGGTCGGCCGGCCGTGAGCTCAGGATCAGGCCAATCTTGCCCTGCTCGATGATCGCATACGCCTTTGCACCGAGCCCCGTGTCCATCAGGAGATCGTGGATGTCGCGGAGCCTGCAGACTTCTCCGTCGATCAGGTACTCGCTCTCGCCAGAGCGATACAACCGCCGCGTGACCTCGACGTCCCGGGTGAACATCTCGGCCGCACCCTGATGGCCGTTCCCGTTGGCATTCCCGTTCCCGTGTCCGTGGCCATTTCCATTGCCATCGGACGCCACCGGGCGAAACTCCTCGAAATCAGCGACGTCCGCTCTCGGCGGGATGGGCAATCCGGTCAAGCGCAAACGTACTTCCGCGGTCGCGCCCGGCTTGCGCGCATCGCTGCCGCTGAAGATGACATCCTCCATCCGGTCGCCGCGCAGGCTCTTGGCGCTCTGCTCGCCCATCACCCATGTGATGGCGTCGGCCACGTTGCTCTTGCCGCAACCATTCGGCCCCACGATGGCGGTGACGCCCTCGTCGAAGGCGAGCTCCGAACGGTCGGAAAATGACTTGAAGCCGTGGATCTCGAGGCGTTCTAGGCGCATGTGGGTGTCTGTTTTGAAGTCTAAACACGCCTAGCCATAGTGGCAAGGCCAAAGTAACACCACAATATTTTGGGCTGGGAACCCAAAGGGAGGGGGTGGCGTTACGTTCGGAGGCCGACGAGGGCCTCCCCTATCGTGCTGCTCTCGCCGGCGCGTTCCCGAGCTTCATCAGCGCTTCTGCTTCGGGGAAAAGGGTCAGCGAGTGCTGCAGCTGCGGATCCTGCCGCGCAAGGTTCCTGCGCGCGACCTCCACGCCGAACAGATCGAGGTCGATCTCGAAGCGAATCATCGCGCGAATGAACGAGATGTCCTGTTGCCAGGCCGCTTCGTCGATCGTGAGCCTGGACTTCTGCACGTGGTCCTTGAACTCACCAACGATGGCGTCGGTCAGCTGGAAATCCTCTGTCAGCTCGCGAAGCGGAGACGAAGGACTCGCGGTGATGCGCTTGTCACCCGCGCGTGAGAAGCGCTGCGCGAACGTGTCAAAGAGATTCCGTGCAAAGAGCGTCCGGCCGAATCGTGTCGGGTTGAACCCTTCGGTCGGGCCGTCGAAGCGCCGATCGGGCTCGACGCCGCCGCCACTGTACACCCGTCGCCCGGCATCGGTGTACTTGAGATCTTCCGGCTTGTGCACCTTCGCGGGGTCCTGTTCGCGCAGCGTGTACGTGAGGTACTCGTCGAAGGCCCCGTCCCACGGGCGCTGAATCAGCCGGCCACTCGGCGTGTAATACCTCGCGGTGGTGACCGCGACGCCCGCCCCGCCGCTCACGCGATAGACGGACTGCACGAGCGCTTTGCCGAACGTGGTCTCGCCAACGATGAGCGATCGGTCGTGGTCCTGCAGCGCACCAGACACGATTTCAGACGCGCTGGCGCTGTTGCGATTGACCAGCGTAATCATCGGAACCTCGGTGTAATCGCTCTGCTGCTGGGCGCGATAATCCTGATCCGAATTTGCAACCCGGCCGCGGGTATAGACGATGAGATCTCCGCGCGGCAGGAAGCGATTTGCAACGCGAATGGCCTGATCCAGCGCCCCGCCCGGGTTGTTGCGCAGATCGAACACCAGGCGCCGCATTCCCTTGCCGTTCAGGTCGCGCAGCGCGCGCCCGAGCTCCTGATCCGTGTTCTCGCCAAAATCCGACAGAAGGACGTACCCCGTCGTGGGATTCAGCATGAACGAGGCGCGCACGGTGGGAATGTGAATCTCGTCGCGGACGACGTCGAGCTCGATCAGCTTGTCGAAGCCACCGCGCCTGACCGCGATGTGTACCGGCGTCCCACGCGCCCCCCGAAGCTGGCGCACCGCCTCGTCGCTCGTCCACCCCTTGGTGTCCTTCCCTTCGATCTGGGCGATGACGTCTCCACGCCGCACGCCTTTCTGGTACGCAGGAGACCCTTCGAACAGGGAAAAGACGGTGATTTCGCCTTCGACGACCTGGATGGAGATACCAAGGCCGTAATAACGTCCTTCCTGCCGCTCGCGCATCTGGGCATAGGTGCGGGGGTCCATGAAGCTCGAGTGGGGATCGAGCGTCTGCAACATGCCCGAGATGGCCCCGTATACGAGGCGATCGGATTCGACCTCCCCGACGTAATTGCCCTCGACCGCGCTCAGCGCGGCCGTAAAGACCTTGTACTGCTCGGGAATCTGGTCCTGAGCGACGAGCGCGCTCCGACCGTAAAAGCCACCCAGCAGGGCACAGAAAACGACGGTAAAGACGGCGGCAGACAAAGTCCGGTAGCTGCGCATATCTGAAGAAACTATAAACGGTTACCTTGACCCCGTCCAGATCGCATTTCTATAATCCAATGAATCACTTGCGGGAATTCGGCGACCTCGAGGGTCGACCGGACCGGGTTCCGCGAGCGTAGCCGCCGGCCGTCGTCCGGCTGGAGCAAGCCTTATGTTTGGTTCCATCGGCATGCCCGAGCTCATCATCATCCTGGTGATTGCGCTCATCATCTTCGGGCCGCGAAAGCTGCCCGAGCTCGGCCGGTCGCTTGGCAGGAGCATCGGTGAGTTCAAGCGGGCGTCCAACGAGTTGCGGAACACGCTCGAAGAGGAAATCCGCGTCGAGGAGCAGCGGGATCAACGCGCGGCGATTCGCGCCGAGCAGGATTCGGCCGTGGCGGCCGCCGCGACGTCCTCGCCGCCTCCCCCGCCGGTAACGCCGGCTCCGCCGGCCAACGACACGGTCGATCGCACGACCGGCACCGGCCCAGTGGCCTAAGTGGGCCTGATCCCGTTCCCGAACAACGCGCCGGCCCCGCTGCCGGATGACGACCTCGCCAAGGATCGAGAGAACTTCGAGGCTCCCGACGATGACGCTGGCGGCAAGATGTCGTTTCTCGATCACCTGGACGAGCTCCGCCGCCGCATCATCTATGCCGTGATCTCGGTTGGCGTCGGATTCGTCATCGCGTTCTTCTTCATCGATCAGATTTTCGACTTCATCATGCGGCCGCTGCAGCAGGTGCTGCCACCCGGCGCGACGCTCATCTACACGGATCCGACCGAAGCATTCATCCTGTACATCAAGATCGCGCTCATCGCCGGCTTGGTGCTGGCGTCGCCCGCCGTCATGACGCAGGTGTGGTTGTTCGTCGCACCGGGCCTGTACGCGCACGAGAAGAAGTGGGCGATTCCCTTCATCGTGATGTCGTCGTTCTTCTTCGTCGGCGGCGCGGCGTTCTCGCACTACGTGGTGTTTAGGCTCACGTGGAACTTCTTCGCCAGCTTCAATTCCGACATCCTGACGTTCATGCCGCGGATCGAGCCTGTGTTCTCAATCTATCTGCGGCTGCTCCTCGCGTTTGGCGTCGTCTTCCAGATGCCCACGGTAGTTCTGTTCCTGGCAAGGATGGGGGTGCTCACCGCGCGGTTCATGATCCGTAATTTCAAGTACGCCGTGCTGCTGATCGTCATCATCTCCGCGGTAGTGACACCCGACGGCGGAGGCGTATCGCTCGTGGCGATGACCGGTCCGCTCGTGCTGCTGTACATCTTCAGCATCGGCATCGCCTGGCTCGTAGGCAAAAGGAAGAAGAAGGCCGAGGAGATCTAACGCGCACGCTGAAGCGTGCGCTCTACGGGGACTTCAGCCTGCGCGTCAATAGGCCTTCGCGAACCACGCGTGCACCGTGGCCGGACTGCCGCACTTCAGGCAGTTCTTTCCCGCCGCTGGCGGGCTGTCGAACGGAATGTTCCGGATGGTGGCCTGCGTTTCAGTCTTTATGGCCGCTTCGCACGCGGGTGAGCCGCACCAGGGCGACACCACGAAACCCGGGCGCCCCTCCATGATTGCCTTGAATTCGTCGTAGCTGTCGGTCGACGACGTGTGCTCCGTGCGGAATTGCAGCGCGCGTTCGTACAAGGCCCGCTGAATCGTCGCGAGCAGGCTCTCGATGTGCGCCACGAGCCCATCCATCGACGCCGAGGATTTTTCGCGCGTATCGCGCCGCGCGAGCACGACCTGTGATTTCTCGATGTCTTTGGGGCCTATTTCCAGCCGCAGCGGAACGCCTCGCAGCTCCCATTCGTTGAACTTCCAGCCGGGCGTCTGCGACTCGCGATCGTCGATGAAGACACGAATGCCGCGGCCGACCAGCTCGTCGCGGATGGCCTGGGCTTTCGGCAGCACCGTCTCCTTCCAGTTGCCGCGTGGAATCGGCACGATGACCACCTGATACGGGGCTATCTTCGGCGGCAGAATCAGACCGCCGTCGTCCCCATGCGTCATGATCACGGCTCCAATCATGCGAGTGGAAACGCCCCACGACGTGCCATAAACATATTGAAGGGACTTGTCGCGCGCCTGAAACTTGATGTCGAACACCTTGGCGAAGTTCTGCCCCAGGTTGTGTGACGTGCCTGCCTGCAGCGCGCGGCCGTCGCGCATCAGCCCTTCAATCGAATACGTGCGCTCCGCGCCGGCAAACTTCTCGCTGTCGGTTTTCTGACCGTCGATCACCGGCATGGCGAGATCGTTCTCGGCAAACTCCTTGTAGACGGCAAGCATCCGCAGCGTCTCTTCCTGCGCCTCTTCCGCCGTCTCGTGCGCGGTGTGCCCCTCCTGCCACAGGAATTCGGTCGTCCGCAGGAACAGTCGCGTCACCTTCTCCCACCGGACAACATTCGCCCACTGATTTATCAGAATGGGCAGGTCGCGCCACGACTGCACCCACTTGGCGTACATCGTGCCAATGATCGTCTCCGACGTCGGTCGGACGACGAGCCGTTCCTCGAGCTTTTCCGTCCCGCCATGTGTCACCCACGCCACCTGGGGCGCAAACCCTGCAACGTGGTCGGCTTCGCGCATCAGCAGGCTCTCGGGAATGAACAACGGGAAGTACGCGTTGACATGACCCGTCGCCTTGAAACGACGGTCGAGACCCTGCTGGATCAATTCCCACATCGCGTAGCCGTACGGCCGAATCACCATGCAGCCCTTGACCGGTGAGTAGTCGGCGAGCTCCGCGCGGCGAACGACATCCACGTACCAGCGCGCAAAGTCCTCCGATTGCGGCGTAATGGCGGTTGGCAGATCGGGAATCTGTTCTGTCGACATCGAGCTTGGGTGTTAGGCTTTGGCTTTCGGCTTTGGGCTCTAGGAGGGATCAGGGCATTGTGCGCCCGAAGCCCTAAGCCAGAAGCCGATCGGAGATGTGCTTCCTCCAGTGTAGATCGTCGCGCGACGGAAAATCGGTGCGAAAGTGGCCCCCTCGACTCTCGGTCCTTCGCAGCGCTGCCCGGGCCATCAACCAGCCTACCGTCGCGATGCTGCTGACGCGGCGCACCTCCGGGTCGCACGGGTGGATCCGGCGCGCGGCAGCGGCGGCGCCCGCCCAACGCATCAATTCCGCAACCGCGCGCTCGAGCGTCGCGCGCGTGCGCAGCAGGCCGACGGCCCGCCACATGAGGTCGCGGACTTCGTACGCGGAAGGGACCGCCCCCGCATCGCCGTCGGGCCGCGCAGTCCGTTCGACCTCGAGAGCGGCGAGGGCGCCAGGCTGCGCGACAGGGCGCGCCATTGCATCTGCCGCGCGCGCACCGAAGACGAGTCCCTCGAGCAGCGAGTTACTCGCCAGCCTGTTGGCGCCATGCACGCCGGTGCACGCGACCTCGCCCGCGGCAAAGAGTCCAGGGACCGACGTACGCCCGTCGAGATCGGTCTCCACGCCGCCCATCAGATAGTGTGCCGCCGGGCTGATCGGTATTCGATCGCGAGCGAGGTCCAGGCCAGCCTGGGCGCACGTCTGCGCGATCGTTGGAAAACGCGTCCGGACGAACGCCGCATCGAGGTGAGCCATCGTCAGATAGATCGGCGCGCCGGTCCTCTCTGCCTCCCGAACGATGGCGCGGGCGACGAGGTCGCGCGATGCGAGATCGCCCGCAGGTTCATAACGGTTCATGAACGGCTCGCCGGCATCGTTGACCAGCCGCGCGCCCTCGCCGCGCAACGCTTCGGAGAGCAGGAAGCGCGGCGATCCCTCCACGTTCATGACGGTCGGATGAAACTGCACGAACTCGAGGTCGGTGAGACGTGCGCCTGCGCGCGCTGCAATCACAATCCCATCGCCTGTGGCGACAGCCGGATTCGTGGTCTCGCGGAACACCTGGCCGGCGCCCCCTGTCGCCAGGAGCGTCCGGTCCGCTGCGACCGTTCCCGGCTGTCCTGCTGTTGTCACGAACCTCGCGCCGACACACGTCCCGTCGCGCATCACGAGGTCCGTCGCGGTCGCGTCGTCTACGACACGGATACGGGCGCCGCCGCTCACGCGCGACCACAGGAGTCTGGCGATCTCGCGGCCCGTTGCATCACGTGCGTGCAGCACGCGTCTCACGCTGTGAGCGGCTTCACGCGCGAGCGACGGCCGCCCGCCCGCATCACGATCGAAGGCGGCGCCCCAGTCGAGAAGCTCCTGCACATACCGCCGCCCCTCGCGTACGAGCACGTCGACGGCTTCTGGCACACAGAGTCCATCGCCTGCAGACATGGTGTCGCTCGCATGCAGCTCGGGCGAATCGTCCTGGCCTATCGCGGCAGCGATGCCGCCCTGGGCGTAACCGGTATTGCTCTCTCGTGGATCGGCCTTGGTCAGAATGACCACGTCGCCGGCATGGGCAAGCGAGAACGCGGCGCGCAGACCGGCAATGCCGCTGCCGATGACAAGGAAGTCGCCTCTCACATCCACGGTGCTATCCTACCAATCACGGGCTCTGCGCTTGACGTCCCTCAGAGCCCGTGATTGGTAGGCAGTGTCTCTTGGCGCGCTTCGCGCGCTGTGGACCGCGATACGGCGCCAGCCAACGCCACACAGAGCGGTGCAACTTATCGTACAAGGCCGTATAGCGGTCCAATGCACAGGTCGTTCAGCTCTCTGCAA
The DNA here is from genome assembly GCA_036507475.1 of Vicinamibacterales bacterium. Lineage (GTDB taxonomy): Bacteria > Acidobacteriota > Vicinamibacteria > Vicinamibacterales > UBA2999 > DATCJA01. Next base: position 46,372 of record DATCJA010000122.1, read on the forward strand.
CGTGCCTGGTGCTTGGTGCCTCGTTAAACGTGAGTGTTGATCTGTTGAAAGAAGCAGTTCGGATCGACGTGCATGCCGGCCCGCACGTCTCGCCAATCTGGATTGGCGACGGCGTCACCGACGCGACCGCTGCGCTGCTCGATTCTCAGCGCATCGGCGCCCGGCGTTTCGTCGTGTCGAGCCCGGCCATCTGGCGCTTCCACGGAGAACGTGTTGCGCGTGCCCTCGGCTCTTCGGAGCCGATCCTCATTCCCGACGGTGAACGGTTCAAGAATCTGCAGACGGTTGCCCGCATCTATGAGGCGCTGATTCGCGCCGGCGCCGATCGCGCGAGTGTGATTGTCGCGGTAGGCGGCGGCGTGATCGGCGACACGGCCGGATTTGCGGCGGCGACGTTCTTGCGCGGGATCGCGCTAACGCATATTCCCACCACGTTGCTCGCGCAGGTTGACAGCTCGATCGGCGGCAAGGTCGGCGTAAACCACGCGCTCGGCAAGAACCTGATCGGCGCTTTTCACCAGCCCGCTGCCGTCCTCATCGATCCACAGCTGCTCGCCACACTGCCACGGCGGGAGTTCCGGTCCGGGCTGTACGAGGTGATCAAATACGGCATGATTGCCAGTCACGAGCTCTTCGATCGGGTCGTCCGCGACACCAATGCAATCTTCGCGCGCGAGCCAGAGGTGCTGCAGCCGGTCATCGTCGAATCGTGCCGAATCAAAGCGGAGGTCGTGTCCAAGGACGAACGGGAGAGCGACCTGCGCCGTATTCTGAATTACGGCCACACGGTCGGCCACGCGCTCGAAGCGGTCACCAAGTACCGGCGGTTCCGCCACGGCGAGGCGATCGCCTACGGCATGCTGGCCGCCGCCGACCTCGCTGTCGCCCGCGGTGCGCTTGCCGACCGCGACCGGCAGGCGCTGGCGCGGCTGATCGCGCAGCTCGGCCCGCTGCCTCCGATTGTGGACCTGTCAATCGGCGACATGATGGAGGCGATTGGTCGCGACAAGAAGGTCGTCGCCGGCAAGCTTCACTTCGTCATCGCCATTCAAGTCGGCGCGACGATGACGATTGATGACGTGACCGAGGAGGAGCTGAGGCAAGTACTGGAGCGGGTCGGGCTGAAGCGGTAGGGGTCATCTCGTCGGCGCAAAAGGGGCTCATCCATGGCTGCGGACGGGTTATCGCGCATTCACCAGATCTCGATGACCGTGCACGACATCGATCGCGCCACGCGGTTTTATCGGGATCTTCTTGGCCTGCCGCTCCTGTTCGCCGCGCCGCCTCGGCTCGCCTTCTTCGACTGCGGCGGGGTGCGGTTGATGCTGTCGACACCGGAACCCGGCTTCGACCATCCCGGCTCGGTGCTCTATTTCGCGGTGGACGAGATCCGACAGATGTATGAATCGCTCAGATCGCGCGGCGTGGAATTCGGGGCGGAGCCCCACAAGATTGCAACGCTGGCCGACCGCGAGGTGTGGCTCGCGGAGTTCAAGGATTCCGAAGGAAATACGCTCGCGCTGATGTCGGAGCCCAGAATTACCCGTTAACGAATTCCTTTTGTTTAACTCCGTGTCTCTGTGACTCCGTGGCCTGTCGAAGCGAAACACGCGTTAGTTGTCCCCCGAGATTCCGTACTCCCGCTGCTTCTGCAGCAGCACCTTATAACTGATCTGCAGCGCCTCCGCCGCGCGCTCCCTGTTGCCGGCGGCATCCTTCAATGCACGCTCGAGCTTTCGGCGCTCCACTTCCGCGGTGGCGCGACGGACCGCGTCACCCATCGTGCCGGACAGATCAATCTGCGCCCACGGGTCGGCCGCGGCGGGCGCTGCGTCGGTGGTGTCGGCGCGCGCTTCGTTTGCCGGCCGGAACGACAGGTTCAAGTGGCGCGGATGAATCGAGTCACCGTCACACAGGATGACCGCGCGCTCGATGCAGTTCTGCAGCTCGCGGACGTTGCCGGGCCAGCCATACGTGCAGAGCTCCTCCAGCGCCGCGGGTGACAGCTTGAGCGTCGTCTTGGTGAGATCGCGGCAGAAGCGTTCGACGAAAGTATGCGCGAGGATGGGGATGTCGCCCGTACGCGTGCGGAGCGGCGGAATCGTGATTGGAAACACCGACAGACGGAAGAACAGGTCCTCTCGGAACTGGCGCGCCGTCACAGCCACCTTCAGGTTTCGATTCGTGGCAGCAACGACGCGCGTATCGACGTGCAGCGACGAGGTGCCGCCGACGCGCTCGAACCGCTTTTCCTCCAGCGCGCGAAGAATCTTTGCCTGAAGGCTAAGCGGGAGATCGCCGATCTCGTCGAGAAACAGCGTCCCCCGATGCGCCATTTCGAAGCGGCCCGGCTTGCGTGCCGCCGCGCCGGTAAACGCACCCTTTTCGTGGCCGAACAGCTCGGTCTCGAGCAGCGTTTCGGGAATGGCGGCGCAGTTGATGGCGACGAACGGACCTTCTGCGCGCGGGCTCAGTGCATGCAGCGTCCGCGCGAACAGCTCCTTGCCCGTCCCGCTCTCTCCTTGCAGCAGGACGGTGGCATCCGTATCCGCAGCCCGGTGCAACTGCTGGGAGACCTGCTTCAACTGGGGGTCTTCCCCGATGATGCGCGGGGCACCCCGCCGCCCCGCGAGCTCTTCCTTGAGTAACATGTACTCGGAGAGCATCCGGCGCTGCGCAATGGCGCGCGCGACCATGAGCACGAGATGATCGGGATCGACGGGCTTGGCCAGGAAGTCCATCGCTCCCTCTTTGATGGCGGTCACCGCGTCCTGAATGCTGCCGTACGCCGTCATCACCACAACCTGCAGCTCGGGATCGAGCTCTTTGGCCGCGCGCAGTACGCCCAGTCCATCACCCGACGGAAGCTTCAGATCGGTCAGGACGACCGCAGGACGAGACTGCCGCATGTGAGCAATCGCCTCAGGCTCGTCGTGCGCCTCGAGGACGACGTGCCCTTGCCCCTCGAGCGCGTGCCTGAGCATCGCCCGGAGCGAATCCTTGTCTTCGACGAGGAGAACGGGGAATGAGGGCATTGTGGAAGTCAAAGGTCAAAAGGAGCTTTTGACTCTTGACTTCATCGGACCCAACCGGCTGGAACCCCTGCGCGTCTGGCCTCATCCTGGATCGCCACGATGGCCTTCTGCTGGTCGGCAATTTCCGTCTTCACGCGATCGAGCTCGGCGAGCGCCTTCTGACGCTCGGCCGCAATCGTATTGCGCTGCGCCGGATCGTCGCGGTTCACAAAGTCCGTCGTCAGGGCATTGATGCGGCTCTGCAGCGCTTCGGCAAACATCTGCGCCCGTGAAACCGCGTCGCGAGCGCCGGTCATTCGCTTGCGCCACGCTTCTTCCGTCATTGGAACAGCGTCCGCTGCCGGAGCCGGAGTTGCCGCGGCCTGACCCGCGGGCGTCTGCTGGGCAGGCGAGGCTGGCGTCGCAGGGGCGGCTGGTTGAACGGGCTGTGCTGCGCCCTGCGCCGGTGGCGCTTCCGTGCGCAGGTTTTCGTTCGTGTACACCTTGCCGGACGCCCCTATCGTCTTGCGCCGCTCGGCTTCCTGCTTCGCGACGTCTCCCAGCGCCTGCGCAACCGTGGGTGGTGCATTCGCGAGCAAGAGTGTGATCGCGACGCCTGGAACGGCTCCTAGCCTCATACCTAGGATTCTCGGCTCGACCGGTGCGCCCGTCAAGGCTCGAGCGCATTTTTCGAGCGCATTTTCATCGCAATTCGTGCCACGACATCACCCGAAGGCTGTCTTCGGAACCGGGCGGTCTCGTCACGGAGACCACAACCGAACGACGGCTGCCGGTTGGCCCGTACGCCCGCCCAACGATCCGCATGATCGACACCTCCTCGGCGTCCGCCGTTGCCAGCCCGGCAATCCAGACCGCAACATAGTGTGGCGACCGAGCTGTGCCGCCCGGAATCATGTCCACCAGGCGGCCGTGCGCGTATAAGAGATAGGCGTCAACGTCTTTGTCACCCGCCGCCGTGGCGACGTCTTCCGTGGCGACCGCCAGATCGAGCGTGACCGCACCCACACGGCGTATTCCCGCGGGCGGACCGTCCACAAAGGCCGAAGGTGCGTCACCTGCCGCGATGGCATCCCAATCGGAAGCGGCTGCGAGCTCCTCGATGACGAGCTCAACCGCGGCTTCGGCGGCGTAGAAGGTCTCCGTGCCCTCGCGGTAACTGGCGGCGATCGCCGTCTCTGTCACCGTTCCAAGCACCAGCGCCCCGCCAAGCGCGGTGAGCAGCGTCAGCGCCATCATCGAGATCACGAGAGACACGGCTAACGACCCAGACCCATGTTTCGGACGGCAATGTCAAACTGGAGCTCCAAGTCCGGCAGGTAGCGCTCGACGGACGTGGATGTGCCTCCACGCGCAAACAGGACGCCCGCCGGCCCGCGCATCGACTCCAGCCCCGCCTGCACGCGGAGCAGCACCCGCACTCGCCTGATTTGCAAAAGGTCCGCGTCGAAGGTGACTGCGTCGGGGTCGTCTGGAACCCAGGGACCATCCTGCAGGATCGCCGGGTCGAGGCGTGCAGCGCCATCCCCAAGATATTCGAACTGCAGCTTGACGACATGATCGACAACCGGAAGGTCCGTCGCCGCACCGTCGTAATGCATCAACTGGAACGTGCCGGTCGCTACATCATTTTTCAGGTGATAGGTGTGCGATGTAACCGTCGATTCTCCCCACGGCACGTAGAGGACGCTAATCGCGTCGGCACGGTAGAAGACGCCGAGATCGATATCGCTGTCCCGGACACCAACACGGTATGGCATGACCGGCGCGACAGCGAATGGCTGCAGGCCCGCGCCCGCCATCCGCAGATCCCGTGTGAGGGCATCGACCGCCACTCGGAGGCGTTGATGCATGTCGGCGCGTTCAGGTTGGGCCTGAAAACTGCCACGCCCTCGCTGAACCAGATCGAGCAGCGCCGCCGTGACGGTGAGCGTGATCGCCGTCGCAACCAGCAACTCTGAAACCGTGAAGCCGTCCGCCCGCGTCATGCGCGTGTTCATGGAGTCTCTGGCAGCGGTTCAGCGCCCGAGCGATTTCCCGCCCGGAGTGTCATCAGTTGCACGCGGCCGGACGGTGTCGCATTACGGCGGGTGACGGTGACCGTAACGACAACCGCGCCGGATTCAGTTGGCAGAGGTTCAACGGTCCAACGCCGCTCGTAGATGGCTCGCGGCGACGCAACACCCTCGACTACAGGGGCGCCGCGGACATCAACGTAGTCAACCGCGTCGATAGTCTCGATAGGCGGCGAAATCGCGCGCAGCTCCTCCATCTTCTGCGTCGCCAGCACGGTCGCGTACGTCGCATACTGCGCCTCCGCGTTCGCCCGGGTCGCGATCAGAAACACCTGCACCAGCGTCGCGATAGACCCGACGAGCAACACGGTTGCAACGAGGACCTCGATCAGCGAGAAACCAGTTTCAGTTTTGCAATGTGCCGGGTGCGAGACGTGCCGCATCGCAGTAGCGGAGTCGCAACGACTATGCCTGCACACTAAACGGCCGTGACCCATTCACCGATAGGGACTTAGAGGCAGGCTCCTCCGGTCGGGGGCGCAGTTTTGAACGCCCTTCCCCCACACCCCACGCAGCACAAACGTCGTCGTCGCCAGGCACCCAGATATGTAATGCCGGTGTTCCGAATTGCAACAGGCTCCAGGGGCAAACCACGCAAAACCCTGCACTTGGACCGGGAACGGGTCTTGTTCTGCAAGGCCACGAACATATGCGTGATTCAGCAGGCTTCACACTCATCGAAACGTTGATCGTCGTGGCCATGATCGGCGTCCTGGCCGGCATGACAGCCCCGGTCGTCGGCGCCGGCATTGACCGGTATGAAGTGATCTCAACCAGTCAGCAGATCGCCGGCACCATTCGTACGGCACGGTTCCAGGCCGTGGGAAAAAACATGGTTCTCCGCGTGCGATTCGACTATCCCGATGTCGGGCAGTTCCAGATCGTCGATGCAGACGACACCGCCGTCGGCGTCGTGCAGTATCTCGACGATGACATCACGTTCAGTGACTTCACCGATCTCGAGTTCAGCACTTCTGGGCGACTCACTTCAGGCGTTGCGGCTTCGATAGTCATTACGAATGGGGACGCGGAACAGAACCGAGCGATCGTCGTGTCGAAGAACGGACAAGTCGAACTACACACGCAGAGCTATGGGTACGAGGCCGAGCCAGCGCAATAAGCCGTCGCGTACTGAGGCAGGCTTCACGCTCATCGAGGTGATGATCTGCACTCTGATTCTGGCCACCGGCATGCTCGGCATCGCGGGACTGCTCGGCGTCAGCACCCAAATGCAAATCGGAGCACGGGAATCCGCACGTTCGATGCGTCTCGCGCAGGAGAAGGTCGATCAGCTGATGAAGCAGGACTTCGACACGTCGGCATCGGTCGCCGTTGGGGGCAGTCTGACGGACGATACCGAGAACTATTTCGAAGAACCGCTCACCGGCATCACGGTCCGATGGGCCGTTGACGCGGGGCCCGTGGAGGACACACGCATTCTGACCGTTCGCGTCGTCAATCTCCGTGCGCAACAGTACCGCCAGACAGAGCTCACGACGATCATCCGCGAATGGTAGGAATGCAGCAGACGAATCCGTCCCGCACGCTTTGCGACGCCCGCGGCTTCACGCTGGTCGAGTTCATGATTGCGGCGCTCATCACGACAGCGGTCCTCGGAGGGACCGTGGTGCTGGCGACGCAGCTTCAACAGGGGTACAGCACGCAGCTCGACGACGTCCTCGTCGAACAGGAGGCACGGTTTGCGCTCGACTGGATTGCTCGAATCCTGCGGTCGGCGGGCAGCAATCCGTACAGCGTCAGTACGTCTCCGTGTCCCACCGTGGGCACCCCCTTCCAGGCCATACGAATCGATCCCGACGGCGACGGCATGGACGACGACATTCGGATTCAGGCTGACATCTCCCCGCCAAACGGCATTCTCGGGGGCGACGTTGCGGGCACCTGCACGGAAGAGGGCGAAGACGTCACCATCGCCCACGATGCGGACGCTCTGACAATCACGCTCGAAGACAACAACACAGACGACGCACCGCAGGCGATGACCGAACCGATTATTCCGGAGCTCGAATTCACGTATCTCAACTCGGCACGGAACGTGACGACCGATCCAGACCTCATCGCGTACGTGCAGGTGCAGGTCACGGGCAGATCGAAGACGTACAACACGATTCTCGGTGAGTATCCGGAAACGACACTCACGACCGAAGTGCACGTCCGGACACGGTGACACGATGAACGACACCCCCCCCTCCGACGCACAGAGGCAAGATGAACGCGGCATGGCGCTCGTGGGCGTGCTGCTGCTGCTGCTGATGATGTCGGCGCTCGGTGCAGCATTGACCGTCAACGCCGAGACGGAGACGCTCATCGCGCGCAATCAGCTTTCGGCCACGCAAGCGCAGGCGGCAGCCGAAGCTGGTCTCAACCATGGCGTAGAAGTCGCCACCGAATACATCTTCGACTGGAAGTCGAACGGGTTTGCGAGCGTGGAGGCGGCGGTCGACGGTGTACTGATCAATGCAGACGCTGGAAATCTCAACGGTCTCGCGCTCAACACAAACCTGACGATCAGCGCCGACTTCGACGCGGAATACCAGGTCGCCATCATGGACGATGACGATGACGGATTCGGCGAGGATGGCGACCCGCTCAACGACGTGAACGATGTGTTGGTGGTCCGATCGACCGGTTTCGCGCGGGATGGCACAAAGGTCGTGCTGGAAGCGCGCATCTCGCCGCAAGACCTCGGAGCGATCGTCACGAACGGCAACTTGACGCTCAGCGGTAACGCCAGCATTGAAGGCGCCGCTGGAAGCGTGCATTCCAACGGTGATTTGACCATTGACGGAAACAGTGTCTCTGTGGAAGACAATGTGTCATCGACTGGCGAGCTGGATTGCGACGATCCGTGCAACCAGGTCGGCGGAACGGCGACAGAAGGAGCAGCCGAAGTCCCTGTGCCACCAGTCCACGCGAGCGACTACCTCGTGTGGGCGGATTACGTTCTGAAGTCCGACGGAACAATGACACAGGGCGGCTCAGTTGTCTGTACGTGGGACAGCAAGACGTCGTGCAACAACTGGGACTGGGACTCGTCCTCGGGAACTTGGTCGCTCACCAGCAACAGCGTCACAGCCGGCACATATTACGTGGAAGGTCACGCGACCGTATCCGGCAGTCCCGGTAGTACTAAGAACCCTGCACAGATCAGCATCATTGCCGAGGGCTCAATCGAGATCAGCGGCAGTCCCAAGCTGGCACCCGACACTCCGGAGCTGTTGTTCGTCACGGATCAGGATTTGAAGATCACAGGCACAATCGATTCGGTCGGCGAGGCCACGCTGGTGCAGGGACAGATGCTTGTCAGAGGTCAGGCGTCTATCCTCGGCAACGCATCGCTCGACGGCCAGTTGCTCATAGAAGACCAGGCGGTTGGCGACTTGGTGGCCAGCAATGTGGTTGGCGGCAGCGTGGTGATTACGTACGCGGGGGGACTGGGCGGCAGTGTCTACACCGTCACCTCATGGAGGGACGTGCGAGATGCTGATTAGACACTGGCTCTATCGGGCGCTCGCCGCGACAACCGGATTGATCCTCTTGGGGTCCGCCGAGCCTGCCGCGCATCCGCCGCAGTCGCTTGGAGATGTGGCGCGGCGTGAAGCCGAAAGGCGCAAGGAGGTGGCTCGAACGCCGGGGCGCGTTTATACCAACGAGGACCTCACCGCTGTCGAGCCGCCCGCCACGCCTCTGCAGCCAGCTCAGACTGATCCCGCGCCGCCAGCGCAGGAACCGGTCGATGCGCCAGCAGAAGCAGGCAACATGGGGCCGACCGTCATGGAGGAAGATCCCGTAACTCATACCGTCAACATCAGGACTACAGCACCGGCTCGCGAAAAGCGCGACGAACAGTACTGGCGCGACCGGGCCAAGGACGTACGGGAGCGACTCGCGAAGGCCAGCACGGATCTCACCGCCGCCCAGTCGAGCCTTGCGGCTCTCGATGGTGGACCCAAGACGCCGGCTGCGGCGCGCGAGCGTGCGGTTGTGGCGGCCACGGTGGAGCGGCTCCAATCGGACGTGCGTTACCGCCAACTGGAAGTGACAAAGCTTCAGATGCACGCAGAAATGAAGAAGGTCCCTGCCGACTGGGTTCAATAGCCCCCACGAGCTGTCACGCGACCGGAAACACGATCTCGATGCTGGCGCCACCGGACGAGGATGTTCCCACGGTGACGCGGCCGTTGTGCGTCACGACAATCTTCTGTACGACAGCAAGCCCCAACCCGGTGCCGCGTGACCTTGTGGTGAAGAACGGCTGAAACACGCGTTCGCGGTCCGATTCCGAAATGCCAGGACCGTTGTCGTCAACCATGACACGGCAGAGACCGCGCGTCGGATCCACCTCACCGCGAATGACAATCTCGGGCCGCCTGCCGCTCGTGTCGCACGCTTCAGCTGCGTTGCGCACGAGATTGCCGAACATCTGCCGCAGCAGCATCTCGTCGCCCTGAATGTCGGCAAAGTCCCCGGTCACCTCGGTCGTCGTCCCATCGGGCAATTCCCGGCGCAGATCGTCGGCTGCGCGCTGGGCGATGCGACCCAGTCCGACAGGCAGGAACGACGTCTTCGCCGGCCGCGCGAAGTCGAGAAAGTTGGTCACGATCTGACCGAGCGCGTCGGTTTCCTGCCGTATGCCCTCGACATACGGCCGGTACGCCGCCGGCAGTGCGGCGGGATCGAGCAGGCGGCTGTACCCGTGAATCGTCGCCAGGCCGTTCCTGAACTCGTGAGCAATGCCGGCGGTCAGCTCGCCGAGCCGCGCGAGCGTATCCTTGAGCCGCAACTGTTCTTCCAATTCGACGACGTTGGTCAAATCCGAAAACAGGCAGATTGCCCCTTGTTCTTCCGTGTCGCTGAGAGACGACACCGTGACGCCGAAATGACACCGCTTGCCGCCGACGATCATCAACAGCGACCGGCGCACAATCGGACGCTTCGTCGTCAGGCACTCGGTGATCACGCCCTCGAGCGGCGGCACGTGACGCAGCAGTTCGCGGTAATCACCGCCGACGGCATCACCGGCGATATCGAGCATTCGGCGTGCGGCTCGGTTGAAGATCGCAGCACGGCAGGTCTCGTCGACAACGAGCAGGCCCGCGGTGAGGCTTTCGACGATTTGGCCGCTCAATCGCTCTGAGGCCGCGGCGCGAGCGAGCGTGGCCTGCTCCTGCGTCTTCAACCGCGACACGGCATCCTGCATCGCTGTCGAGAGCAGCGATGCTTCCGCGGCGCCGCCTTCGTGCAGCCGGCGTCGCGCGTCGCGAGCACCCGCCGAGAACTTCAGTACGGCGAACGTCAACACCGCCACGAGCACGGCCACAATCGCCGTGAGCCCGAGCAGCGCATATCCGTACTGAGTCATATCGATCAGGCCTCAGGCCTCCGGCCATAGGGCTCAGGGCTGTTCAAGGCCTCAGTCACTGGGCCCTGAGACAGCCCTGAGGCCTGAGGCCTGGGCCCTGAGGCCTTCAATAAAACGACAGATACCACGCGAGCATCGGGTCACCGGCAACGGCCGCGACCAGGGCTCCAAGGGCCAGAAATGTGCCGAACGGGAGCGCTGCCTGCATGCCGCCTCGTCTGGACGCCAGCAGCGCCACGCCCACGAGCGAGCCGGCAAACGACGCCAGCACCAGCGTGAGGATCATGAGCGGCCAGCCGAGAAACGCCCCGATCATCGCCAGCATCTTGACGTCTCCCATACCGAGCCCTTCCTGGCCCCGGACGCGGTAATACGCCTCGGCAATCGCGAGCAGAATGCCACCTCCGGCGATAGCTCCGATGAGGGACGACAGCCATCCTGGTGGCAGAAACCAGCTTGCGGCGAATCCGGCCACGACGCCGGGCACGGTGATCACGTTCGGCAGGATCTGATGCTGCAGGTCGATCGCAAAAAGCACGACCAGCGCGGACGCAAACGCCAGGCGAACCATCAACAACGCAGAGAGCCCGTACACGGCAACGCCCCCGGCAAACACGATGGCGGTCGTCAGCTCGACGATCGGATACATGCTCGAGATGCGAACGCCGCAGGTCCGACACCGGCCGCGCAGCAGCAACCAGCTGACAATCGGCACGTTCTCGAACCAGGCAAGGGGCGTGTTGCACGCCGTGCAGTGAGATGCCGGCCATACGAGCGACTCTCGCCGCGGGATCCGGTGGATGCAGACGTTGAGAAAGCTTCCGACCACGAGGCCGGCGAGTGCGAATGCGAGTGTGACGAGCGGTGGCATGCTGGCCGTCACCGTGTTTTCTCTCTCGGAAGCGGCCACAGGGGCGAACTGCGGTCCAACGTGACGACTCCAGCGTCGAGGCGATACGCTATCCCGGCCGGATCGACCGGCGTGCCCCTCAAGTAGCCCGCAGCACGCAGATCGGACCAGTCGGCCGGCGGCGAACCCTGACGCTGCACGAACGCATCGACCGTCGCTCGCAGCTGGTCGAGCTGATCCATCGCATCGAGCTTCCGCAGCTGCCGTCGCGCATCATTTCGAAACCACTCGTCCTCGGCGGTCCTGGCGATCTCTTCCCACAGGAGCCGCGACGACTGCCGGCTGCCTCCCTGGGCCAGCGTCGACGCCGCCAGCGGCGCCATCCAGATCGGCGCGTTCGGGAATTCAGCCGCACGGGCAAACCAGGCCGCTGCCTGCTCGTAGTCTTGCAGCCACCAGTAGTGCACGAAACCGATCCACTGAACGAACTCCCATTTGTCCGGCTGCGCCTGCAGGCCCTTTTCGAGCAGCGCTATGGCGAGATCGGGACGACCCGGGCCGCCTGGGGGCGCTTCGGCAAGGAATGTCGACCCGTAGTAATAGGCGATGTTGAAGCGCGGATCGAGCGATGTCGCGAGATCGAGCAGCGGATAGAGAAGATCGTACTGCTTCTTCGGGTCCGTCGACAGCCTGGTGCCACCGTAGTGCTGCACGGCGCGAATCCAGTACACGTCGGCGAGCAGCGAGTCGTACGACAGTGCCAGGCGCTTCATGGCTTCAGGCGACCGCACGTACAGCAGGTTCTCGGCGGACGCGACCGGCGAACCGCCTCTCGACTCGTGCACCGCCTGAAGACCGACCACCGCAGCCATCAGGAGCACGATGACTGCAAAGACCGGCCACTGCCTGGCGAGGCTCCGGCTCAGACCGGCGCGCATGTGGGGTGGCTCCGCCTCGCTATGGATTCGGGCCTGTCAAGACGTCTATGTCGGTGCGATGTCACTTGAAATCCCTTCTCGAAAAAATGACAACGGCTGCCGTCAGCAGGAGCGCGATGTAGACGAGGCCGTACAGCATGGTGACGGCCATGTAGGACCACGGGATCGGCAGGGCTTGCACGGCCTGCGTCTTCACATCGAACGCGGCAAAGTTCGGCAGCACGTAATAGAGACCACGCGCCAGGTACGCCGCCGACTTCGACTGCACCACGCTCTCGAAATTCCGCAGGTCGGCATTGAAGTGGCCGATCACCCAGAGCCCGAACGTGAGCGCCGCTGAGAGAAACGGGCCGGAAAAGGTCGAGAAGAAGAGAGCGATGGCGGTGACCAGCAGCAGCTCGAAGAAAATCAGCGCGATTGCGAGAAGCAGGCCCGGGTCGGTAGCGCGCGCGCCTGGAAACTGCATCGTCAAGTACGCGAGGACGGCGTAGAACGCCAACGTCATGATCGCGACGTTGACGAGCAGCGTCAGCGCCAGGCCTGCGTACTTCCCTAGAATGAACTCGTGGCGCCGAACGGGCTTCGACAGCAGGCTGTATATGCTTCTCCGCTCGACCTCTTTCCACACGAGGCCGATGCCGATGAACACGGCAATGAGCAGGCCGAACGTCGCAATGGCGGCGAGCCCCAGATCCTTGATGATCTTGACGTCCTGCCCCGCCGTCAGCTGGCCAATCAGATAGGACGCGCCGATGAGGAGCGCCGCAAAGGCGACGAGGTTGTACAGCACCCGGTCGCGCACCGACTCCTTGAACACGTTCACGGCAACATGCCGGATGGTTCGCATCGTCACGCCGTTTCCAGTCCGCGATCGCGAGGCGCCGCGCCCACCTGCCGAAGGAAGAAGTCCTCGAGGGTCTCTCGCACGGGGTTGAGCGAGACGAGCCGCACCCCGCGCGCGGTGAGGTTCGACAGTACCTGGTCGGGGGCGGCCGACAGCGGGAGCTCGAGCGCGTAGCGGTCCTCTCCAAGAGCAGTGGCGCGAATAATCTGGCCGAGGCTCTGTGCGTGCTCCAGCGTCGCCTGGGTCAGTCCGGCGACCACCAGCTCCCAACCGCGCACTTCGAACGCAACCAGGTCCGTCAGCTGACCCGAGGCCGCGAGCCGTCCCCCCGCCAGCACCGCCACACGGTTGCAGAGCGCCTCGGCGTCGGACAGGACGTGCGAGCTGAAAAAGACGGTGCAGCCACGATCGCGGAGCCGCAGGATGAGCTCTCGAATCTCGCGGCGTCCAAGAGGGTCGAGTCCCGACATCGGCTCGTCGAAAAAGACTACGTCGGGCTCGTTGAGAATCGCCTGCGCAATGCCGACGCGCTGCAGCATCCCTTTCGAGAACTTGCGCAACTGCAGCCGCCGCTCGGCGCCAATGCCCACCTCGTCCAGCAGTCGTGCCACACGCCGCCCCCGTTCGGCGCCACGGTAGCCAAACAGGCCGGCAAAGTACTCGAGCAGTTCCTCGGCGGTCAGGTAGTCGTAGAAGTACGGGTTCTCGGGCAGGTATACAATGCGGCGCCTCACCTCGACGTCGCAGACCGGTCGTCCAAGAATCTCCGCTCGGCCGGATGTCGGATAGATCAGCTGCATGAGCAGCTTGAGGGTCGTGGTTTTTCCAGCGCCGTTTGGCCCGAGGAAGCCGAAGACTTCCCCCTGGTGGACTTCAAACGTGAGCGCCTCGAGCGCCACGTACGGGCGGGGACGCCAGAAGCCAACGCGGTAGTGCTTGGTCAGGGCTTCCGTACGGATCGCATCCATGCCAGGCCTCAGGGCTCAGGCCTCGGGAATCAGGGCTGGTCTAGGCTCCGGGGCTTC
>DATCJA010000123.1:0-49632 GCA_036507475.1 Vicinamibacterales bacterium
CCGATTCTGGGCCGAGCGCGGGTACGCCGCGGTCATCCAGGGGACGCGCGGCCGATACGCATCTGAAGGCCGTTACTACCCGCTGCGCCACGAGCGAGAGGACGGTTTGGAGACGCTGGCCTGGCTGGCGACGCAGCCCTGGTTCGACGGGCGCATCGGCATGTGGGGCGGCTCTGCCTTCGGGCACACGCAGTGGGCGCTGGCCGACGCGCTGCCGGCCTCGCGCGGAGCGATGATGGTGCAGATCTCCAGCACCGACTTCCACGAGATGTTCTATCCAGGCGGTGCGTTCGCGCTTCGCAGCGCGCTGTACTCGGCCATGCGAAGCCACGGCCCCGAGGACGTCTGGCCGGATGACGCGGCGCTCGAGCGCGGCGCCCTGACCTTGCCGTTGACCGACGCCGATGAGGCAGCCGGCACGGACGTGCCGTTCTTCGACGACTGGTTGGCCCATCCAGAGCGGGATGCTTACTGGGAGATCATCGACGGTGACGACCGCGCGGCGAGCGTGAGCGTTCCCGTACATGTGATGGCCGGATGGTACGATCCGTTTCTTCCCACTCAGCTTCGAGACTTCTCGCGCATTCGCACCGCCGCGTCGCCGGAGGTGGCGCGGGAAAGCCGTCTCGTCATCGGCCCGTGGGGGCACGCCCAGAGCGTGACCTTTCCCGACGGGTACACGCCGCGCAACTACCGGCTGGCAAGCCTCGCGCCCAGCATCCCCTGGTTCGATCGTCACGTACGCCGTCAGCGGCCGGACGCGACAACGTCCTCTCCCGTTCGCATCTACGTGATGGGCGCGAACATGTGGAGGGAGGAGCAGGAGTGGCCGCTCGCGCGCGCGAGACACGTCTCCTATTACCTTCGCAGCGGCGGACGCGCGAACAGCGCCGCGGGAGACGGCCAGCTGACCACCGACGCGCCGGCGACATCCGAACCGGCGGACGCCTTCGAGTACGACCCGCAGAACCCGGTTCCTACGAGAGGTGGCGCGGAGCTCGGAACGGGTGGCGGGATCGTCTTACAGAACGACGTGGAAGACCGTGCGGACGTGCTTGTGTACACGACACCGCCGCTGGATCGGGACACTGAAGTGACCGGTGAGATTGTCGCGCGACTCTACGTCGCCACAACGGCACCGAGCACCGACTTCACGGCGAAGCTGGTTGACGTCCGCCCGGACGGCGCGGCGTACAACGTGACTGACGGGATCCTGCGCCGGGATTACACGCCGCAGGTGGATCCTGCGCGGGCCTCTCCCGAGCTCATCGACGTTCGGCTCTGGCCGACGAGTGTGGTGTTCCGCCGCGGACATCGCATCCGCCTCGAAGTCTCCAGCAGCAATTTTCCGCGCTTCGATCGAAACCTGAATAGCGGCGAGCCTGCCGCATCGGCTGCCCGTGCCGTTGCGGCGACGCAAGCGCTGCATCACGGTCGGGAGCGCGCCTCGCAGCTGGTGCTCCCAATCGTACCGTGAGGTCGGGTCATCGGGCTCGTGCCGATCGCGCGAACGTCTCGACAAAGTCACAGACGTCACCGAGCGCCGGGAGCTGCGCGTACCGATCGAGACTTCCATCCGGCTCGTCAGCGTCTTCGTGCGCCCAGCTCAGGGCCGCTGGAACGTGAATCGCCCACGCTCCCACCTCGATGACGGGAAGAATATCGGACCGCAAGGAGTTGCCGATCATCAGGAAGCCGTCGGGATCGATCCCGTGGCGGTTCAGGATAGACGCGTACACGTCAGTCGTTTTGTGGCTCACGACCTCGACGAAACTGAAATAGCGTCGCAGGCCCGACCGGTCGAGCTTCGAGGTCTGATGGAGCAGATCGCCTTTCGTGATGAGCATCAGCGGATAGACGGCGGAGAGGGCCGCGACGGTGTCGCGCGCGCTGGCGAATAGTTCGATCTCCTCGGCCATCATTCGCTTTGCCATGGCGACGAGTTGCCCGACATCGGCGGCGGCGATTCGCCCGCTCGTAAGCACGATGGCAGCTTCGATGATGGACAGCGTGAAGCTGGAGACGCCGTATCCGAAATACTGCAGGTTGGCGAACTCAATCGTGTTGACGCGCGTTTCGAGCTCCTCGGCAGAGAGATCGACACCGGCTGCTGCCAGAAGGCGCCGCAACCGGTCGCGACCCTCACGATAACTGCGCTCGTTGTGCCAGAGCGTGTCATCACCATCGAAGGCGATCAACTCGAATGACCGTTGCATCATCGGTGGCCAGAGTATAGCGTGCCAATCGTGGTCCCCGACTTCAGCCTCGACTGGCGCCTCACGCGCGCGTTCCGGCTGTCGAATCGCTTCGAACTGCTGCCGACGGTCGAGATGTTCAACACGTTCAACAACGCCAACAACATCAACCCGTTGTCGACACCGGCGCTGTTCAACTTCGATGGGGTCCTGCGCACGGGCCTCGTGACCCTCGACAGGCGCAGGTGTCGGTGAAGCTGTCGCTCTGAGAACCGTCGAACCCGATCAGAACCTGGCGCAAGACGCGCTTACTTTTCCACTTTCTACTTTTCCACTTTCCACTTGAAGTTGACGTTGGTACCGGTGCGGGGATTCGATACCTTGCGTAGCGCGGTGTTCGCTGTCGTCCTCGACTTCAACGGCGTCGTCCGGCTGGCAGCATAAGGGGTTCCGATTATTCGGCCCGCAGCGCGGTGATCGGCTCAAGGCGCGCCGCACGCGCGGCGGGAATCGTGCCGACGATGAGGCCGACGATCGTCGAGCTGGTCAAGGCCAGGGCGGCCACGCGCCAGGAGACGACGAGGTCCCAGGGGCCGAGCATCGCGGCGCTGCCGGCGGCCGTGAGCCCGACTACCACGCCCGCCAGCCCGCCGGCGGCGGCCAGCATCGCGGATTCCAGCACGAACTGAACTTGAATATCCCTCCGCCTCGCGCCGAGCGCGCGGCGCAGTCCGATTTCTCGGGTCCGCTCGCGCACCGAGATCAGCATCACGGCGAGGATGCCAATGGCGCCTGCCAGCAGCGCAAGCAGGGCAACGCCCACGACGAGCTGGTTCATGGCGCGCGCGGCGCCGCGCTCGGTGCGAAGGAGGGTCGCTTGATTCTGAATCACGAACGAGTCGAGCATTCCCGACCGGCCGGCCTGGCGGCTGTGCAGAATCTCGCGGACGTCGCGCTCGAGGGGAACCAGATCTGCGGTGCTCCGTGCCTGAATGAATAGCGTGTGCACGTACGCAATGTTGAGCAACCGGCGCGTCGCCGTTTCAAATGGAACGAGCACGATGTCGTCAAGATCGACCCCAACGGCATCGAGGCCGCGCGCCCGCGTGACGCCAACCACGTCGAAGGGCACATTCCCGACCCGGACGACGCGTCCGACTGGATCGGACGCGCCGAACAAGCTCCGCACGACAGTGGGGCCGAGGAGTGCCACGCGCTGGCGCTCGCGATCGTCCCGATCGTCGAAGACGCGCCCCGACGCGGCCGAGATGTTCCGTATGCGGAGTCCTCCGGCGGTCGTCCCGGTCAGGATCGTCGTGGTATTCACCCCTTCCGACCGCACCACGACGGACCGGTTGACGGCTGGCGCGGCCGCCACCGCACGCGAGCTCCCCTGCGCGATGGCCGCTGCGTCGGAGGCGCGCAGCATCGTGTAGACCGGAACCTGTCGCGGCCGGCCCGCCACTCGTTGTGCGGGCGCGGCGCTCACCACGAGGAGATTGCTGCCCATCCCCTGTACGCGCGCGAGTACACGGCGCTCGGCGCCTTCGCCGACGGCGACCATCACGATTACCGCAGCGACGCCGACGAGGAGGCCCGATACACTGAGAGCCGTGCGCAGGCGGTGGGCGCCCAGAAGCTGGAGCGACAGGAGCAGGCCGCGAGCGAGACGGCGGTGCCTGTGCTGCACGGCACTCACACAAAGCCTGCGGCGCCCAAGTGCGCACCGGCCACCGGCGAAGGCACCGCTTCCTCGCCTGCAATCCGGCCGTCGTCGAGCAACAGGATCCGATCCGCACGCTCTGCGACCGCCCGGTCGTGCGTGACCAGCACGAGCGTGCGCCCCGCGCCAACGAGGCGCCGGAAGATCTCGAGCACCTCGGCGGCGCTCTGCGCGTCGAGGTTGCCAGTCGGCTCGTCCGCCAGGATCACCGCCGGATCGTTGATGAGGGCGCGCGCGATCGCGACACGCTGCTGCTCGCCGCCCGACAGCTCACTCGGTAAATGGCGTGCACGATGAGCAAGGCCAACCGCGTGGAGCGCCCGCTCGGCTCGCTGGACGGAGTCGCCGGGATCCTCCTCGGTGTAGAGCAGTGGCAGCGTGACGTTCCTCAGCGCCGAGGCGCGCTCCAGCAGATGGAACTGCTGAAACACGAACCCGAGCTTCCGGTTGCGCGCCGCGGAGCGTTCGTCGTCGTCCGCACCGGAGAAATCGGTGCCGTCGAGCAGGTAGCGTCCGCTATCGGCGCGGTCCAGCAGTCCAACAATATTAAGGAGAGTCGATTTCCCGGACCCGGATCGTCCCATGATGGCGACGAACTCGCCCCGGCGCACCCGGAACGTCACGCCCTTGAGCACCTGCGTCTCGAGTGTGCCTCTCGCGTAGAGCCGGGTAAGGGCCTCGACCTCGATCATCGCGGCTGCATCCTCGGCGATCAGGCGGCTCGCCCGCGCACCGCCGCTGCGGGATCCACGCGCGCGGCCCTCCGAGCCGGGTGGATGCCGAAGACGAGTCCGATCGCCACGCACGCGGCCAGCGCGACGGCAAACGGCATCCACGTGATCCGGCTGCTCGCCACACCGGCGGCGCCCAGGGCCGCGGCGATGCCGGTGCCCACCGCCACACCGACGGCTCCGCCCGCAAGGGCGACGAACAGCGACTCGAGCAGGAACTGGCGCGAGATGTCCGACGCTCGCGCACCCATCGCGCGGCGAAGGCCGATTTCTCGCGAGCGCTGCGACACGGACGCGAGCATCAGGTTCATGATCACCAGACCTCCCGCGACGAGCGCCACGAGGGAGATCGCGAGCAGCAAGGCGGAGAGCGTCGACGAGGCTTCGAGCGCCGCGCCTTCCACATCCTCGGGCTCCCGCACGAAGAAGTCCGCCGGCTGCCCCGGACCGATGCCGTGCCGCACGGCCAGCAGATCGCGAACGCGCTCGGCGGTCGCAGGCACACGCCTCACGTCGGTGACGCGAAACACGATTTGCTCGAGATACGGCCGGTTGAACAGCCGTCTGGCCGAGGTCGTCAGCGGCACGACGATGCGATCGTCCCAATCGTCGATGCCGGCCGCGTCCGTGCCCAACTCGATGAAGACGCCCTTCACCGTGTACGGATCGTTGTTGACGCGCACGGTGCGGCCGACCGCTCCGCCGTCCGGAAACAGGGCCCGCGCGACCTTGACACCGATCACCGCAACGCGCGCCATCGCCGCCATGTCGGACTCCGACAGGAACTCGCCCTCGGCCACGTCGCGGTGGCGAATCGCTAGCCAGCTCGGCTCGACACCGAAGGCGCGCGTAATCACGGAGCGATCTTCGTACACGACATTGATGCCGCGCAGGTTCTGCACGGCGCTTACCAGGTCGATGTAGGGCACCTCGGCCTCGATGGCGCGGGCATCGGCTTCGAGGAGCGACGCGAGGCCGCGATCCGACTGGGGTGCGAATACCTGCACCTCGCCGCCTGCACGCACCATCACCATGTCGAGGCCGTGTTTCTCCACGAGCCCGATAATCCGTTCGCGGGTTCCCTGACCGATGACGATGACCGCGGACAGCACGGCCACCCCGACCGCGAGACCAAGCATCATCAGCACCACACGGCTCCTCTGCGCCGACAGGGAGACAAGGACATCCCGGGCGATACGCTGAGATCGGCTCATCGTTGCTCCTCCAGGCTCGGGGCGGGCGCGTCCAGCAAGATGCGCTCCCCGTCCGCGAGCCCGTCCGTGACTTCCGCCCACGCCCCGTCGCGCCAACCGACGCGCACAGGGCGCACCTCTGGCTGGTCACCGTTGACCACATGCACCACGCTCCGGCCGGCGTCCTGCCGGACTGCGCGGACCGGCACGGCCAGCACCGTTCTCGCCTCCAGCTGGATGCGGACGCTCGCCGTCATCTCCGGACGAAGCAGCCCTGTGTACTCCCCGTCGATGTCGAGCGCCACAATGTACTTCACCACGTTATCCTGAATGGTGGCCGTCGGATAAATGGCGGCCACACGCCCGCTGAAGTCGCGCGCGGGAAACGCGTCGACAGTGAACACCGAGCGCTGGCCCGTGGCCACCTTGCCGATGTCGACCTCATCGACATACGCGTTCACCTGAAGCCGCTGGAGGTCGACGATGGTGACGAACGTAGGCGCATTCAGGCCCGCGGCAACCGTCTCGCCCTCCTGGGTGGCGACGGACGCGACGACGCCTGCGATCGGCGATCTGAGGACGGTGAACGATCGGTCCACCGTCGCGCTCTCCAGAGCGGCGCGGGCGCGCTCGACGTCGGCCTCGGCCTGTCTGCGTCCTTCGGTGTGCCCGGCGCGAACCAGCCCCAGAGTACGGCGCGCCGATTCGAGCTCGGCCTGGGCCACCGCGTGCCGATCGCGGGCCGCGTCGGCCGCCGCGCGCGGCACGAGCTCCCGTTGCAGCAACGCCTGGTACCGCACCAACTCCTCGGCGGCGAGCGTCACCTCGGCTTCGAAGCGCTTGACGTCGGCCCGGGCCCGGGCTTCCTCCTCCGGCGACAGGGTCGCAAACGCCGCGAGCTTCGCCTCGGCGAGCTTCAGCTCCGCTCGGCGCTGGGCCATGAGGGCATCCAGCTCCGCCGTTTCGAGCTCTGCGATGATCTGGCCCCGCTCGACGCGATCGCCAATGTTCGCGCGGAGTTTCCAGACCCGGCCTGAAATCCGGGAGCCAACGCGCACCTCGGATCCAATGCGCGGCTTCACGGCACCGACCGCGACCACGGTGCTCGAGAACGTCCGCGGCGCAGCCACGACGACCTCGCCGGCGTTGCTCGCTTCCTCGGAGTCGCCCGCGCGCAGCCATGCCAGCAACCCGAGCATGAGCAGCACTACCGCGAGGACGGGAATCGCCACGCGCCGTTTCACCATCGATCTCCCGATCCCGTGCCGAACGGGTCCCGGCCCTGGCGCGGAACCATCACTTCTGTATGTTTTCTCACCGTAAGATAGTCGAAACGACAGGGCGCCGACAGTGCTTTCGCGGCCGAGCCTGCCGACCGGTTCGGTGTGGCCGATCTGTACGCGCGGGCGCTCAGCGAAATGGCGTGCGAGGTGTAGCGCCTTTCGCTTTCTACTTTGAAGTTGAACTTGGTACCGGTACGGGGTTTTGCG
Source organism: Vicinamibacterales bacterium (assembly GCA_036507475.1). GTDB lineage: Bacteria > Acidobacteriota > Vicinamibacteria > Vicinamibacterales > UBA2999 > DATCJA01. The sequence continues at coordinate 7,333 of DATCJA010000123.1, forward strand.
AAAGGTTGGAGCGTCAAGTTCGAGGGAATGGCCGCCTGAGTCCACGGAGGTTCACGGCAAGAGCAGGACCGGGTCGCACCTATTCAGGTTGGTGAGCCGAACGTTTGCCAGTTGGAACCAGATCGCGGCCTGCCTCCGTCGGCTGGAGGTGCTCCGAGGCGCGGCCTGATGCCGCCGCGTGACGACCACCTGCGTGAGCTCTTGAGTGCATAAACGAACATACAGATAAAATCAAATCTTTGAGTTAATCAATGGTTTGATTTAACGTGTCTGCATGGTCACCGACCAGGCCCACCTCCTCCGTCAACGCGGGATTCAGGTCACTGCCCAGAGATTGGCTGTCCTGCGGGCGGTCGCGGGTCATCCCCACATCACGGCCGACGCCGTGGCCGATGCGGTCAGGGCCGAGATCGGTGCCATCTCGCTTCAGTCGGTGTACGACGCCCTCGGCGTGCTGGTCGCCGAAGGTCTTATCCGGCGCATTCAGCCCGCCGGGTCACCGGCTCGCTTCGAGGATCGGGTCAACGACAACCACCACCATCTGATCTGCCGCACCTGCGGCCGGATGGTCGACGTCGACTGCGCGGCCGGCTCCGCGCCCTGTCTCACGGCGGTCGACGACAGGGGCTACGAGATCGACGAGGCCGAGGTCGTCTACTGGGGTCGCTGTCCCCGTTGCGTGGCCCAGTCCCGAGCGCCATCGAGCTCCGCTCCAGCGCCACGCCGCCGAAGCCGAGGTCAGGGCAACACGCACCGAAGCCCGACGATCGCGTCAATGGCGCCTGAGGAAAATCCGCCGGACTGACAACCGGGCTGCATCCGCATTACACGAGAGGTCAACGTCAACATGGACAACGAACAGAAGTGCCCGTTCTCGGGCAAAGCGCACCGGGGCAGGTCGAACCAAGACTGGTGGCCGAATCAGTTAGACCTGCAGATGCTCCACCACAACCCTCCCACGCGCGATCCCATGGGCGAGGAGTTCAACTACGCCGACGAGTTCAAGACGCTCGATCTCGATGCGCTAAAGAAGGACATCGAGGCGGTGATGACGACGTCGCAGGACTGGTGGCCGGCGGACTTCGGCCACTACGGGCCGCTGTTCATCCGGATGGCGTGGCACAGCGCGGGCACCTACCGCATCAGCGACGGGCGCGGAGGCGCGGGATCCGGCGAGCAGCGCTTCGCGCCTCTGAGCAGCTGGCCGGATAACGTGAACCTCGACAGGGCGCGACGGCTGCTGTGGCCGGTCAAGAAGAAGTACGGCCGGAAGATCTCATGGGCGGACCTGATGATCTTTGCTGGCAACTGCGCCCTCGAGTCGATGGGGTTCAAGACGTTCGGCTTCGGCGGCGGGCGCGAGGATGTCTGGGAGCCCGAGCAGATCAACTGGGGGACCGAGAGCACGTGGCTCGCTGACGAGCGATACAGCGGCGATCGGCAACTCACGAATCCCCTCGCCGCCGTTCAGATGGGTCTCATCTACGTCAATCCGGAAGGGCCGAACGGCAATCCGGATCCGATCGCCGCCGCCAGGGATATTCGAGAGACGTTTCGCCGCATGGCGATGAACGACGAAGAGACAGTGGCGCTCATCGCAGGCGGTCACACCTTTGGCAAGACGCACGGCGCCGGTCCTGCCTCCCATGTGGGGCCCGAGCCCGAAGCCGCCGGGCTCGAGGAGCAAGGCCTGGGCTGGAAGAGCAGCTTCGGCACCGGCAAGGGCGGGGACGCGATCGGCAGCGGCCTTGAAGTCACCTGGACCTCCACGCCGACCAAGTGGAGCAACAACTTCTTCGAGAACCTGTTCGGCTACGAATGGGAACCGACGAAGAGCCCGGCTGGTGCGCATCAGTGGATTGCGAAGGGCGGCGCAGGTGCGGGGACGATTCCGGATGCCCACGACCCGTCCAAGCGTCGCGCGCCAACCATGCTGACGACCGATCTGTCGTTGCGGTTCGACCCTGCGTACGAAAAGATCTCGAGGCGCTTCTACGAGAACCCGCAGGAGCTCGCCGACGCGTTCGCCAGGGCGTGGTTCAAGCTGACGCATCGCGACATGGGGCCGATTTCGCGGTACTTGGGCCCGCTGGTTCCTGCGGCGCCGCAATTGTGGCAGGACCCCGTCCCCCCGGTCACCCACGAGCTGATCGGACCGGAGGACATCGCGGCCCTCAAGGGCGAGGTCCTGTCATCGGGACTATCCATCTCCCAGCTGGTCTCGACCGCCTGGGCGTCAGCGTCGACGTTCCGCGGCACCGACAACCGCGGTGGCGCCAACGGGGCTCGCATTCGCCTCGCGCCGCAGAAAGATTGGGACGTCAACAATCCACTCGAGCTGGCGAAGGTGCTAAAGACCCTGGAGGGGATCCAGAAGGCGTTCAACGACTCGCAGTCCGGCGGGACGAGGAAGGTCTCGCTTGCCGACCTGATCGTGCTCGGCGGGTGTGCAGCCGTTGAGAAGGCCGCCAAGACTGCCGGATACGACGTACAGGTGCCCTTTACGCCGGGACGCACGGATGCGTCGCAGGAGCAGACCGACGTGGAATCGTTCGCCGTGCTCGAGCCGACGGCAGACGGGTTCCGCAACTATCTCGGCAAGGGACAGCAGCTCCCGGCCGAACATCTGCTGATCGAGCGCGCGTACATGCTGACGCTCACCGCTCCGGAGATGACCGTTCTCGTCGGCGGCATGCGCGTCCTGAACGCGAACTCCCGGCAGTCCAATCTCGGCGTCTTCACTAAGCGGCCCGAGACATTGACCAACGACTTCTTCGTGACCCTCCTCGACATGGACACGGAGTGGCGGCCCACGTCCGACGCCGAGGAGACCTTCGAGGGTCGCAGTCGCGGGAAGGGCGAGCTTCGATGGACCGGCAGCCGCGTCGACCTCGTGTTCGGTTCGAACTCCGAGCTCCGTGCACTCGCGGAGGTCTACGCGTGCGACGACGCACGGGAGAAGTTTGTGCGCGATTTCGTGGCCGCGTGGAACAAGGTCATGAATCTCGATCGATTCGACTTGCGCGATTTCGCCGCTCACGTCGACTCGCGGACCGCAGCCCTCGCTGTCTGATCATCGGTCTACCTCCAACCGGTGACGATCGTCACGAAAAAGAGCACCACCCTTCGCGACGTCAGCGCGCCTGCGGACAGCCCTGGCCAGCACGCGCCAGCCGCCACGGCAGCACGCCGTTTCCGTGACGAAGATCGGCTAGCGTCGCCAGTTCCGTCCAGCTGCTCTGGAACAGCAGGAACGCGAGTACCACGGTGCAGGCCACTGCGATGGGAACGCCAGCCCTTAGCTTGAACATGGGCGCGGTCACCTCCCGCCGCCGACGCAGCACCGGCAGCCCTTTCGCAGCATGACGAGGCCAACTGACTCGAAGTGAATGACGAGCGGAATTTTGCGAACGCGGGTCTTGGCTTCACACCGCGGACACCGAGTGAATCGCTCGCGAGGATACGGATTGAGCACAAACGAGCATCGCGGCGGCAAAGCGCCCATCTGCGGCCGGCGTGATCTCTGAGTTCGCGGCACTAACGTGCGAACTCCTCGGCGAGCGACTCGACCGTGGCCTTGGTGCGCTCCGTGAACCGTTGGAGCTCGTCAGGTTCGAGAAGACCGTGGGTGTAGATCGCAACGAGCTGGCCGATCATACGGCTGCGCCGCGGGTCGTTGAAAGCGATTGCGAGCTCCTCGTCTCGCCGTCGCAGAAGGCGGAACACAGCCAGGTACCGATCGTGATGGGATCGTGAGCTGTCCCCCAGAATCGCCTGGACCTCCTCCAAGGTGCGCTTGCAGAAGCGCTCGAGCGCGAGCCGCTGTAATTCGCGAAAGACCTTCCAGTCTGATTCCGTGAAGCCGTGCGTCGCCATGGGCTTGGGAACTCCAATGCTAGATCTGGATCCAGGCCCGCGCGAACGCGACCTGTTTGTGACGGTCTGAAGCGCGTTCAGATGGCGGTCGAACGACTCGAAGCCGGAAGGCGTTCCATCGGGTCCGGCTGAAGCCGGACACTACGTACGGAGGACGCCCGATTCACATGAAGCTCAAGCCTCACGCGCCTCGGCGCGTGCACTTTGAACTTACGAACCATCCGGCTTTGGCGTGGCCTTAGAATTGAAAGCTGACGAACACCCTCGCGCCCCTGCCTTTCAGTGCGGAACGAATGTTGACGTTGGTCTGTTGTCGCGGCGATTCTTCGTAGATAACTCGATCCGCTGTCTCGAACTTGGCGCGAAACTACTGAAGAAGGTTTCACCCGACCTGGTATTGAATATAAGACATATGTATTATATATAAGACACTTGTAACTTATAGCAGACACATGCGCCGCCCCAGACATCCTCAAAACCAGCTCTTGAGGCCGCTGAACGAGATCCTAGGGACCCAAGCGAATGTCCGCCTAATGCGAGCCTTGGCGCTTTCTGCCGTCTCGCTGACATCCGGTGAGCTCGCAAAACGGGCGCAGCTCGGCCGCACGTCGATCTATCCAGCCCTGCGCGAGCTTGAGCGCGCCGGAGTGATCGAGTTCGTCGGAGCTGGATCGCAACGTCAGGTACAACTGCGTGAGCGGCATCCATTAGCACGCGTACTGAAAGAACTCTTCAGGGCCGAGGCGCGCCGATTCGAGGAACTCATTGCCGCTTTGCGCGAGTTGCTTGTTGAACTGCCGCTCCGTCCAATGTCAGCCTGGGCCGACGAGAGAGCACAGGATGCGCAGAACGAAGACACACTGAGGCTGTACTTCGTTGCGCGACCGCAAGAACTGGAAGACTTGACGGACTATCTCAATGCGCGTCTTGCAAAGGTTGAACGGGCATACGACATCCATATTGCGGTCAACGGACTCACGCGAAGCGAACTCGAGACGTTATACGGCCAGCAGGGGAACACGCTCAGCGAGGCGGCATTGCTCGATGGAGTCCCGCCCGTTGCACTGTTGGAACCATCGCGGCAGGAAGCGACCAAGCCAACGCCAAAGTCACACGACGAACACGATGCACGCTCCCGCAAATTGGCCCTCGCGATCGCGACGAAGATCAAGAGAGACCCGGGACTGATCGACCTCGCGGAGGATCGCATCAAGCGTCGGTCCGGCAAAGCCAGCCCCGGCGAAAGACGCGAGTTGACTGAGTGGATGCGTGTCCTTTCGACAATGTCGCCTGCGCGACTTCGAAGGTTTCTCCTCGAGGACAGTGAGCGCGCAATCAGACTCCGTCAATCACTGCCAGCGCTGAATCTTCTCTCGCCCGCGGAAAGAGACGCAGTAATCCGGAGCCACACCGACGCAGATGTGATAGCGGCCGTGACGCGGCGATGACCAGGGCGGAGTTAGAACATGCCATACGCGCCGCGTGTGACGTCTCGGGCGATGACCAGGTCTACGTGTTTGGCTCGCAAGCGATTCTCGGACAATATCCTGATGCTCCCGAGACCCTGCGACAGTCTGCCGAGGCGGACATCGCACCGGTCACAGCCATCGATATGGTGGATGTCATTGATGCTCAACTCGGAGAGCTATCGCCTTTCCACGACGCATTTGGATTCTACGTCCACGGTGTGTCAATTGACGCCGCTGTTCTGCCTGTGGGATGGCAGAAAAGGGCGATCCCAGTTCGCAATGACAACACTCGCAATGGCACGGGATGGTGTGCCGAGGCCCACGACCTCGCGGTAAGCAAACTCGTGGCTTTTCGCGACAAGGATAAGAGCTTTGTCAGGGTACTGATTCTCGAAAAGCTCATCAAGCCAAGCGAGCTGCTTCTCAGGCTCGGACAACTTCCGAAGCACGAGAGAGTGACGGCAGAATTATTGGAATTGATCGAAGCGTGGATCAAAGGAGTCCTGAAAGATATCGGACGACGCACATAGGTACCGCGCAAGGGCAAAATGCGGAGCGATCGATCTGCGAACACATGTGATGTCGCACGTGCCTCGACATACAACCATCAGGCACGATCGCGCAGCGGATTCGAAAGCAGCGCCGCCATGAGTTCGTGCCGTGCTGACTTGGAATTCTGGTACCGGTACGGCTTATTGGGAAATTGGAGCACGCACTTCGCGCGAACTGCCGCGTAGTTTTCTTACGTTCGACAGGTCGTTCACGGGGCGCCATTTTAGCGCGCCCGAAATCTCGCACGACCTCGTCCGTAGCCGCCGTCTGCGGGACCTCCTGATCCTGCACACGATTGGACGGGGCTCCGACGACCACGATCCCAAACGGGAGAACAGAGACATTCTGCTGGTATTGAAGGTTCCCATCGATCGTCACGAAGGCGTCGATCAGACCGGTTGCTCGCTTCAGCAGGGCGCCGTTCTTCGTTCCATCCCAGCCCAGACCCTGCACGGTCGAAATAGAATGGCCAACCAGCGCGTCGATCAGGTCGTGCGGAAGGTTCACGTCAAGCAGTACGCGCACGTGTCAACAGGCTCTCGCGCGCGAGCTCAAGGGCGGGCTGCGATGGCCTGTTCGCGTCGAACGGACGAAAACTGCCTGAGAAACTCGTCCAGCGTGTCGCCACCCTCGATGTAGTCGAACAGCGACTGGACCGGGACCCGGGTGCCCACGAACACGGGCGTTCCGCTCAGAATCTCAGGGTCGCTGTGTACGACGAGCGTTTCGCTGGACATGACCACCCCAGTATAGCGCCCGCGGGGATTACCCGCCGGTGGTCTCCAATAGCACGGAGTCCGACGGGGGCACCGAGAAGTGCAGCTTCTCGACGCCGATCCGCGCTCACCACGGCGGTACACCACGCCGACGAGGCCTGCCGGCTCGATCCCTCATCCGGCGAAGCGTGGGCCGCGCTCGGACTCGTCAGCCATCAGGCCCGCGACCCGGAGCGCGCGGTCGCCGCGGCGCGGCGAGCCACGGCGCTCGAACCGGACAACTGGCGTCATCACCTCCGCCTCGCCTACGTCAGCTGGAGTGAGGAGCGGTTGCGCACCGCGCATTGAAGCTGCTGCGGGGACTGGCGCTCGCGCACTGGCTCGCTGCAACGGCACACACCGCGAGGCAGGCGTTTGCCGAAGCGGAACAGGAGTTGATCGCCGGCCGCACGCATCGCAATCGCTGGCGACAACGGCGCTCTTACGAAGATGATGCTCGACGCCCGTACGGGCGAACTGAACGAATCCGGCGCGACGATCGAAGCCGCGCTGGCAACTGCCACTTTCGAGGCGCTCAGTGGCCGTCATGCCGGGCTGCACGCCTCGTCCACGACGCGCTGAGCCGCACACCGCCCGGCAATCGCGGCTGGACCGTGCCTGTCGATCCCCTGCTTAACGCCGCTGCGCATCCGGAGCCGTGGGGGCCAGTGCTCGCAATTCTTCGGAATAGAGCCGCCTAAAGCCGGCCCCACACAACGTCCGGCGTTTCAGGGTTTTTCAGCAAATCCGTCAGGACATCCTGACTCGCGCCCGCGACCATACACCTGTGACAGAGGTGCGTATGAATCGCAGGGCCTTCCTCAAGGCATCAGGCGCGCTCGCAGTGCTGCCGGCCGCCGGCTGCGCCACCTCAGGCGGGATGCGCGTCCAATCGCCGTACACGTCGGCGATTCCAGCGGTCGAAACCGGACTCGTCGTCAACGATCTGCACTCACAGCTCAACGCCACGCGCGTCGACGCGATCGTCAAGCCGCGGACCGTCGAGGAGCTGCAGGCCGGGGTCACGCGCGCGCGTGCGGCCGGCAAGTCCGTCTGCGTCGCCGGCGGCCGGCACGCGATGGGCGGGCAGCAGTTCGGCGATGCAGGCGTCCTCATCGACACGCGCGCGCTGAATCGATTCCTGTCCCTCGACGCGGAGAACGGCGTGATCGATGTCGAGGCTGGCATCCAATGGCCGGAGCTGATCCAGCAGCTCGCGGCTGCTCAGGAAGGACAGGCAAAGCAATGGGGGATCTATCAGAAGCAGACCGGCGCCGATCGTCTCAGCATCGGCGGCGCCCTGGCCTGCAACGCGCACGGCCGCGGCCTGACGCTGAAGCCAATCGTCCAGCAAGTGGACTCGGTCGACGTGCTCGACGCAGGCGGAGAGATTCGCACCTGCTCGCGGTCACAGGATCCGAATCTCTTTCGCCTCGTCATCGGCGGCTACGGTCTATTCGGCATCGTCACGCGGGTGCGCCTGAGGGTGCGGCCGCGCATGAAGGTCCGACGGGTCGTCGCGATCGGCGAAACCGGCAACATCATCGAGCGCTTCAACGAGCGAATCCGCAACGGCTTCCTGTACGGCGACTATCAGTTCGCCACTGACGACACGCGAGACAGCTTCCTGCGCCGCGGCGTCTTCGCGTGCTACGAGCCGGTCGATCCTGCCACGCCGCTGACGCCGAACCCGACGCGGTTCAACCCGGAAGACTGGGCCCGGCTGACGTTCTACTCACATACGCACAAGAGGCTGGCGTTCGACGCTTACTCGTCGCGCTATCTGAAGACCTCCGGACAGATCTACTGGGCCGATTCCCAGCTTTCTTCCGCGTACGTGGACAACTACCACGACGCGCTCGACGAGGCGACCGGCGCGGAGTTCAAGGCGACCGAGATGATCACGGAGATCTACGTCGAGCGGCCGAGACTTGCCGCGTTCATGGAGGACGCGTGCGGGGTCCTCCGCGATCGTGAGGCCAACGTCGTCTACGGCACGGTGCGTCTCATCGAGCAGGACGACGAGACGTTTCTGGCGTGGGCGCGCAAGCCGTACGCGTGCGTCATTTTCAACCGGCACGTCGAGCACACGCCGGAAGGCGTTGCATCGGCGGCCGACGCGTTTCGCGCGCTCATCGACCTCGGCATTCAGCACGGCGGCAGCTACTACCTGACGTATCACCGTTGGGCACGCCGCGATCAGGTCGAGCGGTGCTACCCCCAGATGCCCGAATTCCTGTCACTGAAGCGCCGCCACGATCCCGGCGAGCTATTTCAGAGCAACTGGTATCGCCACTACCGAAACATGTTCGCGTGACTCTCAAGGAGGAAGACCATGCAGATGCCCTTCACGTCCATCGTTCGTGCGACCGCGTGGGCCGCGGTTGTGACCCTCGTCGTTGCAAGCCGCGCTCTCAGCCAGTCCGTCGCCGCGCCAGTGCCGGCGCAAACCGGCACGCAGCTGCCTCCCGTGGCACGGACGGCCAACCTCTCCGGGCCGCGCTTCGGCCTCACGCTCCTCTCTAACGGTATTGTCGAGAAGCTCAAGGATCGCTCGATCGACCTCGAGCGGCCATATGTCTCGCAGTTCGGCTGGCAGTTCGAGAAGCAGTTCTTTACGCGTGACAGCGGCGTAACGATGGTGACCGAATGGGTGGGGCTCGTCGGCGGCCTCGATCAAAGTGTCGTGCTCCCGAGCCTGAGCTGGATGGTCGGCGTCAGGACGCGCGACGGCGCCGAGTTTGGCGTCGGCCCGAACGTGACGCCTGCGGGGACGGCGCTCGTCCTGGCGACCGGATTCACGTTCCGGACCGGCGCGCTGAACATCCCCGTCAACGCGGCCGTCGTGCCGTCGAAGGCGGGGACGCGCTTCACGCTGCTGTCAGGCTTCAGCCTGCGGCGCTAGCGGTGATGCTTGCTTGCGAAACTCGATGAACGTCTCGACCGACCGGTCATGAAACCGCGCGGCTGGGCCGATTCGGTTGACACCGGCCGGTTGACTCTATCGATTTGAAGGGGAAGCTTCGACCGCTGGGCCCACTTTTCACGGAGGAGTGGGTTTCACTAACTTTCGTGGTACCGGTACGGGGATTCGAACCCCGGTCCCGTGGCTGAGAACCACGTGTCCTGACCCCTAGACGATACCGGCCCTTGGGGAGCCTGTGGCTCGTAGCTCGAAGCTCGTAGCTAGTAGGCGGTAGCAAGAACTCCCGGGCTTTGGCTACCGGCTACCAGCTAGTCATGCTACTGGATGGCCGAGGGTCAGTAAAGCCCGTCCGGCGGCGTTTCAGTATCATCGACGTATGCGTGCGCTTCTCAGATTCCTCACCTTCCTCCTGATGCTTGCGTTGATTGCCGGCGGGGCCGCGTGGTTCTGGGCCGGCCGCGCCGAAGGACCGCGCATCGAGGTCCGTCAGCCCGACAAATTCATCGGACAGGCCACACCGCTCGATCTGGTCATCGAATCGCCAGGCGGGCAATTCGCGCGCGTCGAGGCCGCGATCGAGCAGAACGGCCGGAGCTATCCCGTGTTCACGCTGGCGCAACCGTCGCAAGCCAACGTCCGCCAGGAGAGCGCCGACCGAATCTACGTGATGCGGCCGATAGGCAAGCGCGACGTGCCCGAGCTGCAGGCCGGTCGGGCCCGGCTCGTCGTGCGAGCTGCCCGCCCGGTGTTGTTCGGCTTCCGTGAGGCTGAATCGGAGGTCTCGCGCGATGTCGAAGTCCGGCTCGAGCCGCCGCGCGTTGCCATCCTGTCGACGTTCCATTACATCAACCATGGCGGCGCTGAATTTGTCGTGTACCGCGCCACGCCTGCCGACGTCGAATCAGGTGTTCATGTGGGCGATCAGATCTATCCCGGGTTCCCTGCGTCTGGCGCCGGCATCCGCGCGGATGATTCGACGAGGGTGGCGTTCTTTGCGCTGCTCCACGATCAGGATCTGAAGGCGCCGGTCTCCATCTACGCGCGCGACGCCGCCGGAAACGAGTCTTCCACGCCCCTGGACCACATGCCGTTCGCGAAGCCTTTCGCACGCAGCCGCATCGAAATCGACGACGTCTTCCTCCAGCGCGTCGTTCCTTCCATTGCCGCAGAGACGCCCGAGATGCAGCTGTCGACTGCGCCCGAGGATCTGGTCGCGTCGTTCCTCCGGATCAACGGCGAGCTCCGCATGCGCAACAATCAGACGATTGCCGATGTGGCTCGGAAGACCGCACCGGAGATGTTGTGGAAGGACGCGTTCCAACCGCTCGGCAACGCCGCGGTGGAGTCGAGGTTTGCGGACAACCGCACGTACTTCTATAAAAGCAAGGAGATCGACCGCCAGGTGCACCTCGGCTTCGATCTCGCGGTCACGCAGCGCATCCCTGTCGTCGCCGCCAACAACGGCATCGTGTTGTTTGCCGGCTATCTTGGGATCTACGGCAACTGCGTCATCCTCGATCACGGTCTGGGCGTGCAGTCGCTGTACGCCCATCTTTCGTCCATGGATGTCAAGCCTGGGGATCGCGTGGAGAAGGGACGCCAGCTCGGACGCAGCGGCACCACCGGACTGGCCGGAGGAGACCATCTGCACTTTACGATGCTCGTCAACGGCCGGCCCGTGAATGCGGTCGAATGGTGGGATCCGAAGTGGATGCAGGACCGCGTCCTGCGCAAGATCGCCGAGGCGGGTGGCGTGTGATAATCAACGGTTGGGAGATGTACATGAGACGCGTGTGTAGAGTCGCGGTCGTTGTGGGAATGGTGCTTCTGCCCGGAGCGGTAGTCGCATGCGGAGGTGGCACACAGGAATCGGGACCGTCAGAAGCAAGCGCACCGGTAACCAATCCCGTCGACCCCGCGACAGCCGGGAACGTCACCGGCCGCGTCATGTTCGAGGGGACGCCTCCGAAGCCGTCCGCGCTCCGCATGGACTCGGATCCGAACTGCGTCCAGCAGGGCGCCAGCGCCACGGATGAATCAGTCATCGTCGGTGAAGGAGGCGCCGTCCAGAATGTGTTCGTCTATGTCAAGGACGGGCTCGGCAGCCTCAGATTTCCGGTGCCCTCGGCGCCAGTCGTGCTCGACCAGAAGGGCTGCCGCTATGCACCACACGTGCTTGGCGCGCAGGTCGGACAGCCGGTCGAGGTGCTCAACAGCGACCCTACGCTCCACAACGTGCATGCCGTTCCGGCGGCGAACCAGGAATTCAACACAGGCCAGCCGCTCCCCGGCATGAAACACACGCACAGATTCAGCACCCGTGAGGTCATGGTGCCGTTCAAGTGCGATGTCCATCCGTGGATGCGCGCCTACATCGGCGTGCTCGATCATCCCTACTTCGGCGTGACCGGCGCCGACGGCACATTCAGGCTCAACGGGCTGCCTCCGGGCACGTACACGATCGAGGCGTGGCACGAAACGCTCGGATCGCAGACGCAGACCGTCACGATTGGCGCGAATGAGTCGCGCGACATTGCGTTTTCCCTCAAGTCGACGACGTAGGCAATGCTGCTCCACCTGTTTGCGGCGTTCGTTGCGGCTGCCACCGCCCTCCTGATTTTTGCGGGCGGTCTCGTCACCAGCACGGAATCGGGCTTGTCCGTTCCGGATTGGCCCACGACCTACGGCTGGTTCATGTTCACCTTCCCGCTCGACAAGATGGTGGGCGGCATTCGGTACGAGCACAGCCACCGGCTCATCGCGTCCGTGGTCGGATTCCTGATTCTCGTGCTTGCCGTGTGGCTGTGGCGCGCCGAGCCGCGACGGTGGGTGCGTCGGCTCGGCTACGTCGCACTGGGGGCGGTCGTCACGCAGGGCATTCTGGGCGGCATCACGGTGTTGTGGTTCCTGCCCGACCCAATCTCGATTGCCCATGCCGGGCTCGCGCAGCTCGTCTTCTGCCTCACGTTGAGCATCGCGCTGGCGACATCACCGGGCTGGCATCGCGGCTATCCAGTCGGCAACCGTACCCTGCGGATCATCGCCCTGGTCACCACGGTCGTGACGTACGTCCAGATTCTCGTCGGCGCAACGATGCGACATACGGGTGCGGGACTTGCGATTCCTGACTTCCCATTCGCGTTTGGCCGCCTCGTGCCGCCAGCGTGGAGCGCGCCGATCGCGATTCACTACGCCCACCGTGTGGGAGCGCTGGTCGTCACCGTTCTTGTCCTCGCCACAGCCGGCCACATCCTGTATCACCACCGCACACGCGGAGAGCTGCGGCGACCGGCGCTGCTGCTGCTGGCGATGCTGAGCGTGCAGCTCACACTCGGCGCACTCACGGTCCTCACCGGCAAGCAGTACGTCGTCAACTCACTGCACGTGGTTGCAGGGGCTGTCGTTCTGGGCACATCGCTCGTGCTGACGCTGCGCGCGCACCGACCGCGAATTGAGGGCTCAGGGCTCGGGGCTCAGGGCTCACGATTCCGGAATCCCCTCAGTCCGATCCCGGATCCCGGATCCCGGATCCCGGAACTGCGCGGAATGGGCGCATGAAATCTACCGCCCAGGCAACGGCGGCGTCCTCCCCAGTCACTTCGGCAGGGTCGTGGGCATCTGCAACTCATCGCTCGACCTTCCGCACGACGGACTACATCGCCCTTACGAAACCGCGGCTGAACCTGCTGGTACTGATGACGACCCTGGCTGGGCTGTACCTGGCGTCTCCTGACGGTGTCGCGCTGTCCGTGCTCGTCCACACGCTTGTCGGCACGACGCTCGTCGCTGGCGGCGCCGCGGCATTCAATCAGGTGTGGGAGCGGGAAACGGATGCGCTAATGGGGCGCACGCGCAACCGGCCCGTGCCAAGCGGCCGTCTTGGCGTCACCGAGGGCGTGCGGTTCGCGACCGCCCTGTCGGTCGCCGGAATCGCAGAGCTCGCTTCCTTCGTCAACCTGTTGTCCGCCGGCGTTGCGGCGTTGACCCTGGTCACGTACGTGTTCGTGTACACGCCGCTGAAGCGCCGAACGTCGCTGTCAACGCTTGTCGGAGCGATTCCAGGCGCGCTTCCGCCCGTCATCGGCTGGACCGCGGCCGAGGGTACGGTGACGCTGCCCGCGCTGGTGCTCTTTGGAATCGTGTTCCTCTGGCAGATGCCGCATTTCCTCGCAATCGCGTGGATGTACCGCGACGAGTACGCAGCAGCGGGCATCCTGCTGCTGCCGGTGCTCGAGCCCGACGGGCGCCGGACGGGGCGGCAGGCGCTGCTGTACGCCGCGGCGCTCTGGCCGGTCAGCCTCATGCCGACGCTCGTCGGCCTGGCCGGAGGGTTCTACATCGGTCTCGCCACCCTGCTCGGCTGCGCGTTCATCGTCTTGAGCGCCCGGTTCGCGCGCGAACGGTCATTTCCGGCGGCGCGTCGCTTGTTCTTGTTCTCGATCGCCTACCTGCCGCTGCTCTGGGGGGCTCTCGTAGCCGATCGGTTGTGGATCTAACCAAGGCACAAGTCACAAGTCACAAGGCACAACTGATTTCTGATTCATCATTCCTGACTGGCGATTGTGATTTGTGACTTGAGCCTTGTGACTTGTGACTTGATCTGAAATGCAGATCACGGACCTTCCTGCGCTGAACGCCATCCTCAACGGAACGGCAGCCGCGTTGCTTTCGGTCGGATACGTTCAGATACGCCGAGGCCGAACCGAGGCGCACAAGCGGTGCATGCTGGCAGCGCTTGCAACCTCCGCCTTGTTCCTCATCTCCTACGTCGTGTATCACGCCAATGTCGGCTCGCGGCCGTTTCCGGGTAGTGGCATCGTTCGTGCGGCGTACTTCACCATCCTCGTCACGCACGTCGTGCTCGCAGCGGCCATCCTGCCGCTCGCGCTCATTACTGCGTCGCGCGGACTCCGGGCGCAATTCGATCGGCACGTGCGCATTGCGCGATGGACGCTTCCCCTCTGGATCTACGTCTCGGTGACCGGCGTCGTGATCTATCTGATGCTGTATCGGATGTATTGAGGCGATGGGACGCCGCGATCGCGATTGCAGAAACGCCATCGTCATCGCCTTCGCCGTTGTGGCGCCGTTGACCGCTCTCGCGGCACAACCCGACCCGGATCTGCTCGGCAATCTCGACGCGTTCCGCGGCATTCCCGCGCCAACCCCCATGGTGATCCGTCCGCGGGTTTTCGCTGCCTACGGTGCGTTGATCGCCGCGGCGACGCTCACCACGCTGTACGTGTATCGCGGCCGTGCCTTCATCGTGTACTGGATTGGCAGCTGGCTGCTGTTTGCCGGGGCACTCACGCTGCTCGCCCGCGGGTACGACGACGTGCGGCTCGGAAGCGTCATGATCGGCCTGGCGCAACTGCTGGGTGTGTGGTCGGCCGGACTGACGCTGCTGGGAGCGGGAGCGTTTCCCGATGACGCGCTTCGGTGGAACGTGCCGTTGAAAGTCTCCGCGGCAAGTGCTGTCTGGTTTCTCGCATCGCCCTTTGTGCTCCCATTGCGCCTCGTCTTGTCGACGGGCTTTGCGGCAAGCGCAATCTTGTCCGTGTGGGCCGGTGTACGGTACCTGCGGCTGGCGCCGCCTACTCGATATGTCGGCGTCGTGGTCATCGGTGGTGGCATGCTCCTCCTCGGCGCCTCGCACGTGGCGGCTATCGGCGTGGCCCTCGACCAGTTTGGAAACGATCGAACGT
The DNA here is from genome assembly GCA_036507475.1 of Vicinamibacterales bacterium. Lineage (GTDB taxonomy): Bacteria > Acidobacteriota > Vicinamibacteria > Vicinamibacterales > UBA2999 > DATCJA01. The sequence goes on from DATCJA010000123.1 coordinate 22,616, forward strand.
TCGACTCGCTGCTCGCATTCGATGTCATCGTCTACATGTTCGTCGCGCTCGGGATGCACGTCCTCGTCTTCGAGGACATGACCGACGAGCTGCGGCGCGCCAATCGCGAGCTGGCGCAGGCTCACCACGAGGTCAAGCGGCTCGTCATCACGGATCCGTTGACGGGCTGCCACAATCGCCGCTTCTTCGACGAGATCGAGCGCCGCGAATTTCAGCGGCATCGCCGGTACGGCGCGCCGCTGTCGGTCGTGTTCGTCGACGTCGATCACTTCAAGCAGCTCAACGACACGATGGGGCACGACACCGGCGACCAGGTGCTCAGAACGATTGGAACGCTGCTGCGGCGTCACGTGCGGGAATCCGACTACGTCATCAGGTGGGGCGGTGATGAATTTCTGCTCCTCCTCACCTGCACCATGGGCAAAGCCGAGCGAAAGGCCGACGAACTCAAGACCGCATTCGAGCGAGAGAGACGAAGCGCGGCCCTGCCCGATGGAATCGGCCTGAGTGTCGGCGTCGCGTCGGCTTCGCTCGAGGCACAGACTCTTGCGGAGGCGATCAAGCTGGCGGACACCCGCATGTACCGCGACAAGCTCGGCGAACGCGAAGGCCGATCGGCGCGCCCCGCACGATGAAATAGAATAGAAACCGACGCATGCCACGCCGATCGCCTGCCCCGCTCCGCAGATGGCAGGTCGCCCTCATTCTCACGGTATTCGGTGTCGCTGTGAGCGCCGCCGCCGCCGCAGGCTGGTGGTACGCGCGTGAATCGACCCCCGCTCAGGGACCGATCGTGCTCATTTCCGTCGACGGCCTTCATCCTAACGAGCTTCACGCCTATGGGGGCGTCACCAGTCGTTCTCCCGCAATCGATGCGGTGTCCGCCGATGCCGTCGTGTTCGAGCGCGCGTACGCCCATTCACCGCTCACGCTGCCCGCCCATGCATCCATCCTGGCCGGCCAGCTGCCCTTCGAGCATGGGGTGCGTGACGAGGCTGGCTTCGCGCTCAAGGACGATGCGCGGTCGCTCGCGGAATTGCTGCGAAGTCGAGGCTTCGAGACCGGCGCCGCGGTGTCGTCCTTCCTTCTCCGGCCCGAATCGGGAGTTGCCCAGGGTTTCTCGTTCTTCGATGCGGAGTTGTCCGCCGAGCCTGGGCAGGCGAGCCCGGTGGTCGAACGCGACGGCGAGCGGACGACAGAAGCGGCGGAGCGATGGCTTCGCTCGCGGCGGGGGCATCGCTTCTTTCTGTTCTTGCAGGTTGACGAGCAATCGGCCGAATCATCTGTTGCGCGGCTCGTAGCACAGCTCAAAGAGCTCGACTTGTACGAACAGGCCACGATTGTGATCACGGCCGACCGCGCGGAGGCCGGTGCGGGCGTGTCACTCGACGAATCGGCGCTCCACGTGCCTCTTGTCGTCAAGCAGCCCGACAATGCGGGTGCGGGGCGCCGCGTCCTGGCGCCCGTGCAGCACATCGACCTTCTGCCCACTGTGCTCGATCTCGTGCGGGCGCCGATTCCATCGGGTCTGCGCGGCCGATCGCTGCGGCCTGGGCTGGATGGCGACCCGAACCGCATTCCCGCACAAGCCATCTATGCGGAGACGCTCGCTCCGATGTTTCGTTTCGGCGGTCAGGGCAAGTTCTCGCTGATCACGCCCGAATACCGATACGTGCGCGGTGGCCGCGACGAGATGGTGGACGTGGGGACGAGCACTCCCGCGGAGGCCTCGGTAACAGAAGCTTCCGAAGCAGTCCTGCTTCGCGGCGAGCTCGATCGCCTGCTCGAGGGGCAGATGGTGACGCCGCCCGCCGAGATTGCGCAGGCCGAGGAAGACCGGTTCGCCGCGCTGGGCTACCTTGGGGCCGCTCCTCTCTTCGACGCCGAGCCGGAGCCGCTGGAGGCGGACGAGGAAGCGTGGGTCGTCGAGACCCATCGGACAGCCGCTATCCTGGCCAGCCACAAGGATTACGCGGCAGCAATCGCGCAACTGCGCGCCATTGCGCGAGCGTACCCGCGCATGGCGGTCGTTCAGTACCAGCTTGGAACGCTGCTCGGGAAGATGGGACGACTCGACCAGGCGAGGAGCGCGTTCGACGCCGCGGCCGCGGTGGAACCCGACAATCCGTACGTGCCAATCGTCGTGGCCGGTCTGCTCTTGCGCGCACGCCAGCTCGGGCCGGCACGCGAGTACGCCGCGCTTGGGTTGGCGCTTGCCGACCATCACGACAGCCGATCGCGTGCGGTCGCGTACGAGTTGGCGGCACGAGTGGCGCTTGCTGTGGACGACTTCGAAGGGGCGCGGGCGCACGCCGACACAGCCGAACGCGAAGACCCTGGACTTCCGATGCGCCGGTTCGTCGACGGACGGATCTTGTACGCGGAAGGCAAGTACGCGGAGGCGCTCGCTGCGTTCGAGGCGGCGGCAACCGTCGTCGGCCAGCACGGACGCGCCGTCGAGCACCTCGAGCTCGGTCTCGGCCAGACGCTGGAGCGTCTCGATCGGTATGCAGAAGCCGAGGAGCATTTCCGCACCGAGCTGCGTGCGTTCCCTCGCAGCGTTCACGCCTATTCAAGCCTCGCCATGCTGTATCGGGCCTCGAACCGTGCGGGTCAAGTGGAAGAGACCCTCGAAGCGCTCACGGATGCGATGCCGACTCCGGAAGGATTCGATACGGCAGCCAGCCTATGGAGCATCCTCGGCGAGCCGTCCCGCGCGGCTGCCATCAAAGCTGACGCGCGTCTCCTGTTCCGGGACGATCCGGCCCGGGTGCGGCTCGAGCCGGATGCACGGCGATAATCAAAAGGCCCACCGCGCTCCAGAATAAATTTCTCACCTTTCGCACGACGGCCAGCGCGACCGCGGCGGCGGGATCGACCGCGAGCAGCGGCGCCGCGGCGCCCGTCAGCGCCTCGTCCACGCCAATGCGGAAAGGCACGAACTTGAACGCGACGATCACGGTGCGGTTGAGCGCTTCGAAAGCAATTGCCTGCGCGATCGTCGGACTCTCGTCGCCCAGCAGCCACCGAAGGGTCACGAATACTTCCAGCACCGCAAGCGCATGAAATGCCGCGTCGAGTCCGAACGCCCGCCACAAGCGCGCCTTGTGAGTGTCCGAGAACCCGACAACCTCCAGTCGCAAGCGCTCCAGCCATTCGCGCCGTCGTGAGTGTTCGCTCCCTCGAGTGTTCCACGCTCGCCCCAGCAGGTACCGCACCGAGAACGCTGCAGTGACGACCGCGGCAAGCGCGACGACAATTCCCCATCGCCACGACGCCGAAAGCGGCACAGTGGCAAGGACGACGACAAGTCCGGTGGCCACCATCGCCGCGACCGATGCGGCATAGATCACATTTTCGACAGCCAGGGAGGCCACCGAGTCACGCGTGGCGAGATGGTGACGGGTGAGGAAGACCTTTGTGGGCTCACTGGCCAACAGGCCAAGGGGCGTGACGCTTCCGAGCGCGTCGCCAGCAAGGAACGCACCGAATGCACGGCGGAACGGCAGATGCGCGGTCGGCGGCATGCAGAGGCGCCAGCATGCGGTGCGAAAGACGAAGCGCACTCCCTGCAGCGCCAGGATAGCCGTCAAACCCCAGCCGACCCGCTGAATGCCATCGATGATTTCGCCGACACCCGCGCGCCTGACGACGTAGGCGAAAAGAGCCGCGCCCCCGACCGTGCACGCGGCCGTCACGATGCGCCGGCGGCGACCTTCGACAGGCTCAGGCTGCCCTGAGCGTGCCGAACGGGCGGCCGAAGGGCGGGGGCTCACACGCTCGGCTGGGATTCGATCTGTTTCAGCGCCTCTTGTATCAATGCTTCGTTGTCTTCTCGAGATACCTGGCGCTGGAGAATCTTCGATGCGATCGCCACCGACAGATCGACCGCCTCATGGCGGATTTGCTGGATCGCGCGCGCCGTCTCGAGCTGGATTTGCCGCTCGGCATTCTTGACGATCGCGGCCGCTTCCGCGCGTGCCTTCTGCTTGAGCTCCTCGCGCAGCGCCTCCGCGTCGGAGCGGCTCCTGGCGAGGACCGATTCCGCGTCGGCCCGTGCGGTCGCCATCATCTGCGCCGATTCGCGCTGAAGGCGTTCCAGTTCCTGCCGTGCGCGCTGCGCGTCCTCGAGCGCCTGCGCGATCGTCGCCTGCCGCCGCTCGAGTGCCTGCAGGAGGGGCCGCCACGCGAAGCGCGCGAGCAAGCCCACCAGGATGAGGAACGTCAGGATCGTCCAGATGAAAAGGCCCGGGTCGGGCTGGACGAGAGGATTCATGGCCTACTTCAGCAGAACGATGAGCAGCGCGAAGACTTCGCCCAGAATCGCGACGCCTTCGAGCAGGAAGAGCGGCAGGTTCACGGCGCCGGTGAGCTGAGCCACAGCGCTCGGCTGGCGCGCAATCCCTTCCGCGAGTCCGGCCGCCAGTCGACCGATACCGAGTCCGGCGCCGATCACGGCCAGACCCAAACCGATGCCGGCCCCCATGTATGCAAGCGCAAACCCTTCCATTCCGTCTCCTCCGTAAGAGATTCTTTCATTGGCGAATTGACGAATTTACGGATTGACGAATTTCGGCGCGTTTCACATTCGGCCAATTCGTAAATCCGTAAATCCGTAAATTCGTTCGTCCACATCAATGGTGCGTGTGAATGGCCATGCCGATGAATACCGCCGTCAGCAGCGTGAACACGTACGCCTGGACCAGAATGACGATGATCTCGAGCGCCGAGATGGCCACGGCCAGCGGCACCGAAAACACCAGACCAACCCCCATGCCCACGAACTGCCCGGCCATCTCCGTGAAGATGAACACGAACGACAGGATTGCGAGGATGGCGATGTGGCCCCCCGTCATATTGGCGGCAAGTCGCATGGTCAGCGCGAACGGCCGCACGAGCATGCCGAGAATCTCGATGGGAATCAGCGCGACGGCGAGAAACGGGGAGACCCCGTGTGGCACCAGATTCTTCCAGTGCTGCAGGGCGCCGTGCGCTTTCGAGCCCGCGACGATGATCGCCAAAAAACTCACGACGGCGAGCGCTGCGGTGACGTTGAAGTTCGATGTGGCCGTGGCGCCGCCGTGCAGGAGGCGGCCCAGGAACGATTCTTCGCCTGCGTGCAGCACCCAGTGATCGAGCAAGCCCAGCAACTCGAACAAGGGAACCATGCCGATCGCATTCGCGGTCAGAATGAAGGCAAACAGCGTCAACAGCAGCGGCGTCCAGGTCATGATCCACTTATCGCCCACGCTCGGCCGCACGACGGAGTCGCGGATGAACTCCACCACGGTCTCGAGTGCGTTCATGAAGCCTGAGGGAACCAGACGCTCCTGCCTGATGTAGCGGCGCACGACGGTCGTGACGACCAGGAATACGAGCGCGGCAACCAGCCAGAGCATGAAAACGTGCTTGGTGACCGAGAAGTCGATGCCGCCAATCGTCGGCAGATGAATCAGGGGATGGTCGAGCCCGCTGTTGGCGACGTGCTCGATGATCACCTCACCCGCGTTGAACCCTTCTGCGACGGCCTCGGCCGCCTGTTCTTGCGCCTGCGCTTCGATCTGCACGTCCCCTACCTGATGCCGTTTACTGCCGTGCGGGGACATTCCCCGCGAACAGGCGCTGCAGGCACAGCGCCTCGAAGAGATGCAACGCGATGAAATACGTCGTAAAGCTGATGACGAACGGCAGCGGCCGCACCGCGAGCACCCTCAACATGATCGCGACATAGACTCCGAAGAACACCAGCTTGGCCGCAAAGGCCGCAATCATGAGCGGCGTCACGAGTTGCGGGCGCGACGGGTAGGTTCGCGCCACGAGCACCCACGTCGCCGCCGCTCCGACGAGAGGCGCCAGCATTCCGAAGAGCACGTCGCGATCGCTTGCGAGCCCCGGTATGGCGGCGATCGTCAGCCAGGAGCCAACGCTCGCGCCCACCATCCACCACAACGGCTTCATCAGCGCCAAAGCGTCTTGGCCAGCTCATAGAAGCCGACGATGAGCCCCAGAATCAGTCCGGAGAGCAGGAACCAGGGAGACGTGCCGCGCCATTCGTCCACCGCGTAACCAATACCGCCGAGCAATACGATTGCGCCGATCAACGTATAGCTGACCATCGCCGCCGGGCCGGATCCACTGATCGTGGACTGCAGCGCCTTTAAACCGCGGGCTGAAATCAGGCCGCGCGGCATCGCGTCACGACGCTCCTTCCTGGACACAAACAAACGCTCAATCGTATCAAACGTGGATTGACAGTAGCAACGCGCGGAAGACTATACTCGCGTGTAGGGGGGGCAATGCGCGCCGATCTCATGTCTCATTGGGCGCTGATACCGGCTCTGGTGTCGATCTGCATCCTTGCAGACACTGCGCCTCGTCAGCTCTACGCGCAGGCGGGCGCCCGCGAGCGGACGATCTTCGTCAGTGCGGTCAACGCACGGGGCGACGTCGTCGACAGCCTCGGTCCGGCCGATTTCGTGGTGACCGAAGACGGGCGGCGCCGCGAAATCCTGCGCGTCTCGCCAGCCCTCGAGCCGATCGACATCGCAGTGCTGGTCGACAACAGCGCAGCGTCCATGAGGGCGATTCCGTCGATTCGCGACGGACTCGAGGGGTTTGTCAGGCAGATGTCTGTCGGAAACCAGATTGCCCTCGTCGCGCTGGCTGATCGGCCGACGATTCTCGTCGACTACACGTCGAGCGCCGAGCGTCTCGAGCAGGGAATCGGCCGCCTGTTTCCGATGACCGGCAGCGGCATGACGCTGCTCGACGCCATTGTGGAGGTGTCGTCCGGCCTCCGGCGGCGTGAAGCCCCGCGGGCGGCCATCGTCCCGGTCATTACCAACGGCACGGAGTTCACCAACCGGTACGCGCGCGACGTGGTCGCGTCGGTCAGGCAGGCGGGAGCGAGTTTGCACGCCATCGTGGTGGGGACCCTCGATCTCGGGACGACCGAGGAGCGCGAGCGCGCCCTGACGCTGGACGAAGGAACCCGTACGACGGGCGGTCAGCATGTGACGCTGCTCGCCGAGTCGGCCGTCGAGCAGGCGCTGCTGAAGCTGGCGCGAGAGCTGTCGGCGCAGTACAAGGTCGTCTACGGCCGACCCGAGTCCCTCATTCCGCCGGACAAGGTCGAAGTGACATCGGCGCGAGCCGGCGTCACGATGCGTGGAACACCGGCCCGCGGACAAACTGGAGCCTGACGTGAGACGAGTCACTTTCATAGCTTTTAGCGTGCTCGTTGGTGCGGCGGCCGTGGCCGGACTATCTGCCGCGCAGCGCCCCCAATTCCGCAGCACCGTCGACATCGTCTCACTCAATGTCACCGTGGTCGACGGCGCGAACCACTACGTGACGGATCTGGATCAACCCGACTTCTCCGTATTCGAGGACGGCGCTAAGCAAGAGATCACCTTTTTCACGAGGCGGCAGCAGTCAATTGCCCTGTCGCTGCTTCTGGACAGCAGCGCAAGCATGGAAGACAAGCTGCCCACGCTGCAGACGGCCGCCACGAATTTCGTCAAGAGGCTGAAGCCGAACGATCTCGCGCAGATCATCGACTTCGACAGCCGTGTCTCGATCCGGCAGGCGTTTACCTCGGACCAGGCTCAGCTCGCAAGCGCGATCCTCCAGACCGTATCGGGCGGCTCTACCTCGCTGCACAACGCCATCTACGTGTCGCTCAAGGAACTGGGCAAAATCAAAGCGCAGAACGACGAAGACGTGCGCCGCCAGGCCCTCATCGTGTTCTCCGACGGCGAGGACACGTCGAGCCTCGTCTCGTTCGAGGAGGTGCTGGATCTGGCCAAGCGCTCGGAAACCTCGATTTACACCATCGCGCTGCGAGGCAACGACTCCAGCACACGCGGATTTCGAGAGGCTGAGTTCGTGATGCGCCAGCTCGCACAGGAAACAGGCGGGCGCGCGTTCTTTCCGGCAAAGATTGAGGACCTGAACGGGGTGTACGCACAGATTGCCGACGAGCTCGCCAGCCAGTACACCGTCGGGTACTCGTCGAAGAATTCCCGCGCCGACGGCGCCTTCCGGCGAATCGTGGTACAGGTGGCTCGCCCGAACGTGACAGCGCGCACCAAGAGGGGTTACTACGCCCCAACACGTTGAACGTTCTTCCTCTCGTTCTGTACGCCGCCGCAGGCATTGCCTATGCGGTGCACTTCGCGACCCGGCAGCCGCACGCCGGCCGCGTCGCAACCACGCTGCTGATTTTTGCCGCGCTCGTCCACACCTTCGTCATCGGCATGCAGACGATGGAGGTGCGGCACGTGCCGTTTGCGAACCCGTCGCGCGCCATCTCGACGTTCGTCTGGCTGCTGGCCCTCTCGTACCTGTACCTGGAAACCACGACCGACGAACGCGCCATGGGCGTGTTCATCATGCCCATGCTGATGGGCCTGCAGGCGATCCCGGCGCTGTCGCCCGGCGTTGAAAACATCGATCCGGTGCTCGACAGCCCCTGGTTCTGGGTGCATGTCTCGTCACTGCTCTTCGCGTACGCGAGCTTCGGGCTGGCCGGCGTTCTTGGGCTCACCTACGTCGTGCAGTTCAAGGAGATCAAGAAGAAGCATCTCGGCTACTTCTACACCCGACTCCCTTCGCTGCAGACGCTCGACGTGATGAACGCCCGCGCAGTCGCGATCGGGTGGCTGTTCCTCACCGTCGGCGTCGTGGTCGGGGCGATCTGGACGGCTCAGGCGCGCGCAGCGGTGCCGGACGATCCGAACCTGCAGGCGATGTCGCTCAACGACCCCAAGATCTTCGTCGCGGTCCTTACGTGGGCGGTCTACTCCTTCGCGGTGCTGGCGCGGCAAGTCATGGGCTGGACCGGACGCCGCGCCGCCTGGCTGTCGGCTCTCGGTTTCGCCATCGTGCTGCTGAACTTCCTGCCGATCAGTTACTTCGTCACGACGAGCCACACGTTCTAGTGGGACATAGAGCGTGCATCTCCTCCTGCTCGGCGTAAGTCATCGGACGGCGCCCGTCGACCTGCGCGAGCGCCTCGACTTCTCGAGTCGCGATGTCGGCACGGCCGTCGAGTCGCTGGCCACTCGTTCGTCGGCGACGGAGTCGGTGGTGCTGTCCACGTGCAACCGGTCGGAAATCTACGTGGCAAGCGCCGAGCCGCCACGCGCGCGCGAGGAGCTGATTGCGTTTCTCAGCGACTATCATCAGCTCACACGAGAGGCGTTTCTGCCGCATCTCTTCACGCATGAAGACACCCCCGCGGCGCATCATCTGTTCCGAGTGGCGGCCGGCCTCGACTCGCTCGTGATCGGCGAGCCCCAAATCCTCGGTCAGGTGAAGGATGCCTTTCAGGCGGCGGCGGAGCGTCGCTGCACGGGCCCGCTCCTGAGCAAGACCTTTCACTGGGCGTTCGGTGTGGGCAAGCGCGTGCGCACAGAAACGGCGCTCGGCGAGGGCGCGGTGTCGGTCAGCTTTGCCGCCGTCGCCCTTGCCAGGAAAATCTTCGGACGACTCGAGGGCCGGCGCGTGCTCGTTGTCGGCGCCGGCGAGATCGGCGCGCTGACCGCCCAGCATCTGCGCAGTCATGGCGTTGCCGAGATCGCGATTACCAATCGGACGGCGGCCCACGCGGACGCGCTTGCAAGCCAAGTCGCCGGGCATACTGTGGCTTGGGACGACATGGCGCACGCGATGGCGCGCGCCGACATCGTCGTCACGGCAACCGGATCGCAGCGGCCGATCATCACGCGCGCCGACGTGGAAGCGGTCACGGGACGGAAGCGCATCGACCCGCTCTTCATCATCGACATCGCCGTTCCCCGCGACGTCGACCCGGCGGTAGGCGAAATCGAGCAGGTGTTCCTCTACAACGTGGACGATCTCCAGGGCATCGTGCACGAGAACCTCGCCCGACGCGGCGCCGAGATCGCGCGTGCCGAAGCGATCGTCGCAGAAGAGCTGGCGCGCTTCACCTCGTGGCACCGTTCGCGACGCGCCATCCCGACGGTCGTCGCGCTTCGCCAGCGGTTCGACGACATTCGGCGCGCGGAGTTGCGGCGCCTCGACGCCAAACTCGGCGGTCTGACGCCTGAAGCCCGAGCGCGCATCGACGAGGTCACGCGGCTGATCGTCGAGAAGCTGCTCCTCGAACCCACCGAGCAGCTCAAAGCGCTGCCTGACGAGGAAACACAGGCGGCTTACACCGAGGCAGTGAACCGTCTGTTCCGGCTCAGCGAAGACGCAGCCCCGCCCGGTGCGGGTGACAATGAGTCGGCTCCCTTTACAAAGCCGCGAACCGGCTGATTCAGGAGTCTTCATCATGGATTCATGCCTACGTTGAAACTCGGCACACGCGGCAGCCAGCTGGCGCTGATCCAGGCGAACGTTGTCGCGGCGCTACTCGGCGCCCGCGCCGGCGTCTCGTGCGACGTCGTCGTGATCAAGACGTCCGGCGACAGGCTGGCCGACGCTCCGCTCGCGCAAATCGGGGGCAAGCGCCTCTTCGTCAAGGAAATCGAGGACGCGCTGCGCGCGGGTCTCATCGACCTCGCCGTGCACAGCAGCAAAGACATGCCGGCAGTACTGCCCGACGGCCTTGCCCTCGGCGCGGCGCTGCCACGCGAGGACGCTCGTGACGCAATCGTGCTACCGGCCGCGAGCGTCCCGGGGCCACATGGGTCGCCGTCGGTGTGGGCACCAGACGATATCGTGCGGCGCCTGGGCGAGGCACCGACCATTGGCACGAGCAGCGTCAGGCGGACCGCTCAGCTGCTGCCGCTCTTTCCGCGCGCCCGATTCGGCGCCATTCGAGGGAATCTGGATACGCGTCTGCGAAAGCTGGACTCGGGCGAGTTCCACGCGATCGTCCTTGCCGCCGCAGGATTGCGGCGTCTCGGTCAGGAAGCGCGCATCTCGGTCGCCCTGCCGCCGAATATATGCGTGCCCGCGCCTGGACAGGGGATTATCGCCGTCGAGGTGCGAAGCGACGACACCAGGGTGCGGACTGTTGTCGAGCGCATCAACGATCCAGGCTCTGCAGCCGCACTGGCCGCCGAGCGTATGGTGGTGCGCCGCCTGGGCGGAGGGTGTCAGATGCCGATCGGCGCGCACGCGACGGTATCGAGCACCGAGTTGTCGCTCATGACGATTGTCGCCTCGATCGACGGCAGGCGCGCGTTGCGAGCGGAGGCGTCTGGAGCGGTGTCGGAAGCGGAATCAATCGGGACACGGGCAGCCATGAGGCTCCTGGCTCAGGGTGCGGCGGAGATACTGGCGGAGGCCGACACCGCCCGAGGCGCCGTTGAAGGACTGCAGCCGTGAAACGGGTGGCCGTCTACGTAATCGGCGCCGGGCCTGGGGATCCACGGCTGATGACGGTTCATGGGCTCGAGTGTCTGCGCGCGGCCGACGTCGTCGTGTACGACCATCTCGTGCCTCGGCGTCTGCTGAGGCATGCGCGCGCGGACGCCGAGCTGATCGACGTGGGCACGGCGGCGCCGCAGCCGATGGCGCAGGAAGCGATCAGTTATCTGGTCGCTGAGAAGGCTCGTGAAGGCAAGCTGGTCGCGCGGTTGAAATGGGGCGACCCATTCGTCTTCAATCGCGGGGCTGAAGAGGCGCTGTTCCTGCACGAGCAGGGCGTCCCGTTCGAAATCGTACCAGGTGTTCCTCCAGGAATCAGCGTGCCGGCGTATGCCGGCGTACCCGTCAGTTACCCCGGCGCCGGTGACAGCATCACACTGCTTCGGGGCTATGAAGACGACAACCGGGCGCCGCCCGATGTCGACTGGGCCAGCCTCGTCCGCCTCGACGGAACCATCGTGTGCTGCGCCAGCGCCCAGCAGCTGCCGCACATCCTCGAGGCACTGCGCGCCAATGGCTGGGCGGCCGACACGCAGGCCGTCCTGATTTACAACGGCACGCTGCCCGATCAGGAAACGGTGTCCGGCACCATCGCGGAGCTGCTGCATCTCGTCCGCGAGCACCCCAGACGCAAAGGCGTGACGCTCGTCACCGGGCGAGTGGCAGGACTCCGCGAACATGTGCGCTGGTACGACGCACGCCCGCTGTTCGGTCGTCGCGTGCTCGTCACGCGACCGCGCGAGCAGGCCGGCGAGCTCGTCGATCGGCTCGCCGCACTCGGCGCGAACACCGTCGAAGCACCGGTCATTCGAATTGCGCCTCCCGAGGATCGCGAACCGCTGTTGCAGGCGGCGGCCGCTCCGGACGCTTTCGACTGGATCATCTTCACGAGCGTCAACGCGATAGAAGCCTTCATGAAGGCGTTGTACGAGGGCGATCGCGACATTCGCATGCTCAAAGGGCCGCGGCTCTGCACGGTTGGGCCTGGAACCGCAGAGAAGCTGGCGGAGTACGGCATTAAGGTCGATCTGGTGCCCGACGAGTTTCGCGCTGAAGGGGTGGTCAGGGCGATGGCACACGCTGGTGCGCTCGAAGGAATGCGCGTGTTGCTGCCGCGGGCCGACATCGGCCGAGAAGTGATTGCCGAAGAGCTGCGACGCGCCGGCGCTGCGGTGACCGATGTCGTCGCGTATCGCACCGTCGCCGAAGACTCGCTGCCGGACAACGATCCCGACGTCTACGGCCTGCTCCTCGAAGGCCGCATCGACGTCGTCACGTTTACAAGCGCTTCGGCGGTGCGCAGCTTCGCAAGGATCTGCGGAACGGACCAGGCTGCGGATCTGCTCAAGAATACGGTGGTCGCCGTGATAGGACCGTCGACGGCGGAGGCGGCCCGGCAGCTTGGCCTTCCTGTGACGATTCAGCCGTCGTCCTATACGATTGCCGCGCTCGTCGACGCGATTGGGGCGTACTACGCAACATCACGATAGTTCTGTGTTCTGGGTTCTAGGTTCGTGCTCGCGGTTCGGAGTTCGGGGGTTCGATGTTCGCTGAACGGCGATTCCGAACGCAGAACGACGAACCGAGCACTGTGAACCCCGAAGCCGAACCTCGAACACGAACCTAGAACCGAGAACTCAGAACTCAGAACGCAGAACGCAGAACGCAGAACGGCATGAATCCCAGTATGGCAAGATCGCACCTATGGCTGTAAAAACTGGATCCCGGCTCACTCTTGCGCGCAGGCCCCGGAGGCTTCGGCGCACCGAAGCCATCCGCAGTCTCGTGCGCGAGACGCATCTGCGCCCCGACTGCTTCATCTACCCGCTTTTCGTGTGCGAGGGGCGCGGCATCCGTCGCGAAGTCTCGTCGATGCCGGGCGTGTTTCAGCTGTCGGTGGACGAGGCCGTGAAAGAGGCGGCAGCGGCGAGGCACGACGGCGTTCCTGGTGTGCTGCTCTTCGGAATTCCGGGCAGCAAGGACGCCACTGGAACGGTCGCGGCCGATCCCGACGGGCCCGTGCAGTGCGCCGTGCGCGAGATGCGGCGCGCCGTGCCGGACCTCGTCATCATCACGGACGTCTGCCTCTGCGAGTACACCTCGCACGGCCACTGTGGAATCCTCGACGGCGAGGAGATCGTCAACGACGTCACCGTCTCGCACCTCGTGCAGGTTGCGCTTTCACACGCGGTGGCCGGCGCCGATTTCGTCGCGCCGTCGGACATGATGGACGGTCGTGTCGCGGCGATACGCCATGCGCTCGACGAGCGGGGATTCGAGCGAGTCGGAATCATCTCGTACGCCGCGAAGTACTGTTCGGCGTTCTACGGCCCGTTTCGCGATGCCGCCGATTCCGCGCCGCAGTTTGGAGACCGTCGGAGCCATCAGATGGACCCCGCCAATGTCGGCGAAGCGCTGCGCGAAGTCGACACCGATTTGTCGGAGGGCGCGGATATCGTCATGGTGAAGCCGGCGCTCACCTATCTCGACGTGATCGCGAAGGTCAAGCAGCGCTTCAACCAGCCGACCGCCGCGTACTTCGTGAGCGGCGAGTACGCCATGTTGAAGGCGGCCGCGGCGAATGGCTGGATCGACGAGCCACGGGCCATGATGGAGGCGCTGACCGCGATCCGCCGCGCCGGCGCCGACATCATCATCACGTACTACGCGCGAGAAGCGGCGCGGGCCCTTCGGTGATTCGCGTGTCATGAACAAACCCGTCCGCAGCACGCAGCTGTTTCTGCGAGCCAGCGAAGTGCTCCCCGGCGGGGTGAACAGCCCCGTCCGGGCGTTCCAGGCGGTAGGCGGAGCGCCGCTCTTCATTCGGCGCGCATCGGGCGCCGTCATCGAGGACGTCGACGGCAACCGCTTCATCGACTATGTGATGTCCTGGGGGCCGCTTATTCACGGCCACGCTCCACCGGGGCTCATCAGGGCCGTTGCCGGGGCCGCCCGCCGCGGCACGAGCTTCGGCGCCCCGACGCCGCTCGAGCACGAGCTTGGCGAGCGGGTCCGCGCGCTCGTCCCATCAATGCAACGTATTCGGTTCGTCAGCTCGGGAACCGAGGCTGCGATCAGTGCCGTGCGAGTAGCCAGGGCGTTCACCGGGCGCGACAAGATCGTCAAGTTCGCCGGCTGCTATCACGGTCATGGCGACGCGTTTCTCGTGAAGGCCGGATCCGGTGCGACCACGCTGGGCGTGCCGACGAGCCCAGGCGTGACGAGAGCCGTGGCGGCCGATACGCTGCTCGCGCGGTACAACGACGTCGCGTCGGTCGAAGCGCTGTGCGAGGCACACGCCGACACCATCGCCGCCATCGTGGTCGAGCCGATTGCTGGCAACATGGGCGTCGTGCCGCCGTCAGACAGCTTTCTCCCCGGTCTGCGCGCGCTCAGCACCAGGCACGGCATTGTGCTCATCTTCGACGAGGTGATTTCTGGATTCCGCGCCTCCGCGGGCGGAGCCCAGGCCATCTTCGGTGTCACTCCTGACCTCACCTGCCTCGGAAAGATCATCGGCGGCGGCTTGCCCGTCGGCGCCTACGGCGGGCGCGCCGACATCATGGAGATGGTGGCGCCGGCAGGCCCGGTCTACCAGGCTGGGACGTTGTCGGGAAATCCTGTTGCCATGACGGCGGGGCTCTGGTCGCTGAAGCGGTTGACATCGAGCCTGTACAAGGACCTGGCCCGGCGTGCCTCGCTGCTTGCGGGTGGTCTGGCTGGTGCGGCGCGCGCCTCCGGCGTGTCTCTGCAGGTCAGCGCGTTCGGATCGGTGCTGACGCCGTTCTTCACGGCGTCACCGGTGCGCGACTACGATTCCGCGCTCACAGCGAACACCATGGCGTATGCCACGTTCTTCAGAGCCATGCTGGCCCGAGGGGTCTACGCGCCCCCCTCCCAGTTCGAGGCGTGGTTTCTCTCGGCCGCGCACACCGACCGGCACATCCAGCAGACAATCAAAGCCGCGCGGGCCGCTATGAAGGACGTGGCGAAGCAGATCTAAACCACGAAGAGATCACGAAGGTCACGAAGAACACGAACGCAAATTAAGAGCGTCTCCTTCGTGGTCTTCGTGGTTCGACAGAATTCAGCGGGCTGTATTGATTTGCACCGGCGCGTCGATCCGCACGCGCAGCACGGATCCGGCAGGCAGATCGACCTCCCTGCCCTCCGTTGCGGCAATCGTGCCACCCGCCCCGATCAGAATTCCGGCCAGAGCCCCCTTGAAACCGCCGAGGATGCCGCCGATGATTGCGCCGACGCCGGCGCCCGTGCCGACGCGTCCGGCCTCACCTTTGATCCCCTCACCCTCGATGGCCTGCGTCACGGTGGCTCGGATTGGATAGGCGCGACCGTTGACCGTGAGCTGATCGAAGCTGAGCGTCATCCGGGCAGTGCGATTCGTGCGGGTACCGGGTTCGACGTTGGTCACGACGCCACGCATCACCGAACCCGCAGGCACGAGCGTTCGACCGCTCGCGTTGAAGTCGACAAGCGTCGTCGCCTCGAATCGGTCTTCTACCGCTGCGGTTCCCGAATTCAAGCGCGCCGAGAGTCGAACGTCCAGCTCGGTTCCCACCGGAATCTCGGCGGTTCCCGATGGCGTGGTAGTGGTACTGGTCGTCGTGCTGCGCGTGGCTGTCTGACCGCGGCTCGGCGTGGAGGGGGGCGGAGGTGTGTATGCATTGGTCGTGTCGCCACGGGCGCGCGTACGGAGATCTTCGACGCGATCGCGCACGTCTGCGTACTCGCTGCGTACCAGCGTGCCCTCCTTGCGGAGCTTCACCTTGAGATAGATCACTTCCTCTCGAAGCTCGTCCAACTCAGCCTGAAGCTGGTTGCCTCGCGCGGCATCGCGGGTGCGGGCCTGAGAGACGTCCGTGCCTGCCTGGTAAACGTTGTCCTGAAGTCGCTGGATGTCGGCCGGGGTGACATTCCCCTGTGCAGCCACATAAGTGGCCAGGCCGATCACGAAAAAGGCCGTCAGCGCGGCTCTACGAATGCAAGACATGCAGGATTCCCCCTCTCGTGTGTCACACATTTGAGACGCCAAGATGTTGCCTGCGGTCGGGTGCAATTGATGGGCCACAGGGCGCCGACCCTCGTCAGTCAAAGGGCAAAAGTCAAACGGCAAAGTCAAAAGTGGAAACGCTCCTTGCTAGTTTCGCCACGGCATCAGCTGCTCGATCCAACTGATGCGCGTCAGGTCGTTGTAGATGACAGTGACCATCAGCACCATCAGCACGACGAATCCCGCCAGGAGCATCTTCTCCTTCACTGCCATGCTGAAATCGCGCCGGGCGATCCCTTCGACCGCCATGATCAGAATGTGGCCGCCGTCGAGGACCGGAATCGGCAGTAGGTTGAGCAGCCCGAGGTTCAGGCTGATCGAGGCCATGAGTGTGAAGAGCGCGATCCAGCCGGCCTCGGCGGACTCACCGGAGAGCTGCGCAATCGCCACGGGACCCATCAGCTGCCGAGGCGACGTTGTACCGACGAACAGCCCGCCGAGCGTCCGGAAGATCAGCCCACTGAACTCGATATTGCGCTCGACGCTCATCTGAATCGCCTCGAGCGCGCTCGGATCGAGCCTCCGCGTGGGCTCGGTGACATATACGCCGAGCATGCCGCGGTCGCCGCGTTGCTCGGGCGTCACGCGAATGTGAAGCTGCTGGTCACCACGCTTGATGGTCAGGTCGATTTCACGTCCACCGTTGCGCGAGATTGCGGCGATGAGTTGCGAGCGTGTCACCATCGGCTCCCCGTTCACCGCCAGCACTACGTCACCAGCCTTGAGCCCCGCGCTTTCCGCCGGCTCTCCGGCAATCACCGACGAGACGATCGCACTGGTATTGGGGAGCATCCCGATGATGTCGTCCACTTCGAACCGCGTTTCGGACGGCGGAGTGACGCTCACGGCACGCGTCTGACCGTCACGAAGCAGCGTGACGGAGGCAGCTCGGCCGGCCCGCGTACCGACGGCGATGAACAAATCCTCCCAGGTGTCTACCGCTTCCCCCCCGACCGACAGGATGCGGTCTCCCGGCTCAATGCCCGCTGCCGCCGCCGTGGACCCTGGCGTCACCGAGCCGACGACCGGCGGCTGATCCTGGTAGATCGGCACTTCGGCCCCCTGGGCCAGCACGACGGCCATCACGACGATGGCGAGGAGAATGTTCATGGCCGGCCCCATGATCAGGATCTGGAACCGTTCCCACTTCGTTCGCGAGAGGAACTCGTCCGGGCGACCGGTCCTCGGGTCGTCAGGGTTTTCGCCCGCCATCTTGACGTAGCCGCCGAGCGGTACCGCGCTGACACAGTATTCCGTGTCGCCACGTCGAATCTTCAGCAGCTTCGGGCCGAAGCCCAACGAGAACGTCACCACTCGAACGCCCAGGCGCCGAGCGGCCAGGAAGTGACCGAGCTCGTGAACGAAGATGAGCACGCCGAGAACGAACAGAAATGCGACGATCGTGTTCACTGAGTCAATTCTAACGCGTACGGCCTGACCCTTACCTTCGACTTTTGGCTTTTGGCTTTTGGCTTTTAACCTTTGACCTTCGACTTACCCAACACTGCTCAATTCGGCCACGGCGTCACAGGCGTATGCGCGGGCCCAGCGGTCCACGCGCCGTACGGTTTCCAGCGTCGACACCTCCTCCGTGAGGTGCGCCTTCATCGCTTTCTCGATCACGCGCGGAATGCCGGTAAAGCCGAGCTTCCTGTCCAGGAACGCCTCGACGGCCACTTCGTTGGCGGCATTGAGGACGACAGGAACGGTTCCCCCCGCGCGCAGCGCGCCGTACGCGAGGTTCAGGCAGGGGAAACGATCCGCTGATGGAGGCAGGAACTCGAGGGGACCGACGCGGGTGAGATCGAGCGACGGCAACGGCGCGTTCCAACGTTCGGGGTATGAACACGCGTACTGAATGGGCAGCCGCATGTCGGTCACGCCCAGCTGGGCGATGACGGATCCGTCGATCAGCTCCACCATCGAGTGGACGATCGACTGCGGGTGAATCACGACATCAATCTGATCCGCGGATACACCGAATAACCAGTGCGCCTCGATGACCTCTAGCCCCTTGTTCATTAGCGTGGCCGAATCGATTGTGATCTTTCTGCCCATCTGCCAGGTCGGATGCTGCAACGCCGCATCAGGATCGACGCTTTCGAGAGTCCCTTGAGGATAGCCGCGAAAGGGACCTCCCGACGCCGTCAGAATCAGACGCCGGATCTCCGCGCGCGGGCGTCCATGGAGGCACTGGTGAATCGCGTTGTGCTCGCTGTCGACCGGCAGGATGTCAACGCCGCGGCGCCGCGCCGCATCCGTCACGAGCTGGCCCGCCATGACCAGCACTTCCTTGTTGGCCAGAGCGATGGTCTTGCCGGCGTCGATGGCCGCGAGCACCGCTTCAAGGCCGGCGGTGCCTGCCGATGCGCAAATCACGATGTCGGCGGCCGGGTGTGTGGCGACGGCGACAAGTCCCGCCGCGCCTGCACCAAGCGACGCCGGTGTGTCTGTGCCGCAGAGGGATTGCAGCCTGTCGACGCCCTGTGCGGTTGCCATCGCGGCAGCTGCCGGGCGATAGCGGGCGACCTGCTCTGCAAGCAGCGCCGCATTGTCGCCCGCCGCGAGTGACACCACCTTCAGCCGCGCTGGGTGTGCGTCGACCACCGCGAGCGCGCTGCGACCGATCGATCCGGTCGATCCGAGAATGGCGACGTGCCTCACCTCCAACCCTGCAGGTACAGATAGAAGGCGGGCGTCGCAAACAGCAGCGCGTCGATGCGATCGAGGATCCCACCATGCCCTGGAATGACCGTGGAACTGTCTTTCAAGCCGGCAATGCGTTTGAGCCGCGATTCGAAAAGGTCGCCGCAGACGCCGAGCACGACCATGGTGACGCCAAGCAGCGCGAGTGACAGGCGACCGGCCCCCGGCAACAGTGATGGTCCCGCCAAAGTGAGGAAGAGCGTCGCCAGTACGACGCCGCCGAAGGCGCCTTCGACGGTCTTCTTGGGACTGATGGTCGGCGCCAACAGGCGCCGGCCGACGAGGCGGCCTGTATAGAACTGCGCCGTGTCGCTGACCACGATCGCGGCAATGAGCAGAAGCGTGGCCATCCGGCCGCCAATGGTCTGGATGGCGACGAGCATCCCCAGCGGCATCCCGATGTACCACAGCGCAAGGAAACGGGCGGCCGCGCGATCCACCGTCAGCCCGAGAAACAGCACCTCTACCGCAAGCCAGCCGAGACCGAGCAACAACAGCGCCAGCAGATCGCCCCGGGCGGCCTCCGACACCCACCAGCAGGTGACGACGACAAGGAGGAGGAGCGGAGCGACGTGTGGCGGACGCCCGTTCTGGTGAAGCACGCCGATATATTCGCGTGCTGCGAGCGCGGCGAGCAGACACGCGAGGAGACGAAGACCGAGAGGTGGAAGAAGCAGAATGGCCGCGAGTGCGGCCGCGCCCAGCGCGACCCCGCTGAGGAGCCGCGTCATTTCGCGCCGATGGCCGCCCGCGCCGACGTAATGCCGCCGTATCGCCGCTCGCGTTTCTGGTACGCCAGAATCGCCTCGAGCATGTGCCTCCGCCGGAAATCGGGCCAGAGCGTTTCAGTGACGTAAATCTCGGCGTACGCGATCTGCCACAGCAGATAGTTGCTGACGCGCATCTCGCCGCTCGTCCTGATGAGCAAATCGGGATCCGGCTGCCCTGCGGTGTACAACAACTGCGCGAACCGCTCTTCATCGAGCTCTTCCGGGCGAATCCCGGATGCAATGGCGCGCCGGGCAGCATCAACGATTTCCGCGCGCCCGCCGTAGTTCAGCGCGATGTTGAACAGCATGCCAGTCGACTGAGCCGTCCGCTCCATCGCGATACACAGCTCGTTCTGCACATCGGCGGCAAGATCTTCCATCCGGCCGATGACGCGGAACCTGATGTTGTTCTTGAGCAGCGTCTCCAACTCCGACCGGAGATACCGCTTGAGCAGCAGCATCAGCGTGCTCACCTCGGACGCCGGCCGCTTCCAGTTTTCGATGGAGAAGGCGTAGAGCGTCAGCACACCGAGACCGAGCCGCGCGCCAGTCTCGACCGTCTCGCGAACGGGATCGATGCCGGCGCGGTGTCCTTCCACCCTGGGCAGGTGACGCTGGGCAGCCCACCGGCCATTGCCGTCCATGATGATCGCGACATGGGCGGGCAGTCGCTCGAAGCTGATCTGCCGTGCAAGCACCTCGTCAGGATGGCCCGCCGGGATCCACGCCAAGAGCTCTTCAAGCGACACGGACGGGACCCTTGAATTCGCGTGTTCGCAAGGAATCAATCATAGTCCACGCGGACCAGGAACAACCCGTGCGGAGGCGCGGTCGCGCCTGCCTCCGCGCGACTGCCGCGCGTCAGGAGCGTCGCCATCGACGCCGCCGCCCGCCTGCCCCGCCCGATTTCCACCAGGGTGCCGGCAATCGCGCGAACCATGTGACGAAGAAAGCCGGTCGCGCCGATCTCGTACACCAGCAGGGTGTGATCGCCACCCGTGGGAACGAACGGCACGAGCATGCCGGCGTGCTGATGGATTTCGGATTGCACGACGGTTCGCACCGCACCGATCACATCGCTGCCCGTGCTGCGGAACGACGAAAAGTCGTGCGTCCCGACGAGCGCATCGACGGCCGCCCGCATCGCCGGGAGATCGAGCGGCTCCTGCACATGCCACACAAACGCGCGCTCGAAGGGACTGACGATTGGCGCGTTTCGGAACAGGTAGCGATACGTCTTCGATCGCGCGCTGAATCGCGCATGAAAATCGGGAGCCGCTTCCTCGACGTTCGTGACTCGAACGTCGGGTGGCAGACACGCGTTCACGCCTCGCGCCAGCGCGTCCGTCGTGTGCTCGCACGTAACCTGGACACTGGCCACCTGGCCGAGTGCGTGCACCCCTGCATCCGTCCGGCCGGCGCCCTGCACGCTGACCGCTCCACCCTCGAATCGCGCCAATGCGTCCTCGAGCAGACCCTGAATGGACACGCCGTGGGCCTGCCGCTGCCAGCCGACAAAGCGGGTACCGTCATAACTGATGGTGAGCTTGAGCGTACGGGACATAAACGACAGGTTCTGAGTTCGGCGTTCTGGGTGCTAGGTTCGGGTTCGGGGTTCGGGTTCAGGGTTCTTGGTTCGGGGTTCCAAGTTCTGCGTTCGGGCTGTCAATTCGGGCGTTCGAATCGACGCCCCTTGCAGCGAACACCGAACCCCGAACTCCGAACCCCGAACCCCGCACTCGAACCTCGAACCCCGCACTCGAACCTCGAACACGAACTCAGAACGAAGAACTCAGCACGCAGAACCTCATGTTCGCGACCCCGGCTTCGTGACCGGCTCACCTGCCAGGCACAGCGGACATACCGCAGCTTCGTACGTGGGCAGCGACACGACGACGAGTGCGTGAAACGGCACATCGAGCCGCTGTTCGCCGCCGCTCCGATCGATGATCGCGACCGCACCCACAACCTGCCCACCGGCGGTCCGCGCCACCTCGATTGTCTCTCTCGTCGACCCGCCGGTCGTCACGACATCTTCAACGACCAGCACGCGCTCGCCCTGCCCCAGGCTGAATCCGCGCCTGAGTGTCAGCTTGCCCTCCTGACGTTCGGCGAACATGGCTCGAATGCCGAGGGCCCGACCGACTTCCTGACCGATGACGATACCTCCGAGCGCGGGCGACAACACGGCCTGCGCGCCGAGATTGCGTGCGCGTTCGCCGAGCGCCGCGCCGAGCGCCGCGGCCTCGCGCGGATGCTGCAAGACCAGGGCGCACTGCAGGTAGCCGGAGCTGTGCAGCCCGGAGGTGAGGCGGAAGTGTCCCTCGAGGAGCGCGCCCGACCGCCTGAAGCGTTCGATCACCTCGGCGGCATCCATCGGCGTCATCGGGAACCGCCTAGTATACATAGTTACTATGCGTACGATCCTCTTGATTGTCCTCTGCGTTCCGACGATTGCCGCCGCGCAACCAGCGCCATCCGCCCCACAGGGCGTCGGCGTCCGCCGGCTCACGGTGAACGAGGCAGTGCAGATTGCGCTCGAGAACAACCTCGGCGTGCAAGTCGCCCGAATCGACCCTGTCATTCAGGATTTGGGCGTCGCCGCGGCGCGCGCGGCCTGGTTCCCCACCTTCAGCACGACCCTGGAGGCGGCCGGCACCGACACGCCGAGCAACAGCTTCCTGTCGGGCGCGCAAGGGCCGCAAACGAGCGACGATCGCTTTAACACGAACGTCGGCGTCGGCCAGATGCTGCCATGGGGCGGCAGGTACAGCGTCGGCTGGGACAGCTCGCGATCGACGACGACGAATATCTTCTCGAATTTCTCGCCCCAGCTTCGTTCGTCGTTGTCGCTCAGCTACAGCCAGCCGCTGCTTCGCGGCTTTTCCATCGACACTCCTCGCCAGCAGCTCCTCGTCAGCCAGAAGAATCGCGAGATCGCCGACGTGACGCTGAGGCAGTCAATCGCCTTGACGTCGCGAGCGGTCCAGCATGCCTACTGGGACCTGGCGTTCGCAATCGCGTCGTTCGACGTGCAGACTCAATCGCTCGATCTCGCCCGCGAATCGCTGAAGAATACCCGCGCTCGCGTGGAAATCGGCACGATGGCGCCCATCGATATCGTCGAGGCGGAGGCCGAAGTAGCTCAGCGCGAGGAGGCGGTCATCGTTGCCGAAGCGCAGATTGCCACGGCAGAAGACGCGCTTCGAGCGCTCGTGTACGACTCGTCCGCGCCAGACTTCTGGACGCTGCGAATCGTGCCCGTGTCCACGCCGTCCTCCGACGTCCGCGCTGTCGATGCAGACGCCGCGGTGCGGACGGCCTTCGCGAACCGCACCGACCTGCAGCAGACGCAGAAGAACATGGAGACGACCGACATCAACCTGCGATATTTCAGGAATCAGACGCTTCCCGATGTCACTGCGAGCCTCGATTACGGCGTGACGGGTCTTGGCGGAACCCAGTTCCTGCGAGGGACGGGCTTTCCCGGTCCGATCATCGGACAGGCGCAACGCGGGTATGGCGAGGTGCTGCGCGATCTGTTCGCCAACAGTTTTCCCGCCTGGACCGCGACCGTCAACGTCAGCTACCCGATCGGGCCCACGCCGCAGGACGCCACGCTGGCGCGCACGCGTCTGGAGTACACGCAGCTGCAGACGCAGTTGCGCAATCAGCAGCTGCAGGCCGCGACCGAGGTTCGAAACGCGGCGCGGCAGGTCACGACGAACCAGAAGCGCATCGAGACGACTCGTGCCTCCCGCCAGCTGATGGAACGGCGGCTCGACGGAGAGGAGCGGAAGTTCCAGGCGGGGACGTCGATCAGCTTTTTCGTGTTTCAGGCGCAACGCGATCTGGCCGAGGCGCGCAACAACGAGCTGCGTGCATTGCTCGACTACAACCGCTCGATCGTCGACTTCGAAACGATCCAAGAGGCTCCCCTAAGATAAACGGAATTCAAAATTCAAGATGCAAAATGCAAACAAGCCACCTCCGCATTCTTGCATTTTGAATTTTGCATTTTGGATTACGCGCGTCAGAATCGTTCCGTGCCGAAAATCTCGGTCACGATCATCACACTGAACGAAGCCGAACACGTCGCGGCGTCGATCGACAGCGCCGCCTGGGCGGACGAGATCGTGCTCGTCGACTCCGGCAGCAGCGACGGCACGGTCGACATCGCCCGCGCCAAAGGCGTGAGAGTGCTCTGCCGCGACTGGTCCGGATACGTTGACCAGAAGAACTTCGCCGCGGAGCGCGCGTCCCACGACTGGATCTTTTCGCTCGATGCCGACGAGCGCATTCCGCCCGCACTCGCAGCAGAGATCCGCGCCATCGTCGCGGACGAACCGCCCATGCGCGGCTACCGCGTGCCTCGGGTCACCTATCACCTGGGACGATGGATCCGAACGACCGACTTTTATCCGGACTACCAGACGCGGCTGTACAACCGGCGGCGCGCGCGCTGGCGCGGAAAGTACGTGCACGAATCGGTGACGGTCGACGGACCGGTGGGGCAACTACGTCACGAGCTGGAGCACTACTCGTTTCGCGACATTCGCGACCAGCTCGATCGGATCAATCACTACACGACGCTTGCGGCGCGCCAGATGCACGAGGCAGGACGCCGTGCGGGTGTGTTCGATCTGATCGCACACCCGCCGGCCGCATTTTGCCGAAATTACATCCTGCGCCGCGGCATTCTCGACGGCACGGCGGGTTTCACCATCTCCGCGATGAACGCGTATTCGGTGTTCCTCAAGTTCGCCAAGCTGTGGGAACTGCAGAAGAACCGCGGGTCCGCCTAAAGGCGGACACTACGTACCGTCTGCGCCGCTCGACGATCTTCTCGTACGTCGTGTCCGGCTTCAGCCGGACCGTCGCAGCGTCCGCCTTCAGGCGGACCGGCGTAGTGTCCGCCGGGGCCTGCAGAACCCTCGCAACGGGCACTGCGAATCCTTGTGCGCCCGGCCGAACCCACAGGCGTTCATCATCCCTACATGGCACAGTGAAAAGTCATAGCGAACCGGATCGCCCGGGTTCATCTCGCGAAGCGCCGCCGTGATTTCCGCTGCCATGTTCCAGCCCGAGCTGCGGTATCGCGTGAGCCGAAGGCACTGCCCCAGCCGAATGACGTGCGTATCGAGAGGAACGATGAGGCGCGACGACGAAAGGTGCGACCAGACCCCAAGGTCGATCGCATCTTTGCGCACCATCCAGCGCAGGAAGAGATTCAGGCGCTTGCAGGCGCTGCCGGCTGAGGGTCGCGGGAAGAAATAGCACACGCCGGCCCGTTTCGGGACCCGGCCGTAGGCTGGCCGCACATCCGTTTCGAGCGCGCGCCTCGAAAAGGCCTCGAGGCCAGCCGCCACGTCGGGCGCGGACGGATCGTCGCCCGCCAGAAAGAACTGTTCGATCGACCCTGCCTCTCGAAGCATCCGCTGCAGGATGATCAACAACGCGGCAAGGTCTCTGCCACGAATCCATCTGTGCACGAGGGGCGTGAGTCGACGCCCCTCGACCGCCGGATCGAACGCGCGAACAAACGCGGCCGGAGAAGGACCCATGACAGCCAGCAGCGACTCGATCGAGCGCAGTACGCTGGCCACACGACCAAACGCCAGGCCGGCCGCACAGAACGCGGCGATCTCGCGATCGTCTGCGGCCTTGTACCGCCTGACGATGTGAACCGGGTCGCTGGCGGAGTCCGTGTGATCGAAGGTGCGGTAGAGACGATCGAGATTGGTGATGAGTGACGGTTTCATGACCCCATGCGTAGGGCGGGTCCAGACCAGCCTCCGCTAAAGCTTCGGCGGTCCGCCGTAGCCTTGGCGAAGGCGGAAGGACCCGGCCTACGGTTATGGAACCGGTTCTTGATCACTACTGGTGCCAAGCCGCGTCAGGGCATCGCCTGTCAGGCGATACACGGTCCAGTCATCCATCGGGCGCGCCCCTAGGCTGCGATAGAAGCGAATAGCCGATTCGTTCCAATCCAGCACCGCCCATTCCAAGCGGCCGAAGCCGCGCGACACCGCGATGCGCGCGAGATGCCGCAGCAAGGCGCGGCCAATGCCGCGACCACGCCATTCAGGCAGAACGAAGAGATCCTCGAGGTACAAGCCGGGGCGGCTGAGGAAGGTCGAGTAGCTATGGAACCAGACGGCAAACCCCGCCGGCTCATTGCTCATGCGAGCGATGACAGCTTCAGCGCTCGGGCTCGGCCCAAACAGCGACTCGCGAACGCTCGTTTCGGTGGCCACCACTTCGTGAGCCAATCGCTCGTACTCGGCAAGCGCCTTGGTGAAGCTCAGAATGAGCGGCACGTCTCGCTCAGTCGCGGGTTCAATGCGAATGTCGTCGCTCATACTCAAGGTCCGGCTAAAGCCGGACATACGTCCCTTATCTTCCCCCTTCCCCCTTCCCCCTAGAAGCTCGTCACGGGTACGCCCGCCTTACACAACGGACAGCGCTCCGCCGGAACGTTGTCGGGCGCCTTGTATTCGGCCAGGGCAAAGTTCGGCGCGCCGGCATCGACGATCGCTTCCATGCGGTCGTAGATCTCCGCCGTCGCGATCACCGTTCCTCCGGCCTTCCGGACCAGCTCGACGCAGTGCGCCTGCGTCTGCCCCGTGTTCCGCACATCATCCACGACCAGCGCTCTCTTGCCGGCGACGAGGCGCTGATAGAAGCGCGTCAGCGTGAGCCTGCAGCGGTAGCCGGAGGCCTTCACGCCTCCGGAGTTCGTGTCCAGCGTAAATGGCGCAAAGAGGGTCGCGGGGCGCTCGATGTCCCGCCTGCTGTCGAGAAGGCCGGCAATCGTGTGTCCGAGCAGCGCCCCACCGGTCACGGGGCCGGCCACAACCTCGGTCTCCGCCACGATCGATGCCGGCACGATGTCGAGGAGGTCCTGCGCGAAGCGCCAGATCGTCGAGGGATACCGGAACAGCTTGTGCGGGTTCAAATAGACGGGCCCGTGAAATCCGTTGCCGAAGTCGAAGTGACCGTTCAGCATCAGCACCTCGTACTCCTGCAGATCCTTCAGCGCCGTCTCACGGATATCGTCTCGACGTGTCATACGTTCTGCAGCCGCGGCGGCTGAAGCCGCCGCGCTACATCCTTCCTGTGTAGAG
>DATCJA010000124.1:0-7055 GCA_036507475.1 Vicinamibacterales bacterium
AGATCGATCCGTGGCCACGCTGGCGCGGCGACGCCCGCGCGCGTTCGGCGGCGCTCCACCGATAGACCAATAGGAATGAACAACAAGCCGACGAGGAACAACGCCGGCACGAGGACGTACACGAGAATCCCCGCGTAGGGGTTCTCGAGAAATCCCAGCGTTTGGAGCGCAACGAGTATGAGAAAAAAGAAGGCACTGGCGGTCGTCAGCGCCACACCGATCGCCGAGACCGGGTTGCGCAACGCCGCTGCAAAGCGAGGCCGCATGCGGACGCTCGGCTACTTCTTCGTCAGGCTGAGCATGTAGGCCAACAACGCATCGAGGTCCTCCTTCGGGAGGTTCGGATACGCTCGCATCGGTGGCTTCCGCTCGGCCTTGGTCTTCTTGGTCATCTCGGCCGGGCTTACTATCCACGCGCGGATGTCGTCGGCCTTGAGCCGGCTCCCCACGTCATCGAGCGCCCCCTTCGCATTGCCTTTGCCCGCAATCGCATGGCAGGCGGCGCATTTCTGATCGGCGTACACCTTCATCCCGCGTTCGATCTGCTTCTGGTCCTGCGCCGACGCCGTTCCACTCGCGGCCAGAAAGGCCATGAGAACGAGTGTGATCCTCACCTTCGCCATAGTGCCCCCGTGTGCCGCCATCCTATCGTGCACTCATCCTGGTCCTGCCGCGTGCTCGCAGGCCGTGAGCAAGTTCGCTGCCGAACTGGCCGCTACCCCGAGAATTCTAGGGACGCAGTTCCGAAGATTCAAGGGGAGCAGTTCCGAAAACCAGCGAGCAGCGTGCGTACGGTGCAGTCGACTGCAGGTCTCCCCCACGGGGAGTATTTCGCATGACAGCGGGAAATCGCGCATCCGGCGGATTCGCCTTTGCCAGGTCCGCAGCGGCAAACGCTTCTTGGCCGCTCTTCTGGTTGGTGCACTCCTTGCCAAACCCGTACGAGAGCGACGTGGTGTTCCGAGTTGCTGCATTTCCCGTCCTGATTGCACTCCTGGCGAGCCCGAGTACCGCGGTCGTGTGCAGAACCTGGTGCGACCGCGCTCCCGCCTCACCGTCAGCGGCAGACATGGGTTGCCACCACGGGACTGCTCCGATGTCGTCTCCGATGGTAGGGGGGGACAGCGGTTGCGACGGCTCGCTCCTCAACGCGATGGCCTTTATCCGGGAGGGCACGGCACGTCTCGCGTCGGCTCCCGGTTCACACCTGGCGACGTTCGTGCCGCGCTATCAGCTCGTCGGTCTGACCAGCGGCGATGGTCCACTCACCAGTCTGGAGGCTGACGGGACGTTCGAGAAACGACCTCTTTCGCGACCTCTCCGTCTCTAAGTCCCGCCTGAAATGCCGGTCCCTCGAGGACCCGGATAAGAGCAGTGTGCCGGACGGCAGCGTCCGCCCGACACGGGAACCACAATTTGACTAGCGGTGACTTCGGTCACGAGACAAGGTTGGTCCGTCATGAGAACGATTCATTTCCGATCACTGTCGGTCGGTGCGCTCACGCTTCTTGTTTCCGCAGGCAGCGCCGCCGCACAAACGACGACATCTGCCGTGCTCAACTCGCTCGAGGTGCAAGAGCTCATCAAACGCGGTGAGCCTGCTGACCACGGACGGCTCGGCGTGCACTTCGCCGTCCTGGCTGAGCAATATGCGGCAGACGCCAAGCGCCACAACGCGATGGCACGCGCCTTTGTCGCAACGCCCACACGTCGAACCGCTGCGAATTCCTCAGCCGATCATTGCAGACGCCTCGAGCAACTGAATCTGCAGTCCGCAGACGCTCTTCGTGCGCTCGCTGCGCATCATGATGCGCTGGCGGAAGGCAAGCCGTCGGTCGCACCGCGCGATGCGGGTCGTTTCGAGCGGGGCGAAGGTGCACCTGCGCCTACCGCCGAGCAACTCAGCGCGCTGGCGGCAAAGGCGAGTACGCCTGCCGATCATCGAGGGCTCGCGGAGTACTTCGAGACGACGGCGAGGCGCTATACTCGCGAGGCCAATGATCACGCCACGATGGCGCAAGCCTATCGGGGAACGCGGATCTCTCAAGCAGCGGCACATTGCGATCGTCTGGTCACCTTGGCACGTGACTCTGCCAAGGAAGCAACGACGGCGGCTGTGATGCACACGGAGTTGGCCAACGTCGCGCGGTGAGTAACCAGTCACGGGCCATGCGGTTGATATCCCGCAGAGCCCATGACTGGTTGGCAGTGTCTCTTGGCGCGCTTCGCGCGCTAGGACCGCTATACGGCATCCACCAACGCCGCGCAGCGGGTACAAAATTCTCGTCAGGGGCCGTATAGCGGTCCAACCAACTCGCACCCGGGCCGGCCTCGGCCGGCCCGGCATGTGCTTTTCCGGTCGCAGAGGTCACGACGTGATCCGGATAACGTGGGAGAACATGGTTGCCCCGATCACGGAATTGTCAGCAGGTCCCGTCGGTCGCGACCGAACGAAACGGAACGCGTCGAAATTCCACACGGACACCATGGCGTTCGTTTTGCCAGCATCACACTCGCCGCTCCTCCTGCTGAAAGGGCCGAGCATGGTGTGGCGCTGGCTCCGGGCGGCAATGGAACGTGTCGGCATCTACTTGCCGTTCGCCGGTGTGATCTGCGTCGACGGTAAGCAGACGATTTCGATCGACGAGGAGTGGCGCGCATCCATCACGACCAAGCGGAGACTCGTGTTCATCGAGCCGCCGTCCGCCGGGGATCTGCGTGACACGTATGGGCTCGGCTTCGGTCGACCGACGAGTTCTGTCATTTACAGTTCACCGGACGCCGTCGAACTCGGAAGAGAAGAGCGGACGCCGGGAAGCGTCACACTTTACTGGTGGCCCCGAGATCCCGTCGACCTCTATACGCTGTACGAGCACGAGAACGGCTGGAGACCCACCACGACATTCAACGGATCCGCACTATGCGTCGAATATCGGTGCGACATGCGAACGGGCGCGTTCACAATCGAGTGTGTCGCGCCGACGCCCTTCGAGACTGCGGTTGTATTCAAACGCCCGCGCTGGCCAAGACAACTGACGGCGCGCAGCGTCATCGACTGTGCGCTCAAACGGTTGCAGACCACGGTGGACGCACCGCGGATCTTGGACGACGGCAAGCGAATCGAGTGCGACATTCGAGGATCGAGCGTCGGCCAGCGCTACATCTTTGTGGCCTTCCGGAAGTACGGAGTCGCCGACTGCGAGCAGTGGCTTCAGGATACCTCGATGCTCGGGCGTGCCCGACGCACAGTCGATGGTTGGACCCAGGCGCTCAGCGGCTGAGCGCGGCGCTGCACCACAATCCATTTCGCCAACCCATTGAATGGTGAAGAACCGTAGTCTCCATATCGGACGGCGACGGCTTTCACTGCGGCGATGGGTGCCATATGCCGTGCTCCTGGTGTCGTGCCTCTTGACGGTCACCATCGGGCTTTATGTGGCTATCACCATCGACGCCCGGGCACGGGCGCCATTCCTGAACAGCGCGGAGGGAACGCGACAGCAGATTGAGGGTCGCGTCAACACCTACCTCGAGGTAACTCGTGCCGCCGCGGCGCTGTTTGCCTCCAGCAATGAGACCAACCCCGCTGAGTTCCGCGCCTTCGTCGCAAACCTCGCGCTCCCCGAGCGTTATCCAGGACTCGAGGGCATTGGCTTCTCACAGCGCATCCCCCGGCGAGACCTGGGTGCGGTCGTGCGGGCGATCAGTCTTGATAGCGGGACGAACCTGCGCGTTGCGCCGCGCGGCAATCGGCCCGAGTACTATCCGATTGTCTTCCTCGAGCCGACGGACGGGCAGCACCGCCATCCAATTGGCTTCGATATCTGGACCGACCCGGTGCAGCGGGCAGCGATGGAGAGAGCCCGGGACTCAGGACAGCCGACACTGTCTGCCAAGGTGGACGCCACAGAACCCGTTGAGGAGGGCCCGTCAGAGGGCTTCATCCTCTATGTGCCGATTTACCGAACTGGAGCGTCGATCCAAACCGTGGACGAGCGCCGACGTGCGCTCGTCGGGTTTGTGTTCAGCCCGTTCCATTCCGTCGCGTTCTTCAAGAATATCGTTGGTGACACGCCGTCCGTGGCATTCGAGGTGTACGACGGCGTGATGCCACAGCCAGCCGCATTGCTCCATCGATCGACACGTGATACCGATGTCCTGCAATACCAGTCGACGCAACTCGTGCACGTCGCCGGCCGCGAGTGGCTCACGATCGTGACCTCGCTCGGCGGCGCAGTTGTTGGCTTTCCGTCGGCCGCTCGGTGGACGCTGATTGCGGGGATGCTCCTGTCGGTGATGCTGTTCGTGATGACGCGCGTACAGGTTGGTGCGTGGGAATCGGCGGCTCATCACCAGACCGTCCTCGAGGCATCGGAACGCGCTTTACGGGAAAGCGAGTCGCAGCTTCGCGACCTCGTTGTGCGCGAGCGAGAGGCGCGCACGCAGGCTCAGGAGGCGGACCGCTCGAAGGACGAGTTCCTCGCAACGCTGTCGCACGAGCTGCGCACGCCCCTCAACGCGGTATTGGGGTGGCTGTCGATGTTACGCACTGGGTCGTTGCCAGAAGAGCGACGCCGGCATGCGTTGGAAGTCATCGACCGCAATGCCCGTCTCCAGGCCCATTTGATCGAAGACCTCCTGGACGTGTCCCGGATCGTCACGGGCAAAATGAGGCTCGACCTCCAGCCGCTGACGATCGCCTCGACCGCCTCGGCGGTGGTCGACTCGTTGCGGCCGACTGCCGACGCGGGCGGCGTCCATCTGCACGCCGCCATCGCGCCAGGCAGCGGCGCCATTCACGGTGATCTCGCCCGCATCCAGCAGATCATCTGGAACCTTCTTTCCAACGCGATCAAGTTCACGCCGCGCGGTGGCCATGTGTCGGTGGAGCTGAACGAAGAGGGATCGTTCGTGCAGCTCAGCGTGAGCGATACCGGAGTGGGGATTGCTCCCGAGTTCCTGCCGCACGTGTTCGAGCGGTTCCGCCAGGCGGACAGTTCGACGACCCGGGCCCATACTGGCGTCGGTCTCGGCCTCGCAATCACACGCTGTCTTGTGGAGCTCCACGGCGGCTCCGTCGAGGCTCACAGTGAGGGACTCAACCAGGGGGCTCGGTTCGTGGTTCGTCTTCCGGCCAACGCCGCATCGACCGCTGCGTCACCTGCCGGATTCGAGGTGCCTCGCTCCGGCCGCCTTGCTGGCGTGCACATCCTTGTCGTCGACGACGATGCAGATACACGCGAGCTGTTGTCAGAAGCGCTTGGCGCCAGCGGCGCTCACGTGACGACGGCCGATTCGGCGCGTCGCGCCTTCGAGGAGTTGGTCCGCAAGCCGGCGGACGCACTCATCAGCGACATCGGGATGCCCGGCGAGGACGGCCTTTCGCTCATTCGCCAGGTTCGCGCGATGCCCGGCATGCATGGCCGGATTCCCGCGATTGCCCTCACCGCACTCGCGCATGACGCAGATCGCGAACGGGCTGCGGACGCCGGCTTTCAGATGCACCTGGCCAAGCCGGTGGAGCTCGCCACGCTCGAAGCAGAGCTCCTGAAGCTCCTCGCGAAGTCCCCGCCGCCATCATCGACCGCCTAAGGTGCTTTTCAAACGGACGTACTGGGCATGTGGCGCCGGTACGACGTATAGGACTGCCCGCAATCGCACGCAGGAATACAACTCTGCCCTGCCGCTGACGAAACCGGCGGCACGTGGGGCCCTGGGCCCGCAAGAGTAGTCCGGAAATCGCTGAAATCCTGGTGGAACGCCGGTTGCCTTCCAGAGCCAGTGCTGCACCCCTCTCGGCGATTACGGAACTGTCCCACAGCGTGCGCGGCACCGGGCCGCGACGAGGCGAGGGGCGCACTGTGATGAACCGGACAATTCGAAGGAGGCTCACATGAGTGGCGTCCAGCGTTGGGTTTTTCTCGCAGGTCAACGACGTGTCTTCAAGGCTGCACTCATTGCATGCGGCATCGTGCTTGCCGCTGGGTGCCACGGCGGCGTTGACACCCCCGTCGCCCCCAGTGTCATTGGCGCTTCTGTGCCGACTGCGTCCAGTACCGCGATCGTGACGAGTGGCGATGTGGCCACGGCGCACGGGGCGCCCCTGTCTTTCACGATGGATGAAGTGGGTGCTTCCGGGTACTCAGGCACCTGCACGGTCGGAACCGGTGGCAGCGGTTTCAGAATCAAGGCCGTAGGAAACGGCACCCCCAACACCGTGATCCGTTTCATACTTCGAGACACCACAACAGGCGGCAGATACACAGACATCGTTGAGGTTGACCAGAGAGGCGCTTTTAGAGGCCAAGACCGCGTCACGTTCTTTCCGTCGGGACTCTCCGTCGAATGCTTGCTCATCCCATACCCTGGAGAAACGATACTCGCTCAAGGCGTACCATTCGAGATTCCCTGAGCGCGGCCCTCGTCTACCTCTTGTGCGAGGTGTGGATCACAGGGGGTAGACGAGGCCAGCCTCGCCTTGCCGATCGCCATGCCGCGTCGGGCGGCGCGAGGGCGAGGGACCCAACGGCCTGGGGTGAAGTGGGCATGTCCGCAGCACAACCGTAGTCAGGCGAGAAATCGACGCGGAAAGCGACGGAAGTCAACGTCAGCCGGTGGTGCTCGAAGATTGCACTCGAGTTTCGCAATGCACGCCAATTCAGGATGGCGTAGACTCATGCGGAACGTCACGTCGATTCCTGTTCCTGGCGACAATCCGCGTCCACACCCATGGCCACCATCCCAGCGCCCCTGCACATCATCGGCGAACTTCGCAGCGAAGAAGACCTGCTGATCGAAGGCCGCGTTGAAGGCAATATTCACGTCCCGAACGCGATCGTCACGATTGGCGATCAGGCGTACATCGAAGCCGACATCCGTGGAAGGCGCGTGCACATTCGCGGCACCGTCCGCGGAACCATTTTCGCCTCGGAACACGTCGAGATGGCGGTGTCGGCGTCGGTCACCGGCAACGTGAGCGCCAACCACGTGGTGATTTGTGAAGGCGCGGGGTTCAACGGCCGCATCGATATGAACCGTCGGACCATCGCCGCTCG
>DATCJA010000125.1:0-2994 GCA_036507475.1 Vicinamibacterales bacterium
CAGGTCCACGTCAAGAACATTTTCACGAAGCTCACAGTCGCCGATCGCATCGCGGCCATCAACGTCGCGCGACGCCACGGCCTCATCCGCAGCCTGTAGCGCGAGCAAAGGGACGCGGAGGGCGATGCGCGCGTAGCCTAACGGCGCTCATCTTTACGTCGACTCCCCCGAATGCTTCGTCACGGTCGTCCCGCCAGCGCCGAGAAGGCGGACCGTGACTGCGACCGAGCCGACGCGGATCTCGTCGCCGTCCATCACCGGTGAAGGTTGCGTCAGGAGCGCGCCCCGCAAGTACGTACCGTTCTTGCTCCCGAGATCCTCGACGGTCATGTCCGCGCCTCTGATCCGCAATCGCGCATGATGTCGCGACACCGTCGGCGATTCCAGCCACACGGCGACATCGGCATCGCGCCCCAGCAGGTGGTCTCCATCCCGTAACGCGATTTGTCCCCATTCCCAGATGATCCAGCACCGTGAGAGCTCGTGTGCCGCAGAGACGCGCCCCGTAGCCTCCGTCGCCATTCCGTTGAATGCGTAGCCAAAACGATGAACGGTTCTGACGTAACGCCCGTCCTGCGCACGTTCGCCGAGGGCGGCGCGCACCTCTGCGACCAGACTGGTAAGCGTCGCATCGGAGACGAATGTGGACGGCCACAGCCGCTCGTGGAGCTCGGCTTTCGACAGGGCTCTCGGTCGATTCTCGAGCAGCAGACGCAGGAACTGGAATCCCTTGGGCGAGAGATGCCGCTCCGTATTTCCCTTGAGCAATTGCCGTCTGTCCGTGTCCACCGTGAACCCGCCAAAGCTCACCTGCATGGCGCTCCTTGCGAAAAGCCGGAACTTTCCACGGAATTCCCAACGACTCTCGGCCGGTCCGCACTCATGTTAGTGCAGAGACTTGCACGTGACATGAGAGCCATCATTCGGGCGTATACTTCCGCGCATTCGCTCACCGTCATCTCGCGCAACGAACACGCGACAGCCTTGCCGCGCGTAACGTCTACGGTTCGTCGTCGTTTCAGACTCAGCCATGGCCGGTCAAGGAGGGTTAAGGAGGGAGCGATGAGACTCCAACGAGTCGTGAAATGGGGCGGCCTCCTGTTCGCATCGTTCGCGCTCGTTCCTGCAACCGCGCTTGCGCAGAGCCAGAACGCCGCGATAGCCGGAGTGGCGAGAGACGCAGATGGAGCCGTTCTGCCGGGAGTCACAGTCGAAGCGTCGAGCCCCACCTTGATCGAAAAAACGCGGACCGCGATCACGGACCGTCAGGGCGCGTACAGGATCGTGGAGCTGCGGCCCGGCTCGTACGCAGTTACGTTCAGACTGGCCGGTTTCAAGACGGTTCTGTCGGAATCGCTCGAGCTTCCATCCTCGTTCACGGCGACCGTCAACGCCGATATGCAACCGGGCGCGGTCGAAGAGACGAGAACGGTCGCCGCAGCGAGCACGCTCGTGGACACCCGGAACGCCGCTCAGCGCGCGGTGACGACGCGTCAGGTGATGGATGCCCTGCCGACGGACCGGAACTTCACGAGCCTGGCATCCTTGACACCGGGCATGGAGGTCGTGGGGACATTGCAGAACGTGGGCGGGTCAGATCCCGAAACGCGATTGATGCTTCGAACACACGGCAGCCGAATTGGTGAGAGCAGACTCTTCGTCGACGGCATGTCGGTGATGAGCGGCAATGGCACGGGCGGCGTGAACTTCGGCAATTATCTGAACAACGCCATGGCGCAGGAGCTCGTCGTCAACAGCGACTCCGTGTCCGCTGAATTCGAGCTGAGCGGCGTGACGTCGAACTTCATCACG
Organism: Vicinamibacterales bacterium; assembly: GCA_036507475.1. Taxonomy (GTDB): domain Bacteria; phylum Acidobacteriota; class Vicinamibacteria; order Vicinamibacterales; family UBA2999; genus DATCJA01. The sequence continues at coordinate 1,813 of DATCJA010000125.1, forward strand.
AGATCCGGATCCAATACGGCCCACGGTTCCTTCACCGGCCGCTATGCGAACACGGCGTTCCAGAACAGGAACCTGTCGGACGATCTCATTGCTCGTGGCCTGACGAGCGGCAACAGAATCAAGAAGATCTGGGACGCGAACCCGTCAGTGGGTGGGCCGCTCATCAAAGATCGCGTGTGGCTGTTCTCCTCGGTCCGGCACTGGGGTACCTACAACTACATAGCCGGACTCTACGAGGATCTGGACCCCACCGCCCTGTTCTATACCCCCGATTCGAGCCGTCCCGCCATCCAACCCGTGTGGCATTTCAACAGCAATGCACGGCTTACTTTTCAGGCGACCGCCAGACACACCATCAACGGCTACTATCACTATCAGCGCTCCGACTTCGGTACCTGCCGCGAGCCCTCGCGGCAAACCGCACCGTCCGCGTGCGCCCACAATACGAATCACCCACAGTGGTTTGCCCAGGCGAGCTGGAGCTCGCCCCTGACCCATCGAGTGTTGCTCGAGGCGGGCGGCACGATCACCGCCCAGAATTCGACGGGGCGCCGAAATCCAGGTGTGCCGGCGGATCTCTCTTCTATTTTCGATTCATTTACCGGCTTCACCTGGCGGGCGCCTCCAGGAGGATTCGGCGGCACGCGCAACAATCAGTCGAACTACCGTGCCGCCGTATCGTACGCGACGGGCACGCACGCAGCCAAAATCGGCCTCACCCTCCTGCAACAGTGGCGTGTCGTCGGCAACGATCGAAACAACGGGGTGAATTACATCTTCTTCAACGGCGCGCCGAGCAGCCTTGCACAGTTCGCGGAGCCGATCACGTTCCGCGAGCGAGTGAACTACAACATGGGGCTGTACGCACAGGACCAGTGGACGATCAATCGGCTGACGCTGAACCTGGGTGTGCGGGCAGATTTTCTCAACGCGCAGGTCGACGCACAAAGCCTGCCCGCGGGACCGCTGATTGCGGCGCGTGAATTTGGCGAGATCAAGAACGTGCCGAACTGGAAAGACGTGTCCCCGCGGTTAGGGGCCGCATACGATCTGTTCGGCGACGGAACGACTGCAATCAAGGCCACGTTAGGCAGGTACGTCGCTGGTGAGTCGTACACCATTGCCCGCGCGGTGAACCCACTGCAGTCGACGGTCAGTTCCGCGACGCGGAATTGGAACGAC
>DATCJA010000126.1:0-6728 GCA_036507475.1 Vicinamibacterales bacterium
CGTCGACGATCCTCGGGATCGGCGGCGAGCGGTCCTTCGCCTGACGGCGCGTGGTGCGCGTGTGAATGCCGCCAGCCGCGGCACCGTGGAATCCGCGGTCGCCGGCACGCTCAAGGGCGTGACTGCGCGCGATCGGGCGGCTACGAGGCGGGTGTTGGAACGGCTCGCACACCAACTGGAATCGCCTGTTGCGAGAGCACGCGCGCAGAGGTTATCCCGGAAGCCGGACCGAGCCGAGCGCACGAAAGGGGTCTGACCACATGCCTGACTTCGGCACTTGGCCCGCGTGGGGAGCATGGCTTGCCTGGACGCTCGTGACCCTTGGCGTGAGCTGGGGGATTGGTCATGTGCTCGGCGCGGTCGTGATGTCACGAGTGCCGCGGTGGCTGCCGGAAGGCCAGCGGGTGCTGGCTCAATCGGCCGTCCAGATTGTCCGGAAGCGCTTGCCATGGTTGTCCCTCCTGGTTGGCATCTGGATCTCCGCTGGATACTGGCCCTTGACGGCGGAAGGCCATCTCCTCGTTGGACGTGTGGTCTTTGTGCTCGGGTCGGTGTCTGTGACCCTGGCGCTGGCCGCGATCGCCAGTCAGTCGGTCGACGCGTACGGTGCAGTCATTGCACCTGCGCTGCCCGTCAGCAGTCTGACGCGCAACATTGCGTGGGCACTGATTGCGGTGCTGGGATTCCTCGTGATCCTCAACGGGCTTGGACTCTCGATCACCCCGATGCTGACGGCGCTCGGCGTTGGCGGTCTGGCCGTGGCCCTTGCACTCCAGGAGCCGCTGGCGAACTTCTTTGCCGGTCTGTTTATTACGCTTGCCGGTCAGATCCGCGTCGGCGACTACGTTAAGTTGGATTCGGGCCAGGAGGGCTATGTCGTGGATTTCAGCTGGAGGTCCACACGGTTGCGGATGCTCGCCAACAACCTCGTGCTAGTCCCGAACGCGAAGCTCGCGCAGGCGATTCTCGTCAATCATCATTTGCCGTCACACGATATGGCGGTGCTCGTCGACGTGGGCGTCGATTACTCGAGCGATCTGCGGCACGTGGAACGGGTGGTCACCGAAGTCGGCCGCGACGTCATGTCAGAAGTGCCCGGCGGGGTCCCCGAGTTCGAGCCGTTTGTCCGCTATCACACGTTCGGGGACTCGAGCATCAATTTCACCGTCATCTTGCGGGCGCGAGAGTTTGTCGACCAATACCTGATCAAGCACGAGTTCATCAAACGATTGCACGCGCGGTTCGATCAGGAGGGCATTGTGATTCCATTCCCGATTCGTACGATCGCGCAACGGGAGGAGACGCGACGTCCCGAGGCATCCGCTGGCGCGGCGGCCGGTGTTGGGCCTGATGCGAGCTGACCCTCCCGGCGGCGGTGCATAGGCCCGTACATCGTGTCAGGCTACAAGCGGAACGGGAACTGCGCGAACTCGGAAATCAGCCTTCGAATGGCGGACGGACCTGAGTGTTCGGATGGTCGACCCGCGAAATGAGATGCCGGACGTGCCAGATTACGACCTGCTCGAGACCCGAGCCAAGCCGCCCCATCTGCCTCCGCCGAAGCGTCCGTTGGGATTGTGGCTTGTCTTGGCCGCCCTGGTCGCCATCATCGCCATCGCCGGATACATCGCCTTCGGCGGCCGGCAGACGTCGGCACCCGTAACCACAGAGCCCGAGCGCGGTGAGGCGCCGCAGCAACCCGTTCAGCCGCTCGGCGCCAACGCCGCACCCATCGTCCTGCCGCCGCTCGACCAGACCGATTCCCTGGTCCGAGAGCTGGTGAAACAGATCACCTCGCATCCACGTGTCGCCGCCTGGCTTGCCACGCAAGGTCTCATCCGCAATTTCGTGGTCGTGGTGTCGATCGTCGCTGAGGGACGGACACCCGCCGGGCAGCTTCGGGTGCTGCGCCCATCGGCAGGCTTCCGCGTCGTCGAACGTGGCGACCAGCTGTATATCGATCGACGTAGCTGTGAACGGTATGACGGGTTGGCCGCCGCAACGGCCGCCTCCATCGATCCGGCCGGCGCCGCCCGCCTGTACGCGACGCTCAAGCCTCGTATCGAGGAGGCGTACCGCGATCTCGGCGCTCCTCCTGATACACCGTTCGATCGCACGCTCGAGCGTGCGATGCTAGGGTGATTCCTATGAACGATGCCCGTCTCAACACAATCGCGGTGACGACGATGCTCCTGGCGACCTCTGGGCTGGTGGGCAGCGCGCAAGAGGAGAGCAGAGTCCAGACGGTAGTCTTCGATCGCGCGATTCAGCCTGGTGAAGTGGTCAGGCTGGACGTGACCTGTGACTGCGAGGCGACGGGCGCAACGGCCACGGTGTTCGGCCAGGATGTGCTCCTCTTCCACGTAGGCTACGCCGATGCCTGGCGAGGATTGATCGGCATCGATCTCGACATCAGCCCCGGTACCTATCCGATTGCCGTAGTCGTGGACCAAGTCGGACAACTGCCGATCGCGACGACTCGCGAGCTCGTTGTTGTCACGAAGCGGTTTCCGGTGCGGCAGTTGCGCGTCCCGGCCCGTTTCGTGAATCCTCCGGAAACCGTGATCGAGCGGATCCAAGACGAAGCCCACCGATTACAAGCCATCTTCGAGACCGTGACGCGGCCCCGCCAGTGGCAGCGACCATTTCAGGCACCCGCCAGGGCACCGACAACGGGCAGCTTCGGCACGCGCAGCGTCTTCAATGGGCAGCCAAGAAATCCACACAGTGGTGTCGATTTCCGTAGCAAGACGGGAGCTCCCGTGGCTGCGCCTGCGACAGGCGTGGTGACGGCCGCCGAATCGCTGTATTTCACCGGCAACACCCTCGTCATCGACCACGGCCTCGGGCTGTATTCGCTGCTGGCGCATCTGTCGAAGTTCGCGGTACAGGCGGGCGATCGCGTTCGGCGCGGACAAATCGTCGGCTTCGTGGGCGCGACCGGGCGTGTCACGGGTCCGCATCTGCACTGGAGCGTGCGCCTGAACGGCGCCCGTGTCGACCCGCTATCGCTACTCGAGGCGACGAAGGAGTCGAAGGAGACATCGGAATGATCGTTTCGCACAGCCGCACACCAGGTCTGGCCGCCGTACTCGCGCTGGTGGTCACGGCCACGTCAGGCAGTCGTCCTGCCTTCGCCCATACGGGCACTGGTCAGAGCGACCCGGTGAACTCCTCTGCCCTCGTCCCGCTCGACGAGTTCTCGCCGGCATTCCTGGGCATGTACCGCAAGGTCATGGAGAATGGCATGTCCGCCCCGTCGAATTCGTCGCTGCGTCGCCGACAATCGTGGACGTCATCGTCCGGCGACTTCGCGTTTTCGAGGTGGATTCGCTCCTGACTCATGACCGCGGCGGCCCCCGAGGTCGATTTGGCGTCGCTCGGTCAGACGTCCGACTCATGTTTGCTGTGCTCGGCTTCGTGCATGCGCAGCCATGTATCGCTCATGGGCGATACATGGATTCCCCTTCCGAGGAGTCGGGACGACCACCGAACGACGGAACCGCGACCGGTCGTCACTTTGCGCACCAGAAATCTCAACTCACCGCCCAGCGGTAACAGAACCGGCCAATAGCCCGACTCGACCCGATTCCGCCTGCGGTCAATGAGCGCCCGGTCGTGCGTCGTGTACACGTGCATCTCAAGCATGCAGCACGTCCGCCTGCCAGTTGGTCTGGTGGAGGTCTCGATCGGCCCTCAGTCGTGCGGCGTCCGCCAACATCTCGCCAACCCATCGATACGCATTGAACTCCGCGACGACGGCGCGCATGGCACGCATGCGCCTGGCCTGTTCCTCCTGCGTCATGTTCAGTGCTCGGGCAAGGGTGCGAGCTGAGTCATCGGTCGCATAGGGATTCACGATCAATGCGTTAGTCAGCTCCCGGACAGCGCCTGTGAACCGACTGAGTACCAGCACCCCGCGGTTGTCATCTCGTGCGGCGATGAACTCCTTTGCGACCAGGTTCATCCCGTCATGCAGGCTTCCGACGTAGCAGACATCGGCGGCCCGCAGGAATCGGTAGACGTCCGCGGGTTCGTAGTGGGCTTCGAGCAGGACGAGGGGGCGGTAGCGGTCTGTGCCAAAGCGCAGGTTGATGCGATCGGTCGTTTCCACCAGCCGTGCTCGGCACGCTTGGTCCGCTGCCAGGGAATTTCGGCTCGGCTCCGCAATCTGAACAAAGACAAAGCGCTCGCGGAACTCCGCATGCAGGTCGAGCAGCCGCTCGACCGCCAGAAACTTCTCATCGATGCCACCATGTGCCACCCATATACCTGAGCAGGCTTGGACCAGCGGCTCCAACGCCGTGACAAGCCCGCTGGCCGAACGCCTCACTGCAACGCTGCCATCGGCCGCGCGATCGTGCCGGACGGGCTCTCGATTGGCGAGCACAACGATCGGCCCACTCCCATCGAATGCGTCCAGGCACGTCTGCAGGCGTTCGACTGTCCACGGGCGCGAATTCGGATCTCGTTGCCCAAGCATCCCGTCTCCGAACGTGTTTCCGTGCACGAATCGAGTAGACAACGCGCCTGCATCTGAAGCTATCCGGTCGAGACGGGGCTCGCGAAGGTTTTTGGGGGGGGCTGTGGTGCGTTGCTGTGATTGGCCGCTCCCCTGTTTGCAGGATGCCTCACCGCTGCCGGACGCGTTACGCTTACTGAATAGCCCGGTTGGAGCGGTCGGAGGTTCATGATGCGGTTCAGAACGTGGATCGTGGCGGCGCTTGGACTGGGGGGTCTTCTGCTGCTGATCATCGTGTCGATGGTGGCGTCGTCGCGCAAAGCCCAGGAGATCTACACCCAGCTCGATCAGCTGAACACCCACCATCAAAATGTGGACACCACACTCCGGCGTCTGCGTTCCGACGTCAATCTCTCGGGTATTTTCGTACGTGACTACCTTCTCGACGTGGCGCGCGAGCGTGCACCCGAATACCGCGAGAGTCTGGCGGAGTTCCGCGAGAGCAACAAGACAACGGTCGCCGAGCTCCTGGTCCTCGACGAGCCACAGGCTGAGCGAATTCGCAGCCTTGGGGCGCAACTGGATGGGTACTGGCAGACGTTCGAGCCGGTCTTCGATTGGACGATCACGGAGAAGATCTTCCGCAGCGCGAACTTTCTTCGGCGAGAAGTGGTGCCACGACGCGAGTCGGTCCTGGCCATTGCACAGGAGATCGAGGAGCTGAACAACGCCAACCTTGCCGCGCAGCGTGCCGAAGTCGCGCGCCGGCAGGCCGTCTTTCGCGATGATTTGCGTCGGCTGCTCTGGCAGACGGTCCTGCTTGGCGTCGCGGTGGCGCTGGTCGCCGTGTTCCGGCTTCGCACCCTCGAGCGGCGATCGGATGAACAGCGGGCGATCGCGCAAGAAGCCGAGCGCCAGATGCGCCAGCTCGCGCAAGAGCGGGATGCCGCGCAGGAAGAAGAGCGGAAAACCCTGTCGCGCGAGCTTCACGACCACGTGGCGCAAGTCCTCACGGCCTTGCGGATGGAGCTGGGCCGTATCGAGCGAACGCGCGCGCCCGCCGACGCCCGCATCGGCGCGGCGGTCGCCGAATGCAAGACACTCGTGGACAGCATGTTCCGCACGGTGCGGGATCTGGCGCTCGGCCTGCGTCCGAGCATGTTGGATGACTTCGGCCTGCAAGCCGCGCTGGAATGGCACGTCCGCGATATCACCAGCCGGTACGGCGTGAACGTCCAACTGCATATGGAGGGCGATTTCGACATCCTGCCGGACCGGTACCGGACGTGCGTGTATCGAGCGGTCCAGGAGGCACTGACCAATTGCGTCCGGCACGCAAAGGCGCGCGCCATCAATGTGAGCGTGACGCGCGAGAGTGATCAACTCGATGTATCAGTGACCGATGACGGTGTCGGTTTTGATTCCGCCCGACGCGGCACTGGCCTTGGGCTGCGCGGCATCGACGAGCGCGTCAGAGAACTGCACGGCGTGATCACGATCGGTAAGGTCGAAGGGGGAGGCACCACGCTGGCGATTCGTCTCCCATGGCCAGTGCCAGTGCGCTCGACGGAGGTTCAGCGTGCGCGTGCTGCTGGCTGACGACCACAGTATCGTGCGCCGTGGCCTGAGGAGCTTGCTGGAAGAGGCCGGACATTCCGTGGTGGCTGAAGCCGCCGATGGCTTCGAAGCCGTACGGCTCAGCGAGGAGCATCGTCCCGATCTCCTCATCCTTGACATCGGGATGCCGAAGCTGAACGGGATCGACGTCGCTGCTCGTACACAGAAGCTCGAGAGGCCGCCGGGCGTGATCATCCTCAGCATGCATGCCGACGAGTCCTACATCATTCGGGCCCTCGCGGCGGGTGCTCGCGCCTACCTGCTCAAAAGCGCGACCGACGAGGACCTTCTCCCGGCTGTGCGAGCCGTCACCTCAGGGAAACCGTTTTTCAGTCCAGCCGTGACGGCCGTGCTCGTCGAAGACTACATCCGCCGGCTGCAGGCGCGAGGCCTGACGGATTCCTTTGACTTACTGACCGACCGGGAGAAAGAAGTCCTCCAGTTGCTCGCCGAAGGACGCTCCAACAAGGAGGTGGCCACGCAGCTCAACGTGGGGCTGTCGACCGTCGAAACCCATCGGGCGAATCTGATGCAGAAACTCAATCTGCACAGCACAGCCGAGATCGTGCTCTATGCGGTTCGGAAGGGAATCATCGCGTAGCGGCTGAGGAGGGGCGCATCCGCTCGATGGCGACATTCGGTGTGCGCC
>DATCJA010000127.1:0-41194 GCA_036507475.1 Vicinamibacterales bacterium
GTGATCGTCGTGGCGGTCGCGCTCACCCGCGCCGTGCGCGCGGTTCGTCGCACCGGCCGAGCGCGCCCGGTATGGACCGCCCTTGGCCGCCTCTCGGTCGCGGCGGCCGTCACGTATCTCGCGTTTCTGTTCCTCTGGGGCTTGAACTACCGGCGCGTGCCGATGGAGCAGCGGTTGCTGGTTCCACCAGGATCGCCACCGCCTGAGGCGGTTGTACAACTTGGCCTGACAGCGGCTGCACAGCTCAACGAGCTTCATGACGAAGCGCATGGATCGGGCTGGCAGCAGGAGCCTCGCGACGGCGCGCCGCTGCGGCGTGCCTTTCGAGACATTCAGCGTGCGCTGAGCGATGCACCCCCGGCCGAACCTGGTCGACTGAAACGGTCGATGCTGGGCCCGTATTTCCGGTGGACCAGCGTGGACGGGATGATCAACCCGTTCGGCCTGGAAGTCCTCGTCAATCCCGACTTGCTCCCCTTCGAGCGCCCGTTTGTCGCCGCTCACGAGTGGGCCCACCTCGCGGGCTACGCCGATGAGTCCGAGGCGAGCTTTGTGGGATGGCTGACGTGTCTGCGCGCAGATGCTCCGGCTCGGTATAGCGGATGGCTCGCGCTGTACTGGCAGGTGAGCGGCGAAGTCGCTCAGCGGGAGCGTGCGCGCATCGCCGAGACGCTTGCGGCCGGTCCCCGGCGCGACATCGACGCTGTCGTGGCTCGCATTCGGCGCAGCGAGAAGCCCTGGCTGCGAGACGCCGGATGGCGCGTCTACGACCGGTATTTGAAGGCCAACCGGGTCGAGGAGGGCGTCCGCAGCTACGGGACCGGTCTGACGCTCATTCTTGGCGCCCGCTTCGGCGACGGCTGGATTCCAATCCGGCGAGACGCGCCGTCCCGCGATCGTCCGCCCGGTTCGTGACACGTGCGCGCGTCGCATGACGCACGGGACGCATTTGCCGCTGCCGTTCGCGCGCCATGTCGTCGGGCGTCAGCCGTCCCGCCTGTACGTAGCGGTCTCGATTGGCTTTGTTGTGTCTGCTCATGTCTGTCCCTCGATCCGAAACCGCAGGATCGCGCCTACACCGCCGACCTCCTCTAGCCGCGCCGAATCTTCGATGAAGCGCACACGTGCTGCGTTCTGCTGCGCACGTGCGACCAGCTCGCCCGCGAGCTTGATTCGGTCCGTATCGATGGTGGCCTGCGGGGCTGTGGTGTCCACTTCGATGGGGCCCGGTGGCGAGTCGGCAGGCAGCGTTCTGGGCCGGCGAAGTGCGTCAGGGCGCGTGGCAATCAACAGCTCCTCGACCTGACCCATCGCGAGCGCGTCCAGCGTGGCTTCCGGTCCGACCACGGCGAGCCTTCCGGCAGCGCACGCGTCGATCATCGCCGCAACGCGCTCCGCGTCCGTTTCCGCGTCGCGCTGTCGCAGCGCGTCGAGCGTCTCAGCCAACACGGTGTGCTCCGGAGTGTTGATGGGGAGGTGCAGAATATCGACAACCTTCTCGGCCAAGTGCTTGGGAAGCCGTTCCATCAGAAAAGGACGTGCCGTGTCGTCAGCCGCAACGACGATGTGGCCGATCGCTTCGGCGTGCACGACGCGGTCGAGGACGGCCACGACCTCCTTCATGTGATGCAGGTGAAAGTTCTCGCAGTGTCGCTGATATCGCGCCTGCGACCATCCCCCCACCACGCTCCTTCGCGTCTTGACGCCTGTCACCCGTTTGTGAGCATCGCGGCGACCGAGGCGAAATACAAACAGGCGCGCCGAGTTCGTGTCTGCCAGCAGCGCCGCGTACGCGGGGTATTGGTCGCTGAGTCGCGCGAGCGGATAGAGATGGGGAACGGAGCCAAGGAAGAGCCAGTGCTGCTCGAAAGACGCGGCGAGTTGAAACGCTTCGAAGAAGTCGTCTGCGGACGAGCACGCGAACAGCGCGAGTCCTTGTACGGCCGCGGGCACCTCGGCCTCCAGGTATTCCCAAATACGCCGAGCGTCACGATCGAAGCTCTTGCGTGCCTCGCCGTGCAGGGAGCGACTCCGCTCGAGGAACACTTTGCGTAGGAAGGTGGCGTGATTACGCCGGCCATTCTGGTCGGGCCGCATGTCGAGATAGAGGCTCAGCACAGGGCATGTGCTGGGCGCGAATCCAGCGAGCCTGTCGAGCTCGTCGCGCAAAGGTGTCGCCATTGCCATCGTGGTTTTCGGCAGACCACTCGAGGTGTCGCAAGGCGTGTGCCCGTGGACCGCTATGCGGCGCTCCTTACGAGGATTTTGTACCCGTTGTGTGCCGATACGTCGAGCCGTGTAGCGGTCCTAGGCGCGCGGAGCGCGCCAAGAGATGCTGGCCAACCAGGCGAGGGGCGCTGCCGGGATATCAAGGGGCAGGGCCCCTTGGCTGGTTCAGGCGTCGGATTCCTCAGCTAGCGCGACGTAACGTGCAGACGCTCGGCGAAGGCGGTCGCGCACCGCTCGCCACAACCCGAGATTCTCGGGAAAGTCGTGCGCAAGGATGATGTCGAGCCGCGAGGCATCCAGCTCGCGGAGTGCCGCATACAGACGGGCCGCAACGGCTTCGACGTCTGTTTCCGACCCAAGCGTAGCGATAACAACCGGCAGGTGCCCGAACGCGGCTGCGTCTTCGGTCGTCGCCAGGACACCGACGCGCCTGCCAGCGGCGAGCGCCTCGTGTATCGCAGCCACGAGCGCCTCCCGAACCGCCGTTCCATGACCGGAATACAGGGTCATCGGGGTGCGCGGTGCGTAGTGTTGCGAGAGAAGTCCGGGCGACGCCATCGGAGTCCGTTCGCTGGCCACCGCCGTCATGCCAGGCTGCACGTTCGGGATGACCTCTCGCAGTATCTCGATCCCGACGACACCCGGTCTCAGCACCGTTGGCGGCACACTCGTGAGGTCGAGGACGGTGGACTCCAGGCCGACGTCGGTCGAGCCGGCGTCGAGCAGCATGTCGATGCGGCCGTCCAGATCCGCCAGGACGTGCGCCGCGCGTGTGGGGCTGGGGCGAGAGAAGAGGTTGGCGCTCGGCGCAGCGACAGGCAGGCGAGCTGCCGCCAGCAGGGCCTGCGCGACGGGATGGGCTGGCACGCGGACTGCCACCGTGTCCAGTCCTGCGGTCACATCGTCGGGCACTGACGCCGCCCGGCGGACGACGAGCGTCAAGGGACCTGGCCAGAAGCGCTCCGCAAGAGTGGAGGCGATGGCGGGCACGTCGGATGCCAGAAGCTTCATGTCGTCGAAGCTTGCCACGTGAACGATCAACGGATCGTTCGATGGCCGACCCTTCGACTCGAACAGCCGGCGCACGGCAGTACGGTCGAACGCGTGCGCGCCGAGGCCGTACACCGTCTCGGTCGGAAAGGCGACGAGGCCGCCGCGCCGAAGACACTCTGCCGCCCTTGCGATCGCATCGCGATCGGGACGGCTCCGGTCGACTCGAATGATTTCGGTCATGACGTCTAGCGAGACGTGTCAGGCTATTCTGTCACCGTGCAGCTCGGTCTCCCATTTGAACAGGAACAGGTCTGGTTCTACTTCGTCCGGCACAAGCGCGCGCGGCGCTACATCCTGCGCGTGGACGGCGACGGTCGAGCGCGCGTCACGATCCCCCGCGGCGGCTCAGAGCGCGAGGCTGCAGCGTTCGGCCTGCGGCATCTCGAATGGATCAGCGGTCAGCGCGCGCGAATCAGACCCTCGCCGCTGAGTGCGCTGGAGTGTGTGGCGCTGCGCGACCGGGCGTCGGTCGAGCTTCGCGCGCGGCTGCTGGAGCTTGCGGCGCAGTACGGGTGCGCGGTCTCGCGCATCAGCATCCGCGATCAGCGCGCGCGATGGGGTTCGTGCGGGCGCGACGGTCACATCTGTCTCAATTGGCGGCTCGTCCTGATGCCGCCACCGGTGCGGGATTACGTCATGATTCACGAGCTGATGCACCTCCGCCACATGGACCACTCGCGCCATTACTGGAAGCTGGTGGCGGAGGCCTGCCCGGATTACGACGCTGCGCGCAGGTGGCTCCGCGAGCACGGCCCGTCGCTGCGCTAGAACGTCGCCCGGCGCCACGTGCCCGTTTGGGTTACCCTTCAAGTATGGAAAGCCGTCGGCAGCTCCTGGCGACGATCGCGGCGACGCTTGGCCTCGCACCGGTCGTGGCCTGGCTCGGCTGTTCCGAGCCGGTGAGCACGAGCGCCGAACAGCGCCGGTTTCCGGTGACCAGAACAGACTCCGAGTGGCGGGCGATGCTGACCCCTCAGCAGTACCGGGTTGTGCGCGAGCGCGGCACGGAACGCGCATTCAGCAGCCCTCTGGATCACGAGCGGCGCCGGGGCACTTTTGTGTGCGCCGCGTGCGAGCAGCGGCTCTTCTCGTCTGCCACGAAGTTCGATAGCGGAACCGGTTGGCCAAGCTTCTGGGCACCGCTCGAGAACGCGGTTGGAACGTCCATCGACAGAAGCTTCTTCATGATCCGGACTGAGGTTCACTGCGCCCGTTGCGGCGGTCACCTGGGTCACGTGTTTCCTGACGGGCCGAAGCCAACGGGCCAGCGGTACTGCATGAACGGGATCGCCATGAAATTCATTCCGGACGTCTAGGGAGGCGTCTAAGGAGGCAACGTCATGCATCCACAACGCTGGATTCTCTTGGCCGCGCTCGTGATTGCCGTGGCATACGTGTGGTTGAGGGGTGGCTTCGTCGGCATCACGGAAATGAATGCCGCGCCCGCCCAAGCCGTCGCTCCGGTCTCACAAGTCGAGGGGCAAGGGCAGGCGGTCGCGACGTTTGCGTCCGGCTGTTTCTGGTGCACCGAAGCGGACTTCGACAAGGTCCGCGGCGTGGTGTCGACGACATCGGGGTACACCGGCGGAAAAGTGCCGACCCCAACCTATAGGCAGGTGTCGAGCGGCGGAACCGGGCACGCGGAGGCGGTGCGCGTCGTGTTCGATCCGTCGGTCGTCACCTACGAGCAGCTGCTCGAGCAGTTCTGGCACAACGTCGATCCGTTCGTCGCCAACCGCCAGTTCTGCGACGTGGGCAACCAGTACCGTCCCGAGATCTTCTTTCACAACGATGCACAGCGTGTCGCGGCGGAAGCGTCGAAAGCGCGGATGCAGAAGCTCTTTCGCGAGCGGATTGTCGTGGCGATCACGCCCGCGGGGTCGTTCTATCCGGCCGAGACGTATCACCAGGACTATTACAAGAAGAACTCAGCGCAGTACCGCTTCTACCGCTATGGGTGCGGGCGCGACCGGCGCCTCCAGGAAATCTGGGCCGAGATCCGCTGACTGTCAGGATTGTTCGCGCCCGTACCTTCTTCGCACACATTCCGTGCGGCAACGGCGCGCCCCGTGTCAGTCCCGCGCGGTGTCGAGAGGGCCGGCCCACGTATAAGCCACATTGATTCAACTACTTGATAGCGATTCGCAGTCCCGCACACTCCGTGTGCGCAAGGTGGAGATGCTCTTGCTCATGTCGGAGGGTTCCGCCGCGGTGGCGGGGCCCACACACCCGAATGCAGGCCGAGCGCCCTCATATGTTCGTTGTTGACGACGACCGTGCGGTGCTTTCGCTCGTGGGCACGAGCGTGAGCTGCCTCGAGGTGCTGCGCGCGCTCCGGAGCGTCAGCCCGCAGTGCGAGGCGGTGCTGACGACCGGCTACCAGACCGTTGAAGCAGCCGTCGACGCTCTGAGGCAAAGCCTGGGTGAGTCCGCCCCGGGAACGGGCGCGTCGATGGCTGGATCCGGGTTGAGACCGGCCGTCCCGGCGCCGCTCCTCGAAGTCGAACGGGACCACATCATCCGGACGCTTGAACTGGTGCGAGGAAACAAGGCGGGCGCGGCACGGCTGCTGGGCATGAGCCGGCGTGCGCTGTACCGTGTGCTGGAGCGGCACGGATTGCACCGCCGTGTTCGACCGACACGGCCGGGCAGTGCGTCCAAGCGGCGCTCGTCCACACACCATGAGTGAGGTCACTCCCACGCCAGCCCGCCGGCCTCGCGTGCTTGTCGCGGACGACACAGACACGATTCGTGCGCTGTTCGAGAAGCTTCTCACAGGAGATGGATACCAGGTCATCAGCGCCGTTGACGGCATCGAGGCGCTCGACGCCGTAAGCCTGCATCATCCCGACGTGATCCTGACGGATGTCGGCATGCCCGGGGTAGACGGAATCGAAGTGTGCCGGCGGCTCAAGGGCGACCCTGCGACTCACCTCACCCCCGTCGTCCTCGTCACTGGACTGTCGGAGCTGCCGGATCGCATACGAGGGATCGAAGCCGGCGCAGACGACTTCCTGACCAAGCCTGTGCACCCGCAGGAACTGCGCGCGCGCGTTGCGGCGCTGTTGCGGATGAAACAGCTCACAGACGCGCTTGATTCGGCCGAGTCGGCATTCATGGCGCTGGCGCTCACCATCGAGGCGCGCGATCCCACGACGAAAGGGCACTGCGAGCGGCTCGCGCAGCGTGCCGTGCGGCTTGGCCGCGTGCTGGGCGTGTCGTCCGAGGATTTGGATGCGCTGCACCGCGGCGGATATCTCCATGACGTGGGCAAGGTTGGTGTGCCCGATTCGGTGCTGCTGAAGCCAGGCCCGTTGTCAGAAGGGGAATTCGCCCAAATGAAACGGCACACGGAGATCGGCGATTCGCTCTGCGCGCCCCTTCAATCGCTGCGGCACGTCCGCCCGATCATCCGTTCCCACCACGAACGGCTCGATGGAAGCGGCTATCCGGATCGCCTCCGGGGAGATGAGATTCCCCTTCTCGCGCAGATTGTCGGGATTATCGACGTCTACGACGCGCTGACGTCCGAACGGCCGTATCGGTCAGCCCTGCCCGACGAGGCCGCCGTCCGTCACCTATTGCTCGAGGTCCAGCAGCGCAGGTTCTCCAGGACCCTCGTTACAGCCTTCCTGGACACCGTCGACGTGCCGCAGGACGAAGCTCGCATGTCGCAAGTGACAGCGTGCCGCTAGCGGGCGTCAGAACGTAGTGTCCGGCTTTAGCCGGACCAAGGATCTTTCGGAGCCATCGCGCTGGTCCGGCTAAAGCCGGACACTACGTACAACTGAAAAGCGCTCTAGCCGCCGCGGGTATGCATCTCGAGGTGGGGGTCACGGCGAAGCGTGTCGACGGGAATGAGCGGTGCTCGATCGCGCGTCGCAAGTCGGTCTTCGGCGCCGCGATCGCGGCGGGCCGCCCAAGTCGACTCAATCATCGCGGCTAATTCGCTGGGGGTCGCTCCGCCGCGCAATGCCGCCCGCAAATCAGCGCCCCGCGCGGCATACAGACACAGGTACCACATTCCATCGGCTGTGAGTCGGCTTCGGTCGCAATCCGCGCAGAACGGTCGCGTCGTCGAGGCGATGATGCCGAACACCGTGCCGTCGAGAAGGCGGTAGCGATCGGCAGGCGCTGACGACGCCTCGGCAAGCGGTGTGACACCGCCGTAATGACGCCCGAGCGCGTCGAGCATCTCCGCGCGTGAGACGACCCGTTCCATCGACCAGTGTGTCGCGCCCCCCACATCCATGTATTCGATGAGACGCACCTCGGCGCCATAGCGGCGGCCGAATTCGATCAGGTCGACGAGCTCGTCCTCGTTGGTTCCGCGGATGACGACGGTGTCGATCTTGAGTCCGGGAAACAGCGGCGCGGCGGCAGCGATGCCTTCGAGCACGCGATCGTGTTCATCGGATCTCGTCAGCTCGCGGAAACGCCCGGGACGCAGCGTATCGAGGCTGACGGTCACACGGTGCAGACCCGCCTGCGCGAGCTCTTGTGCATGCTGCGCCAGCAGCACTCCGTTGGTCGTCATGGCGAGATCGCGAATGAGAGGCCGCGAGGCGAGCCTGGCGACGAGCAGCGGCAGGTCGCGCCGCAACAGCGGTTCGCCCCCGGTCAGCCGTACCTTGTCGACGCCGAGATCCACGAACACATCCACGAGCTGCCCGATTTCCTCGAACTGCAGGATGTCTTCGCGAGGCAGCCAGACGTAGTCCTGTTCCGGCATGCAGTAGCTGCACCGCAGATTGCACCGGTCGGTCACCGACAGCCGCAGATTGCGAAGGGGACGCTGAAATTGGTCGAGGGGCACTGCGGTCATTATCAGTAGAGGAAAGGGCAAAGGTCAAAGGTCAATCCGTACCTTTGACTTTTGAATGTTGAATTTTGACTTACAGGACTGAGAGCCTGGTCCGGTCGTGCGGCAGAAAGGGACTTGACGCGCGTTGACCTTCGAATGCAGCGCTCCAACGGCCAGGGATCCGGGTCGCACAGCTCGGACAGGCCCCGTCGGCGGTCAGCCGGTACTGCTGAATCAGATACCCGTACCGCGCCACCAGGCGCTCGCCGCAGCCGTGGCAGTCCGTATGCTCCAGATCGCCGACGTGCCCCGGAAGATTGCCGGCATACACGTAACGCAGCCCGGACTCGCGCGCGATGTGCGCGGCCTTCAACAGCATCTGCGCCGTCGTATTCGGCGGGCCGGTCATTTTGTAATCCTGATGAAACGCTGTGACGTGCCATGGGAGGTCCGCAGACACGCCCGCCAGGAACTCGGTGAGCCGACGAAGCTCCAGCTCGCTGTCGTTGAAGCCTGGAACCAGCAGCGTGACGATCTCAATCCAGATGCCGTTGGCGTGCAGCCAGCGGATTGTGTCGAGAATCGGTTCGAGCCGGCCTCCCAGCTCGCGGTAGCGCCTGTCGTCGAAGCTCTTGAGATCGACCTTGTACAAGTCGATATGTGGGCGCAGATACTCGAGCACGCGCGTCGTCCCATTGCCGTTCGAGACGAAACCGGTGACGAGCCCCTCCGCGCGCGCAGCCTTGAACACGGCGACCGCCCACTCTGCCGTGATGAGCGGCTCGTTGTAGGTGGAGACGACCATTCGCGCTCCCTGCCGCAGCGCGTCGCGAACGAGCGATCCCGGTGTGATGTCACGCGGCCATGCAACCGCCTGCGGATCGCGCAGCGCCTGCGACGTTACCCAGTTCTGGCAGTAGCTGCAGTGCAGATCGCATCCCAGCATCCCGAAGCTGTAGGCGAGCGACCCAGGGTATGCGTGAAAGAACGGCTTCTTTTCGACCGGGTCGCACTGCACACCTCCGACGTACCCCCACGGTACCCGGAGCCGTCCGCCGTCGTTGTGTCGCACCTTGCACACACCGCGGGCGCCGTCGGGAATCGGACACTGATGCCCGCACGCATGGCAGCGCAGGCGATTCTTGTCGATCGATTCCACCAGCTCCGGGGCCGCGTCGTGCGTGCGCGCCGAAAGGAGCTCTTCGAGCGTGGGCATGGGACGATCCACTCGATCAATCGTACGATACTGGTCAATCGATGTCCCGTATTCCCAAGCCCGTGTGGCTGCTCGGTTGGTCGAGCTTCTTTACCGACGCGGCCACAGAGATGGTCTACCCGCTCCTACCCGTGTACCTGTCGCGAATACTCGGCGCCGGCGCCTTGTCACTCGGGATCATCGAAGGCGTCGCCGAGGCGGTCAACAGCGCGCTCAGGATCGCGTCCGGCTACGTCTCGGACCGTTCGGCGAGGCGACGTCCGATCGTCATCGCCGGATATGCGCTCTCGTCGGCCGCGAGGCCGCTCATCGCCCTCACCGCCAGTTGGCCGCAGGTATTGCTCGTCCGGACGCTCGATCGCACGGGGAAGGGCATTCGCGGCGCCCCGCGCGACGCGATGCTTGCGCGCATCGCGTCGGCGGGCGAACGTGGCAGGATTTTCGGGTTTCATCGCGCCATGGACCATACCGGCGCGATTGTGGGCCCGATCATCGCCACAGCGATCCTCGTCTGGGCGCCGGGGGAATACCGGCTCGTTTTCGCGTTGACGCTCATCCCCGGCGCGATTGCCGTTGCGCTGCTCTTCCTGGTTCACGAGCCGAATGCGTCGAGTGTGACACCGCCCGCGTCAGAAACCGGCGGCGGCGCGCGGGCCAAAAAGGACACGCAGCTTCTGGCATTCCTCGCCATCCTGCTGCTGTTCAGCCTGGGTAACTCCGCAGACGCGTTCCTGCTGTTACGGCTCTCGGACGCCATCGGCAACGCGGCGTACGTGCCCCTGCTCTGGTCGGCGCTGCACGTCGTCAAGGCATCGCTGTCGACGTGGGGTGGAACGCTCTCGGACCGTCTGGGGCGCAAGCAGGTGATCCTGATCGGCTGGCTCCTGTACGCCCTCGTCTACCTGGGCTTCGCGATGGCGGACAGTCCGCGAGCGCTTATCGCATGGTTCCTCGTGTACGGCGTGTTCTTCGCGCTGACAGAGGGGTCTGAAAAGGCGCTCGTCGCGGACCTCGCGCCTGCAGACAGACATGGCGTCGCGTTTGGCGCTTACAACGCCGTGTTGGGCGTTGGGGCTCTCGCCGCGAGCGTGGTGTTTGGTTTGCTGTACGAACGGTTCGGCGCACCGACCGCATTCGCGACCGGCGCAACGTTGGCGGCATCAGCCGCCGTCCTGCTGACGCTCATCCGAACACCCTCGGATGGGGATGCTATGATCGTAGGTTCCAATGCCTCGAATTCTTCTCACTAATGACGACGGTGTGAATTCGGAAGGAATACACGCACTCGCCGATGCGCTCACGCCGCTCGGCGAGATCACGGTCGTTGCGCCAATTCAGGAAGCCAGCGCGATAGGACACGCGCTCACGCTGCGCCGTCCGTTGCGACTCGAGCGAATCCGGCCCGCCGTGTACGCGGTGGACGGCACACCAACGGACTGCGTCAATGTCGCGATTGCGCACGTCCTGAACGGCAATCCTGACCTGATCGTGTCCGGCATCAACAAAGGCTGGAACCTTGGCGACGACGTGACCTACTCGGGCACCGTGTCGGGCGCCCTGGAAGGCGCGCTGCTCGGCATTCCGAGCGTGGCGGTCTCGACGCAGAACAAGGACAATCACTTCGACTTCGCTCCATCAGCGCGCTCGGCTGCGACGATTGCCGAAGCCATCCTCTTGCGCGGCATGCCGAAGTTCACGCTGCTCAACATCAACGTCCCGTTCGCGCCCAACAAGGGATTCCGTGCGACCGTGCAGGCGAAGCGCAACCATGTCACGGTGGTGAGCAAGCGGATCGACCCGCGCGACCGACCGTACTACTGGATTGAGGAAGGGGAGAACACGTGGGAGCCGCACGACCGTTCGGATTACCAGGCGGTGCGCGACGGCTACATCTCGGTGACGCCGCTGCATCCCGACATGACGGCCCACGCTGCGCTCGGCTATGTCGAAAGCCTGCCGGTGGTGACCCCTGCGGAGGTACGGTAGACTGACTTGTTCGTCGGGGCGTGGCTCAGCCTGGTAGAGCACTCGGTTCGGGACCGAGGGGTCGGAGGTTCAAATCCTCTCGCCCCGACCATAATATGCAGTAGAAATGGCCGGATTCCTTCGGGAGTTCGGCCTTTCGTGTTTCTGGGATGTTGCCCGAGATGGCTCCAGATGGGCCGTTATCGGTGTCGATAGACAGGATTTATTGCCCACGTGCCAGGTTTAATCCCACCGGCTTTCAGCCGGTCAGCTTTCAGCGGTCCGATCAGATCGGCCGCCTCAAACGGAGGAGCACGTGGGCATAGTGGTGACCACGATCGTTACAGGGTCATTCCCAGCAAGCGACCCGGCGTCGTCGCTGCCGAATCCTGATGAGCACGATGCAGAGGGCAGCGGCGTCGAGCCTGCCGACGAATCGTCGCTCACTCCCGAAGGGCGCAAACAGGGTTGACGGCCCAGCACGCCGGCCTCGTGAAAAGCTCGCCTAGGTGTGGTGCAGTCGATGCCTTCTCCGAGCGACACAAACGCCACGCCCACGGCTTGAAGGTCTTCGAGCGGCGTCACCAGATGCCGGAGGTTAACCGCGTCCAGATTCTGTACGAGCGACCTTGACGCTCACCGGAACAGATTGCCTCTTGATCCGACGGTGACGACGATGCCATCGTCGTCGTCGAAGCGATGGAGGTTCACGACAACGAGCGACTGAGTCGCCGCGAGCTGGACGAACTGTTCGACCGATTGTTTCCGCACGGCGTCGCCGGTTCTGACGTCGTCAGCGAGATAGCACCGGATGGCTGGGAGCGATCGCCCCTTCTGGCGTGCTTCCACCCGTCGATCGAACGCATCTTCGAAGAGACGCTGCACGTCCACCGGAATATCGAATCTTTGCTGACGGCTTGGAGCCGTCGCGAGGGTGCCACCGAGACACGTGCCTCTCGCCCGGAGCCGACGCTGGAGGAGGTGCGGCGTGAATACCAGCCGAGTCCCGTGCAAGAGATCGAAGAACTCACCGAGCTGCTCGGCCTCTGTCTCTGGGACGTCTTCTCTGATAATCACGATGTCGTTGCCGCCGACGGACGGATTGTCGACATCGGGTCATTTCGCGCCGCATCGGCGTTTCTCGATGAGTACCTCACTCGCGACAAGCGGGAGCCGTGGTGCAGCGGGGATCACATGCGGTATTACATGGGAACCACCTGCATTTCCGGCCGCGCCGACCTGACGCCAGTTTACTCGATGATATTCCGTAGACTGCGAGCGATTGACGGCGACTGGGTCTACCACTATCCGGAGATTCACCTCATCGACGTCAGTGGCGTGTGCGCAGGTGACGAACACACGGAGCCCTATTCGGTTTCCGAAGGTGCGGCCAGCGAACTGAAGGCGCAGAAGCGGCGGACGGAGCTCGAACGTCTCCGCGCTGAGCTCGCGCAGTCGAATGCCGAAGCCCGAGAGGAAGCGATGGACCAACCACCGCCTGCGACCGTACGCGCCTACCGCCATGTGTACGGACGCGATCCGCGCGGTTGGCCGCCTGCTGCGTAGGTGGACATCGGGGGTCAAGACGTGAGCTTGCCGGCGTACGGCATATTGCCGTACACTGGGCAAGCCTGGGAGACCCTTATGCCTATGGCTGCCAACACGATTGACGAGCGCCTCGAAGCACGCATCAGCACGGAGCAGAAGCGGCTCTTCAAGGAAGCCGCGGCTCTGCGCGGGGTGACGTTGACCGATTTCGTTGTCAGCAGCGTTCACGAGGCAGCGGTTCGCACGCTCGAAGCGCGACACGTTATCGAATTGAGCCACAGCGACCAGCGCGCTTTCGTCGATGCCCTGACACGGCCGCCAGCTCCGAACGCGGCTCTACGTCGGGCATGGGTGCGCCACTCGACATCGCCTAGCCGTTCGCGAAAGCGTCGCCTGACCAAGCGCACGCGCTAGCCACGTCAGTGTCGACAGCGACGGGTGGCTTCATCGTCGAGATGCTCAGCAAGGAGCACGATCGCGAGAGCTTCGACTGCGGCAACGCGGATCTGAACGCCTACCTTCAGACCCAGGCGCGCCAGCAGATGGACCGGGGCGCCGCTGTCGTCTACGTGCTCGTGCCGGAGCGCACTCCGCGGGAGATCGCTGGCTTCTACACGCTATCGTCGTCATCGGTGCGCTTGTCGGACTGGCCGGAGTCGGTCCGTAAGAAATTGCCGCGATATCCACTTGTCCCCGTGACTCTGATAGGCCGACTCGCTGTCAGCCTGTCGCACACGCGGCATCGCCTCGGCGAACGGCTCCTCATCGATGCGCTCCAACGGTGCCATGTAGCGAGTCGCACCGTTGCCTCAATCGCCGTGATTGTCGACGCGAAGGATGCGGGCGTCGCGACGTTCTACGCGCGGTACGGGTTCGTCGCGTTTCCCGACCAACCGCTTCGCTTGTTTCTGCCGATGAAGACGATCGGTACCCTCACCCAGTCGTAGTACCCGGCGTGCCGGCCGATCGTCGGCGAGGCTCGGTTGCTGACCACGAGCAAAATCACTGCGCAGTTCGTCGATGCCGAGATTCCACCCGAAGACGTGTTCGCTGAGCGTCAGCGTACCGATCGCGCCCGCAAACATCGCAAGTGCGGTGGCAACCGTCGTCAACGGCACTGAACCCTTGACGATTGTCCCGAGCGCAAGGCCACAGGCGACGAGCGCGATCGCCATGTTGGCCTTCATCGTGATGTTGCCGACGATGCCTTTCAGGTCGTCATTTCCAAAAAATCCAGCCGATTAGGGCGATCGTGCCGACCATCGTCGTCAAGATCGCGGCGGCGAGCGAGATGCCTCTAGCAGAGGGCGGGAAGAAGGGCGTTTCGGTGCGCCCCGGGCTCATACGCTGCTCCCCTTGGCCACTGTGACAATCGCGCGGGCCAAATCCTCCGGCTCGACCGGCTTGGCGACGTGCGCGTCATAGCCTGCGGCGAGTGCCCGCTCCCGATCGCTTGGACTCGCGTAAGCCGTGACGGCAATCGCAGGGAGGCGTTCACGTTGTCGCTCGCTTTCGTCCGCCCGGAGCTTGCGAATGAGCGAATAGCCGTCTTCGTCCGGCATCCGGAGATCGGACAGGAGCACGTCCGGTCTGCGCTGGCCAATCGCGTCGAGCGCCTCTGCGGCCGACGACACGGTCCTTGGGACAGCGCCACGGGATTCGAGCAGGTGAGCCAACAGGTTCCGCACGTCGCCGTCATCATCGACGATGAGGATTTCGAGTTGTGCAAGCGACTCCACCGGATCTGCGGTGCGTGTGTGTGGCTCATCCGGCGCGAGCGCGTCCGCTCCAGTCGACTGCGGCAGCGTCACGACGAATGTGCTGCCACAGCCCTCGCCCCGGCTCTCAGCCACAACCGCCCCGCCATGGGCGTAGACCATCTCTCGGACCAGCGCGAGACCGAGACCCAGGCCGGCCTTCGATCCTCTGCTTTCGCCGTCGGACTGACTGAACCGATCGAACACGTATGGAAGGAATTCCGGACTGATACCTCGCCCCGTATCGCTGATCTCGATTCGCACGTGCGCATTCTGTTCCGCGCATCGGATCGTGACCCGTCCCTCCCGAGGAGTGAACTTGACGGCGTTCGACAGCAGGTTCCACAGTACCTGCTGCAGCCGGCCGCCATCGCCGATCAGCGCGATCGGAGACGCTGGTCCGACAATCTCCAGCCCCACGCCTTTGACCTCAGCGTCCGGGCGGATCACATCGGCAGCCGCATCCACGATTCTGGAAAGATCGAGGCGCTGCAGGTCGAGCTCCAATTTTCCCGCCATGATTCGGGACAGATCCAACAACGACTCGACCAGCCGCGCCTGTGATTGGGCGTTTCGCTCGATGGCTTGGATGGCATGGCTGGCGCGTTCGGGCGAGAGGACGCCGGAACTGAGGAGGTGCGCATAGCCGATCACGGCGTTCAGGGGCGTGCGGAGCTCGTGCGAGAGCACCGCGAGGAACTCATCTTTCAGCTGGCTCGCCCGCTCGACCTCTGCCCGCGCTGTCTGCTCACGCACCAGCAGCTGGGCGCGTTCTTCATCGATTTGCTTCCGCTGGGTGATGTCCGTGACAGCCGCGAGAACAAACGTGCCTTCAGGCGTTTCGACCGGGCTGAGCCCGATCTCGACGGGCACCTCGGACCCATCCTTGCGAACGGCGTAGAGGTCGCGGCCGGCTCCCATGGGGCGTTGACTGGCATTCGCAAAGAAGGTGGTCCGGTACTCGGAGTGGCTCCCGTGGAATCGAGGCGGAACCAGCGTCTCGATCGAACGTCCGAGAATTTCGCTTCGTGCGTACCCGAGCAGCCGCTCCGTCAGCGCGTTCGCCAACACGATTGTGCCGCGGCCGTCCACCATGATCATGGCGGCCGGGGCCGCCTCGACTGCGAGCCGGAATCGTTCCTCGGCCTGTTTGCGCTCGGTGATCTCGGTGCAGACGCCGACCATCCGGTCTGGCCGTCCCTGCTCGTCGTACATCACCTGCCCGACCCCTTCCAGCCAGCGTACGGCGCCGTCGGGCCGAACAATCCGGTATTCGACGCGGTGATCGCGCCGTTCGTCTATGGCAGCACCGACGGCCTGGAGTACCTGGTCACGATCGGCTGGATGAATCTCGTTCCGGAAGGCCTCGAACGTGCCGGCGAACGTTCCGGGTGAAAAACCGTGGATGGCTTCGAGGCCCGGCGACCACTTCACGTCTCCGGTCGCCATCGTGAACTGCCACGTGCCCATCCGTCCCGCCTGCAGGGCGGCCTGAAGTTGTTGCGCCGCCGTTTCAACCTCGCGGCGAGCGGTCCGCTCCGCCTCCAGTAGTGCCGTCCGTTCGCGCTCTGCGCGACGACGCTCTGAAATATCGCGAAAGACCATGACCACACCGGCGACCTGCCCCTCCACGGCTCTGATGGGCGCGGCGCTGTCGTCGATTGCGATTTCACGTCCGTCCTTCGAGAGAAGGAGCGTGTGATTCGCCAGTCCTGTAATCGCGCCGTCCCGGAGGACCCTGTAGGCCGGATTCTCGGCCGGCTGACGAGACTGCTCATTGATGATGACGAATACGTCCTTCAACGGGCGACCGAGCGCATCTCCTTCCGTCCACCCGGTCAACGCTTCCGCTATTGTGTTCAACCGCGTCACACGCCCCTGATCGTCGGTGGTGATGACGGCGTCCCCGATGCTGCGGAGCGTCACGTTCAGGCGCTCTTCCGATTCGACCACGGTGGCTGTACCGCGGCGCCAGGCTTCGTTCAGGGCGCTGATCACCACACCAACGACGACGAAGACGAGCAGGCCAAGCAGCTCGCTCGGTTCGCTGACTGCCCAGGAGCCAGTCGGCTCGATCCAGAAGTATTCGGCGGCCGTGCCGGTGATCGCCGTTGTCACGATCCCCGGCCACACGCCGCCCAACCAGGCGCTGACGATGATCGCCGGGAACAACGTGATGTACGGAAACCTTATCCCCCAAATCGGATCGAGCCACAAGCGGATAAGGATGCCGGCGATGGCGACGCCAATCGCCGCAGAGTACCGAATCGCCGGCGATAGCCCGACGACGCGGCCCGACAGCGTGCGGTGAGTGACGCTCGCGCCGCTCCTGTCCCCATGGGTTGCCCTGTTCACCGGATTTCTCTGTAAAGAAAGGGCTCATATGGTGCGCCATGAGATGCGAGGGCGTCCAATACTTCGCACAGCACGATTAATAGATAGAATCTACTAATCCGTCGTCATCCTGAATACATCCGTGGAATTGAGGCACCTGCGGTACTTCGTAGCGGTCGCCGACTCCCTGCACTTCGGGCAGGCAGCTGAAGCGCTGCAAATCGCCCAGCCGTCGTTGAGTCACCAGATTCGGCAGCTCGAGGCCGAGTTGCAAGTGACACTGCTTCGCCGCACGAAACGGCGCGTGGAATTGACCGAGGCGGGTCAGCTCTTCCTCGACGAGGCGCGCGAGATTCTTGCGCGAGCGGACCGAGCCGCCCTTATAGCGCGACGCGCCGGCCGTGGCGACCCAGGAAGGCTCCGAGTGGGCGTGGGTTTCTGCATGAATCAGTCGGAAATCAGCAGAGCCGTGGGCGTCTTCATCAGGCTGTGCAAGATCCGCCTCGAGCTGCAAACAATCGCGGTCCCACTGCAGTTCACTGCCCTTCGGGATGAACGGCTCGACGTCGGCTTCGTCCGTCCGCCGGTGACTGAACCCTCGCTCACAAGCGAGACTCTGATCAGCGAACCCGTTGTGGTCGCTCTGCCAAAAAAGCACCGCCTTGCAGCCAAGCAGGTGATACCGCTGTCGGCGCTCGCCAGGGAATCGTTCATTCTGGTGCCCCGCGAATCCGTGCCTGTGTACCACGACATCGTCCTCAAGGCGTGTCGGGAGGCGGGGTTTGTGCCGGACGCTCCTCATGAAGCCGACAATCTGCAGATGATCTTCGGGATGGTCGCGGCCGGAAGCGGCGTTGCGCTGGTTCCCGCATTCGCACGAAAGATGAAGCCGCAGCGCGTCGCATTCGCATCGCTGCACCCCTCTCCCCCGAACCTGGAAACAGCCATCGTCTGGCGACGCGAGAACACGTCACCGATTGTGGCCGAATTCATCGGGATCGCTCGGCGGGTGTTGAGCGGCTCGCAAAAGGGAGTCCGAGCCTGAATGGACCGCCTTTGCACTACGTGGCGTTCGTGGTGACCGCAACCGCCTCGCGCGTCATTGACTGTGCCTCGCCCCGGCGCTGTTCGAAGAAGCTCTTCCAGAAGAATCCGTTCTGGAATGCCACGAGATACACCATGAGCTTCGCTCTGGTGAAAGCGCCGCCCATCGCCACCTCAGAAGTCAGGGTCAGGAGCGGGATGAACACGATGGGCGAGGCGAAGATTGGCATGAGAAACGTCATCCAATCGAGCTCGAGCTTCTTGTTGCCGCGCTCCGCCTGGGCGTAAAAGTACTGCGCGATCATCCCGAGCACCATCGAGACGTAGCAGAAGGCGATCGAGGCGGCTTCGTCGATTCCGCCTCTGGTCTGCACGGCGCTCGGAGCGAGCGCATACACGATGCCCAGGGCTCCTGCAATCGCCAGCGCTCTCGGAAGCAGGGGAGCGCTTCTCGTCAACGCTCGATACATGAAATCGGCGACCATCAGGGCAAGCGACATTTTCACGATGAGATCGACATGTTCGGACATGACCACCGTCCCAGGGGCTATCTGCCCCTCGTAAACACGAATTCCCCTTCGCTGGAGCCATATGGCCCAAGATCCTTGATCATGGGTGTCAGCGTCACACCCGCCTTCGAGGCTTCCGCTTCGACATAGTCTCGAAGCCATGGGTACAGCTCTCGCGTGGTGACGAATCCGTCGCGTTGTGTGTCTGCCTGCCCCCCGAGCCCTTGCACAACGGCGTGCGTGAACAGTCCGCCTTTCCACGTGGGACTTGCGATGGCTTTCTGTTTCTCGTTCCCTGCCATCAACAGGTACCGCCCCGGCTGCGCGGACAAGCGGTATAGCGTTTTCGGATCCGGTCTCGACGGTGATTGCGGTCCGGGAACGCTTCTTATCTCCACTTCCGAGCCCCGTACGGCCAGACCGCTGAAACATGAGTCGAGCAGCACGAGCAGATGTTTTGCGGGCACCTGACGGGCCCATGCGACGAAGTCGTCCATCGCGATCGTGTTCTCTCGGCTCACCTCACCCTGCTTCGCATCGATCAGCGCCAGATAGCCCCGCTCCTTGCCGCCCTCCATGCGGTGAAAACCGTGGCCGGCAAAATAGACGAGCAACCGATCATCAGGGTTGACCTTGTCGGCCAGGTATTGCTGAGGGGAGCGCACCGCGGCCATCGTCAGCTTCTCGTTCTGCACTCGCACAACGTGGAAGCCAAGCGACAGGAGAAAAGTCTCCATCTTTCTCAAGTCGTCGTTCACGAGCGAAAGCCTCTCCAGATACCGGTAGTCCGACACGCCCAGCAGCAGGGCATAGCTCTTGTTAAACGGAGGCGCGCCATAGAGGATGCGGTCCCATCTGTTGCCGAGCCACGTCAGATCCCACAATCTGGCGGATTCGGTCTTCGGCGACCTCACCTCGTACGTCTTTGTTCGAAGCATCTCGGGCTTATAGGAAACGGTCCCGAGCGCCAGAAATCCGGTGAAGGGAACGCCGTCGGGGCGAACGAAGAAGACATACCCGCGCTTGGTCCGACCCGGACCGAGGAGGTCGTCGGGAAGAAGCCTGGAAAACGGCTCACCGGCATAATCATTCCCCTGGCTCGCAAGGAAGCGGAGGAACGCGTTGTAGCGGCCATCCTGGAGGAGCATCGCTCGTGCGGTGTCACCCCCCACGGGCCAGAGCGGTGTGGCACTTGCCGCACTGCCGAGATCCAAACTCAAGTCCTGGTAATCAAGGCGTATCGGCTGCGACGACCTGTTCGTCACCGAAAGCCAGATCGGTATGACACGCGTGCCATTCAACCGCTGGTCGATGTCCGAGGGATCGTGGTACGCGGCGTCTACCTCGAGCTCGTTCATCGGCCCGAGATACACCTTCATCCTGAACTGACCTTGTGCGTATGAGAGCAGTGGCGATAGCAGCACAGCGGCCGCTACCGCCAGAGCCGGAATGCGGGGAATGATCGCCATTCCTCACCTACCAGTTGAAGTTGCCCTGCGCGAAGACGGAGTGGCTTCGCACTGCAGGAGCGGAATAGAGCTTGTAGCCGAAGTTCACCGACGGGAGGCCCAGCCGGTACGAGAGCCCCGAAACCAGGAGCCATGAATCAGGCCGCTCGTCGCGGGAAGACAGAGCACGGTTCTCCAGGAACTTGACGATCACCGCGGTCCGCGGCGACGTGTCCACACCGACGGTCGCGCCGTACGTGAGGTCGTACTGGATGCCGCGGGCGTTGATGGCCTCGGCGAGGAATGCGAGACCGTTGTTCTCGCCGTCGAAGACGGGCGGAACGTAGCTCTTCGAACCCTGCAGGATAGTGCCTCCGCCCACACGGATGCGGCCGAGATCCTTGAACCCGGATACCCAGCCGCCGCCTCCGAGCTCGAACGAACCGAGGTCCATGGCGTCGGACTGCGAAAACAGGAGCCCGCCTCGCGCGGTTCCACCGATGCGCCACCGGATGCTCCGATCGATTTCGATGAACGGGTGGTAGTCGGCCGCAAATGTCGTCGCTCGTGTCGTGACGCCTTCGCGCTGCTGCGCGAATCGCCCCTGCAGCGACACGGTCCTGCTCAGGCTGTACAGGCCCTGCCACGCCCACGCCGAATCGCCGTCGCGGCTGCCGTCCCTTCGGAGCGACTCGAACTCGATCAGCCCACCGGCACCAGCCCGCCCACCCTGACCCGCGCGCCTGACGTCTTCTGTGGCAAGGGCAGTCGTGAGCAGGATCTGCTGCCCGTGCAGCTCACCGGCTCCGTGTCCCAGGACAGACGAGGCGAGACCGGCGGGAAACAGAATCGCGAGCAGGGCATCGGCGTTGTCGCTGGTCCAGTCCTCGAATGCGGATTGTCGGCCGCTGAACGCCAAGATCGGCGGCTGACCCCGCGGGCCTATTTCGAACGTGATGATGTCGCTCGGTTGGAAGTTCCCTGGATCGCCGTCCTGGTCGGTGATGGTTGCGGCGATGGCGCCGCCATACAGCCGGCCGTCCACCACCCTGACCGAACCCAGGATGTTCGAAGGCAGCTGAAGCACGGCCTGCGAGAGGCCGCTCTGCGCTTCGGCGAGGGAAGCGAACGCTGTGATGTGAATGAGCAAGAGGGGGAGGAGGCGAGGAGTGTTTCGAATCATATGAGCCTCCGGCGAGCGAAGCCCGCAATTGAGGTGATAGTCGGCTGCGTCTGATTCGAAATAACGTCGGCGAAGGGCCGCGCGAACAGCGGCCACGGCAGCGCCGCCCGTCAGCAGAGAGCGAGTACAGGCGAGTACAGGAACGTGATCGCGTCTGCAGATTTATCCGCGGCGTTCTTGTACGTTCCCGTGCAATTCTTACACTCTCGTCCGACCTCCGATGGCCGCTTTCGCGAGGCATATCACGTGTAAACGCAGGTCCGGTCCAGACTTGCGCCAATCCGCGTCCGCCGGAACGCGGATTGCCCCAGCGCCATCTCTTGGGAGGATTTCGCATGTGCTGTTTAGGTCTGCGTTCCTGGTTTATGGTCGCCTGCGCAGCGGCCGTACTGACAATCGGATGTGGACAGGGAAGCACGCCGTATTCGCCGACGGCACCTACTGGAGCGTTGGGTTCCGCGGCCCTGGGGGGTGACGAGAACGCTGTGGTCGCCGCGGTTACCTCGTCGGACGACGAATTAGCCACGCTTCTGAAGGGCGGCAACAAGGGCAAGGGCGGCAACGACTCGAATGAGGCCGACAAGGACAACGGCAATCGCGGGATGCTGTCGGGCTTTGTCTCCGCGGTCAACTCGGATTCGATCGTCATCCGTGGGATTACGGTCGAGATCACCTCTGACACCGTTGTTCGTCACGGAAACCGCCGCCTCACTATTGGGAATATCCAGGTCGGCGATCACGCGCAGGCGCGCGGCACGATGAATGGCTCGACCCTCGTCGCCACTGAGGTCAAGGTGGAAGATACCGGACGCGATAACGACGACGGCGAAGCCGATGAGGACGACGAGGACGAGGCGGAGGGGGATGACGTTGAAGGCACCGTGTCGGGGCTGACTGGGTCGTGCGGAAGCGGTCTCACGTTCATGATTGGCACGACCAAGGTGACGACAAACGGCTCGACGACCTTCTCCGGCGGGAGCTGTTCGGCCATCATGAACCTCACAAAGGTTGAAGTGGAAGGCACGAAGGGGAATGACGGCACGATCGCCGCGACGAAGGTCGAGCTCGACCTTGACGATGTTGACGGGACGATATCGGGGCTATCAGGAACCGGAACATGCCCGAGCGTGACGTTCAACATCGGGACGACCAAGGTGACCACAAGCGCCGCAACGACCTTCAGCGGCGTGACGTGCGCCGCGCTGGCGAACGGGACGAAAGTGGAAGTCGAGGGAACGACGCTGGCCGACCTGTCAATCGCGGCAGCGCTGGTGAAGCTCGATTAACGCCTATCGCTGCGCGGTCTGCGCAGCGGCCGGTTTGATTACGCCGTTCTTCGTGAGGAACGCCTCGATCGCCGTCCAGGCCCGGAGCACCTGATCCCGGGGGAAGTTGCCATGTCCGCCGCCGGGAATGGTCACGAGCTCCGCCGGCACGCCAACTTTTTTCAGCGCCTCGATCTCGCGCACGCCTTGGTCGTAGGGCACCGTCGGGTCGGCGTCGCCGTGGATATGAAGCGTGGGCGGGAGCCCTGCCCGCACGTAGGTCATCGGCGACACGAGCTTCGCCACTTCCATCCGATTCGGCTGCGGCCCAATCCAGGACACCGCGTAGTCGCGTGTGGGATCCTCGACGAGGGCCGTGTAATCGAACACGCCGTACCAACTGACGATGGCTGCCACCTTGATTGGTTCGCGCCCGGGGCACCGGCGATCGAGCCCCGCCGATTCCGGAATCATGCCGCCAATCGACGCGAGGTGGCCACCGGCCGACGCGCCCGTGATGACGATGCGATTCGGATCGACGTTGTACTGCTTGGCGTTCTGCGTGACCCAGCGCAGCGCGCAACGGACGTCTTCCACTGCCGCCGGCGCCAGCGCAACGCCACTCGACCGATACTCCACGTTCACCGCGTTCCAGCCCATCTGCAGCCACGGCAGCACGTTCAAGGCAAACGCCTCCTTGGTGGACTGAATCCGGTAGCCGCCACCATGGAGCAGCACCGCGGTCGGCAGCGGTCCCGACGCGCCACGCGGACGATAGACATCCAGTTTCAGCTCTACGCCGCTGGCGGTCAGATACGTGATGTTCGGGTTCACCTGGGTTCCCGTTGCGAGGTACGCGGCAAACGGAGCAGCCTCTTCTGGCGGACGCTGCGCGAGGGCAGTCGAGGACGGAAGCATGAAGACAGCGCCGCTCACGAGAGCCAGGATGACGGATCTCGCCATGAAGGTTCCTCCTTGTCCAGCGCGTTGCGGGCGTACGGGCATCACGTGCCTGGAACTATCGGTCAAGGTGGTGAATTGCGTCAACCCCTGAGTGTATGCTTACAACCTTCACGGAGCGACCCGCATGCGCACATATCTGATGGAGTTCGTCGGCACGCTCTTCCTGGTGGCGCTCAGCGAGCCGCCTGAGCCTCGGCGGCGCGCCGCGCCATCCGTTCCTGCATCTGCCGCGTGAGGTGCGGGGTGAGGCCCATCATCCGTTGCAGCACCATCAGTTGCCCGCGGTGATGCATCTCGTGCTCTTTGACCGACATCAGCATCTCGAAGCGCGTCTTGGTGGCCGGCTGCGCTCCGGGAGGCATCTTCACCGCTTCGGCAAGGAACGCCTCCGTGAGCCCTTCAAGATAGGACGCAAAGACGTCGCGTTCCGACTCGAGCAGCACGACGATCTCCGCCTTCGTGCGGGGCCTCGTTTCTTCTGCCGCCCTCGGTGCAACGAGCTCCGCGAAGTTCACGCTCTGCAGATCGCCGATCCGGTTGCGGTGCAAATGAAGCTGGAGTCCCGGCGCCAGCGCAATGTGGACGAGAGTCTGACCCGCACTGCGAGTATCGGGAGCAGCTCTGAAGCTGTACTTGTCCTCCGGAATCTCTTCGGCGATCTGAATCGTGTTGGAGCGGACCTGGCGGAAGCTGGCAGCCAGGTCGCCGGCGCCGTAATACGTCACGCGTTTCCTCCTTACTGGAGCTCGAGCCGGTTCGACAGAATGCCCCCTTTTACCAGCTCGCTGTGCTGCTCTTCATCGTGGCTCGCGACGACGACGAGCCGCGACTGGGTGCGTGCAAGCTGGTTCAGCCATCGGAGCTGATCGAGGACGGCGTTCTGATCCTCGGTGACCCAGGGCGCGTCCTTGCCCTTCACGAGGCGTACGCCGTCCATGTGCCACGTCGCATCGCCGATCAGCAGGAACTCTCTGCCGGATTCCAGCGCCACATAGACCATTTGGGATCCCGGCGTATGCCCGGCCGCCTTGATGAGCGTCATCCCCGGCGCGAGCGGAAGATAGCGCTCGTAGTCCACGACGAGGAAGCGTCTCGCCTGATCCTCGCTGAGCTGGATTTCAGGCATTTGCGGCTTGGTGCGGAGCACGTCGACCTGCGTTCTCGTCAGGATGGTCTTGGCGGCGAGCTCGGCGCCGAAAGGCGTGCGAATCACACCGGCGACATGATCGCCGTGCTCGTGGGTGACGACAATCAATCTGGCGCCGCGGACCGCGCGCTCCACCCGTGAGGCAGCTTCGGCGTCGTATGGCTCCTCGACACCGCGGCCGAAGAATTCATGGACCTGCAGGTCCATGCCCGCGTCCACCATCACATACGAATCGGGATACATCACTTGGAACGCCGTCCGCGCCTGGACGCTGGGTATGGCGGGCGCGTCCTTCACCGAAAAGTTCTTCGTGCGGCGGCTCTCCGCGAACTTCAGAAAATTGATGCGGACCGGGCGCCGCCCGGGAATGAGGGCCGCGGTGCGTCGAATGTCGTCGATATTCGCCGTCCACGCAGCATCGGTCTGCGCGACGACACGAACGGATGGTGACGCGGCGACAATTGCGAGAAGTACGAGAAGAGTGTGGAGCTTCAGGAGTCTTCGCATGGGGGTCGAAGACCGATACTAGCTCAAAAAGAAAAGGCCCGAGGAATCAATCCCCGGGCCTTTTGGTCGTTCGAAGGACAGTTCTCAGTTGCCGGGCGCGAAGCAGTAGAGCAAGCCGCCGCCGCCCGTCTGAACGAGATTTGGCTGCGAGCAGCCGCGGCTGCCGTGCGCCGAGTTCCACGATCCGTTGCCGCCGCCGGTCTTGTCGTGATGGCCGAGCTGCACCTGGCCCTTGCCGTCGGCGTTGCTCGTATAGTTGCTGCAGGTGTGATCCATCGCGTCGGCGTAGGCACGCCCGTCCGGCGTCGAGCCGGTCAGGATGTCGTGCACGTTCGGCATGTCGCCGTTGCCATTGACGACTTCGTTCTTCTCGCTACGCGCCATTACCTTGTTGATCCGGTTGCCCATTCGCGCCACTTCGATCGTATCGCCGTGTAGCTCGGCCTGATTGGCAGCGATCATCTGGCCGCGCGCGTTGTACCACGGACCGTTGCCGACGCGGTCGCGTGCACTCACGGCCCCAGGACCCTGGGTGCTCAGATAGGCGACCCACTTGACGTCGCCACGGCCTGCGGCCTTTGCGAGCGCCTGACAATGAGCGTCCGCCCCGGCCAAACCACCGTAGTTGGCGCCATCGCCCTTTCCGGTGCTGGTCACGAAAAACGACATTGGCTGAGGTGGCGCCTGTGCCCCACCCCGACCTCCTGCTGGTTGCTGCTGCGCGAGCGCGAGATACGACCCTAACGTGACTATGAGCGCCAGCGCGGCAAGAACGGGTCGCATGTACTTCATAGCGTGTCCTCTCCGCCTAGGGGCACCCAGCGCGCTGGGACCCCGCCCTGTGGCCGATGTGAAAGTAGATAGTGTCTGCAAATTTTTCAACCGCGCATGTTACCCGACGCCGCGATCCCCGTAAAGCCCGTCGTTTCGGAGGACAGCCGACCCGCCTCAACCATCGGCGTCACGCTGCGCGCGATCGTTGCGCAGGAGCCATCTGCCGAGGATGTCTGCAGGCTGACAACGAACCTCGGTGTGGTACTGACAGATGCGACGGAGAACACCGGCATTCGCCTCGTCAGCGAAATGGGCAGCGGAATAGCCGCAGAGGAGGGTAAAGGGGTATTGCGGCCGCAACTCCTCCCACAACGCCTCCAGACGGCACGCAGCGTCGAAATTGCCTTCCTCGGCAAGGAGCTCCACAAGCTCGCCGTAAATGCGCAGACGACCGGCGCTGGCGGACCAGAGACGCCCGACAAGGCGGCCGATCGTATTGGAGAACCACTCCCGGTCGGGCTGTTCCTTGTGCATGATGGCAGCGCGCGTCAACTCGGCGTCGAGGACGATCAGGCGTCCCTGTTCCTCCGCTATTTCGATGGGAAATCCTCGACGCCGCAGCCGTCGAGAGACGAGGCTCCAGTTGCGCATCCTGACCAGCACGAGCATCCAGTCGCCCGCAGCCCAGCCGTCACACAGAAAAGTGGCGAGCGCATTTGCGAGCGAGTCCGCCGTGTCGAACAACTGAACGATGTGCGCGCCTTCGGGCAGCGGGGAGGTGTCTGGAAGTTCCACGATATCGATCCGAGCGTCAATCGTGCAGGTTATGACGATGGTGGCTTGCGTGCAAGCTCGTCCAGTCAGATTCGCGGCACAGCCGCGACACGCAGCACGGGGCGCAGGCAGGCCTACACATCGCGTGGATATGCCGGGAGCACGATTGGCTTTTGAATCGGCACGTTGCGCAGATCCCCACGGTAGTACACGCGTTCCAGGAACAGGCCTGATGCCGGCGCCGTCAGGCGCGCCGGCAATCCCGACGGCGCGGTGAGAAGCGCGGTCGCCTCTTCAGCAGGCAAGCCGCCGCGTCCGACCTCTACGAGGACACCGACGACGCGCCGAACCATCTTCCACAAGAAATGCGAGCCTTCGATGTGTACCAAGATCAAGTCGCCCTCTTCGAGGACGTCGAGCCTTTCGACCAGCACGTGCGTCGACTTCTCTTGGGGCTCGTCATCGGAAAACGACTGGAAGTCGTGCATTCCGACGAACCGTATAGCCGTTCGGCGCATGGACGTGACGTCGAGTTCGTCCTTGACCCACCACACGTACGACTTCGCAAACGCGGTCCGTCGGCGCGAAATCTGATAGAGATAGCTGCGCGCGACAGCGTCGTGCCGCGCATGGAAACGGTGACGAACCCGCTCGATCCGAAGGACGTTGATGTCGCTGGGGAGCGCATCGTTGATGCGCCGTCGAAGCGTCTCCGGCGGCAGGGCTGAATCGAGGTCGACGTGTGCGATCTGCGCCAGCGCATGGACCCCTGCGTCGGTTCTGCCCGATCCATAGAGCTCCAGTCTCCGCACGCCGCTGGCCTCCCGAATGGCGCGTTCGAGCTCGCCGTGGACGGTTTTTGCGTTCTTCTGCACCTGCCAGCCGCTGTACCTCGTGCCCGCGTACTCGATTGTGACTTTGAGCTTCATGGTGGTTGACGCTTCTATGTTCTCACTGCTGAGTTCGTGTTCGGGTTCGAACCGGTCCGGCTAAAAGCCGGACACTATGTACGACCATAGAGGGACACCGCGAAGCCTGCGGCGCCGGGTGCCTCGCGGAGCGATGCGGTCTCGGTCGCCAGGGAACGAACGGCGCAACGAAAGCACGAACGATGTGCCTCTCAGCGGGCGTGCCGAGCCGCAGCGCGGAGTCGAGATACCCGGACCGCAGGCGTTCGCCCTTCCGGCTTCAGCCGGACGACACCGTGCGGTCATGTCGGCATCAACTCTGCACGACGGTTGAGCCGTGTCACAGGCCGCGCTAAGGATGAGTCGGGTGGACCGACGTCTGCCGGTTGGTACAGAACTGCAACCGGACGGAGCGACACATTTTCGCGTGTGGGCGCCGCGGCCACGGGACGTGCGTCTCGCGATCGAACATCCCGTCCGAGGCCGGATCGACATCCCTCTGGAACGCGAGGCTGGCGGATACTCTGGGGCACTCGTTCCCGGCGTCGGCGCCGGCAGCAGGTACCGGTATTGCCTCGACGGGCGGCTGGTCGCCGATCCCGCGTCGAGATTTCAGCCCGATGGTCCATTCGGGCCGTCTCAAGTGGTGGATCCAGCCTCGTACCGATGGCGTGATGTGGGATGGAAGGGCATCACGCTGCGCGGACAGATTCTGTACGAGATCCACGTCGGCACGTTCACACGCGAAGGGACATGGCGCGCCGCGATGGAGCGCCTTTCGCACGTCAAAGAAAGCGGGATTACGACCATCGAGGTCATGCCTGTGTCGGAGTTCCCCGGACGTTTCGGGTGGGGATACGACGGCGTCTTTCTGTATGCGCCCACGCGCTTGTATGGAACGCCGGATGACTTCCGTGCATTTGTCGATCGCGCCCATGAGCTCGGGCTCGGCGTGATTCTCGACGTGGTGTACAACCATCTCGGACCGTCCGGCTGCGTGCACCGGGAGTACGCCGAACACTACTTCACGCACCGCAACGACACTGAGTGGGGCGATGCGCTGAACTTCGACGGGCCTGGCGCCGAGCCTGTGCGGGAGCACTTCGTCGCCAACGCCTCCTACTGGATCGACGAGTTCCATCTCGACGGCCTGCGCCTCGACGCAGTGCAGAGTATCCATGATCGGTCGCCGGATCACGTCGTCGCAGCGCTCGCACGTGGTGCGCGTGCGGCCGCCGGCGCGCGCCAGATCGTGATCGTCGCGGAGCACGAGAGACAGGAAACCGCACTCCTTCGCCTCGATGCGGCGCGAGGAGCGATCGATGCGGTGTGGAATGACGATTTTCATCACAGTGCCATCGTGGCCGTGACCGGTCGGCGCGACGCCTACTATTCAGACCACCGAGGCACACCGCAGGAATTCATTTCGGCCGCCAAGTACGGCTACCTCTTTCAGGGACAACGGTACGGCTGGCAGAAGCAGACTCGCGGCACTCGAACGGACGGCATCCCGCCAGCGGCCTTTGTGATCTTCTCAGAGAACCACGATCAGATTGCCAACTCCGGGGACGGATCCAGACTGCATCAGCACGCCTCTCCGGGACGATACCGCGCCATCACCGCGCTCGTCCTCCTGCTGCCCTCGACGCCGATGCTCTTTCAGGGACAGGAGTTCGGAGCATCGAGCCCGTTCCTGTATTTTGCGGATCATGAGGGCGAGTTGGCGGCGGCCGTCAGGCGAGGAAGGGCGGCATTCCTGGCGCAGTTTCCCGGCCTCGCGTCGAAGGAGGCGCAGGCCCGTCTGCCGGAACCGCATGACCTGGCCACATTTGAGCGGTGCAAACTGCGATGGGAGGAGCGTGAAACCAACCGCGAGCACCGCCGCCTGCACGAGGACCTGCTCGCCCTCAGGCGCAGCGACGCGGCCTTCCGACAACAGCGGCCTGGCGCCGTGGACGGCGCTGTGCTGGGCGAGGAAGCGTTCGTCCTTCGGTATGCGACGGACGAGCCGGCGGACGAACGGCTGCTGCTCGTGAACTTCGGCCGGGACCT
Source organism: Vicinamibacterales bacterium (assembly GCA_036507475.1). Classification (GTDB taxonomy): domain Bacteria; phylum Acidobacteriota; class Vicinamibacteria; order Vicinamibacterales; family UBA2999; genus DATCJA01. The sequence goes on from DATCJA010000127.1 coordinate 29,481, forward strand.
CGTGGAGGATTCGCTTGCCGAACCCCTTGTCGCGCCTCCAGACGGGCACGTCTGGCAGATGCGCTGGTCGAGCGAGGATCCCGCCTATGGCGGCCTGGGCGCCAGTCCGGTGGTCACGACGAACGGGTGGCGGGTGCCCGGTCATTCGGCGACGGTGCTCGCGCCAGTGGAGGCACTCGATGCCCGTACTCGAAGGGACTGAGCGCCTCGTACGCCGGCTCCGATGGGAGCCAACGGAAGAAGGACGGCAGTCACTCGTCAGGAAGGAGTGGCTCGTCACGAACGGCCTTGGCGGATACGCGTCCGGCACCGTGGCCGGCACGTTGACGCGACGCTACCACGGTCTCCTCATTGCGGCCCTGCCGACGCCGTTCGGCCGCACGATGATGTTCAACCATCTCTGGGAGACGCTACGGTGGCCTGACGGCCGCCTCATGCCGCTTCATGACGTGACGAACACGGCCGACGGCAAGGAGATCGGAAACACGAAGCATCTCGCGAGCTTCAGCCTCGAGGAGGGGCTTCCTGTCTGGACGTACGACGTCGAGGGCGTGCGGTTCGAGAAGCGCGTGTTGATGCCGTACCTCCAGAACACCACGCATATCACCTATCGAGTGCTGTCGGGCGGACCCGTGCGCGTGGAGCTGCGCCCCTTCGTGGCCTTCAGGCTCCATGAAGCGCCCGTCAGTCATCCCGTGACTGCGCCGTACCTCGTGAACGCATTCGGCGATCGGTTCGAGATCGTGCCAGGCGGCGACCTTCCACCGCTGCGGCTCTACCTGTACGGCGCGGACAAGGCGTTTACGCTGCAACCGGAAGTCTTCGGGCCGGTCGCGTACGCGCTGGAGCTCCATCGCGGCTATGAGGCGTGCGGGGAGCTGTGGAGTCCAGGGTACCTGCGACTGACCCTCGGACCCGATTCGCCAGGGACGCTCGTCGCGTCAACCGAATCCTGGGAAACCATCGGGGCGCTCGACCCAGCGGAGCTGCAGAGCGCTGAAAGTCGCCGACGGCAGCGGCTCATCGAGACGGCGCGGCGGGTGCCGACGACGGGAATAGCGGCGGAGCTCGTGCTGGCCGCCGATCAGTTCGTCATTGCGCCGGCCGGCCGCATGGAGGAGGCAGCGCGTGCCCGCGCAGGCGGCGACGAAGTGCGAACGGTCATCGCGGGCTATCACTGGTTCACCGACTGGGGCCGCGACACGATGATCGGCCTGGAAGGCCTGACGCTCTGTACCGGGAGGCAGCGCGAGGCGGGCTACATCCTGCGCACGTTCGGCCACTACGTCCGCGACGGTCTCATCCCGAACATGTTTCCGGAGGGGACCAAGGAAGGCCTGTATCACACCGCCGACGCGTCGCTTTGGTACTTCCATGCGATCCACCGGTATCTCCGAGCCAGTGATGACCGCTCCACTCTCCGCCAGCTCCTCCCGAAACTGAAGTCGATTTTCGAGCACCACGTGAAAGGCACCCGCTTCAGGATTGGCGTCGACCCGACCGACGGTCTGCTGCGGCAGGGCGAAACGGGATACCAGCTCACCTGGATGGATGCCAAGGTGGAGGACTGGGTCGTGACGCCCAGACGCGGAAAAACGGTCGAGACCAACGCGCTCTGGTACAACGCGCTCTGCCTGCTAGCTGAGTGGCTGCGCGAGGAAGGCGACCCGCTCGCGCCGCAGGTCGACGAGTGGTCGATACGTGCGTACGAGTCGTTCAACGCACGATTCTGGTACGAGGAAGGCGGCTATCTGTACGATGTGATCGACGGCGAGCAGGGGGACGATCCCGCGTGCCGGCCGAATCAGATCTTCGCCATCTCACTCGACCACCCGGTGCTCGATCGAAGCCGCTGGCTCCCAGTCTTCGACGTCGTCCGCGCCCGGCTGCTGACGCCACTCGGTCTGCGGTCGCTGGCCCCCGGCGACCGGGACTTCAAGGCGCAGTACTACGGCGACCTGCGCGCACGCGACGCCGCATATCACCAGGGAACGGTCTGGGCCTGGCTGGCGGGGGCATTCGTGGATGTCTGGCTCAAGATCAATCCCGCCGACAAGGCGGGCGCGCGCGAGGCGTGTCTCGACGGGTTCGCGTCACACCTGAACGAAGGCGGCATCGGAACGATCAGCGAGATCTTCGACGCCGAATCGCCCTACGTGGCGCGCGGCTGCATCGCCCAGGCCTGGAGCGTCGCGGAGGTACTCAGGGCGTGGCTGCTGACAGAACCGACCGACGATAGTAGGCAGTAGGCGGTAGGCGGAGGCGGTAGGCTGTGGTTCGATAGGACGCGCCGTGGCACCCGCGTTCCTCACTGCCTACTGCCTACTGCCTACTGCTTACTGCTTACGCATTTGTGCGAGTACTTCGCCCAGCAGCTTCAGCTCCTCGCCGTACTTCGCCCAATCGCCGCTGCGCTGCGCTTCCACGGCCCGGTCGTAGTGCTCGCGCGCGCGCGCCGCGAGCCCGGCGAGGTCGGTGGTCCCTCCCGCAGCCGGCGGCGCAAGGCCGGGCGTCGCCTCGGCGGAGGGGAGGGCGGGCCCGCGAACCAGCTCGGCATCGGGTTCTCGCGCGGCGGCGCCGCCGAAGAGACGCGCCAATCCCTCGTCGAGCGTCTCCTCCATCACGATTTGATTCTGATACGCCACGATGACCCGCGTGAGCTCAGGGATCTGTCCGCCGGAGGCGCGGAGATAGAGCGGCCGCACGTAAATCAGCGATTCCTCGATCGGGATCACCATCAGCGTGCCCCATATCACCTGCGAGCCCTGCTGGTTCCAGAGGGTGATCTGCGGCGAGATCGTCTGATCCTGATTGATCCGCGCGACCACCTGCCGCGGACCGAAGATCACCTTCTGCTTTGGAAATTGAAAGACGCGCAGCGTGCCGTAGTGCTCGCCGTCGCTGCGCGCCGCCAGCCATGCCGCCAGGTTGTCGCGGTTGCGTGGCGTGAAGGGGAGCATCTGGATGAATTCCGGCTCCTGTTCGCCCGGTAACCGCATGATTGTGTAATAGGGCTGCATCGGCCGCGCATCGCCGGTGTCCTCGATGACGGGCAGCTCCCATTGATCCTCGCGGTTGTAAAAGACGGCCGGCTGCGTCATGTGATACGTGGCGAACACCGATGCCTGAATGGCAAAGATATCTTCCGGGTAGCGCACGTGCTCGCGCAGCGACGGGGGCATCTGATCGAGGGGCACGAAGAACCCTGGAAAGATTCGCGCGTATGTCGCCGCGATTGGATCCACCGCATCGGCAAGGTACGCCGTTGTCGTGCCGTCGTACGCGTCGATCACGATCTTCACCGCGTTTCGAATGTAGTTCAGCTGCCCGCCCGCTGGTGTCGAGTACGGATAGCGGGGGCTGGTCGTGTAGGCGTCGTACATCCAGAAGAGGCGGCCGTCCGCAACGACGAGATACGGGTCTCTGTCGAAGGAAAGAAATGGCGCCAGTTTCTGCACGCGCTCTCGGATGTTGCGCAGGAACAGAATTCTGCTGTCGGCGGTGATTTCGTTGCTCAGGAGGATCTGGTACGCGCCAAACCGCACCGCGAACACGAGCTTGCGCCAGAACGACCCGATCGACAAGCCGCCGCGGCCGTTGTACTGGGAAAAGACGTTGTCCTCGCCGCGCGGATAGTGGAATTCGCGCGTGCTCGTCCGCACGATCACGTAGTCGTTCGACAACTCGCCGTAATAGAGGCTTGGCTCCTCGATCGGCAGCGCCGGTATCGTCTCGAGCGGCAGGTTGCCGACGAAGAGCACGGGCAGCCCTTCGCTCGTCACCTCGTTGACGGGACCGAGCGTCAGACCGTAGCCGTGCGTGAACGTCAGCCGGTCGTTGACCCAGGTGCGATTCGGGAGACTGTTGGTGTCGAGCTCGCGCGGCGACAACATGATCTGCCGCAGCGTGCCGTCAATTCGGTACCGGTCGTTGTCGACGGCGACAAAATCGTAGTAGGTGCGGATGACCTGGAGCTGGCCGAACGTGTCCAGCAAAGGCTGATGATCCCAGAGGCGGACGTTGCTGATCGTGGTGGTGTTGCGGGCAACGTCGTCGGGCGTCAGCACCGCGTCGCCGCTCAGATCCTGCGCTTCCACACGATCGAGCGCAAAGGCCCGGCGCGTTGCGTCGATGTTGTGCTGGATGTACAGCGATTCCCGCGTCTGCTCGTTCGGTGTGACGACGAACCGTTGCAGCACGACGCCGTAGACCTCGCCGCCAATCGCCGCGAGGATGTACAGGCCGACGGCAGCGGGAATGGGCCAGTTGCGCCGAGTAAAGGCCTGTACCGCTGCCAGCGCCGCACCGATGACTGCCACAACTGCGAGAACGAGCGCCGCAGGCATGCGCCCATTGACGTCCGCGTAGCCGGGTCCAAAAGTCAAGGCGGACGGCTGCACGAGCCTCTCGGCCTGACTGAGCCACGCGCCAACAGCGAGGAGCAGAAGAAAGCCAGCGGCGAGGAGTGAAAGATGCCGCCGCGCCGATGGGGTCATCCACACCATGGATCCAAATCGCGAGCTGAGGCTGCCGGACACAAAGTACAGGAGCCCGGCTCCAAGCCCGGCGAGCAGAACGAGGGTCTGCGCCAGACGGCGAACGAACTGCAGGAAGGGCAGCGAGAAGACGTAGAAACTCGCGTCGCGACCCAGAATCGGATCCGCCTGCCCGAACGGCACCCCGAAGCGCCATGTGAGCCACGTTTCCCATTGGGACGAGGCGTAGAGCGCCACGATGATGGCGACGACGACCGCGAGGCCGGACGCGATGGCTCGCAACTGCCGCCGGCCCGGCAGCGGCACCTGGATGCCCTCGCGTGTGGTGAAAACCGGGCGCAGATCTCCAATCGAGGCGAGGGCCAGCCGCAGGTTGGCGGCAAGCCAGACAGCAGCGACCGCGAAGGCAACGACGAACAGAATGGACTGGGCGCGGATGACGGTGAGAAACACCTGTTGGTACCCGACTTCGCCAAACCAGAGCCAATCTGTGTAGAAGCGAATCGCTGAGGGACTCGCGAGGAACACGAGTCCCAGGAGTGCGAGGAGGGCAAAGCGAAAAGGTCGCTGCATGTTCAGGCCTGAACGTAGCGTTCGGACGCCGCCTGCAGGTCCGAACGAAGATCCTTCGCAAGCGCGGCAGGCGTGAGAACTCGCGCGAACCGTCCCCAGCTCAAAATCCAGCTCCTAAGAGCCCAATCGTGACACACGTTCATCGACAACACGAGGGTGCCGTCCGGCCGGTCGCGCACCTGCTGAGAAGTGTGCCACACACGACCCCGCACGTAGGGCGCAACCTTCGGCGCAAACTCGATTTCGACCGACGCCGGCGTTCCTGTATTGACGCCGAGCGAATTGGCGAACACGTCTTGGCCGACGGCCTGTTTTGGCGTGAACGTCTGTTTTTCGAGCGACACCGACACGATTCGATCGACGGCGAAAGTCCGGAGATCCTTGTACGCCGGCACATAGGCGAGCAGATACAACCCGCCCTGCGCGAATTCCAGCCGATAGGGGTGGAGGAGGTAGTCCTTGACGCCGCCGCTCGACACGGAGTGATACCGCATCTTCGTCACCCGGTGATGAAGGGTGGCTTCCAGCAGCTTGGCGACGGCGTCCTTGGCGGTGTCACCGACTCGGGCACGAGGCCCCGGTTTCGCACTCAGCACCGTCGGGAGATGGTCGAGAAACTGCCTCATCCGCGGCGACATCAGCCTTTCGAGCCGTGAGAACGCGTGGCCCAGGTCGCGGTGAAAGGGTGAGCTGGCGACTGCCTCGAGCAGATTTCGGCTCAGATAGAGCGCGCACAGTTCGGGAACCGTGAAGCCGGTTTCGATCCCTTTGAGCACCTGGCCGTCGAGACGCCAGCGAACACGCCCGTCTTCGTCGCGTTCGTCGAACAGCGGAAAGCCGGCTTCCTGAAGCGCTGCCAGATCACGCCGAATGGTGCGAGTGGTGACCCCCAGCTCGGCCGCCAGCGCCGCGATCGTCGTGCCGTGTCGCGACGATTCCAGTCCGTGCAGCACCTTCCACTGGCGGATGACTTCCTGATTGCGCGGCACAGCTCATGGTATGTCAGAGGTTGGTCTCTAGTCTCTGGTCTTAGTCGGCTCTAGGCTTTGGGCTTTGGGTTTTGGGCCGTTGATTTACGAACCTTCCTTGAGTTTTCGCAGTGCCCGCCGGCGGCGCCGATCCGGAGTCCCGGCCGCCCGCGCGGCGGCACGGTACACGCGCTCGATCCGGCGCATCTCGATTTCCTCCGCGCTCGGCTTTGGCGTCACGTCGTCGTAGAGGACTCGCGCTTCCGACTTCTTGACGTGCTGATCGATCGCGATGCGGACGATGATGTCCTGGTGGTGGCCGTGCCCGCGCGAGATGCGAATGCGGTCGCCCTCGCGCACGGCTCGATTGGCCTTCGCAGCATGCGCGTTCAGTTCGACCTTGCCTCCCTCGCAGGCACGCTTGGCTTCCGAGCGTGTCTTGAAGAGACACGCGATGTCGAGCCACACATCTAGGCGAACTGGGTCGCTCACATAAGAATCTCGACTTGCGCTTTCATTCGGAGCGCGTCGATGAACGCCTGCGTCTGCTGCTCGCGGTTCTGGTCCTTGAGGTATTCCTCGATCCGGCCGCGCACTTCCTCGAGTGGAATGGTGCGCGCAGCCTGTGTGTCGACGACCTTGATGATGTGAAAGCCGAAGCGGGTTTCAACGAGCTCGCTCATCTGGCCCGCGGCGAGCGCAAAGGCCGCCTCCTCGAATGGGCCGACCATCTGGCCGCGCTCGAAGTAGTCGAGGTCGCCGCCTCTTGGCGCGCTGCCCGGGTCCTGAGAGTGCTCCTTCGCGAGCTCCGCGAAGTCCTTGCCGGCCTTCACCTCTTGCAGAATCTCCGTCGCTTTGGCGCGCGCCTGTTCCTTTGCCGCAGCGTCGGCGTTTTCAGGAACGCCGATCAGAATGTGACTGGCACGGACGCGCTCGCCCTGCTGAAAGGAGTTGCTCGCGTAGAACTGATTGACCTGTTCGGCCGTGACGGGTCCCCTCGCGGACATTTCCGCGTCGATCAACCCCGTAATCTGCAGCCCCTGGCGCACATCATCGCGAAACTCTGCCTCCGTCATGTTCTGCTGCTCGAGCGTCTGCTGAAAGACCTGCTCGGACGGGAACTGCCCGCGGATTTCTGCAGCGCGCGCGTCGACATCTCCGTCCGATACGGCAATCTTCCGCGTGACGCTTTCCTGCGCCAACAGGCGGTAGGCAATCAACTGATCGAGGACTCCCCGGAACACGCGGTCCCGCTGTTCGGCGGGGACGGTCCGGCCGGCGCGCGATTCGAGTTGCCCGACAGCCGATTGCAGGTCGGCCCGGTTGATCGCCTCGCCGTTCACGCGTGCGACGATCTCCGGCAGCTCAGACGGAACGGGCGCGACGGCAACGTCCGCAGGTGGCGCCGATGCCGGCGGCGCCTGAGCCGCGCCCGCAGGAATACTCCACGAGCCGGCGATGACGGCAAACATTGCGAGCGCGGACCCCATGCGAGTCACGGAATGCTCCTTACTCGGCTGCTCGTAGCAGGAACTGGTTCGTGATTGAGCTCGTGAGCCGGTCGCCCGGTAGTGTACTTGGACCGCTATACGGCTCCAAACGAGAATTCTGTACTCGTTGTGAGGATCCGTATAGCGGTCCTAGGCGCGCGGAGCGCGCCAAGAAGAGACTGGCTACCAGCCAAGGGCTTTCACGGTTACCCTTAGGAATCGAAGGGATAGCAAGGGCGAAGCCCTTGGCTGGTTTCCTCTTCAAGACCGATCCGCTGCCAGGCAACGCCTACCTACCACCTACGACCTACCACCTACGACCTACCAGCCACCGACCAGCCCTAATATTCCCGCCAGGGATCGTATCGGTCGAAATCCAAGTCATGGCTACGGAGCCACGCATCACTCATGCGCGGCAGCTGGGGTCGCCATGTGCGACGCAGCAGCAGGGAAAAAAACGTGACGAGCAGCGCAACGAGCGCAGCACACGCCGCCGGGCTGACGATCCGGCGAAACAGATGGGTCGGGAAGGTGAGAGCGTCCTCGGCCACGCTATTGACACCTTCAACACGCCTGCCAAGGGCTCAACGTGCGAATGATATACTGGCGATCCTTCCACAGCGACACCACCTGGAGTGCCGAGGTAGCTCAGTTGGTAGAGCACGTGACTGAAAATCACGGTGTCGGCGGTTCAATTCCGTCCCTCGGCACCACCTAATCTCGACAGAACGAACGCGGCCGATGATCCCTTTCGGTCGCGGTGCGCCGTGCCGGATGAGCAGCCGTAAGGGTCCGAGGGCGCCGAGCCGAAATTGCCTGTATGCGCCGGGTCTTCGCCGTTGCGACGCACGCGGCCGTTCGTCTCGTGATCTTCTTCATGATGGCGGCCCGGGGGAGCCGCGCTTGTGGCGGTGGCATTCGTGCTGCGGCTGCCCTCATCCGACTGGGCAGAGTGGATCGTCCCCATCCGCCAGACAGCTTTGGCAATCGGCGTCGCATTCCTCGGGGCAGCGGTCATCGCCGTCAGTGTGTCGCCGTCACGCCGCGATCTGATCCGCTCTGGATGTTCCCCATCTGACCGGGCCCTGCCGGCGGGCATTCTGCCGCTCCTCGCGGCCCTCGCGGGTATCTCAGCCTGGCAGTTCGCCATGCTCCTCGCATGGTGGGACGAGAGCCGAACACTCCTGGAGCAACTCACCGCTGGAGAGCGAGATCCTCTGGGCCTGTGGACCATTCCTGCGGCCATGGTGAGCGCGGCGCCGTTCATTGCCACGCTGGTCGTCCTGCTCTTTATCCTGACAGCGATTGCCGTCGCCTCTGCTGGACCACCTCTCGCGGCTCGTGTCCTTCGCGGGTGCGTGCTGCTGCAGAGCGGCCTTGTGATTGGAAGTTCGCTGGCGCTTGCGCCCATACAAAGTCTCGCCGCGCACGTGCTGGCGGTGGCAGCCTCCGGGCCCGATGCCGGCATCCTCGCGGCGATAACGGAAGCAGTGGCGCGACAGACTTTCTTTGCGACGGAATTGATCTCTCGTTTTCAGTGGATTCTTGGCGGTTACGTTCTGGCCGCGTTCGCGACGTGGTACTGGCAGGCTCTCCGCGCCGCCCCGGGCGATGCTCGTCTTTATGCCGATGTGTCTCCGCCGGTAGCAGTTGATCCAGGCGTGGGCGTTCTGACGGTGCCGGCGGTAACCGCCACCGTGTCGTCTTCGTTGTCAACGGTGTTCGGTGGCTCCGCGTATCGTGTCCGCCTTCGGACGCACTGGATCCTGGCGGCCTTCCGCGTGGGATATCTCGACTACGCGATTACACCGATGTCGGCCCGGGCCAGCGACGCTCGCTTTTCCTTCTCAGGGAAGGATGGTCTGTTTCGGAGCGAACCGAGCGGGCCCTGTTTGCTGTCGGTTCAGCCTGAGGGGGCGCCTGGCGGTTCAGAACGTCATACGTCGTGATTGAGCCCTCCTCCGGTGGCATCATCGGCATTCTCGAGCCGGTCGGCGCGAATTGGCACGTGCTCGACCGCTTTCGTCGGCCCCTCGCGCAGGTGGAGGAAGCTGCCTCGCGTCGAGGCTACTGTCGATACTGCATCCGCGTGGACCAGGCGGAGGTATGTCGGTTCACATGGGCGATGCACGGATTGGGCGTATGGACCGCCGAGATGGACATCGAGTTTTCAGATGGCGTTGCCTTGCGACTCGACCCGTGCTACGCGACGGCCCTCGCACCGATTCTCGAGTCGCAGGCGCGGCGGACGAGTCAGCGGATGGACTAGAGCCTTCACGAGAACCGAGCGTGAGGAGGTGTGCACTGTCAACGATCATCCGTCACACTGCCGCGACCTCCGTTTCGCGGGCCAGGCCCAGCTCCTTGCGCACGCGGTCCTCGACGATCTGCCGGATATCGGGGTTCTCCTTGAGGAACTGCTTCGCGTTTTCGCGCCCCTGTCCAAGGCGTTCGCCGGCGTAGGCGAACCAGGCGCCGCTCTTTTCGATGATGCGCTTCTCGACAGCAAGATCGAGAAGGTCGCCTTCGCGCGAGATGCCCTCGCCGTACATGATGTCGAATTCCGCCTCGCGGAACGGCGGGGCGAGCTTGTTCTTGACCACCTTGACACGCGTCCGACCGCCAATGATCTGGTCGCCGTCCTTGATGCTGGCGATCCGGCGGATGTCAATCCTCACCGACGCATAGAACTTGAGCGCGCGGCCTCCCGTTGTCGTTTCGGGATTGCCGAACATGACGCCAATCTTTTCGCGAAGCTGATTGATGAACACCAGCGTGGTTTTCGACTTCGATACGACGCCGGTGAGCTTGCGCAGCGCTTGCGACATGAGACGCGCCTGAAGGCCCATCTGCGCTTCGCCCATCTCGCCGTCGATTTCGGCCTTGGGAACCAGTGCGGCCACCGAGTCGACGACAACGACGTCGACGCCGCCAGAACGAATCAGCACCTCGACAATCTCGAGCGCCTGTTCGCCATGATCCGGCTGCGACACGAGCAGATTCTCCAAGTCGACGCCAAGCTTCTGCGCGTATTGCGCGTCGAGCGCGTGCTCGGCATCGACGAACGCCGCCATCCCGCCAGCTTTCTGAGCCTCGGCAATCACCTGCAACGCCAGCGTCGTCTTACCGGACGACTCCGGCCCGTAGATTTCAACGACGCGGCCCCGCGGCATCCCGCCGATCCCAAGCGCGTAGTCGATGCTGATCGCGCCGGTTGGAATGATGTCGACCGGGCCGATGGCGCCCCGCTGCCCGAGACGCATGATTGACCCTTTGCCGAACTGCTTTTCAATCTGCCCGACGGCGATGTCGAGCGCTTTGTTGCGTTCCTTTTGATCGTCGAGTGGCACGGTGTTCTCCTTGGGAAGATGTTGGCCTGGGTCTGTGACAGGGGAGGTCACGGCCGGGGTTGATCCTAGGAGCGTGCCGCACGAAAGTCAAGCGAAAACCTGTGCAGATCAGACGCCATCATCCAATCAGATCAAGCACTTACAGCGCCTTGGACTTTCGCCCCTTACTTCATAGGGTGGCCGGATTTGCCAGCTCGAGTCGCGCGACGGAGGGCAATTTCTGCGCACCGGATTGTCCGGAGACCTGAAGGTCGCCGGCTACCACGAGCTACCAACAGCGTCAGATTCGACCGCGAGGGCGACGCCGTTTCCTCCGCCCAGGCAGAGCGTCGCGATGCCGCGCTTGAGATTCCGCTGCTTCAGCGCATAGAGCAGCGTCGTCAGAATGCGCGCCCCGCTGGCGCCAATCGGATGACCGAGCGCCACCGCGCCGCCGTTCACGTTCACCTTGGCCGGGTCGATGCCGAGCTCGTTCAGCACGGCGACCGCTTGAACCGAGAAGGCTTCGTTGAGCTCGAACAGGTCGACGTCGTCAATGTTCCAAGCCACCTTCTTCAACACGCGACGAACCGCTTCGACGGGCGTCATCAATAAATATTTTGGCGGCAGACCACTCGTCGCCTGACCGACGACGCGCGCCATTGGGGTGAGGTTGAGCGCGGCGGCGCGTTTCGCAGACATGACGACGAGAGCAGCCGCTCCGTCGTTGACGGGGGGAGCATTGCCGGCCGTAACGGTGCCATCCGTACGGAACGCGGGGCGGAGCGCACCAAGTGCGGCAAGCGTCGTATCGGCCCGCACCGATTCGTCCCGATCGATAACGGATGTCTCGGCGGG
>DATCJA010000128.1:0-20844 GCA_036507475.1 Vicinamibacterales bacterium
AACGGCGCAGACGATGCGCCAGCGGTACTGAGGACGTGCACAGTCCTGCCCCGGCGATGCACAGCGCAGATGATCGGTGTGTTCACACGCCCTGTCAAGGCGACAGGGCACCGCGTGTCAAAGCGAAATAGAAATGTCCCCGTTCTTAACGAAATAGAAATGTCCCCTGTCTTTGTCTTCCTGACTGAAAGAAGCGAGGGGCTGCCCTGTGGGCGCTTGTGGAAACCGTTCTGTGGTTTCCAAGGAGGGGTGGACGCGTTCTGTGCGTCCACGGCTCCGGCAGCGTCCACGGGCCTTCGTCATTCGCCGCGACCCAGCGCGATCGCTCGCTGCTGACGCTCGTCGTAGCCGCGGGCCCACGGGTGATCCCCGCTCGGTCGGCGGCGGGCGGGCGCTCCGGTCCCCGCGGACGGCCGCGCCGGGGCCAGCGGGGGCGTCGGCGCCGGCGCCGGAATCTCGTGCCAGCGCATCAGACGCTCCCGATAGCGAATCTCAATCGCGCCGGCCGCGTTCTCGCGCACCAGCACTCTACTTTTCGCGGGCGCTTGCTGACTCTGCCGCGCCACTTGAAAATACCGTGTGTCGTAGCGGATCACCCAGTCGTTGGAGAGCACGCGCGTCTCCTCGAGCTGGAACGCGCGATCGAGCGCACTGCGACTCGGCGTCCGCCGATGAAAGTCCTCGGCCGACGCCGGCGCCTGTGCGAAACGGGCGTTGTGCTCGGGTAGATACGTCGTCTCCAGGAACGCATTCGCCGCAGTCGCGTCCGCGATCCCCAACCGGCGGAGTTTCTTCACGAGGCGATCCTGATGCGTCCCGTGATTGCGCTCGACGCGGCCCTTGGCTTGCGGCGAGCTCGCCGCGATGATCTGAATGTCCAGGGCCGCGCACATGCGGCCAAACTGCGTCAGGGGCACGGCCCCCGTGACCTGCTCCTCCGCATTCGGCTCCCGCACATAGACGTTTTTCCAATCCGTATAGAGCGCCAGCGGCACGCCGTACGCCTCGATCCACCGGCGCAACACATCGGCCGCCGCCCAGATCGTCTCCTGGTCGCCGAGGCGCGCGAGCGTCCGACCCGTGGCGTCATCGACCAGATTCATCAGGCAGCCGCCCGGGCCGCGCGTCTCGTACCACTGGTGGAAACTGCCATCGAGTTGCACCAGCTCGCCAAAATACGCCTTGCGCTCCCGCCGTTGGCGATGGGGCGATCGCTTACGCGCCCGACTCCACAACCCCGCGGTCAGCATCCACCGGCGCAAGGTGTCGTGATGCACCGTGATGCCGTCTTCGCTCGCCAGATGCTCGGCGGCCAGCGTCGGCCCGAACCGCACATCCACCGGCCCGCTGTACTTCTCCCGCACGAGCGCCAATGCACGCTCCCGTTCGGCCGTCGGCCGCGCATGATTCGACGCGCGCCCCGCGCTCTGATGCTTCAGTCCCTTCGCTCCTTCCGCTCGATATCGCCGCACCAGACGCTTCGCCTGGCGATAGCTCACGACCAGCAACGTCGCCGCCGATTGCACACTCAGGGTCCCCGCCTTCACGCGGCTCAACACCTCCACCCGTGTCAACTCTCTCGCACTCATCCATGTCCTTCCCAGCGATGACCCCCTTTGAGGTCATCAGCTTAGGGGACATTTCTATTTCGCTCGCGAGGGGACATTATCAATTCGCGTCAACAGGAATTGGTTGGTAGGTGGTAGGTAGTAGGTGGTAGGCGAACGGTCCGGACGGTCCCGGACGGTAATGTTATCGCCTCCCCAGGGTCGCCGCCCAATTGATGACCACGGTGATCGGCGACGCGGCAGTACTTTCGACAATCGTGTTCATGAGAAACCGGCCGTCGGGCGCTACGGCATATTCCGGGCGTCGCGGAACAACACCCCCGCCCGTGGCCAACCGGGTCCGAAAGAGCGGCACGGGCGCGCCGATGTCCAGCGTCTTCCCGTCGGCAGCGCCCATGACCGCAACGGCCATGAGACGTGCGTCGGGCGCGATGTAATAGAGCTCTTTGCCGTCGTGCCTCCAGCGCGGCTGCGTCCCCCCAGCCACCGATACCTGACGCTTGCCACCGGCGTCGGCAAACGCCTGGACGTAGACCTCGTACCGCCCAGCGTCATTCGATTCGTACGCCAGCCATCTCCCATCCGGCGAGAACTGGCCGCCGTTCTGTTCCATCGGCGCCTGCACGAGGGGTCGGCCCTTTCGATCGCCGCTCATGGGCAGGACCCACAAGTCCGTTCCGGTGTTTGGGCTCTGGCGCGAATAGAGCAGCACCTGTCCGTCCGACGACCAGGACAGTGGCAGACCGATATCGTCGGCCACGAGCTGGTCGTCTCCGGCGCCGCTGCCCGATTTCTCGTACAGGCCATTGGGACCACGGCGGGAAGAATAGAAGATCACGCGCTGGCCGTCCGGGGACCACAGAGGGTTTCCGTCCAGCGCCGCATCGAACGTCAGTCGCACCGGGTCGCCCCGATTGGAATCCGCAATCCAGATATCGAAATTTCCCTGGACCCGGCGATACACCGCAATGCGCCGACCGGCAGGATCAAGTGCCAGCGAAGCAAGGTTGTTCGGGTCGGGCTGCCCAACGGTGGCCACTGTGGTTCCCGCGCGATCGATCCAGGCAAGCTGCCTGTGCTGCGTCGTGTTGGAGGCGCGGTACGCAAGCACATCACGCGAGACGCCAAAGGCGCTGGTGAGCACGCCGTCGTCTCGGCCTATTGGCTGCACGAGAGGCACCGGCTCTCCTGTGACCGTTCCGCGAACGGGATCGAACGTCGCCGTCATCAGGACGTCCCCGCGAACGAACAGCAGAGACTCCGGGCCGACGAACACGCCTGGCGTCTCCGTCTCCAGGACACGTATCGGATCGGCGTCATCGAGCGACGCGATGTACACGCCCTGCGTGCCCGTCCGTCCGAGTGCGCTGAAGAAAATGAAATGCCGTCCATCGGGGAGGAATTGCGGCCACCGATGAGTACCATGACCCTCCGTCAGTTGTGTAGCGGGCACGGGGGTACCACCAGTCGCCAGAACGCGCATGAGCATGCTGCTGTTCGGCAGCGACGCAGCGTTGCCGGGCGTGAACAGGATGACGCCTTCGGCATTCCATGCCCCGCCGCGGCCCGCCTGCGCGTCGGCCAATACCCGCGGTGTGCCGCCGGCCACATCCACGCGCTTCAGCTTCCCATCGGCGAAAAACCCAATGGCGCTGCTGTCAGGCGCCCAGAACGGGAACGTCGCCCCTTCGGTGCCTGGCAGCGCGCGCGCCTCGCTGCTGTCGAGCGGACGCACCCAGAGTCGTGATTGCCCGTCGGTCGTCGCGGCATAAATCAGCAGTCGCCCATCGGGTGACAGAGCAAGTGATGCCGGGCTGTCGGTCGGCGGCGCGGGCACCTCGAAGCGCGTTACCAGCGGCGCAGGCGCGGCGCCAGGCGCCTGCAACCACAACACAGCAACCGTCGTCACCACGGCCAGAGCCGCCACGGCCCACGCGAGGCGTTCGCGCATGGTGACGCGGCCGGCCGCACGGCCGCGCACGGCAGGCTCGCCCGTTGTCGCCGAAACGGACAGCGCCTCGAGTGCAAAAGCCAGATCGCTGGCCGTCTGAAAGCGCGCGGTGGGATGCTTCTCGAGACAGCGATTCACAATCCGTGCAAGCGCGGGCGGCAAGCGATCGACCGGTAGCTCTGGCGGTTCCTCCTTCAGGATCGCGGTCATCGTCTCGGCGGTCGTCGCGGCGTGAAACGCGCGGCGACCGGCAAGCATCTCGTAGAGGATCGTGCCGAGCGCAAAGATGTCGGCGCGATGATCGGCCGCCTCGCCGCGCACCTGCTCCGGCGCCATGTAGCCGACGGTCCCCAGCACCACGCCTGGCGTGGTCGGCGCTGCCATTGTCGGCAACGTCGTGGCGCCCGCCAGCGCCGGCTCGGGCGCTGTCAGCTTGGCAAGGCCGAAGTCGAGAATCTTCACCCGGCCATCGGAGGTCACGAACACGTTGTCCGGCTTGAGATCCCGGTGCACGATGCTCTTGTCGTGCGCCGCGGCGAGCCCACGGGCTATCTGTACGCCGTATTCGATCGCCTTCCGCACTGGCAGTAGGCCGGGTCCTTTTGGACCCGGCATCACGCCGCCGCGCGGCGGGTCCGAAAGGACCCGCCCTACATCGCGCCCGTCCCCGCCGAAGGCGGTGAGTCGCTCCCGCAGTGTCTCGCCATCGAGCAGCTCCATGACGACGAACGGCGCGCCCTCATGAAGCCCGATGTCGTGCACGGCAATGATCTTGGAATGGTTCAGCGCCGCGGCCGCGCGCGCCTCCTGCTCGAAGCGCCGGAGCCGCTCGGGGTCGGCGCTGATTGCGGCGGGCAGAACCTTGATCGCGACGTCGCGTCCGAGCCGCGGGTCGCGCGCACGATAGACTTCGCCCATGCCGCCCGCACCAAGGGCAGACTGGATTTCGTACGGACCGAGGCGAGTGCCAGCGCTCAGCGGCATCGCGTGAATCGGAGCGGAGGCAAATTCTGCCACACCTCGATGCATCCCGTACGGCAAGAACGGCGACCCGCGAGGACGCGACCGCGTTTTCTCGCAGAAGTCTCGAGGGTACACCCCTTGCTCGACGATGACGATGTAGAATCGCGCCGGATGCGAGCCCGGCGCGAGAGAGCTCCGTGGCCGACATTCACGAGCGAGTCACCGACTTGGAAGAACGAAGCCAGGTTCACCAGGCCGGGATCGGTGAGCTGCGGAAGGACATCGCCGATCTTCGGGAAGAGATGCGTACGAGCGTCGCGAAGCTGCACACGCAGATCGGCGACCTCCGCGTGGAGCTGCACACCAGTGTGGCGGAGTTGCGCACCGAGATCGCAGCCGTCCGCGGCGAGATGGTGCACCGATCGGACCTTGCGGAGCTCCGAAGCGAGATGAATCAGCGCTTCCTGTCGGTTGACCAGAAGTTCACGTGGCTGGTCGGCATCCAGGTGGCCGGCCTCGTCGCGGTCGTGGGCGCGCTCGTCGGTTCGTATTACCGATAATCCGCGGGCCACGGGCTGCCCGTCCGCGTCTCTATCGTTGCCTGGCCTCGAACTCCCGCTTGCTGGGATCTTCAGGGACTAGAACGATTTTCAGTGGACCGGCGCCGGCTCGCGGATGGGGGTGATCGACTGCACTCGCGTCGTGATGATGGGCTGGCCGTCGCGCAGCAACTCCATCGAGAAGCCCGGATGGATTGCACGCACCTTCAGGAAGCTGCCGCCAAGCGAGCATCCGGCCAGCGTGGCGCGCGTGGTCTCTGGAAAGAATCGCCCTCCGCGAACCAGCACTTCGCCGGTCATCGGCGAAAGGACCGTGATCTCATAGAGCGAGTTGCGCGTTCGGACTGCGAAGCTCTCGAGCGGCGCAAGCGTCTCGAGCCGCACACCGTCGCTCCAATCATGTTGCGCCCACCACATGAGGTCGGAGGGACTGGGCTCGGAGACGACAACATTCACCACGGTCCTGGATTCCATCAAGCGCCCCGCTGCAAGCGACATTCCAACATTACACCTGTGGAGCCGTTGGGCCGGTTAGCCCGGCCTTGATCCCATCAATGAAGGTATCGATATTCTTCCTGGCTATTCGGTCCAGCAGCCCCTGAGGCCCAAACGCCGCCAGCTTGCCGGAAATAGTGACATCTCCCCGCCAGTAAACAGCAGTCGCGCCGGTGGCGGCCGGCTCGAGCCGGAAGCTCGTGACCATGTCGACGATGCTCGCCAGCCCCGATCCTCGTCCGACCACCGTCGTGCTGACCGGCGGCTGACGGTCTCTGATCGCCAGCTTCACGACCATAGTCCCCTTGATGTGCGACACCCCCACGCGCGCGGTCACGGTGAAATGGTCATCGTCGTGGATGTCCACGTTCGTGACATCCGGCATGTGATGGCTCACTTTCCGCGGATCGGTGAGAAACGCGTAGACCTCGGCGGGCGCCGCTTTCACGTTGAACTGACCCTCTAAACGCATGTGTTCCCCTGGGTGTCCACGGGCCACAGAGACATCCGCCTTCGCCATGGGCTACGGCGGACAAGCAGAGCACGGAGAATTCTATTTTTGATCCCCGTGACGCGGCGTCTCCGCTGCCGCCAGTTGGAGCGTTCGTCATGCTGTTACATGTGAATCGTGTCCATCTCGAGCCCCCGCGCCCGGTGAAACGCGGCCGCGAAGGCGCGGCCGAACAGGACGCCGGCCAGGTGACGCTTGTACTCGACCGAGCCGCGGGTATCCTCGAACGGTTGCGCCGCCTCGCGAACGAGGTGTTGCGCGTCGCGCAGCATGTCGGCCGTGGCCATCTGTCCATGAAGAAGCTGTTCCGCGGCCCGCGCACGAATGGGTTTGGCGCCGAGCGCGCCGAGGCTCACCGCGATCGTATTGCAGCGCTCGCCGTCGAGATCGAGCCGAACACCGACGCTGGCCACCGCAAAATCACCCGCGCGTTTCTCGAACTTCACGTACGCGCCTCCGCTCGGCTTCGGCGGAATCCCGACGGTGAGACCGGTCACGATCTCGCCCACGTCCAGCTGCGTCGTGTAGGCATCCAGGATGAAGTCGCACAGCGGCACACGTCGCGTGCCCGACCGGCCTGCAAGAGTTACTTCGGTGTCGAGTGCCATGAGCGCTGCCGGCCAGTCACCTGCCGGATCCGCGTGCGCGACGCTGCCGGCCACGGTCCCACGGTTGCGCACCTGCACATCGGCAGTGAGATTGGCGGCATCCAGCATGAGCGGCAGGTGCTCCCGGACAATCGCTGACGCGGCAATGTCGGCGTGGCGGCAGAGGGCGCCGATGACGAGACGGTCGCCGTCGCGATGCAACCCGTCCAATCCCTCGACCTGGTTGATATCAATCAGGTATCTCGGGCTCGCGATCCGCAGCTTCATCATCGGCAGAAGACTCTGCCCCCCGGCAAGGATTTTTGCCTCGTCTCCGAAGCGGCCGAGCAGCTGCAGCGCTTCGTCTACCGTTCGTGGCGCGAAATATTCGAACTCGGCGGGATACACTCGGTACCTCATGGTCCGGCTAAAGCCGGACACTACGACATCTACCGGAGGCCTGAAGGCCTCCGGCTACCGTCACAGCGACTAAAGGGCCTCCGGCTACCACAACTGCCCACTGCCCACTGCCCACTGCCTACTGCCCACTGCCTACTGCCTACTGCCCACTGCCTACTATGAAGATCGACATCTTCAACCACATCGTCACGCCGCGCTATCGCGAGGCGCGGCTCAAGATCGCTCCGCCGCAGATGCGCCTGCAGGAGCAGGAGCGCGTCATGCCCGCGCTGTTCGATCTGGACGCCCGGTTCCGTGCGATGGACAGCGCCGGCGAAGGGTACGTTCAGATCATCAACACGGCCAACCCGCCCGTGGAGCATTGTGCGGGACCGAGAGAGGCGCCGGAGCTCTCGCGCATCGCAAACGACGAGATGGCGGAGATCGTTTCCCGATTCCCCGACCGGTTCGTCGGCGCGGCCGCGTGCCTGCCGCTGAACGACGTCGATGCCGCGCTCGCCGAGCTCGAGCGCGCCGTTCACCAGCGTGGCTTCCGCGCCGTGCAGATCTACACCGACGTCAACGGGCGGCCGCTGGACGATCCGCAGTTCGCACCACTGTTCGATACAGTCGCCGCGCTCGATATTCCTGTCCTGCTCCACCCGGTGCGCGCCGCCGACCGCGCCGACTATCCGACCGAAGACGTCAGTCGCTTCGACAGCTGGCGCATCATCGGCTGGCTGTACGACACGGTCTCCGCAATGGCGAGACTCGTGTTCTCCGGGCTTTTCGACCGGCATCCGCACATCAAGATCGTCACGCATCACCTCGGAGGCTTTGCGCCCTACGCATCGGAACGGATTCGCGAGGGGTACGACAAGCTGCTCAAGGCTGCGCGCGCCCGGAACCAGCCGATCCCTCTCGAAAGACATCCGTACGAATACTTCCATGACTTCTATGCCGACACGATCACGATCGGTTCGGTCCCGGCGCTGCAGTGCGGCATCGAATTTTTCGGCGTCGACCGGGTCATGTTCGCGACCGACATGCCGTTCGATACGCAGGGCGGACTGAAGTACATCGAGGTTGCGTTGCGTGCCATGGAGCGACTCGATCTGTCGGCGTCCGACAAGGCGAAGATCTTCGAACACAACGCGCGCCGGGTGTTTCACCTCGGCGGGTCCTGAAGGACCCGCCCTACGTACGACCGCTCATCAACCGCCACACGTGCTCCGGCGACAGGGGAAGGTGCCGCACTTTCACGCCGAGCGGCGCCAACGCGTCTTCCACGGCACTGGCGATCGCCGCCGGCGACGGGATGGCCGCCCCTTCACCGGCCGCCTTCTGCCCCAGCGTCGTGAAAGGGTCTGGCACCGGATAGTGCTCGATCTCGATATGCGGCGTCTCCAGCGTAGTCGACTTGCCGTAATCCAGGAGCGTCAGCGTCCGCAACTGGCCGTCAGCGCTGTAGACGAACCCCTCGCCCAACGCGACCGAAATACCGTGAGCGGCCGATCCGTAAATCTGCCCGTCGACGACCGACGGGTTGATCATCGTCCCGTTGTCGCTGACGATGACGTACCGCACCACACGAACGCGACCGGTCTCCGCGTCAACCTCGACGACGGCGGCGTGAACGGCAGACGAGAACGTGTACTGCGCCCGCACCCGCCCATGCGCGTCGGGCAGCATCAGGGGATCCGCGTGTGGATGGCTGTGGTAGTAGGTCACCTGCAAGCCGGGTTCGAAGCCGGGAGGCAGCTGCGCCTGGTTGGCGTACGCGACCTTCCCAAGCTCAGCGAAGGTCACGACGGGTCCGCTCGGCATCTCTTCGCGTTCGCCTCGCGGGACCCGCCCCACGGCGGGTCCGCTCGCCGGTTGTTCATTCGCGACTCGCGGCACCCGCCCTACGTACACCACCCCATCTTCGATGCGCAGCATGCTCTTCTCCGCCGCGAGCAGATGCGCGGCGAGCGTCAGGACCTTCTCGCGCAATCGCGTGGCCGCGCCGTGTACTGCTCCAACGTCGTACAAGTGAAAGTTGTTCCCACTGTTGGACGAAGAGATGCCCCATGGTGAAAGCGCGCTGTCGAACGTCGAGGTCAGCGACACCCGCTCCGGCGCCACGCAGAGAACGTCAGCGATGATTTGCGACGCCGTCGTCTCGTGCGATTGTCCGCAGCTCGGCGACCCGAGGGTGAAGACGACCGCGCCGTTCTTTTCGATCTTGACGGTCGCGCCTTCGACGCCGCCGGCGCCGGGCATCTGCTTCGACTGCGGGAAGATGGCCATGTCGCGCGCGGCATTCCTGCCCCCCGGCTCCACGCCGATGACGACTCCGATACCGATATAGTGGGTGACGTTCGACCCCGGACTCGACGGGTGTTGCGACTGTTGTGGGGCGAGCCACGGCACCCCACCGCGCAAGCGCGGCGGGGACCCCGCCTTCCGGCTCGCCCGCGCGGACGTGACAAGGTCCGCGCCACGATCACGTTGAGCGTTCTGTTCAGCCTGACGACGGCGGACCTCGTGGTAACCGACATTCACGAGCGCCCGGTCGAGCAGCGCCTGGTAGTCGCCGCTGCCGTAGATGTTGCCGTTCGGCGTGGTATAGGGAAACTGGCTCACGGCGATCAGGTTTCGGCGACGGACCTCGATCGGATCGAGCCGGAGCTCCTGGGCAACGCAGTCCATGATGCGCTCCCACACGAAGCACATGCCGGGCTTGCCGATTCCGCGATTCGGCACTACAGGACACTTGTTCGTGAGCACGGACCGTCCTTCGAGCCGGAGGTGCTGCACCTTGTAGGTGTTGAACAGGTTGTTCAACTTGTTGGTGAAATGAATCGTCAACGTGCTCACCGATCCACCTACATCGTCGGTATCGCGGATCTTGAGCCCGAGCACCTCGCCACTCGCTGTAACGGCCGCTTCGACGTCGAACTCCTGCTCGCAGGAGTGTCCGCCCGCCATCATGTGCTCGCTGCGGTCCTCGATCCATTTGACCGGCCGCCCGGTCTTCACGGCCATGAGCGCCGTCAGCACCGCGTACTTGCGAATGAGATGAATCTTCTGTCCGAAGCCCCCGCCGACATCCGGGACGATTACGCGGACGTTGTCGAGACCGAGAGCCTCTGACAACGCCTCGTAGACGACATCCGGCGACTGAGAGTTGCACCAGATGGTCAGCCGTTCCGGTGTGCTCTCCGCCAGACAGGCGAACGGCTCGAGCGGCGTGGAACTGTAGCGATGAATCTTCAGATTCTCACTGACGATCCGATCCGCGTTCTTGAATGCCGAGTCGACATCGCCATACGACACGTACCCCTGCCAGGCCACGTTGCTGCCCAGCTCCTCGTAAATCAACGCGGCTGAAGGACTGGCCGCATCCTCGGCGGTGACAACGGCGGGCAGCGGGTCGTAATCAACCTCGATACGCTCTAGAGCATCCTCGGCCCGAGCGCGGGTGTCGGCGGCCACCATCGCGACGGGTTCGCCGACGTAGCGCACCTTCTCGATGGCGCTGGCGTACTCGGGAATCGGGACGCGGAGCCCTGCGGCATAGCGCCCGGGTTTGAACGGACGCGTCAACCGCCTTACCTCGTCCGGAGTGATGACGCCGCGAACGCCGGCAAGCTGCGCAGCCGCGCCGCCGCCGACGGAGACGATGCGCGCGTGAGCGTACGGGCTGCGCAGGATGGAGGCGTACAGCATGCGAGGAAGCGAGAGATCGTCGACATATCGGCCGCGGCCGGAGACGTGCCGGGGCGCCTCCTTGCTTCGAACGCTTCGCCCTACGTATTCTCGCCGCTGTTCCATTGCTGCAGGCGCGACGCCGCCTCCTTGACCGCTTCGACGATCTGCACGTACCCGGTGCACATGCACAGGTTGCTCGACAGATCCCGACGTATCTCGTCTTCTGTTGGGTTCGGGTTGCGCGACAGCAGCGCAAAGCTGGCCATGACGAAGCCGGGCGTGCAGAAACCACACTGAAGACCGAACAGGCTCACGAACGCTTCCTGAATCGGATGAAGCGCGCCATCGCTGGCAAGGCCCTCGATCGTCGTAATCTCGCAGCCGTGCGCCTGCACGGCCAGCATGAGGCACGATTTGACGAGCGCACCACCAACGAGCACCGAACAGGCGCCGCACTCGCCGACGACGCAGCCCACGTGCGTTCCGGTGAGTCCCGCGTGATCACGCAGAAGCTGCACGAGAAGCGTGCGCGGCTCGACTTCGCCTTCGTAGGCTTCTCCGTTGATCGTCAATCGTACGGAATGTTTCGCGATGACAGGCGGACTCACGAGAACAGCGCTCCTTGCGGCAACGGAACATGCAACGCGCGATTGAACAACCCATAGATGAACAACCAGCACATGAAGGCGTACGTGCCCGCAAGCACCGCCGACTGGCGCGCGACGGTCAGCAGGTACGCGAGTGCAAAAAGAGGCACCGCGACCAGCGCACCCAGAAGCCACAGCAGGAGGAAAAATGCCGCCATCCAGGCAATTGCGGAGAGCCATTCCACGCGTGACGCGGTGGCGAATACGTCGGGAAGATCGGTGAATTCGACGGGGGCGGGCTGTCCGGCGGGTCCGCTCCGCGCCCCCTCGTTCCCGCGTCGCGGTACCCGCCCCACGTACAGATGCGCCCCAAGCTTCATGAGGGTCAGGCACAACAGAATGGCGCCCGTCGCGAGCGGAAACACGGCGGTGCGGAACGGCCAGCCCGCCGCCTGGTACAGGACCCAGATCGCAACACCCAGCAACCCGATGGTGACAGGCACGTCCGCGCGATGAACCACCGAATCCGGAGCGTGAGGGCCCCGGCGCATCAACGGCCACACGAGGCCGCCGAGGGTCAGGATGGCGAACGCAATGACGAGCGGTCGTCCGAGCCAGCGCCACTCGAATAGCGAGTACGACAGAAAGAGGTATCGCTCGGCGATGTCGCCAAGCACGACGGCGAGCAGCAGCGGTGCGCGCGGCCAGTCCAAGCGGATCGCCGCGACGCCGACGCTTGTTGCCGTAAGCATCACCAGGATGTCCGCAAAGGCGTTGTGCGCCGTGTACGCACCGAACGCCGTCAGCACCATCAGAAACGGCACCAGCAGCACCGCCTTTACGCGCGTCAGCCGCACGAGCTGGTTGAGAAACAGAAATGACACCAGGACCGCGATGATGTTGGACAGGACAATCACCCACACCATCGAGTAGGTGACGTCCAGATTCTTCGTCAGCATCGCGGGACCAGGCACGAGGCCTTTGAGCAGAAACACGCTGAGCAGAATGGCCATCGAAATGCTGCCCGGAATCCCGAACGCCACGGTCGGGATGAGATTTCCGCCTTCGCGGGAATTGTTTACGGCTCCGGTGGCCAGCACGCCTTCGACGTTTCCCTTGCCAAACGTCTCTGGATGCTTCGAGGTGTGCTGCGCGTGTGCATAGGCGATGAATTGCGACACCGCGCCTCCCATACCCGGAATCACGCCAATGCCGAGCCCGATGGCGCTGGCGCGTAGCGTCAGCCACCAATGCTCGAACGTATCGCGCACACCCTGCATGACGCCAGCGAGCCGCTCGTCGCGAGGGCGCTGCGCGATGCTGTGCTTCGTCATCATCAATTGCAGGACTTCGGCGCCGCCGAACAACCCGACGACGACGGGCACGACGTTGATGCCTTCCCAGAGATACAGCTGGCCGAAGGTGAAACGTTGGATGCTGCTCTGTGGATCCAAGCCAACCATCGCGAGCAGAAACCCGAGGGCCGCCATGATGAACCCCTTGATCAGGTTCCGCCCGGCGAGTGACACGATGAAGCTGAGGCCCAGCACGGTGAGCATCAGAAATTCAGGCGGGCCGAGTTGAAGCACGACGGGCCGGATCACGGGCACCGACACCGCCAGCACCGCGGCGCCAACCAATGCGCCGACCAACGAGCTGAAAAGCACGGCGCCGAGCGCGCGCCCACCCTCCCCACGCCGCGTCATCGGATAGCCGTCAAGGACGGTCGCCGCCGACGTCGCCTCCCCCGGGATACCGAACAGGACCGACGTGATGTCGCCGGTAGTGGCCGTCACCGCGTGCATGCCGAGCAGAAATGCGAAGGCGGAGATGGCGTCCATCGGGTACACGAACGGCAGCATCATCGCCAGCGTCGCAGCGCCGCCAAGCCCGGGCAGGATTCCCACGAGAAGGCCGATAGCGATGCCCACGAGCATGATGCCGAACGTGTCGGGCGCCAGCACCTGCAAGAGGGCGGACAGGAAGACGTCCATGTGTCAGTGACTGGTGCCTGGTGCTTCGTGCCTGGTTCGTCCTTGGTGCGCAGTCCTTGGACGCTGACCAAGCACCAAGCACCCCGTACGCACCAAGCACCAAGCACCAGGCACCAAGCACCACATCGCCGCTAGTCCTTCTTGTCCAGCGGCGTGACGCCGCTGCCACGGATCTCCTCGTCCACGGCCGCCGATGGGATGACGGTCTCAGGCAGGGGGAAACGCGGATCGGCGAACAGATCCTTCCACTTCGACACCGTTTCGCGGACCTGCCGTGGCGTCGACTGGGCGACGCGCGGAAAGGTGTCGAGTTTTTCGAACGGACGGCACGCGTCGATGAGCGCGCGCGTATTGTAAGGAACTGCCGGATCCGCCAGCAACGGATCGACTCTACTCCCCCAGGTCTTCCGCATGATTTCGATGTCTTCCGACGGCTCGCAGCGCGTGCTGACCGCCCAGATCACCTCTTCCAAGTTCATGGGATCGACATCGTCATCGACAACGATGACGAAGCGGTTCATGTAGGCTGCGGCCGGGCACTGGGCGGCAAGATAGCCGGCCTGACGCGAGTGGCCGCAGAAGCGCTGTCGGATCGACACGACGATGAGCAGTCGGCCGCCGCAGACTTCGTGCGCCCACACGCCGCGCACGTCACGAACGCCGACCTTCACGAGCTCGTCCCGGATCATGGCCGACTTCAGCAGCGCACGCATGTACGAATAGTCGTTCGGGGGCTTCCCGGGTGGCGTTCCCAGAATGATTGGATCGTTCCTGAAGTAGAGGCGCTCGATATCCATGACCGGCACCGGGCGCAGCGACGCCGAATAGTAGCCGGTCCACTCCCCAAAGGGCCCTTCGTGCAGCACTCGATCGGGGCGGAGCCATCCTTCGACGACGATCTCCGCCGCGGCCGGCATCGGCAGCCCGGTCACCTCACCGCGAACGACGGGAATCTTCTCGCCGACCATCGCTCCGGCATACGCATATTCGCTGATCGTGTTCGGGACTTCGGTGCCCGCCACCATCAACAGCAGCGGGTCATGACCGAACGACGCCAGGACGGGGGCCTTGCCGTGTTTTGCGAACCAGCGGTCGTACTGCGCGCGTCCGTGCTTTCCCGCCTCGGCATTGATCGTGGCGGTACGGCCGTCCTCCTGGATCATCATCCGGTAGGCGCCGACATTGATTCGTCCTGTGTCGGGATCGCTCGTCACGACAGCCACGCCTGTCCCGATGTAGCGTCCGCCGTCGTGCTCATGCCACCGCGGCGCCGGAAATCGCGTGAGATCGACGTTCCGACCCTCGACGACATTCTCGAGAATCGGGCCTGTCTTGACGAGCTCGGGCTCGAAGCGCGGCGCTGCGGCTTCCCACTGGAGGGGCTTGCCGCGCAGCGCCTGCACCAGACTCGCCGTTTCGAGATTCGGGTCGAGCCCCAGCGTCACAGCCATCCTGCGCGCGTTGCTCATCGACCCGGTCAACACGCGGTAACCACGCGGATAGCCGACGATCTCGTCGAACAGGAGCGCTGCAGGCGGCTTGCGGCGGTAATTGATCTCGGACAGGGTGCCGATTTCGAGGTCCCAGTGGGCCCCGGCGACGTGCTGCAGCTCGCCGAGGCTTTCGATGCGCGCGATCCAGTCGCGCAGGTCGGCAGGTCGGCTCATATGTGCAAGACGGGCCAAAGACGCACAGTCACGGGCCACGGAGACGCGGAGACACGGAGCATTTCTAGGCTGGCTGTCTGTGTCTCTGTGCCTCTGTGGCCTGTGGACGTGAACGGCATCAGGGCTGGATGATTTCGCGGTACTTCGCGGCGACGGCCGGCGGCGTTGCCAGCACGTCGTCCAGAATTTCGCGAATCTCGGTGGCCGTCTTCGGCTGGACCTCGAGCTTCATCGCTCGTGCCTCGTCCAGGAGGGCGGCGTCGTGATAGGTTGCCGTGAGCGCAGTGCGCATCACCTCGACGCGCGGCGGATCGACGCCGGGCGGCAGCGTGAACGGCTTGGCCATCGCGCCAGGCGCATCCACAAGGCGGAGCAGCATCTTGCTCTCCTCATCTGTGGCAAACTCGATCGCCAGCGGCACGTCCGGCAGGTCCTTATGGCGCGCGATGCCGTTCTGGACGAACACTCGTGCGTATCCATCCTGCAGCCACTGGCTGGACGCGGACTTCACCGATTCCCAGCCAAGGCACATGCCCTGAATCTCGCCGCGCTCGACGCCGATGCGAACGTCATTCGTGGTTGGATATCCCGCAACAGCCTTCAAACTGGCCCCTGTCGCTGCCGCGAGCACGCGCGGGGCATCGTAGGTATTCGACCCGGGCCCGGTGCCCCCCACGGCGGTCGTCTTGGCACTGCCAATCATCTCCTTGAACGTGGTCACAGCCGCGTTCGAGCGCACGATGCAGACATTCGGGTCGTCATACGAGCTGCCGAGCCAGTTGAATTGCCGCAGGTCGAAATTGACGCCTTCCCCGCCGGTCAACTGATTCATCATCTGCGCCTCGTGGAAGAGACCGATGACCGTGCCGTCCTTCGGAGCCGCGCTGAACACGTGATTGGCGGCCACCAGTCCTCCGCCGCCAGGCATGTTGACGACGATCACGGTGGGCGTGCCCGGGATGTGCTTGCCGATATGGCGCGCCACCAGGCGCGCGGTCGTGTCGAATCCCCCGCCTGCACCCGAGCCAACGACGATGCTGATGGTCTTGCCGCGAAAGAAATCGGCTGTGGGTGACTGGCCTGGAGCGCTCGTCGATGCAGGCTGACCGCACGCCGCCAGCCCCAGTACACCGGCAAACCCGCAGAGCGCCAATAACCTTTGGCGCGCTCCGCGCGCCCAGCCCGTTATGCGGTTGGGACAACGAGTACGAAATTCGCGTTCGGGGCCGCATAACGGGCTGATGCGGAACACGCGAGTTAGCGTACATCAGATCACTCGCGCCGCGCCGGACGCGGCGGACAGATTCGTCGGCTCATGCGGCGGCGTCACCCTGAAATGAGGTATAAACGGGCGTCTCAGAATCTCGTCGGAAGAGCGATCGAGGTAATCTGTACGGACCCACAATGCCTGGCGCAGCCGGTGGCGCCGGTAAAGACCGGTAAAGAGAGGTCATCATGACGCGCGCATCAATTGTCGGAACAGCATTGGTCGTCCTGGGACTCTGCATCGTCGGAGCACCTGCGGTGCAGGGGCAAGCGGCTGGGGGCTGGGTGACGCTGTTCGACGGCAAGAGCCTCGATCGGTGGACCCCGGTCGGTCGGGCAGACTGGAAGATGGTCGGGAGGGAGATCTGGTCCACCAACGGCGCCGGCTTCCTGCTGTCGAAGCAGCCGTACACCAACTTCGAGATTCGGGCGGACTTCTGGGTGACACCGGACGCCAACAGCGGCATCTTCATCCGCTGCCAGGATCCCGCCAAGGTCGGAGCGGCCACCTGCTACGAGGTGAACATCTTCGACACGCGTCCCGACCAGAGTTACCGCACGGGGGGCATTGTCGACGTGGCCAAGCCTGCGTCGGTGATCAACACGGGCAACAAGTGGAATTCCTTGGAGATCGTCGCGAAAGGACCGCGACTGATCGTTCGCATGAACGGGATGCAGATGGTCGACGTCGAGGACAAGAAGTTCGCTCGCGGGCCGTTTGCGCTGCAGGCGGGACTCGGCGTCGTGCGATTCCGGAACGTCCAGATCAGGGAACTGAAGTAGGAGGAACGATGACTCGATGGGTAGCGTTCGCGATTGCCGTCTGTGCTGTCGCTGCCGGCTGCGATGACAACGGCACGACATCACCATCGAATCAGCCGGCGGTGTTCGCCGCGATATTGCGGCCCGCCAACGAAGTGCCGCCCATCGGCAACGCCGAGTCCGGGGGGAACGGAGCGGCGCAGATTACGCTGCAGCTGACGCGCAGCACCGCAGGCGCAATTACGGGCGCGACTGCGGACTTCTATTTCCAGGTGAGCGGCTTCCCCGGTAACACAACGGTCGTCGGCGCGCACATTCACCCTGGAGCCGCAGGCGTCAACGGCCCGGTGATGGTGAACACGGGGCTGACCGCAGGGTCGCCGTTCATCGCCGTCACCGGCACAGGGGAATTTCGCGCGACCGGAATTACGGTGACCCCCGCGCTGGCTCAGTCGATCGTCGACAATCCCGCCGGCTTCTACTTCAACATCCACTCGCCGATCAATCCCGGTGGCTTTGCGCGCGGGCAGTTGACGCGGATTCAGTGACACGCGCATCGATGATCGATGAACGATGATGTGGCAATCGATTGCGCCATCAATCCATCGATGGACAAATGAATGGAACGATGATCGATTGAACCAGCCGAGGGGCCCTGCGCCTTGATATCCCCGGCAGCGCCCCTCGGCTGGTTGGCCAGCATCATCTTGGCGCGCTCCGCGCGCCTAGGACCGCTATGCGGCTCGACGTATAGCACGCAACGGGTACAAAATTTTCGTAAGGAGCCGTATAGCGGTCCAATGAACACATCGATCGTCACATCATCGATCATCGATCCATAGATACGTCCCGTAGGTCTCCTGACGTTACCAGGCAACCATCGCGGCTTCGAAGAGCGACGCGAGCTCATCGGGCCCGGCGGGGCGCGGTGACAGCTTCGTGACGCGGTGCTGTGGCAGCGTCCCCGTCACGAGTGCGGGTATGTCGTCTGTCGAATAGCCGATTGCCTGCAGGCCGTTCGGCATGTTCAGCCGATGCATGAACCAGGTAATCCGGTCCGCCAGAATCCTGCCAGCGTCGTCCGCACGAGCACGCGAGACGTCCGCGCCAAGAGCCTCCGCTGCCCGCAGGTGACGATCCGGACTGGCGGACGCGGTGAAGCGAAACACTGACGGCGCATTTAGCACCACCGACATGCCGTGAGGCACAAGTGCATGCTCGGTGACGTACCCGCCTGGACGATAGCTCCTCACGTTTCCCGACACGGCGTACGACATGCCGTGCGGCAGATGCACACCGGCATTGCCGAAACCCAGGCCCGCATATGACGCGGCCAGCAGCATCTGTGCGCGCGCCTCGTCATCGGATGGATCGTCGACCGCTCGCACGAGGTAGTGCGACACGATTCGCATCGCCTCGAGCGCCCAGATATCGCTGATGGGATTCGAGCCCTGGTACGCCGGCCGGAAGGCCGGCCGCCCGGGATGCGGCCTGTTTGTAAAGGGCGCGGCCGTGAACGACTCGACGGCGTGGCTGAGAATGTCGAGCCCCGTGGACGCGGCGACCTGCGGCGGCGCCGTCCGCGTGTTCTCCGGATCGAGGTAGCCAAGAGTCGGCTTGAGACGACGGTGGGCGATGCCGGTTTTGGCGTGCATTCGCTGCAAATCGAATATGGCGACGCCGGTAGTCTCGCTGCCCGTTCCGGCCGTCGTTGGAATCGCCATCAGCGGCTTGAGCGGGCCAGGCACAGGCAGTCCCTTGCCGATTGGCGGGTTGACGTAGTCGAGAAAGTCCGCCGGTGGATGCGTGGTGTAGAGATTGACGGCCTTTGCGGTGTCGAGCGTCGAGCCGCCGCCGACCGCGACGAACGCGTCAAAGGGACGCGTGCGCGCGAACGCAATCGCATCGAGGAACGACTCGTCAGTGGGCTCGACGCGGACCTTGTCGTACACGGCAAACGCCACCTGGTTCGCCTCGAGCGACTCGATCACATTCTGCGCCGGCGGAAGCTTCGACAGAACTGGATCGGTCAACACCAGCACGAGCCGGGCGCCAAGGTCGGCGAGGTCCATGCCGACTTCGTGCGTCACGCCAACGCCAAAGCGTATGCTCGAGGCAGCCATCTCGAATGCAGCGTCGCGAACAGCCTCGCTTGTCATCGATCCCTCAAATTTCTTGTGCCGCGCACCTGTACCGGGGCGCATTCGGTAAAGCACGTTACGAGTCACAGAGCACCCAAGGAACCACGGCCAACCACGTGACCTTCGTGCGCTTCGTGGTTCCTGCCGTTGTGCGTTGTGCCCTGATTAGGGTCGAACCAACCGCGCGCGCAGAGCCGCTCGATCCATCTGGCGTCCGTCGAAGTACACCGCCTCGATGCTCCGCGTCTGCTGGATGTCCGCCAGCGGATTTCCGGAAAGAATCATGAAGTCGGCGCGCTTGCCGGGCGCCAGGCTTCCCATGTTGCGAAGACCGAGATATTCGGCTGGGCGGCTCGTCGCGGCCACAATGGCCTGGGCCGGGGTCATGCCAGCGCCAACCATCTCTGCAAGCTCGCGCTGCTCCGCGTAGCCGAAGAGATGATCCTCGAGGCCTGTATCGCATCCAAGGATGATCCGCGCTCCTGCCTTGTTCAGCGTAGCAAGGCTGCGCTGCAGAATCATGTATCTGTTTCGTGCCGCATTCGCTGTGGGTCCGTCGCGCGCCGTAAATGACGCACGGATGCGGTCGATGACCGGCTCGGAGGTCGACTGGCGCAGCAGCGTCATGAGACCGGGCTCCTCGAACCAGGACGGCACGCTCGAATGGGTGCCGCGCTCGGCCCCGCCGAGGTTCGGCATCACGTATGTACCGCGCCGCACGATTGCAGCTATCAGACCGCCGTCCATCTCGCGGTCGCGCACGAGATGTGCCAGCCCATCGATGCCCGCATCCACGAGGCCGACGGCATCTTCGTGGTAGAAGACGTGCGCGTTGACCTTGAGCGTGCGGCCATGTGCCTCGTCGATGATGGCGCGGTACACCGGCGGCGGCATCCGCGGCGCACGCCCACCGCGGTCGTCCACCCAAATCTTCACGAGGTCCACGTTCTTCGCGGCAAGCTCGCGGACAGCGGTTCTGCCCTGCTCCGGAGTTGTCACCTCATACGCAATTCCCTGATATGCCGCAGCGCCAGGGCCCGCGTTCGGTGCCCCGATGCCCCGGCCGGCCAGCAACAGGCGCGCCTCGTCCGAGCGCCCCGTCTGATCCCGTCGAATCTCATACGCAAGGTCGCCAGGATCGATTCCCTGCGACATGACGACACGAACACCGAAGTATGCGGCCCGGCGGAGATCGTCGAGATAGGTGTCGCGCGTGTAGTTCTCGCGACCGTAGGTCAGTCCACGCTGGAAGCCCGGATGCCCGTGCGCGTTGATGAGCGTGGGCATCACCGTCTTGCCGGACAGCTCGATGCGGACGGCACCAGCGGGAACAGCAATCTCGCCTCGCCGTCCGACACGCGCGATGGTGCCGTCCTGCACCACGAAGGCGGCGTTCGCGATCGGAGCGCCGTCGGCGCCGGAAATGAGCAGGGCGCCCTCGAAGAGAGCGGCACCCGACCCTGCCCCCGGTTGCTGCGATGCTGCTCCCACGGACACCAGGGCGTACACGGCCACGGAGAGCATCACGCCCAACACGCAACACGCGTTCGTTTTGCCCGCGCTCAACGACACTCCTGGATACTCCGATTCGACGACTTCTACACTCGGAAGCCTAAAGGCTTCCTCTACATCTACGGCTTCCAGCTGTCGAGCGCCTTGCGGTGCAGCGAGTCGGGCGTCAGCTCCGCCAGCTCGAT
>DATCJA010000129.1:0-26235 GCA_036507475.1 Vicinamibacterales bacterium
TTCGCGCCAGCTCGGAGACAACCTTCCCCGCGGTCGTGCCTCGTGCGGCGGCAATCTCCTTGACCGCCTGCAGCACGTCGTCGTCGAGGTCGAGCGTCGTTCGCATAGGGAAATCATCGAGCATCACGCATCAGATGTCAACGGGATGCTCGACCCCTCTCCTGAATATGGACGTAGAATCCGGCCATTCTGACGGAAGGTGGCGCGGCCCCGCGCTACTCGCCTTCGGGCCACCTGCTGTATGCGCATGACGCAAAGATCTTCGCGATTCGCTTCGATCCCGAACGCCTGGAAACGAGCGGCGAGCCCTTCCAGGTTCTGGATGGCGTGCTGATGAGTCGGAATACTGGCGCCGCCAACTACGACGTCTCGGCCAGCGGCGACCTGGCGTACATTCCCGGCGTGTGCGACGGAGGGGCGAGAACGCTCGTGTGGGTGGATCGGAACGGCAACGCCGAGCCAGTTGGGTTGCCCGGCAGATCGTATCTGCATCCCCGGTTCTCGCCCGATGATCGCCGGCTGGCCGTTGAGATCGAAGGGCCCAATCATGACGTCCATACGTACGACTTCGACCGCGGCGTCCTCACGAACGTGACCACGGATGGTGTGAGTCACTGGCCTGTCTGGTCGCCGGACGGCATCCAGCTTGGTTATCGCTCCGGACCGATGAGCAAATTGCGGATGTGGCGTGTCCCCGCCGACCGGAGCCTTCCTCCGCAGCAGGTTCCGGCAGCAGGGAGTTCTCAGAGCGCGGAATCATGGTCACCGGACGGCCGCGCGATCGCGTACACGGTGGCCACGTTCTCGACTCCACCGGCCATCATGGTGGCGCGCCTCGATGGGGGCGAGGCGGAAGTGTTCGCGGGCGGTAAGGCTCCTGCCGGATCGTCGAAGTTTTCGCCTGACGGCCGCTGGCTCGCGTATTGTTCGAATGAATCCGGCCGACCTGAGGTGTACGTGCAGGCCTTTCCAGGACCCGGACCCAAGATTCAGATCTCAAACGATGGTGGGACCGATCCAGTGTGGAAGAGGGTCGGCGGCGAGCTGTACTACCGTAACGGCGACAGCATGATGGCGGTTGCGGTCTCAACCACTCCCACATTTGTGGCAGCCCGTCCGCAGGAGTTGTGGAAGGGGCCTTACTCGCACGGCATGAGCAGTTCGTGCGGTGCGCCTGGCGCCACCTCGTCGAACTACGATGTGACGGCCGACGGCAAGCGCTTTCTGATGATCAAGGACGAGGACCGGGACAGGGTCACATCCAAAGAGATCGTGGTGGTCCAGGGGTGGGCTGACGAAGTGAGCCGCTTGTCCGCCAGGACCTGAGCGATTGCGGGGTCTTCACCGGGATTGCTGTAAACGGCGTCCTGGCGAATGTACGCGATTCCTGCGCTGAGGACCACCTCGATACCGGAGTTGCATCGTCGCTCCGGGCAATGAGCGGGCTACGCAAGACTTCGCCGGATTCGTGGCGCATGGTGAGCGCCGGCGATCGGCAACTCTATAATCGAGTTGTGGGCCTCACTCACGTCAGCGTGAAGGTCGGCAACCCGGCGAATCGACGTCGCACTGAAAACGTCCGCTGTCTCGTCGATTCCGGTGTCATCTACGCGCTGATTCCTCGCGCCGTTCTCCGGCGCCTTGGAATCAAGTCTCACTCGACGCGAGAGTTCGTGCTGGCAAACGGCGACGTGATTCGCCGACGACTGGCCACCGCGACGTTCGAGTTCCAAGGACGCCGCCGCGACTCAGTGGTCATCGTCGGCGAACCCGGTGATGATCCGCTGTTGGGCGCCACGACGCTCGAGGGATTCGGTCTGGTCTTCGATCCGTTCCGCCGTGAGCTCAGGCCCATGCAGCTTCCTCTCAAGCCCATACGGTCTTCAGTGTTTTCTCGTTAGTCCGTCGACGCAACGTCGGCAGGCGGATACGCTCGACGTCTGAAGCGATATTTTCTCTGTGGCCGCTCTGGGGTTTCAGCCATCCCCGCAATGGACACCAATGGTCTGGAACGCCTATTCCCGCAGGATGTCCCCGACCGTCATCGTGAACTCCGGAAGCACGTCCGACCGGATGGGCGTCAGGTAATCGGACACGTCCCGGCGGGCTACGCGTCCATCCTGCACGATCAGCATTTCGAACTGTTCTCGGAGCTGATGGAGCAGCCAGATTTCCCGCACGCCGTACTGCACGAACCAGTCGATCCGTTCCTGG
Organism: Vicinamibacterales bacterium; assembly: GCA_036507475.1. Taxonomy (GTDB): domain Bacteria; phylum Acidobacteriota; class Vicinamibacteria; order Vicinamibacterales; family UBA2999; genus DATCJA01. The sequence goes on from DATCJA010000129.1 coordinate 2,215, forward strand.
AGGTTGCCGATTCGAGGATGCGGAGAAAGCACCTCGAGCACCATGTCGGGCGCACCGATTACTCGCTCTTGACGCAGAATGGTCCGCCGCCCGTTCGAAATGAACACCAGGTCTGGCTGCAGAATCAACGCACGCTCGTAATCGAAGATGATGTCGAGTGGCGACACGAGAACGATTCCCAGTCGGCGCTCGCGAACATGGAGCGCCAGAGCCACCAGAAACGCACAGAGCGCCTGCTGATGCCGTACCGTCGGCGCGCCCGCGACACGAAGCGCGCCGTAGATGACCTCCGTCGGCTGAAGTGTCTCCGGCGTCCTCAGGTACTCATCGGTCGTCAGCAGCGGCGCAGGTGCCATGGCGCGAATCTCCACTGGGGACGACGATGCCATCGTCTGAAATGGATTGCAAGGGGCAGGGACAGGGGCAGGGCAGCGCGCGGTGGAGAGCGGCGCGCGGCGTGTCAGCCGGTCGTGACTTCGATGGACCGCACGGCCTGGTCCCCGAGCAACGTCACGAGGCGCGTACGAATGAGGCCTGCCGATCGTTCCACTTCGCGACGCCACGCGGCATCCTTGGCGCGCACGTGCAGCACGCAGTCCCGCAATTCGATCGCCGTGGCGCGATCGACCGCGGGTCCCACCGTGACGCGCCAGGCAAAGGCAACCTTCTCTTGCGTGAGGGGCGCGTTGCGCAGAACGGCCTGGAGGGCGCCGGGCATCACCTGGTGAACGGGAATCACGCGGCGAGGATAGCATTGAACCAGCCAAGGGCTTGTGCTTGATATTTCGGTGAGGATGCCTTGCGGGTTCACGACGACGACACGATTCGCGCTTGGGACAGCATAGCGGTCCAATGCGGCTGATACTCGCATCGGCGTCGGCCCGGAGGGCAGAACTGCTTCGCGCAGCGGGAATTGAGTTCGACATCATCCCAGCACATGTGGACGAGTGCGTGCTTCCGGGCGAAACACCCGAGCAGCACGTCAAGCGTCTCGCCGCGGCAAAGGCACACGCCGTACTGCCGCGGGCAGGCGATCGACCGGTGCTCTCTGCTGACACGGTGGTCGTGGTGGACGGGGCGATTCTTGGCAAGCCGGTCGACGATGGCGACGCGCGGCGAATGCTGGGGCTGTTGTCGGGACGGTCGCACGAGGTGATGACGGGTGTGTGTCTCGTGAACCCGGACGGTCCGGCGCAAGCCGGACACTACGTACGGGGCCGTAAAGACCCGCCCGGCGACACGAGGATGTCGGACGTGGCCGTCACAACGGTCGAGTTTGCGCCGCTGACAGACGCCGAGATCGACTGGTATGTGGCCAGCGGCGAGCCGGCGGACAAGGCCGGCGCATACGCCATCCAAGGGCTCGCGTCGCGCTTTGTGACCCGGATTGACGGCTCCTATTCGAACGTCGTGGGTCTGCCGGTCGCCGTCGTATATCACTTGTGCAACCTGGCGGGATTGCTGATATCCTGAGGGCGCTGCACCTAAGCGAAAGTCTTTAGCTATGAGTCACAAAGCCGCAAAAATCGGGCTGACGAGCCTGGTCCTCACGTTGGCGTTCGGAGGTCTGCTGTACTCGACGCTCGGGGAGAGTGCTCAGTACTACAAGCACGTGGATGAGGTGATGGTTCAACCGGATGTCTGGTATGACACGCCGATGCAGATACACGGCTATGCTAGAGATATCCGGCGAAAGCGCGACTCCCTCGAATACAGCTTCGAAATGCACAACAAGGGGCAGGTTGTGCGCGCCACCTACACCGGCATCGTGCCCGACACGTTCAAGAACGAGTCCGAGGTGGTGCTTCAGGGAACGCTGACGGCCAATGGCTTCCATGCGACCGGCATGACCGCGAAATGCCCGTCGAAGTACGAGCCGCAGGCTGTCGGCACTGCAGGGCCCACCGGCACGACGACATACTGAGCGAGGGTAATGGCATCCCTCGGGTACTACCTTCTTCTCGCAGCCTTTGTCGGGTGTGCGTATGCGCTCGCGGCGTCGGTCGCCGGCGCGAGGCGGCGCTCCCGCCGTCTGGTTGAAAGCGGCATCGGCGCGTTCTACCTGGTTGCCGCGATCATGACGGCTGCGTCGGCCGTCATCGTCTACGCGTTCGTCACAGGCGATTACTCGATCAGGTACGTCGCTCGCTATTCCGACTCCGTTCAGCCGCTGTTCTACAAGATCACGTCGTACTGGGGCGGCCTCGACGGCTCGATCATGTTCTGGGTGTTCCTGCTCTCGGTGTTCGGCAGCAGTGCAGTCTATGTGAACAGGGAGCGCCACCGGGAGCTCATCCCGTATGTGGTGGCGGTCATCGCCGTTGTGCAGATGTTCTTCCTGTTCCTGATGATCATCCACAACAACCCGTTCCAGACCTACCTCACGGAGAACCCTGCCGACGGCGAAGGTCTGAATCCGTTGCTACAGAACTTCTACATGGTGATTCACCCGCCCACCATGTACACGGGGTTCGTCGGACTGACGATTCCGTTTGCCTTCGGCATGGCGGCGCTCATCACTGGTTTTCTGGATGACTCCTGGCTGCGAGCGGTTCGCCGCTGGACGATGATCTCGTGGCTCTTCCTGTCGATTGGGCTCGGACTCGGCATGATCTGGGCGTACGAAGAGTTGGGATGGGGCGGGTATTGGGGTTGGGATCCGGTTGAGAACGCCGGACTGCTCCCCTGGTTCACGGCAACGGCGTTCCTGCATTCCGTGATGGTGCAGGAACGGCGCGGGATGCTGCGCGTCTGGAACGTGACGCTCGTCATCCTGACGTTCTTCCTGACGATCTTCGGCACGTTCATGACGCGGTCGGGGGTCGTTCAGTCGGTGCACGCCTTCGGTGAAGATCCGGAGCTCGCGCGGCTGTTCACCATCTTCATGGTGTCGATCCTGGTCTTCAGCTTCGGGTTCGTGATTTACCGGCTGCCCTTGTTGCGCGCGCGCAACGAGCTCGACTCCTGGGTATCGCGAGAGGCTGCGTTCCTCGCCAACAACTGGATCCTGCTGTTCTCGGCCTTCTTCGTGCTCTTCGCCACGATGTTTCCGACGCTGAGCGAAGCGGTCACAGGGGAGCGATTGACGGTTGGGCCGCCGTTCTTCAACAAGTGGATGCTCCCGATCGGGTTGGTGCTGCTGCTGCTCACCGGCATCGGGCCGCTGCTTGCGTGGCGCAAGACGACACTCGTCAACCTGCGCGATCAGTTCTTGATTCCGGTCGCAACCGCCGCGGTGACGGGAGGCCTCGTTGTCGCTTTCGGTGTCCGTGTGTGGACGTCGGGCATCTGCTTCGCGCTGTGCGGATTCGTCGTGGGCACTATTGGGCAGGAATTCTGGCGCGGCGCGCGCGTGCGTCAAGGCGCGACCGGAACGGACGTCTTCACCGCGCTGATAGGGCTCGTCGCGCGCAACAAGCGGCGCTATGGCGGCTACATCGTCCACGTGGGCATCACCCTGCTGTTTCTCGGCTTCGCGGGTGAAGGCTTCAAGCAGGACGAGCAGGTGCTCCTGAAGCCTGGTCAGCAAACACAGGTCGGCGACTTCACGATTCGCCTCGACGCCGTGAGGGTCACCGACGACGGCCAGAAACAGATGATCACGGGGCACACGACGGTGTTCCGCAACGGTGAGGAAATCGGGCGGCTCTATCCGGCCAAGTGGTTCTTCCGGAAGCACGAGGACGAGCCGACGACAGAAGTCGCCATCCGGCGATCGTTTGCCGAGGACATCTACCTGGTGATGCCGGCGTTCAATCTGGAAGAGCAGAGCGCCAGCATGCAGATTGTCATCAACCCTCTCGTCAACTGGGTCTGGGTTGGTTTCGGCATTCTGGCCGTCGGGACGTTGATCGCGCTGCTGCCCGAGACAGTCTTCGCCTTCGCGGCGGCGCGCGTGCCCGCCAATGCCGTCACCACCTCGCTCTTGCTGCTCTCACTCGTGCTCTGGCCCGCAGCCGTGATGGCTCAGAGTGGGCAGACGGTTTCACCAGAGGATCGGAGCGGGCTCGAGCGGCAGCTCGAGGGTGAAATCCTCTGCACGTGCGGCTGCCGCCGGCCGCTCAACGACTGCGGCATGTTCAACTGTCAAGGACACGCCACCCAGACGACGAAGCTGCGGCAGTTCCTCACCGAAGGCAAGGATCACGACGAAGTCATTGCGGCATTCATCCGCGACTTCGGCAGCGAGGCGGTGCTCGCGGCTCCCGTTGATCGGGGCTTCAATCGACTCGCGTGGCTGTTCCCCTATCTGGCGGCAGTAACAGCGCTCGGCGTCATCGTCGTAACCGCACGCCGCTGGTCGAACCGGGCCGTTCCGGCGGCTGCGGGAGAAGCCGGTCTTGATCCGGCGCTCAGTGCCCGTCTCGACGATGAGCTCAGTAACCTCGACTGACACACTTCAACCCTGGCATCTGTTCACGCTGGCGGGCCTCATCGGGGCCACCGTTGTCGTGTTCGTGTCCGGCCCGCAGACGCCGGCCGGTGTCATTCTTCTGAGCATCACCATCTTCGCCGCCGCGATCGTTGGCTTTGCCGCGTGGCGCACGTTTGTGCCGTTCACGAGCGTTGACGAAGTGGCCGGCCCTCAGATGCTTGGGGGACGAACGCGCGCCGCGCTCGAGCGAGAGAAGACGCTGGTGCTGCGATCGATCAAAGACCTCGAGTTCGATCGCGCCATGGGCAAGGTGTCCGAGAAGGATTTTGCCGAGATGAGCGCGCGGTTGCGCATGCGCGCGGCGGGTTTGATTCGACAGCTGGACGCCGGCGCGGTCTATCGCGAGGAAATCGAGAAAGAAGTGTCCAAGCGAGTAGGGCGGACTCGATCGGATCCCGGCTCCCGGATCCCGGATCCCGTCACTGCTGCGAACCGATGCTCCTCATGCGATACCGCCAACGACCCCGACGCGCGGTTCTGCAAGCATTGCGGCGGGAGCCTCGGGAGGACCGTATGAGTCACGTCGTAGGGCGGGCCTTCCGCCTTCGCATAAAGCTACGGCGGACCACCATAGCCTTGGCGAAGGTGGTTACGGCCCGCCAGGCGCGGCGTAAAACCGCGCCCTACGAAATGGGCTTTCGGCATTGGACTTTGGGCGTTGTGCCGTGTGCCGTGTGCCTTGTGCTTTGTGCCTTGGGCCATGGCGTGGTTCTGGCCCAGATTGCAATGCCAGACCCATCGCTAATTCACGGCAAAGCCATTCCCGCCCCCGAGCTGCCGAACGGCACCGTCACGGTTCGCGTCGTCCGTGAGGCAATCGGCAACAACATCACGGAACAGGAAGTCCGCGTGACTGTAGGCGGCGCCGTGCGGACAGCGCGAACGGACGAGCAGGGAAGGGCCGAATTCGCGAATCTTCCATCGGGAGCGGAAGCACGCGCCGACACGACCGTCAACGGCGAGCAGCTTGTCTCGGATCCTTTTTCGGTACCCGCGTCAGGCGGGTTGCGCGTCATCCTCGTGGCAGGTTTGAAAGAAGCTGCCGCTCGCGCAGAAAAGGAGGCCGCCGCCGCGGCCGTCGCGCCCGCTGTGCGCGGCAGTGTTGTTTTCGGCCCGAACTCACGGGTCCTCATGGAATTCCGGGACGATGCGCTGCAGGTGTTCTACGTGCTCGACATCTTGAACAACGCGCGTTCCCGCGTGGATATCGGCGGTCCTCTGATTCTCGATCTGCCCACCGGCGCCGCAGGCGCGACCATTCTCGAGGGCTCGTCACCCTCCGCCACCGTCAGCGGCGATCGTGTGACGGTCACGGGGCCGTTCGCGGCGGGCAATACGTCTGTGCAAGTGGGCTTTCAGCTCCGCCATGACCGGGCAGCTATCACCGTGCAGCAAACCTGGCCGGCCGCCGTGGAGCAGTTGACCGTCGCGCTCGAGAAGGTGGGCGCAGTCTCCATCTCGTCGCCGCAGTTTTCGACAGTCGGCGAAGTACGTTCCGAAACCGGCGTTCCGTTCTTGCTGGCCAGCGGTCCCGCGCTCGCGGCAGGCGCAACGCTGAACATGCAGCTGACGAACCTTCCAATCCAAAGTGCCACGCCGCGCTACGTTGCGCTGGCCCTTGCAGTTACGATCATCGGTGTCGGTGCGTGGTTTGCGTTTGCACGTCGCACCGTCGAGGATGACGCCCGCCGGCGTCTGGTGCAGCGGCGGGAGAAGCTGCTCGCGGAGCTGGCGTCGCTGCGACAGCGCATGGCGCGGGGAACATCGACGGCTCGCGATGCACCCAGCAAAGGTTCGTTGGCTGACGAAGCGCGGCACCTGCGGCTCGTCGCCGAGCTGGAGCAGATTTACGGTCAACTGGACGAAGTGGGCGCGGGTCCGCAAGGAGGCGGCAAGGACGTCGCCGCGTGAGCCCTTCGACTTCGCACGGGGCAGGTTTCGACGACCTGACAGTTCAGGACGTCTCCCGTCATTTCGGCCGCCGTCGCGCGCTCTCGCACGTTTCCTTCCGCGCTGAACGAGGCGCGATTCTCGGCCTGCTCGGCCCGAACGGCGCAGGCAAGTCCACCATGCTGGCGCTCCTGGGCACCCTCCTGCGCCCGAGCGCCGGGCGAATCCTCTACGGGACGCACAACGCCTCCGAGCATGGAGCCGCTCTGCGCGCGTCGATCGGCGTCCTCGGTCACGATCTGTTCCTCTATCCCGAGCTCACCGCACGCGAGAACCTCGAGTTCTTCGCGGGTCTTTACGCCGTCGTCGATCGCCGCGCGGCGGCCATCGACGCCCTGAGCCAGGCCGGCCTTGCCGACCGAGCACACGATCCGGTGTCCAGCTTCTCGCGCGGCATGCGGCAGCGCCTCGGGCTCGAGCGGGCCCTGATTCATCGCCCGCGTCTGCTGCTCCTTGACGAGCCGTTCACTGGTCTGGACGACGCGTCGGCGGCGGCGCTCAGTCGCCGTCTGCACACGCTGCGCGAGCAAGGCGCCATCGTCATTCTGGCCACCCACGATCTCGACCTCGCCGAAGACCTGCTGGACCGGGCCATCTTCCTCCGCGACGGTCGCATGGTCGAGGTGGTGGATCGACCTGAGGCGCTTCGTACCGTGTACCGCGATGTCATGGCACGGCCAAACGTAGTGTCCGGCTTTAGCCGGACAGACGAGTCTTGAATGTTCGCGCGCACTGTCTGGCTCGTGTTGCGCAAGGACCTCATCGTGGAGGTCCGAAGCCTGGAGATCGCGTACACGACGCTGTTCTTCGCAATCTCCTGCGTGCTCGTCTTTGCGTTCGCGCTGGTGCAGGAAGGGCGCGCCCCCGAGGGCGGCGCCGCGGGCATCCTCTGGATCGCCATCGCGTTTGCCGGCACGCTGGCGCTTGGGCGGACCTTCGAGCGCGAGCGGCAATCCGAAACGCTCCGGGCGCTGCTCCTGGCGCCGGCAGCACGCCCGGCGGTGTACCTCGGCAAGCTGCTCGGCATCGTCGCGTTGCTGCTCGCGGCCGAGGTCCTCCTCGTGCCACTCGTGACGTTCCTCTTTCAGGCGCCGCTGTTGGCACATCCTGCCTGGCTCGCCCTGATTCTCCTGGCCGGAACCGTCGGGTTCGCCGCAGTCGGGACGCTCTTTGCGGCGATGCTGGTGCGCGTGCGGAGTCGTGATGTGCTCCTGCCGGTGCTGTTGTATCCCATTACCGTTCCGGTCATCATTGCCGGTGTTCGCGCCACGGCGGCGCTGCTCGAACCGCAGCCGGACGCAGGTATCATCCAGTTCTGGCTGGCCTTGCTCGTCTGCTTCGACGTGGTGTTCGTGACGCTGGCGCTCTGGACGTTCGAACCGGTGATGACCGATTAGTCGTTGGGCCTTGGGCTTTGGGCTCTAGCCTTTGGGCCGGCCCCGAGCCGAGGTCCAGGGGGCCTAAAGCCAAAAGTCTAAAGCCTGGAGCCGATAGAAAAATGCCGAAATGGTTCACCCCAGCCGCAGTGACATGCGGCCTGATGTTTGCCGTGGCGCCAATATTGATCGCCGCGGCGCCGTACGAGTCGACCATGGGACTCGTGCAGAAGATCTTCTACGTGCACCTGCCGTCGGCGTGGATGTTCCTGCTGGCGGCAATCACCTGCGGCATCGCGAGCGTGCGGTTTCTTCGCCGGAACGATCCGCGTCAGGACAGACTTGCCTGGGCAGCCGCGGAGCTCATCGTCCTGTTCGGCGCACTCACGCTCGTGACCGGCCCGCTCTGGGCGCGGAAGGCGTGGGGCACCTGGTGGCAGTGGGATGTGCGGCTCACCTCCAGTCTCATGGGATGGATGGTTGCCGTGGCGTACCTTCTGTTGCGGAAATACGGCGGGCCGGGTTCAGACAAGCTCGCCGCGGGCCTCGCGCTGTTCGGAATGGCCAACGTGCCGTTCGTCTACATCTCGGTGAATTACTGGCGCACGATTCATCCCACCACCAACGTCGTTCCCACGCTGCCCACCTCGTTTGGCGTGCCGCTCTGGTTCAGCGCGGCAACATTCCTGCTCTTGTTCGTGCTGCTGCTGCGGATGCGGATGCGACTGGAAGACCAGCGCGCCACACTTGACACGCTCTATCTCTCGATGGACGGCTAATACATGAATCTCTTCAGAGCTTTCCTCGTCCTTCTCGTCGTTGGTGCAGCGTCATTCGATGCGACCGTGCAGGCGCAGCAGCCGCCGCCGAAGCAGCAGGACGAGTTCGTGCCGATCGACGAACTGCCCGCTCAGGACCAGCTTCCTGCGGCGCCGCTGCTGGTCGCCGCGTATTCGTTCATCGTGCTTGCGTTGTTCGCTTACGTCCTGTCTGTGGCGCGCCGGCTCGGAGGCGTGCAACGGGAGCTGGAGCGGCTCGAATCGGAGATGAAACGCAGCGGACGGACCTGATGCCGACGGCGGCCCACTTCATCTACATCCCGGCGATTCTGATTCTCGGGATCGTGATTGGGTGGATTCTTGGATCACGCGCGGCAGCCGACGCATACGCGGCGCAATTGCGAAGAACCGCGGCCAAATCCAGCCAGAAGCCGAAAGCCTAGAGCCTCAAGCCCAGAGCCAGACGTCGTGTCTACCGTCCCACCGCCAACCGCCTGGCCAGAATGTCGGGCAGCCCTGCCCTGATGATCTTGGTCTGCGCCGTCGCGATGTCGTAGTCGATCCGCATTGTCGTCACCGTGCGGGCGTCCGTATCGACAATGCCATAGGCTGCGCGAGGATCGCCGTCGCGAGGCTGACCAACCGCACCACAGTTCACCAGGTACCTGGCGTCCTGCTCGACGTCGAAGCTGAATCGAGAGCCCCGCGGCGGCCCGATCAATTCGATCACCGCGTTCCCAGAGGGCGCACCGATGGCCTGCGTCTCGCCCGACAAACGGAACACCGCCGGCACGTGCGTGTGTCCGAACAAACATACCGGACGGCGCGCGGATCGAATCGCGCGCAGCGCGTCGAGGTCGTCGAACACGTACATGTCCTCATCGAATGGCGTGCCATGACAGATCTCGATCGTCTCGTCGATGACGACGGGGCCTTTCGGCAACGCCGCCAGCCAGGCGGAGTTCTCTGCAGTCAAGACGGTCGTGGTCCATTCGACCGCTTCCCGCGCGATCTGGTTGAACCCTTCCACTCCCTCGACCCCTGCGGCAACCTTGTCGTGATTCCCGCGAATCATGGCAGCAACCTGAAGACCCCGTACGCGATCGACGACGGCATTGGGGTCGGCGCCGTACCCCACGAGATCGCCGAGCACGAGCGTGCCGTCGTAGCCGGTGGCCGCAGCCAGCGTCGCCTCGAGCGCCTCGAGATTGGCGTGAATGTCGCTGAGAACCAGATACTTCACCTAATATCCGATCCATTCGAGGAGCCGCTCGACAACCTCTTCAGCGGGCCTCGACGCATCAATTCTGACGTGTGCGTCGGCGTACGCCGCGCGTCGCCGGAGGTAGAGCTGTTCCAATTGGGGAAGGTCGGCGGCGAGCGGACGCCGTCCATCGCGTGGGATTCGTTCGATGACACAGTTCAGCGGAATATCCAGCCACGCAACAGCACCATCGGCGAGCATGAGCGCGCGGTTGTCCGGCTCGACGAACGTGCCGCCTCCCGCGGCAACGACGACGTTTCGTTCCGGCAGAAGCTCACGAAGGACGTCCCGTTCGACGGTCCGAAAGTACACCTCGCCTTCCTGCGCGAAAATCGCCGCAACCGAGCGGCGTTCGCGCGTCTCGATACGCTGGTCGATATCTTCGGCACGCCAACCTATCCGGCGACCGACCGCAGCGGCGATGGTGGACTTGCCGGCACCCATGAACCCGACCAGGTAGAGCTTATCGGCCTTCACGCCCGGAGCGATTCGAGCACGGAGAAGAACTCGGGGTAGGAGACGGCCGCGGCGCCGGCGCCCTGAATCGTCGTCGGGCCGGAGGCGCCCAGGGCCGCAATCGCAAAGGCCATCGCCAGGCGATGATCGCCGCGCGCGTCGACGACGCCGCCTCGCAGGCGCCGGCTCGCGCGCACCTGAAAGCCGTCGGGCCGCTCGTCGACGTCGGCCCCCATGCGGCGAAAGCCCTCCGCGAGCGCCGAAATTCGATCGCTCTCCTTCACGCGCAGTTCCTGCGCGCCGGTGACGGCCAGCGCACCGCCGTGCGTCGCGAGGGCGGCCAGCACCGGAAGTTCGTCAATCACGCCCGGCACTTCCTCGGGTGCAATCTCGATGTCCCGCAAGTCGCCTTGCCGTACCCTGATGGTCCCCATCGGCTCGTCCGTGTCACCCGTTCCCGTCGGTGTGTCGATGCGTGCGCCCATGCGCCGCAGGACATCGATGATGCCCGTGCGTGTCGGGTTGAGGCCGACTTCGTCGATCGTCACCTCGGAGCCGGGCAGCGCCGACGCCGCAACCAGCCAGAACGCGGCCGACGAGATATCCCCGGGCACAACCAGCGTGCGGCCGACCAGCCGCTGGCCCCCCCGCACCGACACGGTACGATCAACGTTCGAGACGCTCGCACCGAACAGGCGCAGGGCCCGTTCCGTATGGTCGCGTGTGGTCAGGGGCTCGCGGACGCGCGTAACCCCGTCGGCGTGAAGCCCGGCCAGGAGCACCGCGCTCTTGACTTGCGCGCTGGGGACATCAGGGGCGAAGTCGATGGCGGTCGGCTTCGATATACCTTCGATGCGCAGCGGTGGACGGCCTTCGTCCGACACGATGCGCGCTCCCATTCGCTCGAGCGGCACGATAACGCGGCGCATCGGCCGGCGACGCAGGGAGTCGTCTCCAGTAATGGATGTGGCGAAGGGGTGCGCGGCGAGGATTCCCGACAGCATTCGGATGGTGCTGCCGGAGTTGCCGGCGTCCAGCGTGTCGATGGGCGCTCTCAGGCCACCGAGTCCGCGTCCGTCGATTTCGATGTCGAGGCCCGCTTTGGGATGGTGACCCACTTCGCGTATCTGGACGCCCAGACTACGAAGACATCGGAGTGTGGACGCGCAATCCCCCCCTGTGGAGTAACCGTGAATCAGTGACGTCCCGTCGGCTATGGCGGCGAGCAATGCATACCGGTGTGAGATGGACTTGTCGCCTGGCGGACGCACGCGACCGCACACGCGTGACGCAGGGTGGACCATGACCGCATCGCTCGACATCAGACGACTATAACAACTCCCAACTCGCGACCACCACCTTTCGACCGCAAATGCTCGTCTGGCTGCCGGGAGTTGGGGTTTTCCAGTCGACGTTTATATAATCGCGGGGAGCCGAATGACGCGCGGCGCGACCATCCGCCTCGACCTCCCAAGTAGCTTCGAGATACTCGATCTCGTGCAGCTTGTCAGCGACGACATCGGCCGCAGGGTCCGGCTGGATGACGAGGCGCTTCACTCGGTCCGCGTCGCCGTTCGCGAGTCCGTCGTCAATGCCATCAAGCACGGCAACGGGAGCAACAGCCGCAAGCGAGTGCACGTCGAGTTCACGGAGCTCGACGAAGAAGACGGTCCGGGCGTCGCGATTCGCGTCCGCGACGAGGGGGCCGGCTTCGATCCATCGACGCTGCCCGATTGCCTCGCGCCAGAGAACCTGCTCAAGTGCAGCGGACGCGGGATCTTTCTCATCCGCAGCTTCATGGACGAGCTCGTGTTGCAGCGCGCGCCCGAGGGCGGGATGGAAGTGCGAATGGTGAAGCGCGTGCAGCACCAGCGAGCGTGAGACGCCACTCTTCTTGCCTGACCCCGTTTTTCTCGCCACAGCCGTAGAAATCGTTCTCCGCGCCGGGGCCATCCAGCTCGAACGCCGCGAGTCGGGCTTCCGCATTTCCAAGAAAGGCGAGATCGATCTCGTCACGGAAGTCGATTTCGAATGCGAGCGAATGTGCCGCGCCGTCATCGCCGAGCGCTTCCCGACCCACGACGTGCTGGCCGAGGAGCTGGGCGGTAATCTGCCGGCGTGTCCGGCGTCGCGATGGCGTTGGGTGTTCGATCCGTTGGATGGCACCACGAATTACGCGCACGGGCTGCCTATCTTTTGCGCGTCGCTTGGGCTCGAGATCGACGGCCGCGCCGAGGTTGCCGCGATTTACGACCCCACACGCCGCGAGCTGTTCACCGCGGAGCGCGGACAGGGTGCGTATGTGAACGGCCACCCGATGGTCGTTTCAGATACGTCCATATTGATCGATTCACTGCTCGTGACCGGCTTCCCGTACGACGTGCATCAGCAGACAGGAGACCTCGTCGCCCTCTTCGGCGCGTTCCTTGGCCGTGCGCGCGCAGTACGACGGCTCGGCTCCGCGGCACTCGACTTGTGTTACGTGGCTGCCGGGCGATTCGACGGCTTCTGGGAACAGCACCTCAAGCCGTGGGACGTCGCCGCTGGCGCCTTGATCGTCGAAGAAGCCGGCGGCCGCGTTACCGGCATGGATGGATCGCCGTTCGATCCGGCAGCCGCGCATCTCGTGGCGTCGAACGGACGTGTCCATGACGAGGTGCTGGCCGTCATCCGCGAGTTTCGGGGCGGCCGTGCTCCAAAGCGGACAACCGCCTGAATTCCACGAGCTTATTGCTGATATTCGATGGCATCGGCCATGCACTGACCCCGGCCGCGCCACGCGCTTGCACGGTGCGGTGGCGAAAACGGAGGCCATCGAATGCGAACGCGACCGATCGTCCTTGCGCTGTTAGCGAGCGGAGCGCTGGCTTTCAGCGTCCAACCTGCGGCCGCGCAGCAGACGCTGAATTTCTCATTGGGCTACTTCACGGTGAGGGGCGAGGATGCCCGCGTCGAAGGCGACGTGCTGAACGACAACCGCAACTTCCTCGTCTTCGATGTCAGCGACTTCAATGGCGCAACCGTTGGCGCCGAATGGCTCGTTCCGCTGGGCGAGTATTTCGAGGCGGGTGCGGGGCTGAGCTTTTCTCGCCGCACGGTGCCGTCGGTCTACGCCGACTTCGTCGACATCGACGGATCCGAGATCGAGCAGGACCTGCGTCTACGGCTGATTCCGGTGGCGTTCACGGTTCGCGTACTTCCGCTCGGGCACACGTCGCCCGTACAGCCGTACTTCGGCGCCGGACTCGGCGTGTTCGGCTGGCGCTACAGTGAAGCGGGCGAGTTCGTAGACTTCCAGCGTCGGAACGCGATTTTTCGAGAGCAGTTCGTCGCCTCGGGCACAGAGACAGGACCAATCGTGCTGGGTGGCATCCGCTTCGCGGGCGACGTCATGAGCGGCGGCTTCGAAGTGCGGTATCTCAGCGCGGATGCCGATTTAGGGCGCCCGTTTTCGATCGTCCAGAACGACCCGCGCATCGATCTCGGCGGCTGGACCTATGCGTTCACGCTTGGTTGGAGGTTTGGACGATGACCGCCGGGTCCGCGGCGCTCTGATGGTTCCGCCGCGGTACCCGGCCTCCGTACGTGGGGCGGGTGCCGCGAAGCGGACCCGCCAATTACGGTTCTCGCCTATAGAGCGCGACTCCTCCTCCTTCGCAGATCCGCGTCATCCCTTGTGCGAAACCCGGAGCCCGACGAATCCGCTGAGCGAGGACGTCGCCTCCCTCAGACTGCTCCTCGACAAGCATCCAGCCGGCGTGAAATCGCGGGCCCGACTCCATGGCGAACTCCCAAATGATGCCATTCCCTTCGTGCACGAAGTCTGCGATTGACAATCCTGCACGTGAGAGCTCCTGCATGTAGTGCGCAAGCGAGCCCATGCTGGCGAGGATCTTCTCCCCACCATACGCCGCCATCAGGCACGACGTGACCTGCCGCCGGCCTTCGCTGGCGGGCCGATCCCATTGCGCCTCCGCCAGCATCGGCGCAGTGGTCGACCAGGGAGGCGACTGCAGCAGCGTCACGCCGACAAGCAAACACGCCAGAATCATCGACGCCCGCCCGCGCAGAAAGCCGACAGCCATTCCACTGAAAAGAGCACACGTCGCGGCGGCCGGAATCATGTAGCGAATGCGGAACGGGTGGCCCTGATAGAAGGCGTAGGCCGGCAGCACCGCGAACGCGAAGAGCGCGAGAGGGACCAGAAGGGACGCGTCCGCTCGTCTGGTCCACACACGCACGGCAACCACAACCGCCCCCGTCAGCGCGACAAGCTCCGTCGTCCGGGTGGTGAGCTGATGCGTGCCCCACCAGACAGCCAGCAGGCTCTTCGTGAGCTGCCCGTTGTAGATGGGATCCGGTTCGTAGAACCCAGCCGCCACCAACCAGGCGCCGGTCGTGATTCGGCTGATGATGAGGAACAGGAGAATGGCTGCCGCCGGCCATACCGCAAGTCGCCACGCGCGACGAACGAGAGCCGTGCTCGATGCGTCCATCCGGCGCGAGGCGTAAAGCGCCGCGGGCAGCGCGGCGGCGATTACGAGCCAGGCTTCGTAACGCGTCCACGCAGCCGCAAATAACGCCAGGCCAAGCCGTGTCGGAACTGCATCCCGGTTGAGCGGCACCCATTCCGTGAGCCAGAGCACTGCGAGCAGCGTGACGGCCAGCAGCAACGGCTCGGTCATCGGCGTCGCGTGGAGGTACAGCAGGTTGGGATTCAGCGCGAGCAGCGCCGCCGACACGGCAGCGCCGATGCGCGAGCCTGTAGCGAGGATGACAAGTCGCGCGGTGGCATACGTGACAGCCCCGAAGCAGACGATGGACACGATGGACGCGAACGCGCCGGTCCTGTACAGAACGTCCAGCTGGGTTGGAATCGCGTGCAACAAGTGGGGGAGTGGGAGCCAGACACCACCGATTTGCTGCCACCCCGGCGTCACGTTGTCGATGATTCGCCGAGCGACGACCAGGTGCGCTTTCGCGTCGTAGTGGCTGAGGACGAGGTCGGCACGCCACAGAAGGATCCAGTTGACGATCGCTCCGGCGATTGCGGCGGCTGCGAGCAGGCCTTCGATCCCTTTCGACTGTCGCTCGGGGGAGAATATAATCACGAACCTCTAAGGTAGCTGCGTTTACCCACCGCGTGAAATCCTTCATCAGCTGGATCTACGGCTTTGCGCTCGCCATCGGCGGGCCGGGCCTTTTCGCGATCGCGTTTCTCGATTCGTCGTTTCTCTCGCTTCCGCAGATCAACGACATCCTCGTCGTGCTGATGGTCACTCAGCACAAGGCGTGGATGCCGTACTACGCGACGATGGCCACCTTGGGCTCGGTTGCCGGTTGCTACGTGATCTACTCGCTGGCCGAAAAGGGGGGGGGCGCGTTCCTCAGAAAACGGCTTCGGGCGGGGCATGCGGAGCGCGCGCTGGCCCTTTACAAGCGCCATGGGCTGATGGCGCTCATCGTCCCAGCGCTTCTTCCGCCGCCAGCCCCGTTCAAGCTGTTCGTGTTGATGGCTGGAATTGCGCAGGTGCGACCCCTGCAGTTCGTCGTGGCCATCGCTTTTGCTCGCGGCGTGCGATACATCGTGCTCGGCGTGCTGGCCATCTGGTACGGCGATGCTGCGCTCGATCTGATGCGGACCCGCGGTCGCGAGGTCGCGCTCCTGCTGGCCGGGCTCATCCTCCTCGCCGGAATTGCCTGGTGGTGGTTCAACAGGAGGCGGAAGTAGGGCGCGTCCTTCCGCCTTCGCCAAGGCTACGGCGGACCGCCGAAGCTTCAGCGGAGGCTGGTTTGGACCCGCCGGATAAAATCACAACGTGACCCCCGACATCTCGGTCGTCATTCCTCTCCGCGACGAGGAGCCCAACGTTGTCGCGCTGCACCACGAGCTGTCCGAAGTTCTGCGGACGCTGAAGGCGGCGTACGAAATCATCCTCGTCGACGACGGCAGTGAAGACGGGACCTTTGACAGACTGAGGCACATTTATGCTCGCGACGCCAACGTGCGAGTCATCAGGTTCACGCGGAACTTCGGTCAAACCGCTGCGTTCGCAGCAGGCTTTGCTCACGCTCGAGGGCGTTTCATCATCACGCTCGACGGCGATCTGCAGAACGATCCCGCCGACATCCCGCGACTGCTGCAGCTCGCACGCGACCACGACGTCGTCTGCGGCTGGCGCAGAGAGCGAAAGGACGCGTTCCTGACGAGGCACGTCCCGTCGGTCGTCGCCAACTGGCTGATTGGCGTGGTGACCGGTGTCCGCCTGCACGATCACGGGTGTTCGCTGAAGGTCTTTCGCGCGGAGGTCGTCAAGCCGCTCAAGTTGTCGCCGGGCATGCACCGCTACCTGCCTGCGCTCGCGAGTCAGCTAGGAGAGCGAGTCACCGAGGTCGTGGTGAACCATCGCCCGCGACGTTCCGGCCGCTCGAAGTATGGCCTGTCGCGAACGTTTGGCGTCGTCCGCGACATCGTGCGACTGCGGCATCTGATGCGCCAGGCGGCGGATCCGGCGGGCGCGCCGCCGCGGCTCTATGAGATTCGGGAGATCCTCGAGGCTGGACGTACGTAGTGTCCGGCTTCAGCCGGACTTCCCCGGCGATGCGTACAATCACGCGGGACGGAGAGAGCGATGCATCAGAACCGGCGGACATTCCTCCTGGCAACGGCCGGAGCCCTATCGACCGCCACCTTGGGTCCGGTGGTCGCAGCGGCGCAGGGGACGCCGTCGCTCGACGATCTCGCGTGGCTCTCGCTGCAGGAGGGCGGCGATCTCGTCCGCCTGCGGAAAGTGTCGCCCGTTGACCTTACCCGTGCGTGCCTCACCCGGATCGAGCGGTTGAATCCACGCCTCAATGCCTTCATTACGGTCACCGCGTCACAGGCACTTGCCGAGGCCAGGGCGGCTGAGGCTGAAATCATGAAGGGCGCCTGGCGCGGTCCGCTGCACGGGATGCCGATCGCCTTGAAGGACCTGATCGACACGGCGGGCGTCCGGACGACGGCAGCAAGCGCGATCTTCGCGGACCGGATACCGAAAGAAGACGCCGAGGTGGTGCGGCGGCTCAAAGGCGCGGGCGTCGTCATGCTCGGCAAACTGAACATGCACGAGTTCGCCTACGGCGACAGCTCCGCGCCCAGCCATTACGGTCCGGTGCGCAACCCATGGGATACGGCTCGCATCCCCGGTGGCTCATCCGGAGGCTCGGCGGCTGCGGTGGCCGCAGGTCTCTGTTACATGGCGCTCGGATCGGATACGGGAGGCTCCATCCGCCAGCCGGCGGCCTATTGCGGGATCGTGGGCCTGAAACCGACTTATGGCCTTGTCAGCACGCGGGGCGTCGTGCCGCTGTCGTGGTCGCTCGATCACGTCGGTCCGATGTGCCGCACCGTAGCCGACGCCGCGCTCGCCCTGCAGCCGATCGCCGGGTACGACGCGCTCAATCCCAATAGCCTGGCCACGACGTCGCCAGACTACACAGCCGCGCTCAGACAGAACGTGTCGACAATGCGCCTCGGGATTCCCCGCGCGGTGTTCTACGAAGATCTCGACCCCGAGATCGAGCAGGCGGTGAAGGAAGCGCTGCGGGTGTTGGGGAGGCTGACCGCCTCGACACGTGACGTCGTTCTGCCCCCGTATAAGACGATGCCGGTAGTCGGCGCCGAGGCGTACGCTTTTCATGCCCCGTACTTCACGAAAACGCCGGAGCGCTACCAGGCGATGACGCGGCGGCGGCTCGAGGCGGGTTCACGCGTGACGGCCGCTGCGTATATCGAGGGGCGTCGCGAGATCGATCGGCTCCGTCGTGCCGTAACCGCCGTGTTTGCCACGGTCGATCTATTGGTCACGCCAACGACGGCGACGCTCCCGGCGACCGTTGACGCGGCGCTTGCCGATCCCGGCACGCCACCTGCCGGCGGCGTCGCGCCGTCGCTGCGAAACACGCAACCGTTCGACATCTACGGGCTGCCCTGCATCTCGGTGCCGTGCGGGTTCAATCGGAGCGGGCTGCCCATCGGCCTGTCGATCAGCGGACCGCATCTGGGTGAAGTTGACGTACTCGCGCTCGCCCACGCCTACGAGCAGGCGACGCAGTGGCATCGGCGCAGGCCGCCGGTCTGAGACCGCCCGCTGGTTCGTTGAGAGACGACTTAGTGCTGGATGCGTGCAGGAGCAGACTGATTATCGGGGAGCATCACCGGCGGAGCTTCCGTGACGTCCCCTCGGCCTCGAGCTCGTCGACGAGCTGATTCATCCGATCGAGGTCGACGCCGGGCTTGAAGTCAAAGGCGTGGGGGCGCCGCCGTAAGGAGTGGACCGCGCCTCCCTCGCAAGCGGCCGGCACTTGCCGGCTCAGAGCAACTTACTGACCGCTCGTACGAAACTCTCGAAATCGCGAAGATCCGCTTTCAAGGCCCGGTAAACCCGGCGCCGGTCAATCTCGAGATACTCGTGGACGAGCACGTTCCTGAAGCCAGCCATCGAGACGAGCTTTTTCGACAATCGAACGGGCAGGATCTTGTGCCGAGCGAGCGTCGCGAACAGCACCTTGCTGTCGGAGGGTAGACCCAGCTCCATGTCTGCGACGATGTGATGGCTCACGTCGAGTACTGCCTGGATGGCCAGCTGCAGGTAGCGTTCCGCGTTGCCGTACACGAGAGGATCGGCGATGAAATGGCGCTCATCGGCCAAGCCGCGAATCTTGCGCAGCAGGGCGACGTACTCGCGGATCTTCGCGAGACGCGCCTGCACCACGTAGCGGTCAACCAACGCGCTGTCCTTCGCGCAGGTGCTTCTTCATGGACCGGATGTGCATCTCGAGCGCCGGGACCAGATCGAGGTACCGACCTGCGGTCCTCACCTGGAAACGCACACGGGCTGCTCTGGACCGCTCGAACACCAGCCTGCCCTTCGACAGCACGCGATGCGCGAGCAGAGGCGGAGCGTCGTCGAGAATCACCACATCGACGTCCGAGCGCCCCAGGGCGGCGCCGAGCTCCGCCATGAGGGTGAGGCGGCGGCTCAGGGTGTCGCCTCGACGCGCGCACGGGTCGAGCAGCACGCCGACATCGATATCGCTGTCCGGTCGTGCCCGGCCGCCGGCTACCGAGCCGAACAGGTAGCCCGCACTCACGTCACGCTGCTTCGCCAGACAGCGGCGGACTGCGCGGGTCACGGAGGCCAGATCGCGCGCGGCCATACGGCATTGTACGCGCCTCCCGCCGCGCGAAGCCGTGACGCTCACCCGTCAGTGCCTGGGTCCTGGTCGTCGGTGCTTCGGTCTCGGTGCTTCGTGCTTGGTCGGGATTGGTTCTTGGTGCTTCGTGGTGCTTGGTGCCTAACTCGACGCACCCGGGGACCAAGGCGCTGATTCACGTTGGAATCAACGCCGTTCCCCCGCAATCCAGATGACATTGCCTGGCGGCAGTCGCCTCGGCGTCTACGAAATCGTCTCGTTTGCTCGGCGCCGGCGGCATGGGCGAAGTCTATCGGGCGCGCGACACGAAGCTCGGGCGCGAAGTCGCCCTCAAGGTCGTGCCCGAAGCGTTTGCGCTCGACGCCGACCGCGTGGCGCGCTTCGAACGCGAAGCCAAGGTACTCGCCTCACTGAATCACCCGCACATCGCCGCGCTCTACGGCATGGAGATGGTCGATGGCCGCCATCTGCTCATCATGGAGCTCGTCGAAGGCGCGACGCTCGCCGAGCGGATCGCGCAAGTCACAAGTCACAAAGCACAAATCGCAAAGCACAAATCGCAAGGGCCAAGGCCTTCCCGTCGACCAGGCATTGAAGATTGCCATTCAAATCGCCGAGGCGCTGGAGGCGGCTCACGAGAAGGGCGTCGTGCACCGCGACCTGAAACCGGCCAACGTGAAGATCACGCCGGACGATGATGTTGACAGGCAGGCGCGCGCGTTCGCGGGCGAGGAGCTGACCGACACGCTGGCGTTCATCATCACGAAGGAACCGGACTGGACGGCGCTACCGCCCGAGACGCCGGCCGCGGTGCAGAAACTGCTACGGCGCTGCCTCGAAAAGGAACGTCGGCGCCGCCTGGCCGACGCGGCGGACGCGCGGCTCGAGATCGAGGACGAGCTGGCCGCGGCGGGGCGGCGCTCGGGTTGGGCGCCCTGGCGCTGGCAACGGTAACAGGCATCGCGGTCTGGATAGCAGTGCGTCCGCCCACGCCGCGCGTGACGCGGCTCACGATTACGGCACCAGCCGCAGCGGCCCCGTCGGTCAACGGCGTCGATCGGGACCTCGCGATTACCCCCGACGGCTCACGAGTCGTCTACGCAGGTGTCAACGGGACACAGCTTTTCGTACGCGCGCTCGACACACTCGAACCATCGTCCGTCTTCAAAGGCGCGCCTCGTGCCCCCTTCGTGTCGCCCGATGGCCAGTGGGTGGGTTTCGTGGACGCCCCGACGGCCCTGAAGCAGGTGGCCATCACCGGTGGACCCGCTGTGACGATCGCACAAATGGACGGCACGTCGCGTGGGGCGACTTGGCTGCCGGATGACACCATCGTTTTCGCCACAGGCGCGACAACCGGTCTGCAGCGTGTCTAGGTTGCGGGCGGCACCCCCCACGGTGCTGACGCGGCCGGACCGTGCCCAGGGAGAGATCGATCACGTCTGGCCGGAAGCGCTGCCCGGCGGTCGCCTTAAACTCTTCACGATCGCTGCGGCGGGGAGCGGGCTGGATGCAGCGCAGATCGCCGTCCTGGACCTGCAAACGGGGATCAAGAAGGTGTTGGTCCGCGGCGGCAGTCATGCGCATTACGTAGCGAGCGGGCATCTGGTCTACGCCGCCGCCGGGACACTGCGCGCCGTGGGCTTCGACCTTGACAGTCTGGAGGCCCGCGGGACACCGGTGCCTGTCGTCCCCGACGCGATGACGACGGTGGTGGGGGGCGTGAACGCGGTGGTGGCTGCCAACGGCGTCCTCGCCTACATGCCCGGCGGAGGGAACGCGCGAAGCCCGCAGCGTACGCTGGTGTGGGTGGATCGCCAGGGGCAGGAGGCGCCAATCGGCGCGCCGCCGCGGACGTATACGTATACCCGACTTTCACCCGACGGCACGCGCGTCGCACTCTGCATCGCCGATCAGGAACAGGATGTTTGGATTTGGGACCTCGCGCGCAGCACCCTCACGCGTCTCACGTTCGATCCGGGATTGGACAACCACAATGCGTGGACCCCGGACGGGCGTCGTGTGATCTTCAGCTCGGAGCGGGGCGGGGCGAGGAACCTCTACGGGCAAGCGGCCGACGGGACTGATACGGTCGAGCGGCTCACCGAGAGTCCCAATCTGCAGAATATAACCTCCGTCTCGCCCCACGGCCGCTGGCTCGCCTACGAAGCGAACAACTCCGGCCAGTTCGAGGTGTATGTCCGGCCGTTTCCCGACGTCAACAGCGGCACCTGGCAGGTCTCGACGGGCGGCGGGACGCGGCCGCTCTGGGCCCGCAGCGGCCAGGAACTCTTTTACCTCTCGCCCGACGGCCGGCGGTTCCTGATGATCAAAACGGCTGGAGCCGAGACGGGCGCCGCGCCTCCCAGCATCGTCGTCGTCCAGCACTGGGGCGAGGAGCTGAAGGCGAAGATCCCCGCACCATAGACAGTGCTTCGTGCCTGGGGCTTGGTGCTCGGTCGGGATTGGTGCCTGGTGCCTGGCTCGCGCCGTTCAGCGCACGTCGCGGAGCATGAAACTCAGGATTCCGGTCAGCGCGGCGAGCTGGCCGATCCAGAAGACAAAATTCCACTTCAGTAGATCGAATTTCAGCGCGGCCATCTCGAGGCGAAGCTTGGACATTTCTTCGTCCAGTTTTCGCTCGAAGCGTGTCGACACCTCGGCGATGCGGCGGTCAAGTTGTTCCGTTCCGATTCGGTACGCCTCAGCAAACATCATCACAAGACCATCAGATGCGGCATCGCCGAGTTTGTCGCGCAAGGGTGCTGGCACCAGCAGAGTCTCCACGAACACCTCCTCCGGTGGCGCCCGACCTCGCTCGGGACGACGATGTCATCGTCGAAACAAGATGTCAAACGGTGCCCGGTTCATCGGTGCCTGGTTTATCGTGCTTCGTGCTTGGTCCGGAATTGTTGCTTGGTGCTTGGACGGAGTTGGTCCGAGGTGCCTACGCGTTCCCGGTGCCGGGTCCGCACCATGCACCGCCAACGGCCAGGCACCACGAACGCCCAAGCACCAGGCACCAGGCACAAAGCACTGACGATCTCTCACCTGCGATCCGCTAGAATCACGACGCTCGAACATAACAGTCATGCTGCTGAGTGCTGGCACGCTTCTCGGCGTCTACGAAATTCTCGGCCAGATTGGCGCGGGCGGGGTGAAGTGTATCGGGCGCGCGACATGCGGCTGGATCGCGTCGTCGCCATCAAGGTGCTGCCGCCGCACCTGGCCGCCGATCCGCAGTTCCGCGAGCGCTTCGACCGCGAGGCACGGCTGATCTCGCAGCTCGACGATCCCCATATCTGTACGCTGTATGACGTCGGCCAGGAACATGGCACCGCGTATCTGGTGATGCAGTATCTGGAAGGCGAGACGCTGGCGCAGCGACTCGAGAAGGGCGCGCTGGCGCTTCCGCAGGCGTTGACGGTCGGGATCGAGATCGCGAGCGCGCTTGATGCGGCCCACCGGGCGGGGATCGTGCACCGGGACCTGAAGCCTGGGAACGTGATGCTTACGAGGACAGGCGCCAAACTGCTGGACTTCGGGTTGGCCAAGACGAATGCAGTGGCCGAGAGCGCAGCGCCCTCCGCCTTGCCGACAGGGGCCGGCAACCTCACAGCGCACGGGACGATCCTCGGCACATTCCAGTACATGGCACCGGAGCAGATCGAAGGCGAAGAGGCGGACACCCGAACCGACGTGTTCGCGTTCGGCGTCGTCCTCTACGAGATGCTCACGGGGAGGAAGGCGTTCACGGGCAAGACGCAGGCCAGCTTGTTCGGGGCGATCTTGAAGGACGAGCCGCCGGCAGTCTCGACGCTGCAGCCGCTCACACCGCCGCTGCTCGATCGCGTCGTAAAAAAGTGCCTCGCGAAGGAACCAGAAAAGCGATGGCAGAGCGCCGGCGACCTGCACGACGAGCTGAAATGGATCGCGGACGTTGGAGCCTCGGTGGGCGAGGCCACCGCGATCCCATCGGGAGGTGCTACCGCAGCTCGTAATCAACGACAGCGGAAGCGAGGGGATCGATGTGATGCTGCTGAGCCTCGCGGGAGACCGCAGGGTTCGGCCGCTCGTGCAGACGCCGTTCACCGACCGCAATGGAGTGGTCTCGCCCGATGGGCGCTGGCTTGCGTACGAATCGGACAGCTCGGGACGTTTCGAGATCTACGCGCGTCCCTTTCCTGAGACCGGCGGAGGCCAGTGGCAGGTGTCAACCACCGGTGGCACGCGGCCGATGTGGGCACGCAGCGGCGAGGAGCTGTTTTACATGGGCCTGGATGGCGCCCTTATGCGTGTGCCCATCGAAACTCGTGGAGCAATGTGGAATGCAGGAACGCCGATGAAGCTCCTCGAGCCGCGGTACTTCGGTACCGGATCGAACCCGGGCCGGACTTTCGACATCTCACCTGACGGCCAGCGCTTTCTCATGATTAAGCAGGGCACCGTCGATCAGACCGCACCGCCGCAGATCGTCGTCGTGCAAAACTGGCTGGAAGAGCTGACGCGACTAGTTCCTGCCCGATAACCGTTCTATCGCTGGAGGTGCCTCCAATCCCCAAG
>DATCJA010000130.1:0-11651 GCA_036507475.1 Vicinamibacterales bacterium
GGCGTTCGTGACGGGGTCCAGGTCTGGCCGGCGGCAAGCGCGGGCGCCAGCCATAACACCGTCCCCAGGGTTGCCGATGCCATCAGGCAGTGACGGAGTCGCGTGCGCATGGCTGATCCTCAGTTTCTCCCCGGCCGCTTCAGCAGCTCCAGATTCCGATCGTTGCTCTCGACGCAGGCTTCCTCCCAGAGTTCGGAACCGTAGTCCTTGTTCCGATTGAAGTAGATCGCGAACGTCCAGGGTCGCGTGTACACCTTCGGATCAGTGATGACCGCCTGGTACTCGATCCGGTCCGCGCTCACCGGCGTCATGCGCTCCGTCACGCGCATCGCATCGCTGTGGAAGCTGGCCATGACGTCGAACCACGTCTGGTCGTTGTTGTTGGTGACGTCGACGACCAGCGTGTTTCCTTCCCATCGGCCGCGGGAGTCGCCCAGCCACAGCTTGACGCTCTCGGGAATGTGGGGACTGCCGTCGAGCGTAATGGCCCGGTACGTGTGGTGCGCCATGTTAAAGATCACCACGTAGCCTGGCGGCTGGAAGATCTCGAACTCGCGGTTGTTCACGTGGCGCGGCACTCCCTGCGGCCAGCACCGTGCGTTTGGATCGACATATTGCGGCGTCGGATCGCCATGGAGCTGGTAGATCGGCTTTCTCTTTTCCGCCGCCCACGTCTGGTACGGAATCTTGCCGTCGGGCGGATCGATGATGAGGCTCTTGCCCCTCAAGGACGGGTTGGGCTTGAAGTTCTGGTACAGCGACTGATATTCCAGGTCCTCGATGTTGTAGAACGTACCGACCGGGTTATAGATTCCCTGGATGTCGGGCTGCCCGTCGGGAGTGCGCGGCGGCGTGTAGGGTTTCGCTGGCTCCTGCTGGCGTGCATCGACGGCGGCGCCGGCGATCAGAGACGCCAGGGCAAGGGCAAACAGCAGCACTGGGCAGCGAGATCTCATGGCATTACTCCGGTGGTCTGTACCACGTGCGTTCGAGGCCGAAGGCGTAGCATTCGTAGTCGAGCACGCGGAGATTCTTCTCCAGTCGACGATACAGCGGCAGACTTACTTTCCAGGGCCGTGTGAAAACCTTCGGGTCCTCGATCGTCGCCTCGTAGTTGACATGGTACGGGGTGATCGGCGTGTAGCGCTCGACGACGTGCAGCGCCTCGCTGTGAAAATTGCCCGCGCGGTCGAACCAGGTCTGGTCGGTAAAGTGGATCACATCAACGACGAGCGTGTCCCCCTCCCAACGTCCCCGCGAGTCACCCATCCACCACTCAATCGGCCCTTCGGGGTGGGGTGAGTTCATGAAGATCCGCCGCACGGCATGCACGTACTCGTATGTGATCGCGATGT
The DNA here is from genome assembly GCA_036507475.1 of Vicinamibacterales bacterium. Lineage (GTDB taxonomy): Bacteria > Acidobacteriota > Vicinamibacteria > Vicinamibacterales > UBA2999 > DATCJA01. The sequence continues at coordinate 1,356 of DATCJA010000130.1, forward strand.
GCCCCGGGGTCTGAAAGATCTGAAACGGGAAAGGCATGTACGTGATGCGCGGCACGCCGGGCAGATAACACCTCGACTCCGGGTCGGCTGTCGCCCGGTTCGCAAAGTTCTCGCGCTTCTTCGCAGCCGCCCAGGGCTGGTACGGAATCTCGTCGCCGTCGACCACGCCGAGTCCTGCGGGCACGCCGTTCTCCGCCGAATGCGCCTGGATATTCCAATTCGCGGATGTGACGGCCTGCCAGATCCCTGACAAATCTGGTTTGCCGTCGGCTGTGCGAAGCAGCGTTCCAGCGTCCTGAGCCCCGGCCGGCGCCGACATCGCTGCCACGAGCGCCAGAGCCGCAGTCATCCAGCCCGGGAAACACCGGTTCATGCTCATTCCTTCCTCTTTGCCGCTGTGACGCGGCTGACGCTACCATTCCAAACCGCCAACGTCAAACGGGTCGACGGCAACGGGTCGACGGCAGCTCTCGACCGCGTCGACGGCCGTGCCCGGACGTCATGCCGCTTGATGGCCATCCGCATCTCGGGAACAATATCCGGCCAATCCGGGATCCGGGATCCGGGATCCGGGATCGGGAAAAATTAATGAGGAATTGAATGAGCAGTCAGCAGCATGAATGTGTGACCGGGCTGAGTCGTCGCGAGGCCATGGAACGTATGGCGGCTGCACTCGCGGTACCATCCGTCTTCCGCACCAGCGGGATTGCCGGCACCGGGCAACGCCCGGCTCAAAGCGTCGCGCCCGTGAAACGCACGGTGCAGACCGTTACGGGCGCGATCGACGCCGCCAAGCTGGGCTTCACGCTTTCGCACGAGCACGTCTGCGCAGGCTCGGCTGGCCTCTCGCAGGCCTGGCCGGAGCTCTTTGGTGGCCGTTCGCAGTTCATCAAGACGGCCGTCGATCAGCTCAAACAGGCAAAGGATGAAGGGGTCGACTCTCTCATTGACGTCACGACCGTCGACCTCGGGCGCGACATCCGCCTGCTCGAGGAGGTCGCCCGCAAGTCCGGCCTGCAGATCTTCGAGAGCGAGGGGCTCAGCCCTGCGAAGGTCTGCATCGGCCACACCGACAATAGCGCCGCCGAGTACCAGATGGGACTGAGCAAACGTGGGTACTACCTGGGGATGGATCAGCTCCCGCGCGGCGGCCCGGCTCCGCCTGGAACGCCGTTGCAGCAGGCAGGTGCCTTGGCGTGGGAACAGCGCTATCTCCAGATCAAAGCCCTGGTCGATGCAGGATTCGCCAACCGTATCCTGCTGGGGAACGACCACTCGATTGCGATGTCGCTGCAACCGACTGCCTCGGACCGGTTGCGCCTGGCCCAGAATCCCGACGGAATCCTCTTCGTCAGCCGCAAGGCGATACCTGCGCTCAGGACGATCGGTGTGTCGGAACAAGCCATCCGGACAATGGCAGTAGAGGCGCCCAGACGATTCCTCGAGGGGTAGGGAGCATTCTCGTAATTCAAAATGCACGATGATGCACGATTCAAAATGCAAAAGAACAAGAGCAGTTCCATTGGCGGGTTTGCGTTTGCATTTTGCATTTTGAATTTTGACTTACACGGTCTTAGAAAGCCCTACTCTGGCAGCCGTCCACCACGATTGACGCTCCACTGATCCAGCTCGCGCGGGATGAGCAGAGGAACGCAACCACATCACCCACCTCCTCCGGACGGCCGAAGCGGCCGAACGGGAGCTCACGTTTGACGAACTCGGCAATCACTTCCGGGTCTGCCTGCTGTCGGCGCCACCACGAGCCGCCTTCGAAGAGGATCGACCCTGGCGAAATGCTGTTCACGCGAATGTTCGAGGGTGCGAGCTGCTGTGCCAGCGACTTGGCGAGGCTGATTTCGGCCGATTTCACGGCGTTGTACGTCATTCGTCCACCCGCCTCGCGCCCGAAAATCGACGCAACGATGACGATGACGCCGCCACCGCGGCGCCGCATGTGCGGCACGACCAGACGCGATGCCCGCACCGCCGGAAGCAATGTCTGATCGACGGCTTCCTGCCACTGCTCGTCGGTCGTCTCGAGCAGCCCACCGCCGCCCGCCAGGCCTACGTTGTTCACGAGGATATCGATGCCTCCAAACGCCGCCTCGGTGCGATCGACGACCAACTGCACACCCTCAGGGCGGCTGACGTCCGCTGCCACCGCAAGAACGGCCGCAGCGTCACCGGCCTTCTCTGCCACTTCTCGCTCGGCACTGCGGAGGCGAGCCTCGCCGCGCGCGCACACGCACACGCGACATCCTTCCGCGGCCAGCGATTTGGCGCTGGCCAGTCCAAGCCCGCGGCTCGATCCGGTGACGATGGCCACTTTGTCCTTGAGGTCGAGGTTCATCGCGCAGCGATTGTATCTGAGCCATTTCGATGGCATGGCCGGCAATCTGAAGCAAACGGGTTCGCCCTGCACGAGCGTTCTCGGTATCCGCTGCGCTGCGAGTGTCCGCCTCCGCAATGGTGCCTATTTGCACAGACGCTGACATAGGTAAGAATCATAGTTTCGCACCCCTCATCGATATGCACATCGGCGTTCCAGCCGAAATCCGGCCCGGCGAAACGCGCGTGGCCGCCACGCCGGAGACGGTCGGCAAACTCGTCCAAAAAGGGCGCCACACGCTCGTCGTGCAGTCGAACGCCGGGACGGCGGCGAGCATCCCTGATTCCAGCTTCGAAACAGCAGGCGCTCAGATCGTTCCGCACGCTGCAGACGTCTACTCGCAATCCGACATCATCCTGAAGGTGCGCGCCCCGGAAGGGAGCGAGCTCGCGCTGTTGCGGCGCGGGTCGATTCTCATTGGACTCCTCAATCCACACGACGAGGCTCTCATCGAAAAGCTGGCGGATACGGGCGTGACCGGCTTCGCGGTGGAGGCCGTGCCGCGCATTACGCGAGCGCAGGCGATGGATGTGCTCTCGTCGCAGGCCAATATCGCCGGCTATAAAGCGGTGCTGATCGCGGCCAACGAATACCGGCGCTTCATGCCGCTGCTGATGACAGCGGCGGGCACTGTGAAGGCCGCTCGCGTGCTCGTCCTTGGCGCCGGCGTCGCGGGGCTGCAGGCCATCGCCACGGCCAGACGGCTCGGGGCTGTGGTCGAAGCGTTCGACGTGCGTCCCGCGGTCAAGGAACAAGTGGAGTCGCTGGGCGCCAGGTTCGTCGAAGTGCCCATTTCCGAGAGCGAACGAGCCCAGGCCCAGACAGCGGGAGGGTACGCTCGAGAGATGAGCGAGGACTACCGGCGGAGCCAGGCGGCGCTGATCGACGAACGGTCGCGCGTGGCCGACATCATCATCACGACCGCGCTCGTGCCCGGACGGCCGGCGCCGCTCCTCTTGCGTGAAGAAACCGTGAAGACGATGAGGCCGGGGTCGGTGATTGTCGATCTCGCGGTCGAGCAGGGAGGCAACTGCGCTCTCACGGAACGCGATCGGGTTGTCGTCAAGCACGGCGTCCGGATCGCGGGCTATTCGAATCTGCCTGCGCTGGTGTCGGCCGACGCGAGCGCTCTGTACGCGCGAAACCTGCTGAGTTTCGTGAATCTGCTCGTAGATCCGGCGACCGGCGCGCTCACAATCGATCGGAACGACGAGATCATCGCCGCGACGCTCGTGTGCACGGACGGCGCGCCGATTCGGAGGCGTGAGACTTCACTCGCATGACAGAAGCTGTCGATCCCACCATCGTCAACGTCACGGTCTTCGTCCTCGCGGTATTCGTCGGTTATCACGTGGTCTGGAACGTCACACCAGCGCTGCATACACCGCTCATGAGCGTCACGAACGCAATCAGTTCGGTCGTCGTCGTGGGCGCCATTCTGGCCGCTGGATCGAGCACCGCCGGGTATGGACCGCTCATAGGCGCGATCGCCGTGGCGCTCGTGGCCGTCAACACTTTCGGCGGATTCCTGGTCACGCAACGGATGCTCGGCATGTTCAAGAAGAAAGAACGAAAGACAGGGCGCAAGTAGCCGCGATGTCCGCGAATCTCATCGCGATTTCCTACCTGGTCGCAAGCGTCCTGTTCATCCTCTCCCTCAAGGGCCTGTCGCACCCTCTGACGGCACGGCGCGGCAACGTCTTCGGGATCGCCGGCATGGCGATCGCCGTGGCCACCACGCTGGCCATCGCGCACCGGATCGACATCGCGCTCGCGATGCTCGGCGCGGGCGGCGTTGCCGGCGTTGTCATTGCCCGGCGGGTCCAGATGACGCAGATGCCGGAGCTCGTAGCGGCCATGCACTCGCTGGTCGGCCTGGCTGCCGTGCTCATTGCTATCGCGGTCCTCGGCGATCCGCAGGCCTTCAGCGTCGAGTACCCGATACCAGTCGGAAACCGCGTCGAGCTGTTCATCGGAACGTTCGTCGGCGCCATCACGTTTTCGGGATCGGTAATCGCGTTCGGCAAGCTTGCAGGCCTCGGGAAGTATGGACGCCTGTTCTCCAGCGCCCCTGTCACATTCAAGGGACAGCATTTTGTCAATCTGGCGCTCGCGTTCTTCATGCTCGGCTCGGGGATCGTGTTCACGATCGAGAGCCCGGCACAGCAGTGGCCTCCATTTCTGATGATGACGGCGATTGCGTTCCTGCTGGGCGTCCTGATCATCATCCCGATTGGCGGCGCGGACATGCCGGTCGTCATTTCGATGCTGAACAGCTACTCCGGATGGGCGGCGGCCGGCATCGGCTTCTCCCTCAACAACTCGATGCTCATCATCGCGGGATCGCTCGTCGGATCGTCGGGCGCAATCCTGTCGTACATCATGTGCCGCGCGATGAACCGGTCGTTCTTCAGCGTCATCCTGGGTGGATTCGGGGGCGCGGAGGGCGCCGTCGCCGGGGGCGGTCGACAGACCGTGAATGCGGGTTCGGCGGAGGATGCCGCGTTCCTGCTGGCGAATGCGGAAAGCGTCGTCATTGTCCCTGGATACGGGCTTGCCGTCGGCCGCGCGCAGCACGCGGTGAAGGAGATGACCGACAAGCTGACCGCCCGAGGGGTCAACGTCCGTTATGCCGTCCACCCGGTAGCGGGCAGGATGCCCGGGCACATGAACGTGCTGCTCGCCGAAGCCGACGTGCCGTACGAGCAGGTCGTCGAGATGGACGACATCAACAGCGACTTCGGATCCACTGACGTCGCGTTCGTGCTCGGCGCCAACGACGTGGTCAATCCGCTGGCGGCGCAGCCCGGCAGCCCGATTTACGGCATGCCGATTCTCGAAGTGCACAAGGCGAAAACCGTCGTCGTCAACAAGCGTTCAATGGCCGCGGGGTATGCGGGCGTCGACAACCCGCTTTTTTACATGGACAGAACGATGATGGTGTTCGGCGACGCGAAGAAGGTCGTCGAAGACATCGTCAAAGCACTGGAGTGAACAGATGGCTGTGAGACCGATTCCAGAGGGCTATCACACCGTGGTTCCGTACATCGTCGCGGCTGACGCAGAAAAGCTGCTGGCGTTCCTGAAGAACGGGTTGATGGCGCAGGAGCGGGAGGTCATGCGCTATCCGGACGGTAAGGTCTGGCATGGAGACGTCGTGATCGGCGACTCTCACGTGATGCTGTCGCAGGCGACCGAGCGGCACCCCGCCATGCCGTGCACGCTGTATCTTTATGTGCCCGATACGGATACGGCGTATCGAGCCGCGGTGGCCGCCGGTGCCACGTCGGTGATGGAACCCGCCAACCAGTTCTATGGCGACCGGAACGCGGGAGTGAAGGATTCGAACGGGAATTTCTGGTATTTTGGCTCGCACGTCGAAGACGTGTCTCCCGAGGAGATGAAGCGCCGTCACGCCGAAGAAGTCAAGAAACGCCACCAGTAGGGGCATCGACGCTACGTCAGCACGCGGATGATGTCGGAGCGCGTGATGATGAACATCTTGTCGGTCTTGAAATCGCGGATGAGGACCGCCGGATTCTCGGGCGTGATCATCGTCGACAAGAGCTGCACGGGCGTGGAGATGTCGACGAACGGAAACGCCGGCTGCATGATCGACTCGATTGGCTTGTGCTTGACCGCCGGATCGCGCACGAACTCGTTGTACAGGTGCGCCTCGTTGAGCGAGCCGACGACCCGGCCGCTGCGCGTGACCGAGATCTGCGAGAAATCGCGGTCGCTCATGATGCGGATCGCCTCCTCGACGGGACGCGACGCCTCGACGGCGTAGAGCTCGCCTGACACCCCGAGCGCGACGAGATCGCGCGCGGTCAGGCCGCTGACCTCGAGGAACCCTTTCGCGCGCATCCATTCGTCGTTGTACATCTTCGCCAGGTAGCGCGACCCGTGATCGTGAAAGATGACAACCACCACGTCATCCTTGATGAAGTTGTCCCGCAGCTGGAGGAGCCCGGCCATCGCCGACCCGGCGGAATTGCCGGCGAAAATGCCCTCCTCACGCGTGATCCGCCGCGTCATGATCGCCGCGTCCTTGTCGGTCACCTTCTCGAAGTGGTCGATGATGTCGAAATCGACGTTTGCCGGCAGAAAATCCTCGCCAATGCCTTCGGTGACGTACGGATAGATCTCGTTCTTGTCGAAGAGACCTGTCTCCTTGTATTTCTTGAAGACCGACCCGTAGGTGTCGATTCCCCACACCTTGACGACCGGGTTGCGCTCCTTCAGGTAGCGGCCGACGCCGCTAATCGTGCCGCCGGTGCCGACGCCGCACACCAGATGCGTCACGCGGCCGTCGGTCTGTTGCCAGATTTCGGGGCCGGTCTGCTCGTAGTGCGCCTGCGTATTGGACATGTTGTCGTACTGATTCGCCTTCCATGAGTTCAGAATCTCACGTGCCAACCGCGACGACACCGAGTAGTACGAACGGGGATCTTCCGGATCGACGTTCGTCGGACAGACGATTACCTCGGCGCCGAACGCCTTGAGCGCATCGATTTTCTCCTTCGACTGCTTGTCGGTGGTCGTGAAGACACACTTGTATCCTTTCACGACCGCCGCAATGGCCAGTCCCATTCCGGTGTTGCCCGAGGTGCCTTCGATGATCGTGCCGCCGGGCTTGAGCAGGCCGGCTCTCTCCGCCTCCTCAATCATCGTCACCGCCATGCGGTCCTTGATCGAATTGCCGGGATTGAACGTCTCGATTTTCGCGAGCACCTCAGCGTCGATCACTCCGCGTGTAATCGAGTTGATCCGGACCAGTGGGGTGTTGCCGATGGCGTCCAGAATCGTGTCGCAGATCTTGCGGCCTGGAGGAATTCCCACGCGACGATCATTGCAGGGGGAAGGGGACAGGGGGAAGGGGGAAGGGGCTAAGGAAAGGGGATACGGGGACCGGGCACAAGTCACAAGGCCCGAGTCACAAGGCCCAGAGCCTAAGGTCACGCGGTACTCTGCCACTCGAAGCGGTTGAGCTGAGCGTAGGTATTGGAAAGCTCGAAGGAGACGCCGGCGGAGCTCACCGAGCAGGCCACGGTGTTCCCCACTTCCGCCAGGGACCGAGCTCGTCGAGATCGCGCTGCACGCGTACGCCTCGAGCGTGACGAGCCGTCGATCAGCAGCCACAGGTCCGGCAGCCCGTGCCGTTGACGGGACGCCCGCTCTGGTCGCCGCCACGTGGACCCGGAAAGGGCCGCCCCTCCCCCGAGCCTGGCACGGACGCGCTGCGGCGACGTCGCTTCCCATGAGGAGGCCGGTACGAGGGTTCCGAATGAGTTTCTAGGCCGCGGGGGTGTTATGCCCTCGCACTTCGCTCCGCGAAGGCCGAGCCTCAATAGGTGTTGGGATCAGCCGGACATCCGGATGGGAGTCTCCACTGGAAACGAAGACGGCACCGAACGGAACCACGATGATTCGGCGCCTATCGCTTGCGGTCACGCGTCTTCCTGACTCGACGACCGGACGGAGAAGATCTGTGCCCTTGACGAGGGGTGGGCTGATAGGTGTTGGGCGGTTTATCTCGGTCTTTTGACGAGGTAGTACTGTTTGAAGATGTCGGGGGGTTTCAACTTTGGGTATGAATCTCTCTTGACCGCATCGAGAATCGATTGCGACGAAGCGCCATCGAGGCGGCAGTCCCCTTGCGCTTCGCCGGCTGGATCTACACCCTACCGATGTCCGCCCAAGATGCGAATGCACGCTCTGAGATTCTCGCTTGTGTTCGCGGTTCGCCGAGGGGCTCGGTTCATGCACACACTCAGGCTTCGCGACAGTTCAGTCCCCGCCATCGCCGCTGTCACCTCCGCCACCGCTGTCCCAGTCCGACGAGTCATCCCCGAAGACCGCTTCCACGGACTTCCCGGCAATGCCTCCAGCCATGCCCGCCGCGATAGTCTTCCAGAGCCGTGCGTCCCGCCTTGCCTTCCAAAGCCACCGACAACACCAGGCCGCGAAGGCGATTCCGATGGCCCATGCGAATAGTACTTTCACTCCGCCCCCGTTTCCCCTGGCTCACAGTCCGCCCAACGGAATGGCGATGACCCGCGCCGAGCGGGATGCGCGAGCAGCCCGCCAGCGTCGGTGTCCATCGCCTTGTTGGACAGCCGGCTCGAATGGTACATTGCCGACGTGACGTTCTCGATCGAAATTGACCGGGAAGTTGACGGCCGCTGGCTTGCCGAGATCCCGGCACTGTCCGGCGTCATGGCTTATGGCCAGGATCGGGACGAGGCCGTCGCTCGTGTGCAGGCGCTCGCCCTCCGCGTGATTGCCGACCGCTTGGAGCATCGTGAAGCCCCCGCCGAGTTTCTCAACGTCACGTTCCAGGCTGCGTGAGCAACTGGCCCGCCACGAAGGCCAGCCGCGCGCTGGCGGCCCTGCTTCGGATCGGCTGGACGCTCAAGAGGCAATCTGGTTCTCATCGAACGCTCCAACGATCTGGCTGGCCGGATTTCGTCTTCGCCTTCCACGATAACGAAGAGCTCGGACCCCGGATGTTGGCTCGAATCGCAAAACGTACGGGCCTGACTCCTGAAGATCTGTGATTCCTACCTCGTTCTTCGATTCGGCTGTCTAACGAATAGGGTTTCATCCGCACTGCCACGTTGATCGGCGCAACGACCAGCGCGGGCTCAGTGCGGATAAACCCTGTTGGACGAAACCGCGTGGCTCGGGCGCAGCCGTCAGCTATGGGGATTGTATGGGTGGCCGCCACTCAGGCGCACGAATTTGTGGGCGCGTCGGCGGCCGGCGTAAGGTACGAAGCGGGCGGGCGAGCGGCCCGGCAGGGCGAGGACACTCAAAGGGGTCGCCGAAAACAGCGGTCGAGGACGAGCCAGGCACACGACGACACCGATGTGCCGGTCACATGTCGCGCGGGTCATGGGCGAGGAGGTCCGGGCCGCGTCATGACGAGTCCGGTGGGACGGGTGCTCGCGGGGCGAGTGCGCGCGGCAGGATCTCGACGACCACCCAGTGGCCGACGTGACAGACCGAGCACCGGCGACGGATCGTCTCGATCACGTCGACGGCGTCGGGTGCGGGGGGCGGGGGCGCTGCGGCCAGTAGCTGGCGACACCGAGCCACCATCGCTGCGCGTCGACGATTCGCCAGGAGCCCGAAGTGGCGGATGCGCATGAAGCCGCGCGGCAGCACGTGGAGGAGAAAGCGGCGCAGGAATTCGTCGACCGCCAGGGCCATGACCTTACGCCGGTCGTGATCGGCATAGTCCTTCCACGCAAAACGCACCACGTGGTCCTCGAGACTGAGGAGCCGATTGTTGGAGAGCGCGACGCGGTGCGTGTACCGCCCGAGATACTCCAGCACCTGCTCGGGGCCGGCGAATGGCCGCTTCGCATACACGACCCACTCGACCGTCCGCAGGCGCCCCAGCATGGCGGTGAACGCGCCGCAATCGGCGAGGTCGGCGGTGCCTCCCACGAAGGTGAGCTGGCCCGCGTTGCAGGCGCGCCGAAGCCCCTCGAGATACTTCGCGCGGAAGACGATCGCCAGCGCGCGCACGGGAAAGAGGAATGACGACCGGCTCGCGGTCCACCGCGAGCCGTCCCCTGCTAATGCCCCGCCCGTGACGAGACAATGCAGATGAATGTGTTGCGAGAGATTCTGCCCCCACGTGTGGAGGATCGCGGTCACGCCGACGGTACCGCCGAGATGTCGCGGGTCGTGCCCGAACGCGAGGAGCGTGTCGGCGGCCGCGCGAAAGAGGAGGGTGTAGAGCACGCGGGGATTGCCCTGGGCCAGCGCGTTGAGGTCGTGCGGCAGCGTGAAGACGACGTGAAAGTACGGAATCGGCAGGAGGGCCGCCTTCTGCGCGGCGAGCCAGCGTTCCTTCGCCGCGGTCTGGCATTTGGGGCAGTGGCGATTGCGGCACG
>DATCJA010000131.1:0-25718 GCA_036507475.1 Vicinamibacterales bacterium
GCACCACCGGCACGCCGCTCGCCATCGCCTCGAGCAGGAACATCCCCTTCGGCTCGTCATAGGTGGCAGGCACCGACAGCAGGTCCAGTGTCCGCAGAAACGCGAGCTTGCCTTCCCGGTCCACCGCGCCACGGTAGGTGAACTCGTGCGCGAGCCCCGCGCGGTCCAGCACGCCCCGCACCTCGTCCAGGTACGGCTGCGAGGACGGCGCCAGGTATCCCGCCACTTCGAGGCGGACATGCGCGGCGCCGGTTCGCTTGCGGAATCGTGCGTACGCGTCGGCGAGCACGTGCAGCCCTTTCTCGGGGGCCACGCGCGCGAAGTAGCCCACGGTGAATGGTGCGCCTGAAGGGGCGACGCATGCGTCGCCCCTACCATACCCGTCCATCGTGATGCCGAGCTGGACGACGCTGATGCGAGAGGAGGGCACGTCGAGCAGCTTCGCCATGAAGCCGGCGCAGTACTCGCTGACGGCGATGAAGCGGTCCACGTCCTGCGCCTGCTGGCGGATCAGCGCGAGCGCCTGCTCGCGGTACGGCGGGATGAGGCCGTCGAGAAACAGCTCCTCGCCCTGCATCGTGCAGCAGACCGGCCGGCCGAACACACGCTTGAGCGGCGCCGCCATCGAGATGAGCAGCGTGTTCGGCAGGTCGATCACGTCCGGCACAGGCTCCTGCCGGATCCAGTCCACGAGCTTGTCGAACTCCTTGCGCAGCACGCCGTGCTCGCCGCTGAGCATCGACACGGTGAGGTCGCCGAGCAGCCGCGCGTCGGTCGAGATCGCCCGGCTCGCAAACGCACGGATGACGCCCGGGGCGTCCCAGAGCCGATAGAGAAACCATGGTGTCCGCCGGAAGATCGGGGAGTGCTGCTGAAGGTAGACGCTGATGCCGCCGAACAGCACGCGCTCGCGGCTGACATTCGGCTCGTCGGGGCGCGTCGGCGTATAGACCGGAAGGAGCGTGACGTCGTGGCCGCGCGCGAGCAGCTCGCGCGCCAGCGCGTTGTCGCGCGTGCAGCTTCCGCAGTACATGCCCGCGGCGCCTGCCGTAATCTGGAGGATCCTCATCTCAAGTCACAAGTCACACGTCACAAGTCACAAGTCACAAATCACAATCACGAATCAGATGAAGGGCGCTGCCTGAAAAGCACGAGCCCGGAAGAGAAACTCGACGATATTGCCTTCGTGCGGCTGTAACCAGTTCAGCTGCGTCGTTGGCACCGGGCCGAGGTTCAGCCGGTCGATGTGCACAGCGTCGAGGAGCTGACGGCGGAACGCGTCGTTGCAGGTGATCGCCGAGCACACGAGCGTTGGCCCGATCGCATCGAGCATCTTCGCCTGCGGACATTCGACAACCGTCACGAACGGAAACATGTACTCCTGTTTGGCCACGGCAGCATCAGGGCTGTCAGCGTGCAGCACGGTCGGCAGCAGATAATCGGCGCGTCCCTCCTTGATGAGGCGACCGACATCACGATACTTCGCCGTCACATCGATGACACCCGCCGACTTCAGATCGTTGTCAATCGCGCGTGAGATCGCATCTGCGGCCCCAGGCACGGTGAACGCGGCCAGGCTTGCATCCGGATGATCCGGGGAAAGGGGCCGTACGTCGGCCAGCTTGCGAGCCAGGGCGTCAGCGATCTCGCGCGTGTGCCGGCTGGCCCAGATTCCCGAGCAGTTGATGCAACTCCTCCCGCTGTTCACGAAGACGCTGTCGACCATCACGTCGAGATAGCGCTCCCAGTGATCGACCTGCTCGTCGCCGAGCAGGATCTTCGAGAAGCCAGGACCGTGCGCCTGCACGCGTGGGTTGCCGCGGTAGCGCTCGATGGTGGCGCTGCCACCGAACACGAGGCTCCGGCCGCAATTCTCGAGCACTGCGGCGCCAACATCCGCCTGTCCCGGATAGATGGAAATTGCCTCACGCGGAATCCCCGCCTCGAAGAACGCCGCTGCCATGCGGTACGGCGTCCATGGCTCCTGTGGGCCGGGCTTGAGCACGAGCCCGATCTGCAGGGGGATGATTGGAAGCCAGAGCGTGTGAACGCCGGGCGAATTCGACGGGAGCACCAGTCCCAGCACGGGGCTCTGCGCCTGGTAGCTGATAGGGACGCGCCGCTCCTCGCCATGGCCGGTCGTGAGCACGTCAAACGGCAGTCCGCGGGTCAGCGATGTGAGGATGTTCCGCATTTCGGCCAATACGAAGGCGTTCTTCTTCATGTTGGCGCGGCACATCCGCTCGGGCAGCCCGGTGGTCGCCGACTGTGCGCGGACGAACGCCTCGGCGCTCTGCACGCCGTCGCCCATCGGCAGCGTGGCTTCCATATAGATGTCGCCAGCCCGTCCGATGCGCGCAATCAGGTCGTCGATCGGGATGGTCCGAAGCGCTTCGCGTGCGCGAGCGGCCTTGCGCATGTCGCGCTGGATGATGCCGCCGTTCGCGCGGCTGACACGCGCGATTGGCTCGCCAGTGGCAAAGTGCACCACTTCGTCGACGTCCATGCTCGTGTACGGCTCGCCCCAACGGAGGATGGGTAGATTCAACCTCAATACACTCCCACCGTCGTCGCCTCGGCAAAGCCGCGATACGGGCGCACGCCGCTGACGCCGTCCCAGGGGTACCGCTCGTGCGGCGGCTCGCGCTCGCCCTCGTCGCGCTCGAGGAAGCCGGGCATGAAGAATTCCTTCGTGAGCGTCGTCAGCCGTATCCGACCCGTGTCGCCATATTGGACGAGGCGTTCGGGCTCGTCGAAGGCGACGACCTCGATGACGGCACGCGGCTGCGGTGCGTGATACGTGATCTTGTAGTTGTTCTGTGGGCCTGTAGGCGCGCTCGCGGCCAGCCCCATCAGCGTGTTGCCGTACGTCGGCGTCATGTACGCGCCGTCGAGCAGTTCCTCATGTGCAAAGCGGTTCCATTGCGGCGTAAATTCGGTGCCACCGGAGAAGATTCCTGTGATACCGGCCTGGCGAATCGTCGTGCCCATCGATTCGAGCCGGAGGGCGAGCGCTTCGAGCAGCTTGGGTGTCGCGAACAGACATCTGATGTCGTGGCCTGCGGAAAGAGTCGTGACGGCCTGGTCGATCACGTGATCCTTGTACGCATGGAGGTGCTCGCTCCAGCCCTTCTTGATCAACTTGATGACCCATCGCGGATCGAGATCCACGCAGAAACAGATCCCGCCCCGATGCTGCGCAAGATGTTCCACGGCCAGACGCAGCCGCCGCGGCCCGGACGGACCGAGCATCAGCCAGTTTGACGCTCTCGGGAAGTGCTCGTCGGGGAGTGTCAGGCTGAACAGCTCGTAATCGATGCGAAAGTCGTCGCAGTTGATCCGGGTCTTCGGGATACCCGTGGTCCCGCCTGTCTCAAAGACGAACACCGGTTTACCCGCAAGGCCGCGCGGCACCCAACGTTGAACCGGTCCCCCGCGCAGCCATTCGTCCTCGAAAGAGCCGAACCGCCGAAGGTCGCTGAATCCCCTGATCTCGCGCCGCGGATCCCATCCGAGCGTCTTCGCACGTTCGAGCCAGAAGGGACATCCAGTCGCGGAATCGAAATGCCAGTCGACGACTTCCCGTACCCACGCATCAAGCGCTGCGCGGGCCTCTTCGTGTCGATCGGCAGAAGCGGTTGACGCCCTTTGCACCTGCATGACGGCCGGACCGGTAGTATAGTCCGACGGCACGTCATCGAGGACCTCATGACTACTCTTCATACCGAGACCACGGCTCCAGCTCTCACGCCAGTGCAGTGGCTGATTTGCGCCATCGCCGCCATCGGGTTCGCGTTCGACTCGTACGAGCTGCTGATGCTGCCGCTCATCGTGCGACCCGCGCTCGCGGACCTGCTCGGCGTACCGCCAAACAGCCTCGCCGTCAACGAATGGGTCGGGACGCTGCTGTACGTGCCGGCGGTCGCGGGCGGCATCTTCGGTTTACTCGGCGGCTATCTCACCGACCTGTTCGGCCGCCGTCGCGTCCTCGTGTGGAGCATTCTTTTGTACGCGTTCTCGGCGACGGCCTCGGGGTACGCAACTTCTGTCGGGTGGCTGCTCTTCTGGCGTTGTGGCACGTTCGTTGGAGTCTGCGTCGAGTTCGTCGCGGCCGTCGCCTGGCTCTCGGAGCTCTTTCCGGGTGTCAAGCAGCGCGAGCGCGTCGTCGGCTACACGCAAGCGTTCGGCTCGGTCGGCGGCTTGATGGCAGGCGGCGCGTATTACCTTATCGTCACGTATGGCGCATCATTGCCCGAGGTACGCGGCGGCCACGAGGCATGGCGGTACACGTTCATCTCCGGCCTTCTCCCCGCAATTCCTCTCATTGTCATCCGGCCTTTCCTACCGGAGTCGCCGACGTGGCACGAGAAGAAGGCGGCCGGCACACTGCGGCGGCCGAGTTTTGGCGCGCTGTTCACGCCCGAATTCCGTCGCACAACTATCGTCACGACCGTGATGATGGCCTGCGCGTACGCGGCCGCTTTCGGTGCGATCCAGCAGATGCCGCGCATCGTTCCCGGGCTGGCTGAAGTGCAGCAGTTGCCCCGGACTGCTCAGGAACAGATCATCAGCGGCGTGAGCTTGTTCCAGGAGTTTGGCGGCCTTGCCGGCCGTGTGCTGCTCGCCTTTCTGGCCGCTGTCATCATCAGTCGTCGGCGGCTGCTGTGGATGTTTCAAATCCCCGGCTTGATGTTGCTTCCGATTGTGTACCTCCTGACGCCGACCGTTGGGCTCACGCTCGCGCAGTGGGGCATCTTCCTCGTGGGGTTGGCGACGATCGCGCAGTTCAGCTTCTGGGGCAACTACCTGCCGCGCGTTTACCCCACTTACCTTCGCGGCACTGGCGAGAGCTTCGCAGCAAACGTCGGAGGACGAATGATCGGGACGATGGCAGCGCTGGTAACAGTGCAGCTCGTCACCTCCATGCCGGGCGGCACCGTGCCGGTGCGGCTTGCCTACGCATCGGCCATCGTCGGTACCACCGCGTACGTCATCGGCATCGCTGCCAGTCGCTGGCTGCCCGAGCCGAAGCAGGACGCGCTCCCGGATTGACGAGCGTCATGCGACCAGTTTCTGCCGCCCTTGCCGGTTCGTTCGCCATTGCGGGCCTCAGCACCGTCGGAGATTTCATCTGGGCGACTTGGATTCCTCGCCACCTCGTTGTCTACGGTCTCGTCCACGGTGCGCTGCTGTTCTGCGCAATAGGACTCGTACTTGGTGTCTTCGCAGCGCGGCCCCTTGCGGGGGCGCTCGCCGGCGGCATCATCGGTGTTGCTGCCGCGAGCATCTTCTATCTGGCTGCGCCGCTCGGTGGTCTCTCGACAATGTTCGTCGTCTGGTTTGGCGTGTGGATGGCGCTCGGCTTCTTATATGCCCGACTGAGCGGTCACGGCCTGAGCCGCGTGGCGCTGGCGCGGGGTTCGATAGCTGCGGCCGCATCGGGCCTCGCCTTCTATTTGATTTCAGGCATCTGGAGGCCGTTCAATCCTGAGGGATGGGATTACGCGTTGCACTTTGCTGCCTGGACGATGGCCTACTTTCCTGGATTCGCGGCGCTGCTTCTGGCCAAACGTCCGCCCGCGTGAAACGATGCACACCGAGTGCGTCAGTCCCTTCTTCTCCAAGCCCTGGCAGCGGCCGTCGCCGAGATGCAGGTGCCTGCGCA
This sequence comes from Vicinamibacterales bacterium, assembly GCA_036507475.1. Classification (GTDB taxonomy): domain Bacteria; phylum Acidobacteriota; class Vicinamibacteria; order Vicinamibacterales; family UBA2999; genus DATCJA01. Next base: position 5,666 of record DATCJA010000131.1, read on the forward strand.
GCTCGGGTCAGTACCACTCTTCCGCCACGGCCGCCCGCAGCGCCTCGGTTCTTCCTGCAAACAGCTCGAGCGCCCGCACGTCCTGCGCGAGGCGCTCGATGATGTGGCCTCGCTGAAAGCTGTCGATTCCGACGACCTGCGTCGCACGTTCCACGGCGCGCTGGGCGGCTCCAGTCGCCATCAGCTTTGCAAAGGACGCATCCGCCAGCGACAACGATTCCGCGCTCGCAGCCTTCCACGTCATGAGCATTGCCGCGTCCAGTTCTGTGGCCGCGTCAGCCAACAACCCCTGCACGGTCTGCTCTCCGGCGGCCGCCGTATGAGCCGCGCGTGCGGCCGTCAGTGCCTCGCGGAGCGCACGTCTCCCCATTCCAAGGCCCGCCGCGGCCATGAGAATTCGGATGCGGGTCATGATCGGCAGCGTGGCGCCAAGCGGCTCACATGCGGCGTCGGTCAGGATCACGTGGCCACATACGAGCCCGGTCAGCGCGGCCGTGCGAACCGTTTCGACAACGACGCCTGGCGCGTCGAGTGCCACCGCATACGCGACCCGTTCACCGCCGCGTCGTGGTCCGACCACCACGAGGCCCCGCTCCGTGACAGGCGCCACCCACGGCGCGCGCCCCGACAACCGGCCGCCTTCCTCCACGGGAACCGCGTCCGACGATAATCCCACCGCCACCACCGCCTCGCCACGGAAGAGAGACGTGAATCGCTCGTCGCCGGCCACGGCGAGTGCCGTGCCAGAGTGCAGCGCCAGAATGACGCCGGCAGCCGGCGACTCGGCAGCGAGCGCCTCCACTGCCATGACGGTGGCCAGCAGGTCGGCTGTGGAATCAAGGAGTCCGAGCCGCGCCGCGCCCGCCACGACCGTGGCGGCAGCAGCGTCCCGCGCGACCTCGCGGCCGAGCGCGGCGCCCGTATCGCGCCACGCGGCCTGGACGTCGCTGGGATCAAAGTTCACTCTGAAATTGTAGGTCTCAGACGTGCGTAGTGTCCGGCTTTAGCCGGACCAACGCAGTGGCACCAAACCCGCGGTCCGGCTGAAAGCCGGATACTACATTCGTGTGAGAACTAGATTTCCGACTGAACAGCGGTCAATGCGCGGAGCACCGCGGGATCGAACTCGCGGGCCCGTTCGCCGCACAGTATCTCCATGGCCTGAGCGGCAGTCAGGCTGCCGCCCCGCGAGCCCGAGACCAACCCGTCCCACGCCTCGGCAACGGCGAGAACTCGCGCGCCCAGTGGAATCCGCTCGCCGGACAGTCCCAGCGGAAAACCTGTGCCGTCGAAGTGCTCCTGGACTGCAGCCGTGATCGCGCTCGCGGCCGCGAGATACGGCACCTGTCGGCCAATCGCATGTACATCCAGCCGCGTGATGTTCCGGAGAATCGCCGCATGCTCGATGTCGGCCGTCGTCGATTCGCCGAGGTTCATGGCGCGGGCGATCGCCACGGCAACTTGCAACACCCGTCGTGCGTGGCCCACCGCGTCCTCGTGATCCGCTCGCAGCACCGAGAGGAGCGCGGCTGTGGCGCCCGTTGGACTCTCGTGCGCAGCGCCCGCCTCCGAGGAAGGAGGCGTCTGCGTGGCGAGAACGGCTTTCCGCGACCGATACTCGATCAACCCGCGCTGCAGCGCTTCCCTGAATCGCTCGCGGGTGAACGGCTTGACGATATAGTCCGTCGCCCCTGCTCGCAAACCCGTGACCGCTGCATCGAATTGGTGAAGGCCTGTCGTGACCACGACGGACGTTTCCGGGTGAAGACGATGCAGCTGCTCGACGAGCCAGAAGCCACTCTGGCCGCGCGGCAGGTTGATGTCGCAGAAGGCAACCGCTGGAGACTCTTCCGAGGCGAGCAGCAGCCCTTGCTCTGCGCTTTCCGCTTCAACAGCACGCACACCCTCGGCGTCGATCCATCTGTGAAGCAGCCGGCGAATCGGCGCTTCGTCCTCGACAATCAGCACCTCGCTCATTGAACGGCTCCCTCAGAACCCTGCGCGATACACGCACAGCTGTCCCGCCCTTCATCACCACTGAGGCGAATCCGCCCCTGCCTCAGTGTTCACTGGACGATGTGTGCCGACGCGTGGGTTTTGGGCTCGATGGCGCTCCGGGAATTCGCGCGATCGCGGAGAGTTTCGCATTAAACCCGTCAATACCGATAATTTGCGTCGCTCATGTCGCTTATTTGATGTTGTTGTCCTATTGTGGCGCACGAGCAATTTGCAAATCAGATCCGCGGCACACGACTTTATGACCGAGCGTACGAGTGGCATCCGAACTAGAAGTAGGAGAGATCGAATCGTTCGGGAATCCAAGGCGCGCTTCACACGGACGTAGTGTCCGGCTAAAGCCGGACACTACGTACAAGTGAAGGACGCACTAGTACTAGTGCTACGGCTGGGCGAGCCGTTCGAAGATCGGCCTGAGGCGTTCCGCGCTCGAACCGAGATTTTCTGGCAGCACGCGCATATCCCCCACCACCGTCGTGAAGTTGGTGTCACCGTTCCAACGCGGCACGATGTGCACGTGCAGGTGGTCCAGCACGCCCGCGCCCGCGGGCTTGCCGAGATTGACGCCCACATTGAAGCCGTGCGGCTGATACGCCTCGACGAGCGCCGTCTCGGTGCGCTGAATGAGCACGCCGATTTCCGTAATCTCCTCGATCGACAGCGCCCCGAAGGTGGCCAGGTGACGGTACGGCACTACCATCACGTGGCCGTTGTTATACGGGTAGAGATTCAGAAGGACGTAACAGGCGCTCCCTCTGAAAACGATGAGAGAGCTCGATTCGGGCGCGTACGTCGCCTCGCAGAAGATGCAGCCCGTCTTGGGCTCGCCACGGGCGACATATTCGAGCCGCCACGGGGACCAGAGGCGATCCATCCCATCAAGTCACAAAGCACAAGGCACAAGGCCCAAGTCACAACATTGCGATTGTGACCTGTGACTTCTGACTTGTGACTTGCGCATTGTTCGGATTCAGACCGTCGCGATGTCGGCCGACGGGGCAGCCGGCTGCGGCACCGACGGCGCCTCAGGCGCCGGCTGACGGTTGATGAGGTCCTTGAGCTCCTTGCCGGGCTTGAAGTACGGCACTTTCTTAGGCGGCACGTCGACTTTGTCGCCGGTCTTCGGATTGCGACCTTTACGCGGCTCGCGCTTGCGCAGCCGGAAGCTGCCGAACCCGCGCAGCTCGATCTTCTCGCCGCGGTGCAGCGCGTCGATGATGGCCTTGAACACGGTATCGACGATGACTTCCGAGTGCTTCTTCGTGAGCTCGGACACCCGCGACACTTCCTCCACGAGCTCAGCCTTCGTCATGCTGCCGCCAGGTGTATTCACTGTGATCCTCGTCAGGGACGAGGGGGAAGGGGGAAGGGGGAAGTTCTTCCCTTCCCCCTAACCCCTAACCCCTTCCCCCTCTTATCGGTTCTTGACGTGATCGCCGAGCGTCGCCGTGCCCGTGCCCTCCGTCGTCGAGTACGCTTCCCAGTCAGCGCGGTAATCGTCGGACTTGAGCGCGCGGATACTCAAGCCAATCTTCCGCTCCTGCGGGCTCAGCTTGATGACCTTCATCTGGTACGTGTTCCCCACCTGCAGATCGATCTTCTCGCCGCCGTGCGAATCGTCGAACTCCGACACGTGAATGAGACCTTCGATGCCCTCGTCGAGCTCGACGAACGCCCCGAAGTTGGTCATCCGTGTCACTTTGCCCTCGACGGTGCCGCCGACATGGTGACGGCTGAAGAAGTCGTCCCAGATGTCGGTGGCCAGCTGCTTCAAGCCGAGCGACAGCCGCTGGTTCTCGGCATCGATGCTGAGCACCATCGCTTCGACGACGTCGCCCTTCTTGAGAACCTCCGACGGATGCTTGACCCGCTTGCTCCACGACATGTCGGAGATGTGGATCAGGCCGTCGATGTCTTCTTCGACTTCGACGAACGCACCGAACTCGGTGAGATTGCGAACCTTGCCTTTGATGCGGGTGCCAACCGGATATTTCTCGGCCAGCTCGTGCCACGGGTTGCTCTCGACCTGCTTGAGGCCGAGCGAAATACGCCGCGACGCCTGATCGACGCCGAGCACCATCGCTTCAACGGTGTCACCGACGTTCAGGATCTTCGACGGGTGCTTGACACGCTTGCTCCACGACATCTCGGACACGTGGATGAGGCCTTCAACGCCCGGCTCGAGCTCCACGAAGGCGCCGTAGTCGGTCACGCTGACGACTTTGCCGCTCATGCGCGCCCCGACGGGATAGCGGTCCTGCACCGTCGCCCACGGATCCGGCACGAGCTGCTTGTGGCCCAGCGAGACGCGCTCGGTCGACGGGTCGTACTTGAGCACGACGACGTCGACTTCATCGTTCACCTTGAACAGCTCCGACGGATGGCCGACGCGTCCCCACGACATGTCGGTGATGTGGAGCAGCCCGTCGATGCCACCAAGGTCGATGAAGGCACCGTAGTCGGTGATGTTCTTCACCGTGCCGCGCAGCACCTTCCCTTCCGCCAGCGTCTCGAGCGTCGTCTTCTTCTTCTCGGCGTTCTCCTCTTCGAGGAGGACCTTGCGGGACAGGACGATGTTGCCGCGCTTCTTGTTGACCTTGATGACCCGCATCCGGAGCTCTTGCCCCTTCAGCGCGTCGAGATTGCGGACCGGTCGGATGTCGATCTGCGAGCCAGGCAGAAACGCACGCACGCCGATGTCGACGGCCAACCCGCCCTTGATGCGCTCGATGACGCGGCCGATGACGACCTTCCTTTCTGAGTAGGCCTTCTCGACCTCGTCCCAGATCTTCATCTTCTCGGCCTTCTCGCGCGACAGCACGATGTGGCCTTCGCGGTCCTCGGTGCGCTCGAGCAGCACATCCACAACATCGCCCGACTGCACGGTGACGTGGCCGTGCTCGTCGAGGAATTCACTGATGGGGATGAGGCCTTCGGACTTGTAGCCGACATCGACAACGACGTCGGTTTCGGTGACCTGGAGGACGGTGCCTTTGACGACCTCGCCTTCCGCCATGTTCCGGAAGCTGTCGTCATAAATGCCGAGCATGGCCGCAAATTCCTGCGGGTCCATCTCTTCGTGGTGCATCGGTTTCACAGCCGGGCCAGCTGCCTTACCAGTCCGGGTGCGCACCGCTGCTCCGGGCTGTTCGCCCACTCTCTCGGGCGTGACCAACCCGTTTTCAACGTTCGTCATTCCGCGCGCGTCCTCCCTGCTGCTGATGTCGCCTCGACTCACGCCGAGCCGCTCATCGTGCCGGCTCATGTTTCCCTCGATCTTGCTCAGGCCAACCCTGAGTAGAATCGAAGGCTTGCGGGGACCGGCTCCCCGCAGCTATAACGGCGTTGGAGACTAAGCATGCTCGCCCAGGGGTCGTCGAGGGGACGAGTGCTCGCTCAAGGCAATTCGAGTGGAGTCGAAGGTTGATTCCTGCGGCCATCGCTCACAATGGGTCGAGCGAGGTCGAAGGTCAGAACCGCGGCAGCCCCGGGTGACCCGAGTCTTGCACCGGAACCCCACTGTAGGCATTGATCCTTCGCCGATAAGACACAGAGGATACGTCACTTATCGGAAACTGTCAAGGTAAGCGGGCCGGCACTCTTCGGTCCAACGAAAGGATGACCTAATGGCCAGACGCAAGACGCTACGAGCTGCCCGGCGCAGGCACGGCGCCAAGCGCGGCGGCACGAGTCGCCCACGCACCCGTTCGGCGGGCGCGGCGCGCAAGAAAAGCGGCGCTCGCAAGTCGACTGCGCGGCCGGCTCGGGTGACCGCCCGGAAGAGCGCCCGCCTACGCAAAGCTTCGGCGAGGCAAGCCCGCCTTCGCAAAGCTGCTTCGGCGAAGCAGGCCCGCCTTCGCAAGGCTTCGGCGACGCAGGCCCGTCCACGCAAGGCGTCAGCGCGGCAAGCTCGCGGCGCTTCGGCCAAGCAAGCCCGCCTTCGCAAAGCTTCGGCGAGGCAAGCGAGCAAACCAACGCGAAAGACAGCCACTCGCCCGTTGCAGACGATCGCGCGTCCGCGCAGCGCTGCGCCGCCGCACAAGCCCGCTCGAGCCGCCTTCGTCGCGCGAAAGGCCCCCGCACTCGACCGCGAACGCCGAATCGTTCGTGACGACGATCTGGTACCGACGCCCCCCTCTTCGCTCGACATGGACCGATCGGCGTCGGCGGTCCGCACAGGACGACGCGAGCTCCATGAGCGGTTCGTGGAGCACACCGAGACGAGTCCGGCAATTACCGGCGGCGATATCGATGCAGATTGGGAATCCGCGTACAGTGTGGGCGATGAGGCACCTGGCGGCGACAACCCGACACCCGATCAGGACATCGTCGACGACATCGGTCGTGCTGTAGGAGTCGAGTACGAAGACAACGAGGAGCTTAAGGGGGAAACGAAAATCAAGGAACGCGATCGAAAACGCTGGGAGCTCGACCCGGCCTCGTCCGAGGATTACAACGATCGGTAACCCTGCTTCGGCTGACCATCGCAAAGTCCGGGCGAAGTCTCGAACGGTCTGGCGTACGTGGCTGCAGGCCCACCATGCCAAGTCGTCGGGCGTCTGGCTCGTCTTTGCGAAGAAACTTTCAGGTCTTCCGACCGTCAGCTACAACGACGCCGTTGAAGAGGCGCTGTGCTTCGGCTGGGTTGACAGCATCATGTATCCGGTCGACGAGCGTTTCTACATGCAGCTCTTCACGCCGCGCAAGGCGAAGAGCGCCTGGTCACAATCGAACAAGCAACGAGTGGAGCGGCTTCGCGCGGGCGGTCTGATGAGGGCCGCAGGAGAGGCTGCTGTGGCGCGCGCCAAGGAGACGGGCGCGTGGGACACACTGTCCGGAGTCGAGGCGCTCGAGATCCCGCCAGAGCTGCACAAGGCCCTGATTGCCAACGCAGGAGCCAGGAAGAACTGGTCGGCGTTCACGCGCAGCCAGCAGAAGCAGTTCCTTTACTGGCTGCGGGACGCAAAGCGGGAGCAGACGCGAGCCGCACGGATCGCAACCATCGTGGAGCTGGTCTCGCTCGGGATCACACCTTCGAAGGCATACGAAGAAAAGCGGCTCACGCGCTCGACTTCTCCCGCACGAGCGCCAGCACCCGGTCGACGACGGCGGGAATAGACATGCGGGTGGTGTCGATCTGGACCGCGTCTGGTGCGATGGTGAGCGGCGACGCCGCGCGCGTCGTATCCGACCTGTCCCGCGCCTGAATCGCCTCAGCGACCGCCGCCTGCCCTGTCTGACCTCCCGTATGGGCCGGGTCGTTGGCCCGCCGCCGCGCACGCTCCTCGGGAGATGCATCCAGATAGATCTTCACGTCGGCTCCGGGAAACACGACCGTGCCGATGTCGCGCCCTTCCATCACCACCCCGCCGCCCTCTCCTTCCCTGCGCTGACGTTCGACGAGCACCTCACGCACGTGCGGGAGGCGTGCCACCGCCGCCGCCGCCTTGTCCATCTCTGGAGTGCGAATCTCGCGCGTCACATCGTGACCGTCGATCGACACGACACCGCCCTCGACGACAATGTCAACCCGTCGCGCGAGCGCCGCAACGCCACGCTCGTCGTCAAGCGAGACGCCTTCCGTTTTCGCCTTCCAACCGATCGCGCGGTACATGGCGCCGGTATCGATGTGTCGATAGCCGAGATGCTGCGACAAGGTTCGCGAGATGGTGCCCTTGCCGGCACCAGAAGGTCCGTCGATGGCGATGATCAACTTTCGCATGAATCGTTCGGATCGCTCGGATCGTTCTTCAGTGTAACATCCGACTTCGATGCGTCTCGCTCGTGTGTTCACGCTCCTCGTCGTCGCCATTCTGGTCGCCGTGATCGCGTACATCGCAGCGCCATACGCTCGTGCGGCATCGCTCTTCGTGCGCGTGGGAAACGTCGGTGGCCGGGTTGAAGCCGTCGCCGATGCCAGCGCACGGCCGGTGACGGTGTCGCCGCGGCACATGGTCGCCACCAGGCAAGGCGACGTGGAGGCGCAGTTCTACCGCCCCGAAGGAAGGGTGCACCGTTCGGTGCTGCTTGTCCCTGGGGTGCATTCGATGGGAATCGCCGAGCCTCGTCTCACCGCACTCGCACGAGATCTTGCGGGCAGCGGCGTTGCCGTCATGGCGATGGCGCTCCCCGATCTCATGGCATACCAAATCACCGCTCGATCCGCCGACGTCATCGAGGATGCCGTTGCGTGGATGGCGGCGCAGCCGGAGCTGGCGCCTGACGGACGAATCGGGATGATCGGGATCAGCTTTGCCGGCGGCCTGTCGATCGTGGCAGCGGGCCGTCCCGCCATTCGCGACCAGGTGGCGTACGTCGTGTCGTTCGGCGGGCACGGCGATCTCGGACGCGTGCTGCACTATCTCGCGACAGGCGAAGCCGTGCGCGCACCGGGAGTTGCCACGATCCCTCCCCACGACTACGGGGTCGCGGTCATTCTCTATGCCGCCGCCGATCGCATGGTTCCGCCCGAACAGGTCGCACCGCTGCGCAGCGGCATCGGCACGTTCCTGCTGGCGTCGCAATTGACACTGGTCGACATGAAACAGGCAAACGCCACGTTTGCGAAAGCGCGCGACATGGTGAAGCAGATCCCGGAGCCTTCCGCCACCTATCTCACGTACGTGAACGACCGCAACGTCAAAGCGCTCGGTCCGATCCTGGTGCCCCACCTCGGCATGCAGGCGGACCCGGCGGCTTCGCCCGAGCGCGCCGCGTCTCTGCCGGCTGCGCCGGTCTTCTTGCTGCACGGCGATGAAGACACGGTGATCCCTGCTGCAGAATCGGTCGTTCTCGGAAACTACTTGCGCTCTAAAGGCGTCGACGTGCGCGTGCTGCTCAGCGAGATCATCACCCACGCAGAGCTCGACAGGTCCGCTGCCGTCGCCGAGAGCTGGAAGGTCATTGCGTTCTGGGCGGACATACTTCGTCGCTGACGCGAACGCGCCAGGCGATCGGACGCGCACCCTAAAGGGTGCGCGCTACGGACCACCATACAGCGACGACGACGGACAATGATTCAGTACGTAGAACGCAGGCTTCAGCCTGCGCGACGACCATGCCGCAACGTCTTCAGAAAGTTCTCTCGCAGGCCGGCCTCGCCTCCCGTCGCGCGGCGGAAAAGCTCATCGCCGAAGGACGTGTGACGGTCAATGGCGAAACCGTACGAACGATGGGCACCAAGGCGGATCCGTCGATCGATGACATTCGGGTCGACGGCCGACGTATCAGAGCGCCCCAGCGTCTTCGCTACATTCTCCTGAACAAACCCGCGGGTTATGTCACGACCAGGTCCGATCCGCAGCATCGGCCGACAGTGATCGACTTGCTGCACGGCGTACGCGGGTACGTCTATCCGGTGGGACGACTCGACTACGACACCGAGGGGTTGTTGCTGCTGACCAACGACGGCGACCTCGCGGCGCGGCTAACGCATCCGCGACACGGCGTCGAACGGACCTACGAGGCACGCGTCTCGGGAATGCCTGACAGCGAGGCGCTCGAACGGCTGCGGAAGGGCATTCCGCTCGATGGTCGGCGGACTCTCCCGGCGGACGTCATATTGCTGAATCCTGGCCGCAGCCGGGAGGGCGTGCTGCGGCTGACGATTCGCGAAGGACGGAATCGACAGGTGCGACGGATGTGCGACGCTGTGGGCCATCCGGTACGCATGCTGCGCCGAACCCACGTCGGTCCGCTTGAAGATCGCCGGCTGAAGCCGGGACAGTGGAGGGAACTGACCGCGGATGAAGTGCACGCGCTTCGTGCCGTACCTGGAGCGCGGGGGCTTCGGCCCCCGCGTGGCACACGCGCAGGCTAAAGCCTGCGCGCTACGATGGCGGCGTGGAGTGATCGTCGTCCTCCAGCGGCAGCATCTCTTCGCGAGGCGCAATTTCCGTGAGTCCCGCCGGCGGATCGAAGCCGAGCGCCTCTGCCATGTCCTCGATCTTCGGCAGGTCGGTGAGATCCTTCAGGCCGAATCGAATCAGGAATTCCCGAGTTGTCGCGTAGAGGAACGGGCGGCCGACGACGTTCTTCCGGCCGACGATCTTGATCAGATGCCGCTCGAGGAGCGTCGACAGCACGCCAGACGTGTTGACGCCGCGGATTTCGGAGATCTCCACCGCGGTGATTGGCTGTTTGTACGCGATCACCGCCAGCGTCTCGAGCGCCTGGACGGTGAGCTTCTGCGCCGATCGCTCGTGAAACAGCCGCCGCACCCACTCGTGCAGCTCCGGCCGCGTGACAATCTGGTAGCCGCCAGCCACTTCGACGAACTGCAGCCCCGGGCGCTGGTCGTACTCGGCTCGCAGCGCATTGACCGTCGCCGTAATGTCTTCTTTGGGCTCGTCGGCCAGCAGCTTGAACAGCAGCTTCGAGGTAATCGGCTCGGGTGACGCGAAAATGAGCGCCTCGACGATCGCCTTGAGCTCCGCCGACACCGTTCCGGTGATCTGAATCTCCTCTGACATATCCTCAGCAGGCCACAGAGCTACCCTCTCTGTGCCTCCGTGCTACAAACCCCGAGAATCTTGTTCTTTCGAACAGAAGTCCACACGCGGGTTCTCGGGGTTTGTAGCACTAGTGTCACAGCGTCTCTGGGAGACACAGCGCGGCCCACATGATTTGATTGCCGCCGTGGCCGCGCTGTGTCTCTGCGGCGTGTTGACGCGAAGAGCATATCGGGTTATGCGTTCTGCGGATCACCAATCGGGTGCGGGGCGTCAGCCGGACGCGCGCGCTTGTACACGCGGATCGCCCCGAGACCGACCGCCTGGAATATGCGCACCAGCTTCAGCCGGATCATCTCGAGCAGCGCGAGGAACGTCACGATCACGAACGACCGCGACCCGTCCCCGTCGGCAAACAGATCCTCGAATCCGCACGCGTCCGTCTCCGACAGGCGCGACAGCAGCTGCTGAATACGGTCCTCCATCGAAATCTGATCGGGCGGCAGCACCATGCGTGGCTGGCGGCTGGCGCGCTCGAGCACGCCGCGGAAGGCCGTCAGCAAGCTGAAGAGATCCACTTCGAGCTCGGGCTCGTAAGGGTCGCCCGCGGCTTCGGCCACACTGGCGTCCGCCCGCGTGAACTGCGCATCGCGCAGCGTCTCGCGGTCGTGGAGCAATCCTGCAGCGGCTTTGAACTTCTGGTGCTCGAGCAGGCGCCGTATGAGCGCCTCCCGTGGGTCTTCTTCGATCGCCGCATCGTCTTGCGTCGGATCCGGACGCGGCAGGAGCATCCGCGACTTGATGTGAATCAGCGTCGACGCCATGACCAGGAACTCTCCCGCCACGTCGAGGTTCAGTTCCTGCATCAGGTCGATGTATTCGATGTACTGCCTCGTGATGAGCGCGATTGGAATGTCGTAGATGTCCACCTCGTTCTTCCGAATGAGATGAAGGAGCAGGTCGAGCGGGCCCTCGAACGTCTCGAGCTTGACGTGATATGCGTCGGGCGAAGACTCGAAGTCTGGGTGTTCAATCACAACGTGCTTATGATAGTAATTCGCGGTCTGTCCCGACCAACCTAAAATTTCGTCGATGAGTGACATTATCAACGCCAGCGGCGCCGGCACGTTCGACGAGGCCGTCCGCCGTTCGCAAGCGCTACGCGCGGACTTCCTCGAGAACCCGCAGCGGTACCGCGTCTTGACGGGCGACCGCCCTACCGGCCCGCTGCACATCGGTCACTACTTCGGCTCTCTCAAGAACCGCGTGGAGTTGCAGGAGCTGGGACTGGACACCTTCATTGTCATCGCCGATTACCAGGTGCTGACCGATCGCGACTCGGTTGACAGCATCCCTGACAACGTCACGGAGCTCGTGCTCGACTATCTGGCCGCCGGACTCAACCCGATGAGCGGCCACACGCACATTTTTTGTCACAGTCACGTGCCCGCACTCAATCAGCTCCTCATTCCTTTTCTGACACTTGTTGGGATGGGTGAGCTGGATCGCAACCCGACTGTCAAAGAAGAGATCGACGCGGCTGGCCTTACGACGGTCAATGCAGCGATGTACACCTATCCCGTCCACCAGGCCGCCGATATCCTGTTCTGCAAAGGGAACGTCGTTCCTGTCGGCAGGGACCAGCTCCCGCATCTCGAGCTCACTCGCAAGATTGCACGCCGCTTCAATCAGAGATTTTGCAGAGAGCGTCCGCCGGTATTTCCCGAACCGGAGGCGCTACTGTCGAATGCACCCAAGATCCTCGGCCTCGATGGATCTCAGAAGATGAGCAAGAGCCGCAACAATGCCGTCATGTTGCGAGCCAGCGCAGATGAAACGGCCGCCCTGGTGAAAAAGGCCAAGACCGACACGGAACGGCACATCACCTACGACCCGGGCCAACGCCCTGAAATCGCGAATCTTCTGCTGCTGGCCTCACTCTGCACCGGGGAGACGCCGCAGAGCATCGCGATCCGCATCGGCGACGGCGGCAGCGGATCGCTCAAGAAAGTGGTGACCGAGGCGCTCAACGAGACGCTCGCGCCCATCCGTGCTCGTCGTGCCGCGCTCGCACGCGATGCAGCCAACGTCGTTCGCGATACGCTCAGCAAGGGCATCGCGGAGGCAAACAGCACGGCAAACGCCACGTTACGGGAAGCGCGCGCCGCGATGAATATGGGTTACGGGCTCTGACGGCACGCCTCAGAGAAGCCACGACAACAGAAGCGCCTCCGGCGGGGAGATGAGCGTCCATAGCACCCCCGTCAGCATCAGGCCGTACAGAATCAGAAATCCGTACGGCTGCAGCCGATTGAACGTTCTTGCCATCGGTCCAGTCAGCAGACCCGCCAGAACATTTCCTCCGTCGAGTGGCGGCACAGGCACCATGTTGAAGAGGGCGAGCAACACGTTCAGCCGGACGGCCAGATAGAGTCCCGCGGCGAGATGCCTGGAAACACCCGTTCCATCGGGATTGACGTCCACAGGCGCGACGAGCCGAAGAATCACCGCGGCCATCGTGGCAAGTACCAAGTTGCTGACCGGCCCGGCTGCGGCAATCGCCATGAACTTCTGCCGCCAGTTGCGGCCGAGCCTGGCCGCGTTCACGGGGACGGGCTTCGCCCACCCGATGAGCGGCAGATTCGTCGCCATCGCAATCAGCGGAAAGAGAATCGTTCCGATTGGATCGATGTGCACGGCGGGGTTGAGCGAAAGGCGACCGAGCAGGCGGGCCGTCGAATCGCCCAGCCGATCCGCGGACCAGGCGTGCGCCGCTTCGTGCACGGTGAGCGAAACCAGCAGGACGATGAATCCCGAGAGGAGCTGGGTGAAATCGAAATTCACTTTGTCTGCGTCGTCAGCGGCTTGCCTTTCTCGATCACGAAACTCGCAATTGCCTTCACCGGCGTGTTCCCATTGTTGATCCCTTCATGCACCTTACCGGCTTCCACGTACAGCGTTTCTCCAGCCTTGTACGTCATCGTCGGCCGGCCATCGTGGTCGAGCGTCAACGCGCCTTCCAGCACGTGTACGAGCGCCGTTCCAGGATGCGTATGGCGCCCTTCTCGTCCCCCCGCGGGGATCGTGACGGCAACGAGCACGTTCTGATAGCCGGGAATCGCTACATCCTGCTGGAGTAGTACCTTGCGCTCGACGGCTGGCTGCTGCGCCTGCGCGAGCGATCGGGCGCCGATGCCGATAAGCGCCACCGCCATAAAGCCGGTGGCAACACGTGAGATCAAGGCCCTGTGCATCATTCCCTCGTCAGCAAGCAGTGAGGCCGACAGCGTACCACGAACCACGAAGGTCACGAAGCTCACGAAAGACCTTTGATTTTCGGATTCGTGGTCTCCGTGTTCTTCGTGGTTGCACAATGCACTTGCGCCATCAGCGGCTTGCTACAGACGCGCCCCGACGGGAAACCTCCGGAGTATCTGGTTTACCGCCTCGTCAATCTGACGCTCCAGCCATTGCTGGTTGTCGACCACGCCGTCGAAGGTGCTTTCGGCCCAACCCCTCCACACGAGCCGGTTGGTACGGGCGTCCACGACGTCGAGCGTCAGGGTGCCTGCGTCGAAGACCGACGGCGTGCAGTCCTCGCAGTAGCCATACTTTTCGTCGATCCCTCCGGCGTCGACACGCTGCGTCACGCTCGCGTGGTAATGGAGCACGAAATCGATTTGGCCGGACGCCGCCTTTTCGAGCCCTCTGGCCCCCAGTCCCTTTTCGACGGCGGACTGGATTCGCTCCTGGAAGAATTCGTTGTTATCAAGACGAGGATCTCCGGTCGCCAACTGAGCGGCAGGAGCCCAGCTGTATGTCTTGTACACGGTGAAGTTGGTTCCGCGCTCGACGAACGAGTTCACGCGCATCGTGGCGCAGCCCGTGAGCGTCAGCGTCGCAAGCGCGACGCCGAAAAGTGGTGCGAGCCGAAGCGGACGCATTAGTGTGCTCCTGTGTGCGCAGGGAGCGCGCCTGATTGAAGTGCAGGACCGTGTGGAAGCTGCTCCAGCATGCGAGTGACAGCCTCGTTGATTTTTTCCTCCATCCGGTCGCGGTCGTGGAGCATGTCCTCCACGCTGTGCTGGGCCCAGCCGCGCCAGACCAGCCGGTTCGTGCGAGCGTCGACGACGTCGAGCACCAGCGTCCCGGCTTCGGCCTCGACCGTCCTGACGCGGCAGTCGTCGTCGTAGCAGTAACCGCGCTCGCGATCGAGCCGGTTGATGTCGAGGCGTTGGCTGATGTTGGCGTGATAGTGGATAAGCAGGTCGGGCGTGCCTGAGGAGACTCTCGCGAATCCCTTCCCGGCGAGCCCCTTTTCAACCGCGCCCTGCACGTGGTCCTGGAAGAACGGATCCCGATCCAGGCGCGGGTCCCCGGTCGGCAGCGCGTCGGCCGGCCCCCACTCGAAGGTGCGGTATTGCACAAAGTCGGCGCTCCTCTGCACGTGTGAGCTGACGTTCATCGTCGCGCACCCCGTGAACACGAGCGCCGTCGTTGCCAGGATGATCAGTGGTCCCACTCGTCGCATTGGCGATACCTCGGTGTGATTGACGTTCCTCATCTCATGAGGCAACAGCGGTGCCACCCCGTTGCGCGATCTGGGGCGACGGATCCTCGCTCCTGTGTGTGATTGGCTGAATCTGTTGCGGGCACGATGCCCACGCATTGGGAACTTTCCCGTACTTCGGGAAATTTTCCTGGACTGGTTAGAGCGAGCGCTCCTGAATCCCTTGGAGATAGCGCAAGACCGCGTCGATGCGTGCTTTCACGGCTGCCGCGTTGGATCCGGCCACCGCCTTGAACGTTTCGCCCCATACGGGCATGTCCCGATCGCCGTGGGCAGGCACGTCGCGGCCATCGATGATGCGATAGACCAGCTCGCCTGGAAATGTCCCGCCGTTACGCTTCGTGAATTGGGTCAGATCAGGCGGCACATGCCGCAGGTGCTCAGCAAGAGGGCCGTTGCCGCGAGCGTCCGTTCCGTGGCAGCTGGCGCAGTGGCTGCGGAACAACTGACTTCCCGGATCGTCCTGTGCCGTCGTCGGCTGCTGCAGCCCTTCGATGTACGCCACGAGGTTGCCGATCCGCTGGCGGACCCTCGTGTCGGACTCGAACGCGCGAAACATCGGACCCCATACCGGCATCTCTGTCGTCCCGTGCGCCGGAAGGGTACGTGCCGTGCCGGTGATGAAGTCGCGGATTCCGTCACGCGGAAACGCGCCGTTGTTACGTCGGGCCACCAGCGTGAGGTCCGACGGGGGTGTTCGCAGCGCAGCGGCGACCGGCCCGTGTCCCCGCCCGTCGCTTCCATGACACGCCGCGCAGTAGAGCTCGAACGAATCTCGTCCCGCCAGCGAGTCGATCAGAATCCGTGGGGGCTGCTGCGACTGCGCGCCCGCCGTCGCCGACCAGCACAGCCCGAGGAACGCCCCGCTCGCCACGCTGTACGCGATCAACGCCTTCATGCCGTCGATGTGGGTCAACAACCGTGCCGACGCGCGGCGTGCGAATCAGGTCTGAATATCCGGCGGTGCCGGTGAGAGCGCGCCCTTGCCTCTGGGAAACATTTCGCACCGCCGCGGACAATTTCATGCGCGCACTCGGGGAGCGCGCAAGAGCCCGGCGTCACGCCGAGTCTTACGCGCCCGCCTCACGTCTACACGTTGGTACAAGGTCTGCTCAGAGCGACCTGAACCGTCCTTCTACGAGAGGAAGCCATGGTCAGCCGCATACTCGCTCCGACAGATTTCAGCGCACCGTCCGACGCGGCGCTCATGTACGCCCGACTGTTCGGGAACGCCTTCGACGCGTCTCTGCACTTGCTGCACGTGACCGCCACCCACTCGCCACCGCCACATGCGGCAATCGGTTCACGTGACCGCGATCCGGCCGTCCTCAGGGAACTGCGCGATCGCCTGTCCGCCGACGATCGCCGTCGACATAACGTTGTCCGCCTTGTTGAGGGGTCCGATCCGGCGGGTCACATCGCGCACTACGCCCGAACGGCGAATATCGGCCTCATCGTGATGGGAACGCACGGGCGCAGCGGCGTTTCACGTCTGCTGATGGGAAGCGTCGCCGAGAAGGTGGTGCGCACCGCCCCGTGCCCGGTCCTCACCGTGCACACAGCACCACGTCCGTCAGTCGCCGGCTTCCGCCGCATTCTGGTACCAACCGACTTCAGCGCCTCATCGGATGCGGCGCTCGGTTGTGCCAGACTCCTCGCCGGCCGTTTCGGCGCCTCGGTCCACCTGCTCCACGTGCTGGAGGAAATCGGAGTCGACGGGGGGATGGGATCCGAAGTGTTCGTCACCGAGTCGCCCGAAGCTCGCAGCATGCGACTCATGGACGCACGGGATCGCCTCAAACACCAGATCTCCACCGCAGATCGCATCGAGCTGCACGCCACGACCGAGGTGATCTTCGGTCCACCCGCACAAACGATTGTGGATTATGCGGCCGACAACGCATTCGACGTCATCGTGATGGGGACGCACGGGCGAACAGGCATGTCGCACCTGATGGTCGGAAGCGTGGCCGAGCGGGTCGTCCGAGCGGCTGCCCGTCCGGTGATGACGACCCGTGAGGTCTGGCGCCAGGCGGAATCAACGGTCCCGGTCGCGGACTTGGTCAGGACGCCCGCGTGATCGGGGCCGAGCTACGTTCCGCGTGTTGCCTGCAGACCGAACTTCTCCATCCGGTAACGGACCTGGTCCCGGTTGATGCCGAGCAGCTGGGCGGCGTGTGTCTGATTGCCACGCGCACGCTCCAGTGCCTGCACGAGGAGCTGCCGCTCGATCTCCTCGAGGTTGACCCCCTCGGCGGGGAGTTTGAACTGTGCCGGCGCGACGCTCCGCGTCAGCCCGGTGAAATCGTCCGGTTCCAGCCACTCGCGGTCGATCAGGAGCATGGCCCGTTCGATGGCGTTTCGGAGCTCGCGGACGTTGCCGGGCCACTGGTACTGCTCGACCACCTTCACGGCCGCCGGCGTCAGGCCGCGGACACGTTTGCGGAACTCGCGATTGAACCTGTCAACGTAGTACGCGGCCAGAAGGGGAGCGTCGCCGCGCCGTTCGCGCAGCGGCGGCAGCGTCACGGGCATCACCTGGAGGCGATAGAACAGATCCTCGCGGAACTTGCCGGTCTTGACCTCCTCTTCCAGGTTGCGGTTCGTCGCGGCGATCACGCGGACGTCGACGCGGACATCTGCAAGGCCACCGACGCGCTTGAAGGTCTTCTCTTCCAGGAAACGCAGCAGCTTCGATTGCAGTCCCGCGGTCATCTCGCCGATCTCGTCGAGGAAGACGGTGCCGGCGTCTGCGGTCTCGAACAGCCCGCGCTTCTGCTGACGCGCATCGGTGAACGCGCCACGCTCGTGCCCGAACAGCTCGCTCTCGAGGAGCTGTTCCGGCAGCGCCGAGCAGGTGATGTTCACGAATGCCCGCGCCGCGCGATCGCTGTTGAAATGAATCGCCTTGGCAGCCAGGTCCTTGCCGGTCCCGGTCTCCCCGGTGAGAAGGACGGTGGAGGCGCGGCTCGAGGCGATGCGGCCCAGGAGCGACTTGACCTGCTGCATCGCCGGCGATTCGCCGATGATGGCATCGAAGCCGTACTCGCGTCCCTGACTCGTGCGCAGCGTCCGCACTTCCCGGCGCAGCTGACTGGTTTCGAGCGCCTTCTCGACCAGGAGCGCCACTTCATCGAGGTTGAAGGGCTTGTTGACGTAATGGAACGCGCCGAGCCTCATCGCTTCGACGGCATTCTCCACCGTTGAGAATGCGGTCATGAGGATGACGAGCGTCTCCGGCGTCTGTTCCTTGATGCGGCGCAGGAGGGAGATGCCGTCGTCGTCGGGAAGGCGGAAGTCGAGCAGGACGAGGTCGACATCAGGCGTGAGCTGGGCCATGGCTTCTGCGCCGGTGCCCGCCTCGAGGATGTTGTAGCCTTCCTTGGTCAGCCGCTCGCGCAACGACCACCGCAGCAGCGTTTCGTCGTCAACTATGAGAATGGTTGC
This sequence comes from Vicinamibacterales bacterium, assembly GCA_036507475.1. Taxonomy (GTDB): domain Bacteria; phylum Acidobacteriota; class Vicinamibacteria; order Vicinamibacterales; family UBA2999; genus DATCJA01. The sequence goes on from DATCJA010000131.1 coordinate 24,149, forward strand.
TGTGGACACAACCTCAAGTATACCGACGAGAATCACTTCGGTCCCGATCACACCGACCGAGCGGTCGCACAACTCGCTGGTCCACGCCGGAGCCCTGGTTGCTGCGATTGGCATCTTCATCGTCGATCTGCAGCAGCCGCTCGTCTACGCCGTAAGCATCCTCTACGTCCTGATCATTCTCGTCGGCCTCTGGACGAGTTGGCAGGCATATTCGATTGTCGCGGCCGTCGTCGCAACGACGCTACTCATCATCGACGCGATCGTCGGGTGGGGTCCGGGGGCGCCGCCAGTCATCTTCGTGAACCGCCCGCTCATGGCGCTCGTCTTCGTGGCGACGGCGACGCTCGTGATGCATTCCAAACGGCTCGAGCGCAGATGGTTTTCCGACGTACAGCAGCTGGCCGACATCAAGCGGGCCCTGGACCACGCGGCCATCGTCGCGACAACCGACGTGACCGGCCGGATCACGTACGCCAACGACAAGTTCTGCGAGATCTCCAAATACTCACGCGAGGAACTGATCGGCCAGGACCACCGCATCATCAACTCCGCGTATCACTCGAAGGCATTCATGCGTGGCCTGTGGCACACGATCGCGAGGGGCCACGTCTGGCACGGCGAGATCCGTAACCGCGCGAAAGATGGCAACTTGTACTGGGTCGACACGACCATCGTGCCGTTCCTCGATTCTCACAGAAAGCCTTACCAATACATCGCAATCCGTGCCGACATCACGGCACGCAAAGCCGCTGAGGATCGTCTCGCCCAGCAGGCCGCTCTTGCGCGCCTCGGCCAGATGGCCGCCGTCGTTGCACACGAGGTGCGCAACCCGTTGGCGGGCATCAAAGGCGCCATTCAGGTGCTGATGTCGCGGCGGCCGGCCGGCGACGCCGAGCTGCCGGTGATGCGCGACGTGGTCGCGCGCATCGATTCGCTCGGCGACCTCATCAACGATCTGATGATGTTCGCGCGGCCACGCCCACCCCGCCCGAGCACCTTTGAGCTCCGTCCGCTGCTGCTCGAGGCGATCTCACAGCTGCGGCGCGACCCGGCCGGTGAATCGCTCGAAGTCACCGTCGAAGGGCCTGACCTCGCGCTGACCGCGGACGCCGACATGATTCGGGCGACGGTGCTGAACCTGCTGCTGAATGCGGCGCAGGCCATGAGCGGCCGCGGCCGCATCGCCGTTACGATCGCGCAGCACGATCGGCAGTGTGTAGTGGAGATTCGCGACAACGGGCCTGGTGTTCCACCGGAGCTTCGCGAGCGTGTCTTCGAGCCGTTCTTCACGACGAAGGCGCGCGGCGGAGGCCTTGGGCTGCCGATCGCCCGGCGCACCGCGGAGCTTCACGGCGGCACGCTGGTCCTGGCGGCGCCCGAAACAGGAGGCAGCGCCTTTACGCTGACGTTGCCGGTACACGCGCTGGCGCACCTCGCAGAACCGGACGCGATCCCGAATTGACGTTTTCGTGTAGGGCGGATCTGCCTCCGCTAAAGCTTCGGCGGTCCGCCGTAGCCTTGGCGAAGGCGGAAGGACCCGGCCTACATCCTTGGTCCGGCTCCTATGAGC
>DATCJA010000132.1:0-70387 GCA_036507475.1 Vicinamibacterales bacterium
TCTGGCTGCGATCGAGGAGCGAGACCAGTGCACCGGTATCGAGCAGCAGCTCACCGCGCATGCTTCAACGACGCGAGAACGTACTCACGATGTCGCTCCGCCAAGTCGGGGATTCCCGACGACAACGAGCCGATGAGGTGCGCCACCCGTTCAGCTCGTTTACCGTCGGCTGACGGGGCTCCCTGAAGGAACGCCTCGAGTGCCATGCGGACGACGTGCGAAGGCCGGCGTCCCAGGCGGCGAGATGTTCGCCTGAGCGTGCGACCCAACGGTGTGGGCAGACGGACGGTGATCTGATCGTCCATAGAGGGATCCTCCAGTGCGTGCACTGCAATTGTAGTGCGACGCACTGCAGCGGGCAAGGTGCTGGCTCGCGACTCCGACCTTCGACGTGTGCCCACGAGGCACACAATGGCATCGGCTCCAGTGTGCCCGGCAGTGTGCCCACACCCAGTCCGAGGACCATCAATCGCCAGCCAACGCCGACCAAGCTGCCAATAAAAAACGGGCCTGAAATCGTGAATTTCAGGCCCGTTCTGTGATCTCGGGCGACCTTAGCAAACCGCCGCCTTCAGCCTCTCGGCCACCTCACCGCAGACGGTAAGTATACGTGAAGGCGGCAGTTGCGCGATCGCGATCAGACGATTCGCGAGGCGACGGTTTTTCGGAATCCGCCTGCATCGAAATACTGAGGAAATCGCCATGTCTTCAACAATCGAGTGGGCACAGTTTTGGGCACAGTCGCGTGAAGCCCGTCAAAACGGGCACGAATCGACGGCTCGGCACTTTCCATCGCGCGCTCGGACGCGCCGGTCTGTGCCTCCGATTGTGCCCACCACGGTGGGTCTGGGGCGACCCGACGACGCTAGACCGGCAGGGACACTCCAAGACTTACGAACGCGCGCGTCAGTTCCTGCCTGAACGCGGAACGCCGTGCGTACTGTTGGCGCAGATCCGCAACCCACACCGAGAGCTCTGCCTCGCGAGCCTTCGGCGCGAATGCCAGGCACGACGCGACCAGCAAGGCGGCGTGTCCGTAATGCCGCCGTCGGGAGTTGCCGAGGATACCCTCGACACGTCTTTCCGCAGCAACTCGCATGGCGGTGATCGCGAGGTCGCGATTCGCGTCAGTCATCGTGATGCTGGGGCACGCGTCTTGAACCAGCCCGACAATCGACGGTGTCGCCAGTTTCGGTTTTCCGGCGACGTCCTCATTGGGAATGTCCGCCAGCAGATCCCGGCCCGTGGACTTGAGTTCCGCGAGGAGAGCATCGCCGACCTTTCTCGCGGTCGCGTTCGCCAGGAGGACGGCGAAAAGCGGAAACACCAGATGACCTGGATGGTCCTCGCTCGACCAGCCGAGCCCCGGGGCCTTCGAGAGCACGTCAGCCGCGGCCCGTAGGTCGCCCACGAGCACGCGAAGCAGTCCGACCTGCCGTCCGGCGGTCTTGGGACAGCGAGTCAGCGCCTTCTTCGCCTTTGCTCGCACCGTGGCGACCGTGTGCCCGTCCGAGGCGATCCATCGCAACAGGCGGGGGTAGCGTGGGGGCACCACGCCACGCGGCTTCCAGGCGTCGCGGTACGTCGGCCCGCCCGAGCTGTTGAGCAGCCAGGGCAGCGCCATCGAGCAGTTCGCCCCGCCAGTGTGACTTGCCCACCAGCGTCGCCGCGGCGTCGTACGCTCGGAAGGCTTCGGGCCAGCGTCCGGCGTCCACGAGCGCCTCGCACCAGGCCAGACATGCCCGTGGCCGCTGCGTCGTTCGGGCCATCCGTTCGAGGCCGCTGACGCCGTCCAGACGGAAGACCGCCTCACGAAGCCAGCGTTCGTGCTCGCTCTCCCATTCGTCCTTCGACTGCCGGAAGCGTCCGAGGCGCTTCACCCACATCGGAAGGAACGTACTGAGGTCCGGCAGGGCCCCAGCTGAGACGTCCTCCATCTCTTTGATCGGATTCAGCAGCGAGCTGACGCCGTTCGCTTGCTGCATGGCGTCTAAGCAGAGCGTCGGCCCGTTGGCCGAGCGGCGTCGTGGTGAACACGCTGGTGACGTACTTCGCGACGCACGTGTTGGCTTCGACCCCAAGGACCTCGTCGACCAGTTCGTGCTGGCCCAGGTCGATGTCCACGACAGCAATCGGCGGCAGGAGCGCCTCGAAGACGCCTCGGGCGCTGGCATGGTCGCCGGCGAGGAACGCCTTGCTGCCCAGACGTAGGTGCTCGCTGACGTCGGCCGGGTCGGCATATCCCACGACACGGGCAGCTTCGGCGAACGATCTCGCGTTATCAACTATTCGCTGCGAGGGACTGCTGGGTTTCCACCCGGCGCGGCCCTTCACCGCACGGGCCATCAGTTGGTCGACGATCGCCGTTCGCGCGTCGGGAGCGACCTCGTCCAACACGCCGCGCACGAGCGCGCGTAGCTCCGGCGCGGTCATCGCCTCGAGGGCGCTGTTGAAGTCTGGGTCTTCCGCGGGTACGCGAGAAGGCGCCCGGCGACCCCGACTTCTCACGGCATTCTCCGGGAGTTACGATTGACGGCGGCGGCGGAGCGTCGCCTTCGCGTCATGGGCATGACGAGCCCTGGCCGCAGGGAGTCTGGCGACCGTGGTCCACTCGCCGCGCTCGACAGATCTGAGGAGCGCGCGCTCATCGGCGTCGAGATTTGGCATGGGGCGTTCGCGGCTGGCGACCGATGGGGACGCCGACACTACGGACGAAGCCGTCCGGTCACGACGACGATTCATACGAGGCATCTCTCCGTCAGGATAGCGCAGCCGCATCCTTTGCACACGCCTCGCACCTTACGCCAGTGGGATTCCGCCGTCGCGCGTGCCAAGAACGGCCGGTCACCCGTCACGCCTCAAGGCACCGTTTCACCGGCACGCGTTCGGGTGGATCATAGTGGTCGGAACAGCGCCGCGCAGCGGCCCGACTTCAATGGACGGAGCACTACGCATCGTCAACCAACAGTCTCCCGCCGAACTGAAGATTCGACTCTTTCGTTCACTGTTTCGAGGACGGGAGGACGTCTACCCACGGCGCTTCGAGAGCCGAAGGACGGGCAAGTCGGGATACGCGCCGGCCTGCTCGAACGAGTGGGTGCGCGGCATCTGCGAGAAGCCTCGGGTCAAGTGCGCTGACTGTCAACACCGCCGATTCTTGCCGGTGACTGATGAAGTCATTCGCTGGCACCTATCGGGAGAGGATGAACACCGCGAGCCGTTTGTCGCTGGCGTCTATCCGCTGCTGCTAGACGAATCGTGCTGTTTCCTAGCCGTCGATTTCGACAAAGCGAATTGGCAGGACGACGCCGCGGCCTTCCTTGAGGTGTGCCGGCGACTCGATCTCCCCGCCGCCTTGGAGCGGTCGCGGTCCGGCCGCGGTGGTCATGTCTGGATCTTCTTCGAGCAGGCCATCTCGGCAGCGCTGGCGCGGCGGCTCGGATCGCACCTCCTTACAGAAACAATGGAAGGACGACCCGACGTCGGTCTGGATTCATACGACCGGCTGTTTCCAAACCAGGACACGTTGCCGCAGGGGGGATTCGGCAACCTCATCGCCCTGCCCTTGCAGAAGGGACCGCGCGACCACGGTCACAGCGTCTTTCTGGACGAACGCTTCGTGCCGTGGACTGACCAATGGGCATTCCTCTCCAGCATCCCGACGGTGGGGCGAGCCCACGTTGAGCACGTCGTTCACGACGCCGAGCGTCGGGGACGGATTCTCGGTGTTCGTCTGCCGCCTCAAGAGGATGGTGAGGAGGAGCCCTGGACTGCGCCGCCATCTCGTCGACGCGTGGATCCACCGATCACCGGCGAACTCCCGTCAACGTTGGAACTGATCCTCGGGAACCAGATCTACGTCGCCAAGGAAGGGCTACACCCTGGCATGCGGAACCGCCTCCTCCGACTGGCAGCTTTTCAGAATCCTGAGTTCTACAAGGCCCAGGCGATGCGAGTGTCGACCTACAACAAGCCGCGCGTCATCGCCTGCGCCGAAGATCACCCCCATCACATCAGTCTGCCAAGGGGCAGCCTCGACGAGATAAGCCAGACGCTCAAAGGCCTCGGCATTCATCCTACTTTTCGCGACGAACGCTGCGCCGGTCGCCCTCTGGACGTGACTTTTCAGGGAGAGCTGCGGCCTGAGCAACGCGTCGCCGCCGACGCCATCCTCGCATACGACACCGGCGTGCTGGCCGCCACCACCGCCTTCGGCAAGACGGTCGTGGGTGCGTGGCTGATCGCCACGCGCGGCGTCAGTACGCTCGTGCTCGTCCATCGGCGCCAGCTCCTCGACCAATGGGTCGATCGCCTATCGACATTTCTGGGCATCCCCGCCAAGTCAATTGGGCGTATCGGAGGCGGGCGAAACACCCCCACTGGGTTACTGGATGTCGCGGTTATCCAGAGCCTCGTCAAGCAGGGTGTCGTCGACGATCGGGTCGCCGACTATGGCCACCTGATCGTGGACGAGTGTCACCACCTGTCGGCCCACAGTTTCGAGCGGGTCGCGCGGCAGGCGAAGGCGCGGTTCGTGCTCGGGCTATCCGCGACGGTGGCGCGGAAGGACGGTCACCACCCGATCATCTTCATGCAGTGCGGGCCGGTCCGGCACCGCGTGAATGCGCGGGTGCAAGCGGCATCCCGACCGTTTGAACATTTCGCCCTCGTTCAGCCAACGTCGTTTCACCCCGCCAGGACTCCCGACGCGGACAAGCGAGTGGAGTTCCAGACGCTGTATCAAGAACTGGTTGAGGATGACGCTCGCAACCGGCGCATCTGCGCCGACGTCCTCGAGTCGGTGAACGCGGGTCGATCGCCGCTCGTGCTGACCGAGCGCCACGACCATCTCGACCGTCTGGAGCGCGAGCTCTCCCAGGGCGTCCGTCACCTGATCGTTCTGCGCGCGGGCATGGGCAGGAAGCAGCGACAGGCCCTCAGCGAGCGACTGGCTGCCATTCCGCGGGACGAGGCCAGGGTCCTCCTGGCGACAGGCAAATACGTCGGCGAGGGCTTCGACGACCCACGGTTGGACACGCTGTTCCTGACGCTCCCGGTCTCGTGGCGTGGCACCATCGCGCAGTACGCCGGCCGCCTGCACCGCCTGTACGACAGCAAGCGCGAGGTGCGGATCTATGACTACGCGGATCTCAACGTTCCGATGCTCGCGCGCATGTTCGATCGCCGATGTCGCGGCTATGAGGCCGTGGGCTACACGGTCATGCTCCCGGCCAGCGCGATTCCGGGTTGGCCTTCCGATGTCGTGCTGCCCGCCGATCCAATCTGGAAGCGTGACTACTCTGGTAGCGTCCGCCGACTTGTCCGAGATGGCGTGGACACGCCGCTGGCGAGCCTGTTCGTTCACGCGGCTCGCACGTTCCCGGAAGACGCCGACGGAGTGGATCGAGCACGGAGTGCGACGGAGGCGTTCTTCTTCCGGCGGCTCGAGACCCTCCCTGAAACTAAAGGGCGATTTCGTTTGAATGTCGCGCTCCCGATTCCGTTCGACGGTCAGAGCCGGATGGAAGTCGATCTTCTGTGCGCCGATGGGCGCGTCGCGATCGAACTGGACGGTGCCCAACACTTCGCGGACCCAGTCGCGTACCGGAGGGATCGACGCAAAGACCAGCTCCTCCAGGAGAACGACTACTTCATTCTCCGCTTCCTGGCTGAGGACGTGGGCAAGGAGCTTGACCTTGTGCTCGATACCGTGCTGCGAGGGCTCAGCCACCGGGCACAATCCTCATCGGTTGCGAAGACCCTCAGTGTCTTCAGGCGGCCGCCATCGTAGTCGTCGCGCATGGCACGTCCGAGTCGAGGTCGACACCGTTGTGAGGTCACCGACCGGCGTGGAGTCGGCGCCCGAGGGCGTCAATGGCCTTCATCACCTCCGCGAACGGCGGGACCACACCAGTGATCATCATGGTCATCGCGTCGTAGTCCCGTTCGAGTAGCACCTGCATGTCAGGAGGTGGCACCAACCTGAATCTGCCGGCCACCGCGTGGTCGAGCTCAAAGTCTGGACTGTTGAAGAACATCCTCGCGTGGCGTGCGCAGTCGGAACCAAGCGTGCGATCCGCTATGGCCCGCTCGCCTAGCGGTGACTGGAGCATCCGGAACACATCGAAGTAGTGGCGCGACACGCGTTGGCCGCCATGGCGCAGCTGCCCGCGCCGGTCGTGCCACGAGCGCAGCCCATGCAGAATCACGACTTTGTCCCAGAAGGTCCGTTGCGGCTCCACCGTCGTGATGCTGGTCACCTGCAGATCGAGGGCCGCCACATCGTCGGCGGCATACGGCTTCACGGTGGTCAACACGTGGGGGTCCAGGGCCGACCTGGCCCCCACTTCAATCTTGACGGCTGAGCGGATGTAGGGATTGGCGCTCGCGGTGACGACGGGGTACCAGAAGAGCACGGTCTGCTGGTCGGTGTCTGCCGGATCGGGCTCCGCGCGCGTCGCGTGCGTCTCCTCGAGGACTGGTGCCCTCCCTTCGCAGGCTTCTTCCTCGACTACCCCGGTCGGCGGCCCGCAGCCGGCCGCACTTGTCGGCTCTCATCGAAACCCCTTCGGCTGTAGCTGCGTCCACGATTCGTGATCACTCGGACCACGCGGCGGCCTGATCGCGCCGGCCGTGGAGAACTCTGGCGATCAGGACGTCCCCGTCGTGTCGGTAGTAGATGACGTGATTTTCGACGGCGAATGACCGAACCACCGGCCCAAACTCCGGCCGGAGGCGACCCATTCGAGGCTGGTCGGCCAACAGTTCGAATCGGTCGATGATGGCGTCAGTGAGTCAGTCGGCGGTTGCGGGGCTGGCGTCCTCGGCGACGTAGGACCAGATCTCTTCGACGTCCCGCTCGGCCAGAGGGGACAACCGATAGGGCATCTAGGACTTCTTGACTCGAGCCGCACGACCACGCGACTTGATCCGCTCGGCGAGTTGCCGACCTGAGGTCTTGTCGTAGTTCCGACCTTCACCCCGAGCCAACTGGGCAAAGCCTGCCTGGACGTCGGCACGCAGCTGCTCACGCGCTTGATCGCGTTCCTTCAGGAGTCGCAGCGCCTCTCGGACGACTTCGCTCGCGGTCTGGTACAGGCCGCTCTCAACCTTTTCGTTCACGAGTCGTTCGAGCTCGGGTGTGAGCGAGACATTCATCGGAATCAGCCCTCATGTCGAGGCTAGCCGTCATAGCGGATATTGTCAATATTTGACATAAACTGACAGGCGCGCCACGGCCGAGCTGTCCCTGAAATTGCCCCTGAGACGACGCAGTGTGCCCAAACGCGGTCCGACGACCATCACCCGGCAGCCAACGCCAACTAAGGTACCAATAAAAAGCGGGCCGAACATCTTGAGGATTCCGGCCCGTTCTGTGATTTCCGGCAGACACACTCGCGGAAAGACGTCGAGAACCCGCGCGCGCTGATGCCGCGCGTTGTGCGTCGTTGCGGTTTCGGCCACGATTAGCCTCCTCACGATTCGAGTGATCCGACACGCCGGCATCACGGTCGGGGATCCGACACACCCCGTCAGCCGCCGCCTTCCAAGCGCGCGTTTTCAGGAACCTATGGCGGGTTGCGATATGGCTCGGATCTTGAGATCCCACACCGCATGCTCCATTTTCCCAGTTGTTTTGCCGCTGACGGAGAAGCCACGCCGCGCATGCGGACGGGCGATCGGCGCCGCTCTACCGCCCTGGTTGGTCCGTTGTCCGGATATCGTTGCAGTGTCAACCGTACGCCCACTCGCATCAGCAACCTCACGCCGGCCGGCTGCCTGATCGAGTCGCACGAACCGGAACAAGTCGGCCTGCGGATGCAGCTGGAGATCGCGCTTCCCGAGGACGGCTGGATCTACGTTGACGCCGAAGTTTCAAGCATTCTGGATGGCTGCGGATACGTGGTGAACTTCCTCGACCTGCCCGCCGAAATACTCAACCGGATCGAACGCGCTATCCGACAGTAGGAGTGTGAGCCTCCTCGGATTCAGTCATTTAGCGATTCTTCGGGGCCTTCCCCTGCGCCTGCCGACCGTTCATCGTCGAGGAGCAGGTCCTACACACCCCTCTGGAAGACGAGGCAGTACTGTCCACCGGGCCAGTTGTTGTGCCGGTCAATCAACGTCAGACCGACACGTTCCAGTTCGGTGATGACGACCGCCGGTGGGACGCCGTGACCGCCACGGTTGCTGGGCACATCGCGAACCGGAATAAAGACGGAGAGCAGCCAGGATGGCTCAAAGTCGATGATCGCCAATCGTCCTTGCGGCCGCAGCGCCTCCACGAGGGTGAGATTCGTTTCGACGGGTAGGGTGACGTGGTGGTAGACACCGCGCAGAAACGCGGCGTTACAGCAACCAACGGGCAAGCCGGTTGCGTCCGGTTCGGCCTGGATTACGGTGACATTCTTGAGTCCCGCACGCGCCACGCTCGTCCGCAGCGCGTCCACGGCGGCAGCGTCGATTTCAGTGGCAAAGACATGCCCCGACGGTACGACGCGCGAGGCGAACTGTCGGGTGAACGCGCCGTTGCCGGCTCCGACGTCGGCCACGCGGCTGTCAGGGCCAAGTCGAAGGATCTCTGCCAGACGGTCCGTTTCCTGGGCAACGCGGCGGGCCGCGATCGCCCGATAGCCGACCCAGCCCAGGGCCGCCACGCCCGCTGCAATGAGGATCCCCATCGGTGATGTAGCTCCTTCGCTACCTGACCGATACAGAGTGCGACGCGTTCAGACCAAGCGGTCTCTTTCATGCGGCCCATGCACGGGCCGACCCACTACGGAGGTGGCCATGGAACGAATCCGGACATTCTTGATCGCCCTGCTGTTCGCTCTGGTCGTATGGCTGCCAGTCTCGGCCCAGCAAAGGCATGTTGTGGACCAAGCGACACTCGATCAAGTGGTTGCCGACCACGTCCACCAAACAGCTGACGATCGTGAGGCAATACTGCGCGTGCTGGAAATCGAGCAGGTGCGCAAGCTGGCGGGAGAAGTCGGTCTTGACCTGAAGCGTGCGGAAGCGGCGGTCGCGACGCTCGACAACGTCGAGCTGAGTGTCATCGCGGCTGACGCGCGGATGGTCAACGACGCGCTCGTAGGGGGCCAATCGAACGTCACGATCTCGACGACCGCTATCATCATCGGCCTGCTGGTGCTGATCCTCATCATTATCGCCGTCTAACTCGAACCGAAGGTGCTCTCCCCCAACTCCGTGGCGAGGTGCGATCAATTGCCCCAGTGCAGTACCTCAAGCCGAACGCGCGTACGGCCGTCCCGGATAAAGCCAAGCGCCTGTGCCGCGCCATAGGACAGATCGATGAGAACGCCGTCGGATTGAGGACCCCTCGCCGGCCCTCGATCGAGAATCCGCACGTGGACAGCCCGGCCGTTCGTGAGATTTGTGACACGCACCATCGTTCCGAACGGGTAGGTGGGATGTGCGGCCACCATGGCGCGCATGTCGAAGCGCGCGCCGCTGGCCGTGGTCTTGCCGTCGAATCCAGGTCCGTAGTACGAGGCCAACCCCTCACGGACGTCAAGGATCGTGGTGGACGTACGCGATCGAGCAGCGCAGCCGGGAACGATCATGACGAAAGCGACAATCAGAATCGTGCTTCTTCGCAACTGCAGCTCGTGTGTCGAACGCACATCAACTACGGCGAGCGTTCGGATACGCGGTCACGGGTAACTGGAGATGGCTGCTGGCGCATCGGGCAACAGGTCTGCCATCGAGGGTAAACTCGCCTCAGGGAGCGCCTAACAGCACGCGCCTGATGCGCTTAGCGAGCCGCTGCCCGCCCGCCTCTGTATGACGGCTGGGTTCGCTCGTTCCCCACCTCGACACACATCCGTTACCGAATATCGATTTCGTCTTGGAGCACCCTGCTCGTGGCACTACGCGAAGGATGGAACGAACCTTCCATTGACGCATCTCCCTTGACCACACTTCTGCGTGCGGTTCATGAATCGTCTTGGCGAACTCCTCGGCGTGTTTCTCGGCCTTGGCCCTGAGGCGGTTCAGGTCGGCGCCCGAGAGAGCCGCGTGTCGCATGAATTCGGCGGTCACTATCGCGCGGCTTTGCTATTCGCCCGGGTGGCCCGTGAAGGATCCTCCCGGCTGGCTCGGAGGTGCACGCCGTCAGGACCTGACGGAACCGCGACGGTGTTGCACCAAATATGCGCGGATCAACCCACCGCCACCCAGGATCGCGCACAGCACTACGGGGATCCGGTAGACGGCCACGACTTCCTCGAGAAACACCGCGCCAAGCGCCCCGACCGTGACAATCGCGAACGCCCCAATGATGAGCGGCCGGGCAAGACCGTCCCGGAGAAAGGCGGACGCAACAATCGCCAGAAGGGCACCATGAAACAGCACGAACCCTGCGTAGCCGTCGCGGGTGGCCTCACTCAACCGCCACCCGTATCGCACAGCCCATACCAGGGCGACGTGACTCAGGATGACGACAGCGACGGCACGCCACAACGCTCGCGGGACATGCCCCCTCGCGGCAGTGACTGCGGCGACGGCCAGTCCCGCATATCCGATAGGTGCCAGCAGAAATGTGACGAATTCAGCCAAGGGACCTCACGATGAACGCATGGGCGCGATGCCACTCGTCACGATATTCGCGGTGACACGGAGATTAGTCAGCCCCTTGCAGTTGCAGCCAGCGACCAGAACAGTTGACACCCGCTGCTTCGAACAGAGAACAGCGACGTCCTTTTGCGTGGCCGACGTGAACCGCCCACGGATGACGTTGTGAGCAGCCTTGTTTGAGAAGGTCTGAGGGACTTCGCAGCCGCGACGTTCAAGTTCCTGGCGAATTGCGACGGGCAAAGCAGAGAATGCCGCGGGCTTGAGTCGAACCGTTTCCGCATTCGCCCGCTCCCAGTCCTGTGCTGTCGACGGAAAGCCGAGCGACAGGGCCAGAGCCGAAACGAGAATGAAGATGAACCCGATGTTCCCCATCTTCTTGGACCGCTATACGGCTCCTTACGAGGATTTTGTACCCGTTGGCGTGCTTATACGTCGAGCCGTAAAGCGGTCTTAGGCGCGCGGAGCGCGCCAAGAGATGCTGGCCAACCAGCCGGGGGGCGTGGCCGGGGATATCAAGGGGCACGGCCCCTTGGCTGGTTAACTCTGTGCCTATCGTTCTGGTTGCTCAGGCCATGTCAGACAGGCGGTGAACTTCAGCCACTCGAACGACGCCCGCTCGCCTCGTCGGGGCGGCGTCAGCCGGAACTCGTCCAAACGCAGCCAACCTCGCCCGAACGACTCGACTTTCTCGACGTCCTCCGATGTCGTCGCACTGCCGTTGTACTCGATGCCGCGCCCCAATTCAGGTGAAAAGATGAAGTCGCGGAGTTCTCGAGGGGCGTTGACACTGCCGTCGTTCGCGTTTGTGTTGTCCGCGTTGCGAAAGTGCCACCCGTTGATCTCGCGCGGATTCGGCACAAAGTGCCAGGGCGGCGTGAGGCGCGACAGGTCCTCCATTTCCCGACCGTTCTGGGTGACCTGAAGGAGCCACCCTTCCTCTGCCGGAACAAGGCGAAGAATCCATCCACCGGACGTTGTCGCACGAAACGCAGCGCCCCTGAGGACGTCACCTTGTATCCGTTCCGCTCTTCGGCCAGGCTCCACCTCGCATCGGGGCGGGGCGAGTTGGACGCTCGCCGTGCTCAACGCAGCCACAAACAGTGCGAAATGAATCATTTTGTTGTCCCGCTAGAGTCTACGCCCACGTTTCACCGTCGTCGATGACGCTTCAACCCCACGCAACTGATCTTTATCGGGTACCCTTCGGAGATGGGTATCTGGATTGGGGTTGTCGTCGTCGGCTTGATAGCGGCGGGGGTAGCGATCAAGCGCCTGCTCGCGCGCTCGTCTAGATCCTCAGACATCGATCTCGGAGAGGTCAGCCAAAGTTGGCTGACCGACAAGCGGGCGGACAAGCGCGAGCATTAGTGGCGCTCGCGACGCCCGCTCCGTCGGCCGCGCCATGATTGAGCGACTCAATTGACCTCGACGGCCGCACGCTCAATCGCGAAGGAACACCTCCACGGCGCGACAGAAACCGCCGCGTACGCCACGCTGGCCCTCACGGCCTTTGCCGCCAATTCCGTCCTCTGTCGCGTCGCGCTCCGCGACGGCTCGATCGATCCGGCCAGCTTCTCGTCGATTCGGATCGTCTCCGGCGCCGTGATGCTGCTGATGGTGATGTTCTGGACCGGCGGCGGCGACCGTGACACACCAAGGTCGTGGACGTCGGCCGGCATGCTGTTTCTGTATGCGGTGCCGTTCTCGTTCGCCTACACGCAGCTGACCACCGGCACCGGGGCGCTGATCCTGTTTGGAGCGGTGCAGATCACGATGCTGGCGGCCGCGGCGTGGTCGGGCGAGCGGCTGCGGACCACGCAGTGGCTTGGCGTCACGGCCGCGCTGCTCGGCCTCGTGTATCTCGTGCTTCCGGGACTGGCAGCGCCCCCGCTGCTGGCGGCGACGCTCATGGTGATCGCGGGCCTGTCGTGGGGCATCTATTCGCTGCGCGGACGAGGCCTGGCCAATCCGCTGGCGCAAACCACCACCAACTTCGCGCGCGCAGTGCCGATGGTGCTCATCGTCAGCCTGCTGACGCTGCCGCAGTTTCACGTCGAGCCTCGGGGAATGCTCTTCGCGACGGCGTCTGGCGCTGTGGCGTCGGGCCTCGGCTACGTGTCGTGGTACGCGGCGCTGCGCGGCCTTACGGCCACGCGCGCGGCGGTGTTGCAGTTGTCGGTTCCGGTCATTGCAGCCGCCGGCGGCGTCGTCTTCCTGACGGAGCCGATCTCGGTGCGCCTGGTGGTTTCAGCAATGTTGGTCATCGGAGGGACTGCGCTGACGCTCGCGCGCCGCGGACCAGAGTCGTCGCGCCGATAAAGGTTGGGTGGCGCGACGAGCACAGTCGCGCGAGAATACGCCCACATGCGGGGGACCAGCTCATGCGGTGTTTCAGGATCCTGACGACCGTTGTCGCGAGCGCGATGCTGTGCTCGGTCGGCGTTGCGGCGCAAGCGTCTTTCGGCCGGCTCGCAGGCACGGTGTTCGATACGAGCGGTGGCGTGGTTCCGGCCGTCACTATCACGCTGACGAACGAGCTCACCGGACAGCAGACGCAGACCACTACGAACGAATCGGGCGCGTTCCTGTTTCCTCAAGTGCAGCCAGGGTCCTACACGGTGACGGCGAGCCTCTCAGGGTTCAGGACCGCCGAGTTCACGCAGGTCGAAATCAACGTGGGCGCCGAACGCTCGTTGACGGTTCGGTTGGAAGTGGGCGCGCTCACCGAGACGCTCAGCGTCAGCGCCGGCGGCGCCCTGGTGCAGACCACCACGCCTGAAGTGACGCAAACGGTCATCCAGCGTCAAATCGTCGATCTGCCGCTGACCGGCCGCAACCCCATCGAGCTGATCAAGCTCCAGGCAGGCGTGCCGGGCATCGTCAATCGCACTGAAACGGCCATCAACGGCGGCCGTCCAACCTGGACGCAGCTCACGCTCGACGGCATCAACATCCAGGACAACTTCATCCGAACCAATGCCCTGAACTTCTCTCCGAACCGGCCGACGGCCGCCACGGTGAGCGAGATGACGATCACCACGGCCGTGCCGGGCGCCGATGCTGCAGGCGGCGCCACCGCAGTCCACCTGGTGACGCCGTCCGGCACCAATCGTTTCCAGGGCGATGTCTTCGGGTTCAACCGTACCAACAGGCGCGCGTCGAACTCGTTTTTCAACGAACGCAGCGGCCTGCCTGTGCCGAAGCTCAGTCAAAACCAGTTCGGCGGCAAGCTGGGCGGGCCGGTCGTGCGGAACCGCCTGTTCTTCTTCGGGTACTACGAAGGATACCGGCTGCGGACGGAGGCGACGCAGAACAACGTCATTCCCGCGTATGACGACCTCGTGCAAGGGATGTTTCGCTACGTGGGAAACGACGGGCAGGTGCGCGCGGTGAACGTGCTGCAGTTCTCCGGGCTGCCGCCCGACCCGGTGGTGCGGCGCGACATCCTTGGCAGGGTGCCGACGGCATCGAACGTCAACAACTTCGATGTGGGCGATTCCGCCGGGGGCAGACGACTCAACACGGCGGGGTACCGCTTTCTGCAGGAGAACTTGAACGACCGGCACCAATGGGGTGTCCGGTTCGACTTCGAGGCCACGCCCGGGCACCATTTCGAAGCCAACTACGCCTGGTTCACCGAGACGGACGATCGAAGCGATCTCGACGGCATCCACGAACGTCCGGTCGTGTTCACCGACTCAACGGTTCACCGCTACGTCGGCGCGTGGCGGTGGAGCAGGGCGACGTTCATAAATGAAGTTCGCGGCGGAGGCAATCTTGCGCCAGGGGCGTTCGAGAGCCGCGAGGATTTTGGCGACGCGATTTTCGCGCTTCCGTTGATCACCGATCGCATCGCGAGCTTTCAGCCGCAGGGGCGCGACAGCCGCTTGTTCCAGTACAACGACACGGGGTCATGGCTACGCGGCAACCACGAGCTGCAATTCGGCGGTAAGTTGCAGCAAATTCGCATCAATCCGTACGACTTTGCCGGCCGCTTTCCGGAGGTGGGCTTCGGGTTCAGCGCAGCCGCGCCGGCCCGCGTGCAACTCACCGCTGCGCAGTTCCCAGGCGGTATCAGCGCTGCCGATCTGTTCTCGGCGAATGGATGGCTCGCGTTCCTTTCGGGAACGGTGTCCTCCGTCGGCCAGACGTTTCGGGTCCTCGACCGGACAACCGGCTTCGTGGCCGGGATCCCGACCGACACCAACTACAGCCTGAACAATACGTCGATTTTCCTGCAGGACAACTGGCGCTGGAAACCAAATCTCACCGTGCGCGCCGGCTTGAAGTGGGAGTACTACAGTCCGCTCCGCGAAGACGACAACCTCGCGCTGCTGCCCCGGCTCGACGGCCGCGCCGTGCGCGACGCGCTCCTCGATCCAAACGGGCGAGTGGCGTTCGTCAATGGCGGCTTCTACAAGAGAGACCTGAACAACTTCGCGCCGACGTTCGGGTTCGCCTGGGATCCATTCAAGGATGGCCGCACAGCCGTTCGTGGAGGCTATTCGCTGACGTTCGTCAACGAAGAGACGATGACGGTCGGGATCAACGCGGCAACCGCCAATTTCGGCCTCGAGGCCGACGCGTTTCTTCCGAACGTGTACACCACCGTCGCAGCGGGTCTCCCTGTCGTCCCGGCGCCGGCGTTCACGAGCGAACGCACGTACGCGGATCAGTTGGACATTTCGCCGATCGCTGCGGCGTTCGCCATCGATCCCGACATCAGGCAGCCGCACGTTCATCAGATGAGCGTCGGCGTGATGCGCGAGCTGCCATGGTACCTGGCGGGCGAAGCGCGGTACGTCGGCACGTTCGGCCGCGGGCTGTGGCGCGGCATCGACTTCAACCAGACCAACCCGCACGGCGCGTTCGGTCAGGACTTTCTGCGCGCGCGCAACAATGGATTTCTCGCGCTGCAGGCGACGGGCGTCTTCGATCCGGCCTTCAATCCGGCGATCGGCGGCAGCCAGCCGCTCACGGTGATTCCAACATTCGGTGGCGGCTTCCTGACGAACGCCACGGTGCGAGGCCTGATTCAGACTGGTCAAGTGGCTGGGCTCGCAGACCTGTATGCGACGAGCGCCGGGCCGACGATCGGTGCGATGGCCCGTCAGATATTCCTCGCCAACCCGGGCATCTATGTTGCCGATCTGATTCACAATGGCGGATTCACCGACTACCACGCACTGCAACTCGAGCTGCGGCGTCAGCTTCGAGGCGGGGTGATGGGGCAAGTCAACTACACGCTCGCCGATTCGCGCTCGAATTCTGCCGGCACGTCGCAGGTTCGCTTCGAGCCCTTCCTCGACAACGCGCGTCCCGAGTTGAACGAAGGTCGCACGCCGTTTCACGTGACGCACGTGATCAACGCGAACGTCATCGCCGAGCTCCCGTTCGGCGTCGGCAAGCGATGGATGAATCGAGGCGGCCTGTCGGACACGCTCGCCGGTGGATGGCAAGCGAGCACGATCGTCCACTGGCAGAGCGGATCGCCCTTCTCGATTGTGGCCAGGCGAGGGACGTTCAACCGCGCGCCGCGGTCGGGCAATCAGACCGCGCGGAGCACGCTCAGTGCGGATGACATCAGGAAGCGACTGGGAGTGTACGAGGCCAACGGCAATATCTACTGGATCGATCCTGCGCTCATCGATCCGAGCTCCGGCCGGGCTGTCGGCGCCGACACCCTGACGAACGCGGCGTCGTTCGCGGGGCAGGCGTTCTTCAACCCCATGGCGGGGGAAGTGGGAAACCTCGACATTCTCGCGTTCGATGGTCCGTCGCAGTTTGTCGTCGACCTGGCGCTCGCCAAGCGCGTGCGGCTCTGGCGCCGGGCAGGCCTGCAGCTGCGCGCCGACATTCTCAATCTCTTCAACACCGTGAACTTCTGGGTCGCTGATTACGACATCAACAGCACGACATTCGGCCAGATCACGGACGTCAACACAAATCCGAGAATCGTTCAGCTCGAAGTCAAGCTGGATTTCTGAACGTACCGGTCCGGCTAAAGCCGGACACTACGTACGTCGCAGGAACATGTCGCCGGGGCGGCGTACGTAGTGTCCGCCTTCAGGCGGACTAGCCAACCCAGAACCGAACGTGAACACGAACAGAGAAGCCAGAACCGAGAAGGGTGAACGACAGGGCACGGTTGAAACCCCTCCGTGCCTCGTTCCGTATCCATAATCATCCGTGCCCACAAGCGACGGCGAACTGGCTCGTCAGGCGCTCGCCGGATCGCAGGAGGCGTATCGGACGCTAGTTTCGAGGTACGCCTCGGCGGCAGTCAACATGGCCGCACGGCTCGTCAACGATCGCACGCTTGCCGAGGATCTTGCCCAGGACGCGTTCGTCAGGGCATTCGCGCGCCTGAAGACCTACGATCCCGAGCGGCGCTTTTCAGCCTGGTTCTTCCAGATCCTTCATAACATCGCGGTGGATCACTTCCGCCGCAAGCGTGTCGCCACCTCTTCGCTGGACGAGCTCCAGGCGGGCGGCTATCCAGGCCCACCCGCAGACGATGCGGCGTCTTCGCCGCACGTGGATGTGGAACGCAAAGCGCTGGCTGCGGCTCTGGCCAAGGCGCTGCAGTGCATCCGCACCGAGCACCGCGAAGCCATCGTCCTCAGGTACCAGCAGGGCCTTACGGTGGAGGAAATTGCCGAGACCCTTCGGCTCCCCGAGGGGACGGTCAAGACCTATTTGCACCGAGGGCGAAAGGAGCTTGCGGCAATCCTGGCCGCTGCGGGCTGGAAACCCTGATTGGCCGGCTTGAAACCCGAAAGCGACGATGTCCGTAAAGGAGGCAAGAGGCACCATGGGCCGCTGGCGAACGCACACCGAGCACTGGCTGTCGAGCGAGGAGCACGACCTGGATGACACCGCCGACGCGGCGTTTGCGCAGGTATTTGCGGCGTTGTCGGCGGTCGATCCCTCTGCCGATTTCGCTCAGCGAGCCGCCAGCGCGGCGTGGCTCGCACGCGCGCGCCGCCGACGGGCGATGGCCATTGGAAGCCTGGCGGCGTCCATTCTGATCGTGGTCCTGGCGGGCGCCGCCGCATACGGCGTTTTTGGCATCGCGGGAGGGTGGCTCGTGACCGCAGCCGCGACGATGGTCACCAACTCGGCGGTGTCGCTCATCGTCGGCGTCACGACGGCTGTGCAGTGGTGGTTCGCCACCGCGCGTGCGGGCACCACAGTTGCTGACATCATGACGACGCCGCAGAGCGCAGTGACACTGTTGGGAATTGAGCTGGTCGGTATCGCGGCGCTCTACATGCTGCAGCGGCTTCTACGCTCCGAGGTCAGGTTTCGTGATCCAGGAGCGCTCTGTTTCTAGAGCGATGCTACGGCGCGTACTACGTGGAATACGTGGGCTTTCGAGGTACAGGGCAATGACGAAGCACTGGACAGTCGGCGTAACGGTCGTCGTTCTTCTCCTCTCCCTTCAGAACGTCGGGCACGGACAAGCCACGGACACTCAGTCGAATCTGAGCACGCAGCTGCGCGAGAGGTACGACGTTGTCGCTTTGCAGCAGGGCGTGGCGCTCGTGCCTCGTGAAAGTGGAAGCCTCGTGCGCATGATTCAGGTCGTGGACGGCGTGGTCACGGTGGATGGCGAAACGCTCACCGGTCAGCAGCTCCGCGACAGGCTCGGCGCCGATGCCGACCTCGTCCTGCAGGTGACGTATCTCAATCAGCAGCAGCAGCGGGAGCTGGCGGGCGCCGCGCCCGTGTCGCCCCCGCCCGGTGGTCCTGCGCCAGAGCCCGCCGATATCGTCGAGCGCACTGAGACCAGAGGGGATCGTGTGCGATTTGGCAGCGACATCACCGTTGAGCGCAACGAGCGGTTGGACGGCGACGCGGTTGCAATCGGCGGCTCGGTGACCGTCAATGGCGAGGTCACCGGCGACGCAACCTCGATTGGCGGGACGCTGACGCTCGGGCCCGACTCCGTGGTGCGCGGCGACGCCGTTTCAGTTGGTGGGACGCTCAATCGCGCGCCGGGCGCCCGTGTCGACGGCGACGTGACGGAAGTTGGCCCCGGTGGCCGAGGGTTTCGGCGCGGCCAGTGGTTTCCAGGCATGTTTGGAAGCTTCTGGTCCCGGGCTGGAAGCCTTGCCGCCACAGCGCTGCGCCTCACGGTGCTCGCGCTCGTGGCGATGATCATTGTGGCGTTCGGGCGCACTGCGGTGGAACGCATCGCAGCGCGCACGGCAGAGACGCCGCTGCGGTCTGGACTCATCGGACTCGTGACCGAGATTTTGTTCCTGCCGGTGATGATCCTCACCGTCGTGGTTCTCGCGGTGTCGATCGTCGGAATCCCGCTCCTCTTCCTCGTGCCGTTCGCAGTGCTGCTGTTGATGCTGGTGGCACTCGTCGGCTTCGTAGGTCTCGCGTACCACGTCGGCCGGTGGCTTGTCGCCAGGTTCGGGTGGACCGAACCCGCCGCATACGGGGCCGTGGCGATTGGCGTCGTCGCGATCGGGGCTCTGACGCTCCTCGCGAAGATTGCCGCGCTCGGCGGCGGCTTCATCGTCGGCGCGCCGCTCACCGGGCTCGGGTACTTCGTGGAGTACGTGGCGTGGACGGTTGGCTTCGGCGCCGCGATTCTCTACTGGTACGAATCACAAACGCGCTTCGGCCCGCGCCGCCACGCGACGATGACGCCAACACCGACGGCTACTGAGTAGCCAGTCGGCGATTGGTGATTTAGTGATTCGCGATTTGTGATTCAGAGATCCGTACGTAGTGTCCGGCTTCAGCCCGACCAAGAGTGGTGGCACCCGAATTAGAGTCCCATGGCGACGATGCGCGACGCCGCACACTCCTTCATGATGTCGATGAACTTCCCGAACTGGTCGCGCGTGTAGACGAACTCATTCGGACCCTTCGGGTTCTTGCGCAGCTGATCCATCCATCCGAGCTCGTCGCCAAACAGGCCAGGGTGCCCGTTGATGAGGGCCTGGGCGCCGGCGGCCTTGGCGCTGTCGAGCGCCTTGTTGAACGCGTTGAGCGACGCGCGATCGGGCGTGATGTTCGCGCCCGACAGCATCAACACCGTCAACGGCTGCCCCAGTCGTTTCACTGGAATCAGATACGCGAGCGTCCCCACGGTGTGCCCAGGGGTGATCGCGAGCGTAATCGTCGTGTCGCCCACCGTGATCTTCTGGCCGTCGGTCACCACGACATCGCGCTTCGGCCGCGGCCGGCTTGCCTGCGCAGGATTGGCGTTTGGATTCGGCCGCTCGATCAGGTCCCAGTCCAGTCCGCTCATTGCGATTCGACTCTTGTATTTGGCCTGGAAATACGGCGCCCCGCCAAAGTGATCGAAGTGGCCGTGGCCGACGACGACAAACTTGACGTTTGCCGGATCGAGCCCCACTTTCTTCAGTCCAGGCTCGATGATCGTCTCAGCTTCCTGCACGGTGTTCAGTGCGTCGATCATGATGACGCCGTCGCTCGTTTGAATCGCCCAGGCTCCAATCGTGTTGAAGCCGAAGTACCAGATGTTGTCGAAGATCTGCACCGGCTCCACAGGCCGGGGCGGCTCAGGCTTCTGGCCCGCATTCTGCGCTTCGAGCGCCGGCCGCTGCGGCCCGAGCGCGCCGCACGTGTTCTCGAACCGCATCACGAGCTTCGAGTCGCTGCCGGCGATGGCTTTTGCCTTCGCGACGTGCGCCTGCGCCTCTTTCGAGCTCGCATACTGCTCCGGCGTCGGATAGCCGCGCCCCGCCCCCGCCGTCGTCCCGCCTGCGGCGGCGCCGCGGCCGCGGCCCTCCTGGGCGCTGACCTGAATCTGCATCGCAACGGCAGCACATGCCGCCACGGTTACCGCAACCAGCCAAGGGCTTCGCCTTTGATTCTCGTTTGCAGCCGCATAGCGGTCCAAGAACCTGCGCATTGCTCTCCTCCTCCTGCTGCGCGGGCGCGTCAACCCGCCGAACAACCATACACTACGTACAAACCAGTCCGGCTAAAGCCGGATACTACGTACAAACTGGTCCGGTTAAGCCGGATACTACGTACGTCAAAGCGACGCACGTCAAGCGCCCCTACCCGAACATCAGCCAGCACAGGATCGCGCCGACGACGGTCATCGACAGGCCCCACGCGAGCAGCTTGTTGAACAGCCCTTGAGAATCGGCGCCCGCCGGAATGCCAGCCATGCAGAGCGCGCCGGTTGTCGAGAGCGGCGACAAGTCCACCAGATGGGAACCAAGATTCATGGCCGATGCGACCGCGATCGGATCCAGGCCCCCGAGTCGTTCCACGATGCCTGGCACCGTCGGCAGAAACGCGGGCAGCACCACTCCTGACGTGCTGCTGTACACCGACACCACACCCGTGACGAACGCGACGACCGCGGTGACCGTCTCGGCCGTCGAAAGCCGGACGAGGAGGTCGGTGAAGAGATCCAACCCTTGGGTCTTCTCGAGCAGCTCGATGAGGACCGTCACGCCGGTGACCATCAGGATCACGCCCCACGGCATGCGCAGGATGGCTTCCTTCTCGTCGGCGGCGCGTGTAAACGAAAGAATCATCGCCGCCGTCAGGGCCGTCATGCCGACTTCGAACTGAAAGCCGATCACGCCAACGAGCAGCGCCGTAATGAGCGCGATCGTCAGCCAGTGGCGCGGTTCCATCGGCTGATTCGAAATGTCTTCGACGACGGCCGTCCCCTGACGCTTACGGAACAGGCGCAACCCGCCGAGCGCTGCGTATCCGCCGAACGCCACGAGCGTGTGGCCGAAGATGTTGTTGATGAAGATCCGCCACTCCAGCCCAGGAAATCCCATTCGGTCCATCACGCTGTTGGCGACGACGCCCGTCGGTGAAAACGGGGAAAGGCTGCCCGCCAACGCGCCATTGCCGATCATGACGGCCATGAGGAAGAACGAGATGCCGGTTCGCGCTGCGACCGCCATTGCCGGCGGCGCAAGGAGCGCGGCCGCTCCGATGCTGCCTGGGCCGATGGTCGACAGGCCGAGCGCGAGAAAGAAGAACATGATGGGCAGCACGCCCGTATGGCCGCGACAGAGGCGCACGGCCCGCTCCGTGACGCGTTCCAGCGTTCCGTTGCCGCGCGCCATGCTGAAGAAAAGCGTCACACCTGCAAGCGTGACGAAGAGCGGCGTCGGGAATCCGTCGAGAATGTCGCCCACCGACATGCCGCCGAGGAGGACGCCGACGATCCACGCAAACGCCAGGCAGACGATGCCCACGTTGATCGTCGTCACCATGCTGAGCGTGACAGCGATGATCAGCGCGCCGACTGAAATCCAGGCTAGGTCCATAAGCCGCCTGACCCGTCCTACAAAACGACAGGCTGTCCTTCGAGAACGCCGGATGTAACCGTGGTCACGACGTCTCGAATGTCTCGCACCTGCTCGAGCGATTCCAGGCGATCGAGCGTGGCGGCAATCGCACCGGGATGGAGCACGAGGCTCGCGCAGTCGGTGAACTTGCCGTGCAGCTCCTCGCGCATGAACGGCTTCTCGGGGCCGCCGCGATAGCGCTCGTCGGCTTCCTGCACGAGCGTCCGGCCGTCGACCAGGTCCACCTCGATGATGCTGCGCATCTTGTCAAAGCCGCGCGCCTCAATCGCCTGATCGCGGACCGTCGTCACCTTGCGCATCATGTCCTGCACGAGGGCGCTCTGGACGAATTCGTCCGTGAACTCGTGAATGCCTGCCTTCCTGCGAAGGACGAGGCTCGACATCATGAATGCAGGACAGAACTTTGCCTCGAGCTCGGTTCGCGCGATCGGATAGCGCAGCGGGTTGAGGATGTTGGACCCGGCGCGGAAGCGGATGGCCTTCACCTGCTCGGGCTTCACGTCATGCGTCAGCACCAGCTTCAACATCGCATCCATGCTGGGGTGCCCGAGGCTGCCGCACGGATACGGCTTGAGCGAGACGCCCGGCGAGAGAATGCTTGGCGGATTCCCCAGCGCCCCGACGATCTGGGCCGCGTCGAAGCCGGCGCCAAGCGTGAACACCCGGAAGAATCCCCAGGGGCTGTCGAGCGCCTCTTTGCCTCCCGTGTGACCGGCTGCCGCCAGCTCCGCGGCGATCACGCCGTTCTGCGCTGCGCGGCCGACGTGCAGCGGCTTGGTCATGGTGCCAAAGTTCAAGCGAATGCCGGAGCTCATGCTCGAGGCAATCGCGAGCGCGTTGCCCAGCGACTCGGGGTTCAGGCCCAGCAGCTTCGCGGCGCTGATCATCGCGCCGAAGATCCCGAACGTTCCGGACGTATGGAAGCCGTTCTGATAATGCGTGGGATTAATGGCCTCGGCCATCTTGCATTCGACTTCGAAGCCGATGAGATACGCCTCGAGAAACTGACGTCCGGACACGCCGAGGCGCTCGCCCACCGCGAGGCTCGCGGCGAGCGGCGGAATGGTCGGGTGCGTCAGCAGCCCAAAGACGCGATCCGGCGACGAAGAAAGCTGTGTGTCGTCGAAGTCGAGCGCGTGCCCCGCAGTGCCATTCACGAGGGCCGCAGATGCGGCGCGACACGTAAACGTGTCGCCACCGAGCACGGTTGCCTCGCCGATTTCCTTGCCGGCCCGCACGTACTCTCGGACGATGGCGGTGCCTTTGGCGGCGGAGCCGGCGAGAATCACGCCGAGCCCGTCGATGATGCACTGCTTGGCGAGGGTCACGGCCTCGCGCGGGAAGCGGTCGAGACCAGACTGAGTGACGTAATCAATGACAGCAGCAGTGGCGCGCGTTTCGTAGGTCATAAACCAGCCAAGGGCTTCGCTTTGATATCCGCTCAATTTCCAAGGGTGATAGTGAGAGCCCTTGGCTGGTTAGCCAGTCTCTCTTGGCGCGCTCCGCGCGCCTAGGACCGCTATACGGATCCTCATAATGAGTACGAAATTTTCGTTTGGAGCCGTATAGCGGTCCAACGAAGGCTACCTCGCATCCTGATTCCGCCGCAAGCGTGGCAAGATAGTTCGTGGCCTTCGTGGTTCGCCGTTTGTGCCTTGTGACTTGAGCCTTGTGACTTGTGACTTTCCAGAGTATGTCCCCACTACCCCTGATCGGTCTGATGCTCGGCGATGCCACAGGCATCGGGCCGGAGATCGCGGCCAAGGTTCTTGCGTCCGGCGCGATGAACGATGTGGCACGGCTCGTCGTGATCGGGGACGTTCGTGTGCTGCAGATGGGCATGCGCGATGCCCGCGCCACATTTCCTTATCATGTGTACCTGAATGTGGACGAGGCGCCGTGGCCGTCTGAGTCAATCCCGGTCGTCGATCTTGCCAACCTCGATCCGGCGCATCTGACCCGGGGTGAGATCTCCGACGAATCGGGCCGCGTGTGCGGCGACACGCTCAAATACATGATCGAACTGGCGATGGCCGGCAGCCTCGACGGCATCAGCTTCGCGCCGCTCAACAAAGCCGCGCTCCATCGAGGTGGCTGGGCGTTTCACGACGAGCACCAGATGTTCGCGAAGCTCACGAACCACGGAGGCTTCTTCGGCGAGATGAACGTCATCCCGGAGTTTGCGACGTTTCGGGTGACGTCGCATGTGGCGTTGCGTGAAGCCGTCAACATGATCACGCCGGATCGCATCGAAAACGCGATTCGCCTGGCCCATTCCACGCTGCGCGCCATGGGGTGCGATCCTCCCAGGATTGGCGTCGCAGCGCTGAATCCTCACTGTGGCGAAAACGGCCTGTTCGGCGACGAGGAAATCCGCATCATCCGTCCCACCATCGAGAAGCTCGCGCGGGAGGGCATCACGGCAACTGGGCCGCTCTCATCTGACACGATCTTTCTGAGAGCAAAGCGTCGCGAGTTCGACGGCGTCGTGATGATGTACCACGATCAGGGGCAAATCGCCACGAAGCTGCTTGGCTTCAATACGGGTGTGACCGTCACGGCTGGTCTGAAGACCGTCTTCACCACGCCCGCGCACGGCACCGCCTTCGACATCGTTGGCCAGGGCACGGCCGATCCAGGCGCGCTCGAATACGCATTGCGGCTCGCGGCCCGACTTGCGGCATCCCGGCGCGCGAAGCAGGCTCAGAGGTCCTGACAACCAGCCACGGTTCAGCCGGATGTGACGAGCTCACCGGATATGACGGGCAGAAACCGTGCCTGGTGTGACGGCGTTTTGATTGTGGCGTTCGGCGGCCCTCAGGGGCGCGCCGACGTCCGTCCGTTCCTCGAGCGCGTGCTTCGCGGTCGCCGTGTGACTCCCGAGCGCGTCGAGGAGGTGGCGCACCACTACGAGCTCTTCGACGGCGTGTCGCCGATCACCGAGCTGACGCGGCTGCAGGCGCAGGGACTTGCGGAGCGACTGGCGGCAGCGGGATACCCGCTGCCTGTGTACGTAGGCATGCGCAACTGGCACCCGCTGCTTGCCGACACTCTCAAGGAGATGCACGCAGCGGGCATTCGGCGAGTGGTCGGCTTCATTGCCGCCGCCCACCATTCCTATTCAAGCTGCCAGCAATACCGGGAAAACGTGGCGGATGCGCGGAAGGAGCTGCGAGCGGCCGTCGGCGGCGACATCGACATCACGTACGCGGACAGCTGGTTCGACCATCCCTTGTTCATCGAGGTCAACGCGCGCCACGTGCGCGAAGCCGGAAACCGGTTGCCGGCGAATGTTCGTGGCGCCGCGCGGCTGGTGTTCACGGCGCACAGCATTCCGCAGTCGATGGCGGAGTCGTCTCGGTATCGCGATGAGTTGTTCGAATCATCGCGTCTGGTCGCAGCGAGCGCAGGCATTGCCGATTGGGCGCTCGTGTATCAGAGCCGCAGCGGCAGGCCCGAAGATCCATGGCTCGAACCAGATGTCTGCGCCTACCTGCGCGCCGAGCACGCACGAGGGCTCGAGGCGGCAATCCTATGCCCTGTTGGATTCGTGTGCGACCACATCGAAGTACTGTACGACCTGGATCGCGAAGCAGCGGAGCTCTGCCGCACGGTTGGCCTGCCGATGGCTCGGGCGGAGACGGTCAATGCCGATCCGCAGTTTGTCGACATGATGGCCGACGTGGTGCTTCGCACGATTCGGCGTTATGCCTCCGGCCAGCCGCTGCCGATCGTGGCCCTGGGCCACCGTACGTAGCGTCCGGCCGTACCAGCGATCGGTACGTAGTGTCCGGCTTTAGCCGGACCAGCCGGCTCGCAGGCAGACGTCGGCCGGTGGCAGAATGGCTATCAGAAACGCGTAAGTCAAAGGTCAAAGGTCAAACGTCGAAGGTCAAGCGCAGCCAGGCCACAACATGACGCGTCGTTCTTGCGCGCTCGTTCTCGTTTTTCTCAGCGTTGCGCTTCCGGCGCAGGCGCAGGCGCCGGTGGGCTACCGCGTGTCGTTTCCGGAGCCTGAGCATCGATGGATGCAGGTGGACGTGAGCTTCGACGAGCTGCCTGCCGGTCCGCTGGAGCTGCGGATGAGCCGCTCGTCGCCCGGCCGCTACGCCCTCCACGAGTTCGCGAAGAATGTGTTCGACGTGCGCATCACGGACGCGGCCGGCAGTCCACTTCAAGTCGTCCGCCCGAACCCGCATCAGTGGAACGTGACGTCGCACGCTGGACGCGTCCGAGTGGGCTATCGCATCTATGGAGATCGGGTGGATGGCACCTACCTCGCTGTCGACAGCACGCACGCGCACATCAACATGCCTGCAGCGCTGATGTGGGCGCGGGGGCTCGAGGGTCGTCCTGTGACGGTGCGTTTCGAGCCGCCGTCCGGATCGGGCTGGCGCGTCGGCACGCAGCTGATGCCGGGTGCTGACCCCCTCACGTTCACTGCACCCAACCTTCAATACCTGATGGACAGTCCAACCGAGGTCAGCGCTTTCACTCTTCGCACGTTTACGCTGACCGATGTCCCCGCGTCACCGGTCTTCCGTCTCGTCGTCCATCACACCGGCACCGACGCCGAGATCGACGCGTTCGCGGCGGATGTCCAGAAGATCGTTCGTGAGGAGCGCCATGTGTTTGGCGAATACCCCGCTTACGAAGGCAATACGTACACGTTCATCGCCGACTACCTGCCCTGGGCCAACGGCGACGGCATGGAGCATCGCAACAGCACCATTCTGACCAGCACGACATCGATACGCTCCAACCGGCTCGGCCTGCTCGATACCATCTCACACGAGTTCTTTCACGGCTGGAACGTCGAGCGCATCCGTCCTCGGTCGCTGGAGCCGTTCAACTTCGAGGATGCGAACATGTCGGGCGAGCTGTGGCTCGCCGAAGGGTTCACCAGCTACTACGGGCCGCTGGTGCTGCTTCGATCCGGTCTCACGCAGGTCGACGATTTCGTCTCGGAGATGACCGATGTCATCAACACGGTCACCAACAGCCCTGGGCGCGGGGTACGAAGCGTCGATGACATGAGCCGCCTCGCGCCGTTTGTCGATGCGGCCGTCTCGATCGACCGGACGAACTTCGACAACGCGTACATCTCGTACTACACGTGGGGCGCTGCGATCGGCCTTGGCCTCGATCTGACGCTCCGCGATCGCAGCGACGGCAAGGTGACGCTGGATCATTTCATGCGCGCGCTCTGGCAGGAGCACGGCAAGCCAGGCGGCAAGGCTCCCGGCTATGTGGACAATCCCTACACAGTGGCCGACCTGACCGCGGCGCTTGCGTCGGTGTCGGGCGACGCTGCATTTGCCGGCAATTTCTTCGCGCGCTTCATCCAGGGACGCGAGCTCGTCGACTACGAGCGGCTGCTCGAGCGCGTGGGATTCATCCTTCGACCAGCTTCTCCGACCGCCGCGTCTGCAGGGCAGCTGCGATTCCAGGACGTGCAGGGGAGAACTCGAGTAACGGCATCGGTCCCGTTCGGATCCGCCGCTTACGCCGCAGGGCTGGAGCGCGATGACGTGATTGTTGCCGCGGCGGGGCAGGATGTCGGCAGCGCGAGCGAATTCGAGCAGGTGATTCGGCAGCGGAAGCCTGGCGACGAGATCCAGGTCGTCTTCGAGCGTCGCGGCCAGCGCGTCACGGGCCGACTGCGGCTCGTTGCAGACCCGCGGCTCGAGGTTGTCCGGGCCGAAGCTGCCGGCCGTACGTTGTCGGCCGGGCAGCAGGGTTTGCGGGACGCATGGTTGAGCTCGGCGGCGCGGAACACCTTTTGAACGGAGCCACTGCGTGAATGTCGCCAGCCTTTTCAAAGCCGTTGATGCGCTGATGGCCTTTCGAGACGCTGCAAAGCGTTTCAAGGACGGCTCGCCGCCCCCACCCGAGACTGCTCAGGTGCCGACGTCATCCCAGGCGCAGGGGCTTGCCGGGCAAATCGAGACCCGGCTGACCAACGTGGTCGTTGCTGCGCTGAAGGAGGCGTTCGATCGCGATCACGCGCGGCTGGAGCTGGAGCGGGCCCAGATGGAGGAGGATCGCCGGCGCGCCGCTGCAGCGCTCCAGGCCGAGCTTCGCCGGCAGGCCGCCGATCGTGAGCTCGGCAGGCTGCGACTGCTGGCGGGAGCCGCAATGGTCGGCTGGATCGCGTCGGTTTCCATCGTTGCTGGAGGTCTGGCGAGCGCCACCACAGGCGCGCGCAGCGTGCTGACGCTCGGGTGGCTGCTGCTGCTCGGCGCCCTGGGCGCCGCGTTCACGGCTCAGGGGAAGATCGGCGCGCCCTCATCGAGCGAGTCGCGTGCCGGTGGGGGAGCCCTTGGAGTGTTGGCGCTGTGGCTGCTGATCGCGGGACTCGCCGCAACGGCTGCCAGTCTGTTGCTCTGACACGAATCAAGGCACAAGGCACAAGTCACAAGGCTCAAGTCACAAAAAGAATGGCAAATTATGTTTGTACCTTGTGACTTCTGACTTATGACTTGTGCCTTGGTCACGTCACCATGCCTCCGGAAAGAGAACGCCCGGCGACAGCTTCCAGGTGGGGTCGAGCGAACGCTTCACCGCGCGCATCTCCTCGATCCCTCGCTCGCCGTAAAGCTCTTTCAGCAGCTGCTGCTTGAGGGCGCTTCGTCCAACACCGTGCTCGGCCAGCGGAGCGCCGCCCATCGCAATCACGCCTCGCGCCATCTCGCGAATCGCGTCTCGTCCCCGCTCGACGTCATCCATCGACCGCGGCACGACGTTGGGATGAAGGTTGCCATCCGACAGGTGCCCCCAGATGGCGTAGTCCAGCCCTCGACTTTCGAAGCTGCGCCGGTACAGTGCAATTGAATCCGCTAGGCGATCGAAGGGGACGATGAGATCGCCTGCCGTTTTCTGGATGTCGGGATCGACGCTCGCCTTCGCGGATGCGACCAGAGCATTGATGGCCGACGGCACCGCTTCGCGCAGTTCGCGCAGGCGCCGGGCGGCTCGATCGTCGCCCGGCGCGGCAATGTATGGGTCGTCATCAATGCCGCACTCGGAGAGGACGGCATCGAGACGCTGCAGCGTGTCGTCATCGGCTGCCGGAATCTCGACTTGAGCGAGAAGCGCGGCGAATGTGTCACGTGGGCGCGCCACATTCGCGCGTGAAAACGCTTCATCGGGCACCTTCGCCAGGGCGCGGCTGTCGATGTACTCGATGGCCGAGACGTCGAGCGGCCCCTCGCCGCGCCAGCTTGCCGCCGCCTCGCGTCGCAGCGCCGCTGTGACGTCGATTGCCCGTTGGTCCGACTCGCACGTCACAAGAACGAGGCATCGGCGCGGCATCGGAATGACGCGCAGCGTCGCATCCACGACGATTCCGAGCGTACCTTCAGAGCCAATGAACAGATCGATCAGGTCCATGCCCGGACGGGCGAAGTAGCCGGCGGACAGCTTCGGGACGTCCGGCATCTTGTACGTCGGCACCGGGATGCGGACGATATTGCCCGACGCGTACTCCAGCTCGAAGGCGTCGTCGGCCGACGCGATGACATCGCCGCGGCGTAATTCGAGCACCGATCCGTCTGCGAGGACGATGGTCAGCGCTTCGACCCAGCGACGTGTGCTGCCGTACTTGAAAGTGGCCGCGCCGGCGGCGTTGGTCGCAACCGTGCCGCCCACGAAGGCGCCGTCGAAAGTCGGGATCGGAGGGTAATAGAGGCGGTGCGCAGCAAGCGCCTGCTGCAGCTCGACAAGCGGCACTCCGGCCCCTGCGCGAACCCTGTCGCCGGAGACCAGCGCGACGGCCGTGAGGGCCCGTGTGCTGACGATCAGGTCGCCGCGCGGTGTGGCGCCGCCGGTCAGAGACGACTGCGCGCCGATGGGTAGCACGCGGCGGCCTGACGCAACAAGCGAGGCTACCTCGCCAGCGGCTTTCGGAAAGGCCACTCCCGCCGCAAAGCCACCCGGCACGTGCGCCGCGTCGCTCAGGAAGGACTGAATCAGGTCGCTGCGTGTTTCAACGGGTGGCGTGTGCGCCGATGGCCTCGGCAGCGCGGCGATGCGGTGCGGCGTGGAAAGAACCTCCTGAATGGAGCACCTACTGAGCCGCGAGGAGTGCCGCTTCGCTCGCGAGCCACGCCTCGTACTCGGCCTGCGTTTGGATGGTGTAGAAACCGCGCATCCGGTAGTGTCCCAGGCCACACAGTTGCGAGCACGCGATTTCCCATTCGCCGGTTCGCGTGGGCGTGAACCAGACCGGTTGGGGGATGCCAGGGACCAGCAGGAAAAACAGGCTGGTGAACCCGTACAGCAGGCCAATGATCTTGTGATCGGTCGAGTAGAAATGTTTGAGGAACAACGATCCAACCAGGGCCTCTGCCGGCGATACCTTGGCCGGATTCTATAGAATGCAGCACATGGTCGCAAGATTACTCGGACTGCTGGCGGCCGCTCTCGTGATGGCTGCCGCAACAGCCCTGGCGCAGACGGCGCCCGAACCTATCCGCTACACCCTGAGGTTCCCCGAGCCTCGCACTCACTACGTGGAGGTCACCGCCGTCGTGCCGACCGGCGGTCAGCCTGCAGTGGAGCTGATGATGGCGGTGTGGACGCCGGGCTCGTACATGGTGCGTGAGTACTCGCGTAACGTGGAGGCGTTCAGCGCGGCCAGGCCAGACGGTCGCGTCGTGCCCGTCGAGAAAACGAACAAAAACCGCTGGCGAATTGCGACGGGGGGTGCGAGGACCGTCACGGTGAAGTACCGCTTGTATGCGCGCGAGATGAGCGTGCGCACCAACTGGGTGGAAGCCAACTTCGCGATGATCAACGGGGCCCCGACGTTCGTGACGCTGGCGGATGGTACGAGGCGCGCGCACGAAGTGGTGATTGAGCCGGCGCGGGAATGGCGCGTGTCGATGACTGCGCTACCCGAGATGGGGGGCGGCGCCCACAGGTACCGCGCGCCGGATTACGACACACTTGTTGATTCGCCAATCATCGTCGGCAACCCTGCAGTCTACGAGTTCAGCGTTGAGGGCAAACGCCACTACCTCGTGAACGTCGGCGAAGCGGGGGTGTTCGACGGCGCCCGCGCGGCCAGGGACGTCGAGACGATCGTGCGCGCGCACCTGCGGATGTGGGGGTCGCTCCCGTACGACCGCTACCTCGTCATGAACGTGCTCACGTCGGTTCCGGGACAGATTCCGGGCGGCGGTCTCGAACACAGGAACTCGACGGTCCTGATGGCGGGGCGCTGGGCGACGCGTACGCGTCCAAGCTACCTCGCGTGGCTCGAGCTGGTCAGCCACGAGTTCTTCCACGCGTGGAACGGCAAGCGCCTTCGCCCGGTAGAGCTCGGGCCCTTCAACTACGAAGACGAGGTCTTCACGCGCGGCCTCTGGGTGGTCGAGGGTGTCACCGATTATTACGCGGAGCTGCTGGTGCACCGGGCGGGTCTCTCCTCCGAGGTCGAATACCTCGACGCCCTTGCGAACAAGATCGAAGAACTGCAAACGACCCCAGGCCGCGGCGTGCAGCCGGTGGATCTCGCGTCCTTCGATGCGTGGATCAAGTACTACCGGCCGGACGAAAACAGCACGAACACGTCCGTCAGCTATTACACGAAAGGCGCGGTGCTGGCTTTCCTCCTGGACGCAAGAATTCGAAAGGCGTCCGGCGGCACAAAGAGCCTGGACGACGTGATGCGTGCAGCGTTTCAGAAGTTCTCGGGGGAACGAGGATACACACCTGAGCAGTTCCGCGCCGTGGCCGAGCAGGTCTCCGGCCTGAACCTCGATTCGTTCTGGTCGACGGGCGTTCAGGGCACCGCGGAGCTCGATTACACCGAAGCGCTCGATATGCTCGGGTTGCGGTTCAGGAGCGTGGGTCCGGCAGCATCGGATCGGTCCGCACGGGCGTGGCTTGGCATCACAACGCGCAACGACGGCGGGCGGCTGGTGGTTTCACAGGTCGGCCGTGAGACGCCGGCTGCCGCCGCTGGTCTGAACGTCGACGATGAGATCATCGCCATCGACCAGTTCCGCGTGCGCGCCGACCAGCTCACTGCGCGGCTGGATCAGTACGCGCCGGGCGACAAGGTGACGCTGCTGGTCGCGCGCCGCGACCAGCTGCTCAGGCTCGAGATGGCGTTCGGCGCCGAGCCGGCCCGCGAGTGGAGGCTCGACATAGATCCGGGCGCCACCGAAGCCCGGCAGCAGCGCGCGCGATGGCTGCAACCGCCGGCATGACGTTCGACCCGCAGTATATCGATCACGTCCTCAGCGAGAACTTCGAAGACGCCAAGGCGCTGTTCCTCTCGCCGTTGCTCGCAATCAACTATGCGCACCTGGTCATGCTCGCCCAGACAGGTATCGTCTCAGCGGAGGAGGCGCATGCCCTCCGTGAGGCGCTCGACGCCATTTCGGTCAACGACGTGCGTGCGACGCCGTATCACGACACGTGTGAAGATCTGTTCTTTCACATCGAGCGCCTGATTGAACGCCAATGCGGCGACGATACCGCCGGACGCCTTCACACCGCACGCAGCCGCAACGACATCGACATGACGATGTACCGGCTGCGGCAGCGGGAATTCATCCTCGCCCTGCTCAGCACGTCGCTGAAGCTGCGTGAAGGGCTGATCGCGCTGGCAGAGCGCCACCGCGACACGCTGCTTGCCGCGCTCACCCATACGCAGCCGGCGCAGCCGTCGACGCTCGCGCATTATCTGCTGGCGGTGATCGAGCAACTGGAGCGCGATACAGTGCGTCTGCGCGCGGCGTTCACGTCGACGAACCAGTGTCCACTGGGCGCGTGCGCGATCACGGGAACCGGCTTTCCAATCGACCGCCAACTGACGAGCGACCTGCTCGGCTTTGACGCGCCGACGGGCAACACCTACGGCAGCATCGCCACCGTGGACTATCTCCTCGAAAGCGTGTCGGCGGTGGCCGTCCTTCTCTCGGGCCTGGGGCGGGTCGTCCAGGATCTGCTTCTGTGGAGCACGGTGGAATTCGGCTACCTGCGGCTTGCGGACGGGTTCGTCCAGGCAAGCAGCATCATGCCGCAGAAGCGGAATCCGGTGGCGCTCGAGCACGCCCGCGCCATCGCGAGCAAGGCGCTCGGGCAGGCGGGCGCCGTGATGCTGGCGGTACACAACACGCCGTTCGGCGACGTCGTCGACACCGAAGACGATTTGCAGCCGCTCGTGGCCTCGATGTTTCGCGACGCGCGGCGGGCGGTCGTGCTGGTCGATGCGGCGCTGCGAGCCGCGGAGTTCGATGTGGCGCGGCTCGAGTCGCGGGCCGCCGAGGGGGGCACGACGCTGACCGAGCTGGCCGACCACCTCGTGCGGGAGCATCGCATTCCGTTCAAGACCGCACACGCGATTGCCGGGCGGCTGCTCAAAGCAAAGGGCGAGGCGCCAGGCCCGGCGCTCGGCGCGACGCTCGCCACGGTTTCGAGCGATCTCCTCGGCGTGCCGCTGCAGTATACGGACGCGCAGATAGCCGACATCATGAGCGCCCGCCATTTCGTCGAAGTACGGCAGACGCTTGGCGGTCCAGCTCCAGCCGAAACGGCGCGCGCGCTGGCCCATTCGCGCGAGAGGCTCACCGCCGATCAGTCGTGGCTGGCGGATACGGGCGACAGGCTGGCCACCGCACACGCGCGGCTTCGGCAGCGCGCCGAGGCGCTGTGACGAACATTCGCGGCAAGTACGTCCGCGTGCTCGTCCTCTGGGTAATCACACTCGCCGCGCTGTTCCTCTTTCAGGAACTCTTCTCCTGATGCACCCCATCGATTGGGCGATCATCGCGATCTATCTCATCTGGATCGTGTGGGACGGGCTGCGGCTGACGCGCCGCAGCAACGAGATCGAGGGGTATTTCCTGGCAAGTCGCAGCCTTCCATGGTGGGCCGTGGGGCTGTCGGTCATGGCCACACAGCTCTCCGCGGTCACGATGATTGGCACCACCGGGCAGGGGTACGTCGACGGCATGCGTTTTCTGCAGTTCTATTACGCGCTCCCGCTGGCGATGATCGTCTTGTCAGTCACGCTGGTGCCGTTCTTTCACAAGGCCAGGGTGTACACGGCCTACGAGTACCTGGAGCACCGCTTCGACGCAAGAACGCGCGCTTTCACCAGCCTGTTGTTTTTGCTGTCGCGGAGCATGTCGCTTGGCGTGGTCATCTCGGCGCCCGCGGTGGTGCTGGCGGTGGTGCTCGGGATCAGCGTCACGAACACCGTGCTGCTCATCGCGCTGCCGACCGCCGTCTACACGATGTTCGGAGGCGTCCAGGCGGTGACGTGGACCGACGTCAAGCAGATGGTGCTGATTGTGTCCGGACTGGTTGCTGCGATTGTGGTGCTCGTCTTCGCGCTGCCGGCGGACGTCAGCATCCTGCAGGCGCTGCGCATCGCGGGGTCGACAGGCCGTCTTCAGACATTCGACTTCTCGTTCGACCTGTCCAATCAGTACACGTTTTGGTCTGGCACCATCGCGGCGCTGTTCCTGTTCTGCTCGTATTTCGGCACCGATCAAAGCCAGGTGCAACGGTACCTGACCACACGGTCGATAGACGAGGCTCGCGAATCGCTTCTCATGAGCGCCTACTGGAAGATTCCGCTGCAGGCGCTCGTGCTGCTCGTCGGGGTGTTCGTCTTTCTCTTCTACCTGTTCGCGCCGTCGCCAATGCTGTTCAACCAGGTCCACGAACGCGCGCTTCGCGACGGGCCGAGAGCCGGCGATTACGCAGCGCTCGAGCGGCGATTCGAGACGGCGACCGCGGCGCGGCGTGACGCGGCCATGGCGCTGGCGCGGGTCGATTCCGCGGAGGACCCTGCGGCTGTCAGCGCGGCGGGCGAGCAGTTCAAGGCGCGTGAAGCCGACGTCCGTGCCATCCGGGGCGATGCGCTCGCGCTCGTGCGCGATGCCACAGGCGACGGGTCGTACAACGACGTGAACTACGTGTTCCCGACGTTCATCATCACGCACATGCCGGTCGGTCTCGTCGGCCTGCTCATCGCGGCGATCTTCGCTGCCGCCATGTCGACGATCTCGGCTGAGATGGCGGCGCTGTCAACCGCGACGGTGATGGACTTCTATCGCCGGTTCGCACGACGGGAGGCCGACGATCGCCATTACCTTCGCGTATCGCGCCTGGCGACCGGGTTCTGGGGCGTCTTTGCGAGCGCGGTGGCGGTGTGGGCAGCGGAGCTGGGCTCGCTGATTGAAGTCGTCAACCGCTTCGGCTCGTTCTTCTACGGCTCGATCCTCGGCGTGTTCATTCTCGCCGTCGGATTCCCGCGCGCCACCGCAAATGGCGCATTCGTCGGGCTCATCGCCGGCATGGCGTCGGTGGCAGCGGCCGCCCGCTTCACCAGCGTGGCCTTTCTCTGGCACAACGTCATCGGTGCGCTGGCGGTGGTGGTGGTGGGGTTGGTGGTGAGTGGGGTAAGTCAAAATTCAAAATTCAAAATTCAAAAGTAGGCCGGGTCCTTTTGGACCCGGCGTGGGAGTCTGAATGAACAAGATCACCGTGAAGAATCCCGTCATCGAGATCGACGGGGATGAAATGACGCGCATCATCTGGCACCAGATCCGCGAGACGCTGATCCTGCCGTACCTTGACATCGACCTGAAGTACTACGACCTGTCGGTGCAGTCGCGCGACCAGACGAACGACCAAATCACCATAGACGCGGCGGAGGCGACGAAGAAGTACGGCGTCGGGGTGAAGTGCGCGACGATTACTCCCGATGAAGCGCGCGTGAAGGAGTTCGGCCTCAAGCAGATGTGGCGGTCGCCGAACGGCACCATTCGCAACATTCTCGACGGCACCATCTTCCGGGAACCGATCGTCTGCCGCAACGTGCCGCGCATCGTCCCGCACTGGGACAAGCCGGTGGTCGTGGCGCGTCATGGATTCGGCGATCAGTACCGTGCGCAGGACTTCAGGTTCCCGGGCGCAGGCACGATCCGACTCAGCTGGACCCCGGACAACGGCGGGAGCCCGATCGAGCGCGAAGTGATCAAGACAAAAGGGGCCGGCATCGCGATGGGGATGTTCAACCTCGACTCCTCGATCGAGGGTTTCGCGCGCGCCTGCTTCACCTACGCGCTGGGACGCAACTATCCGGTGTATCTCTCGACGAAGAACACGATTTTGAAGGCCTACGACGGCACGTTCAAGGACATGTTTCAGCGAGTGTTCGACGCGGACTTCAAGGCGGCCTTCGCGGCCAAGGGCCTGACGTACGAGCATCGTCTGATCGACGACATGGTGGCGTCGAACCTGAAATGGAGCGGCGGATATCTATGGGCCTGCAAGAACTACGACGGCGACGTGCAGTCCGACACGGTTGCCCAGGGCTACGGCTCGCTGGGGCTCATGACGTCGGTGCTGATGTCGCCCGACGGGCGATCGGTCGAAGCCGAAGCCGCGCATGGCACGGTGACGCGTCACTATCGGCTTCATCAGCAGGGGAAGCCAACGTCCACGAACCCGATCGCGTCGATCTACGCCTGGACCCGGGGACTGCAATATCGGGGCAAGTTCGACGGCACCCCGGACGTCGTGAAGTTCGCCGAGACGCTCGAGCGTGTCTGTGTCGACGTGGTGGAATCCGGCCGGATGACAAAGGACCTTGCGACGTTGATTCGCGCCGACCACGCGTTCCTCACGACCGAGGAATTCATGTCCGCGATCGACGCGGAGCTAAAGAAGCGGATGTGTACGTAGTGTCCGGCTTCAGCCGGACCATCGATCCTACCGCGCGGATGAGACGGCCGAGCCCTGTTCCGGCACGAGCGTCCGGATCATGCCGTCCTGCCTCGACGTGAGATACAGTTCGCCGTTCGCGGCTTGACTCAGCTGCAAGTCGACACGGGGGCGCGACCCCACCAGTTTGTCGACAAGCTGCTGGAGCGAGACATCCGTCGTGTTGCCGTTCCCGTCGCGAACGAACAACTGGATCTCCTCGATGCCGGCAACAGTACTGGGAATGCCGTCGTCAGCCGCCTTGAGTGCGGCAACATCAGCCGCGAATACGCGGCCGCGTGCAATGTCTCCGAAGACGAACTTGCCCTTCAACGCCGGAATGCGGCCGCTGTAGACGAAACCGGCGCTGACCGAGATACCTTCGCCGTGATCGTACATGGCGACCGGATAGGTGAAGCCGTCCTTCATGGTGCCGTCCAGGACGTTGGCCGGCAGCGGATAGACTTGATTTCCATTTCCTCCGGGCACGTAATACCCGCTCTGGAACGTCCCCTCCCGCTGCATCCAGCCGTGATTGTTGCCTTCGCGAACGATGTTAATCTCCTCGATATTGGAGTTGCCGATGTCGGAGACGAACAGCGTTCCATCGCTCGGATCCCATGACAACCGGTGAGGGTTGCGGAAGCCGAATGCGTAGATCTCACCGAGCGTACCTGGATTGCCGTCGGCGGCGAACTTGTTGATGGCCGGAATCGTATAGTTGCCGATCCCGCGCGTGCCGCCCGAGACGCTGGGGCTGCGCGGATCGATGCGGAGCACCGCCCCCAGCAAGGTGTCGGTGCGCTGCGCCTGGCCTGGATTGTCCGCCTTCGGTCCCCCGCCATTGCTGAAGCCCCAGTCGCCGCTGCCGACGTACAGGAGTCCGTAGTCGGCGGCGCCCGGCCTGGCGGTCGGATTGAATTTCAGGTCGTCCAGCGGATGAAAGGGATTGGCCACGACATGACCCGCCCTGAGTAATTCTCGTCGTGTGCCCGTGAAGACATTTGCCGACGGGCTGGCCGCCTGCCATTCGGTGACGACCGCGTGGTACGTCACGTCTGCGGTCGTAAAACCTGGCGGAATGAAATGAAGCGTCGCGGGGTTACCGGTCGCCCGTTCACTGTGGATGGTGTAGAAGAGCCCGTTCTCGGCAAACTCCGGATGGAACTCGAAGGTGATGAACCCGGCCACCAAGCCTCTGTAATATCCCAACGGGAACGCGGCCCCCAGGTCCGCATATACGGTCGGCCGGTTTACCGCGTCGAGCACGTAGAGCAAGCCGCGCAGGTCGTTGACAAAGCGCCGGCCGTCGGGCAGTTCGCGGATGAAATTCAACCGCGCCCAACCTGCCGGCATCGAGTCCTCGCTGGCGCCCCGCAGGCCGCGCGTGTCCGGCAGCCGCACCACGTCCTTGATTTCGACGCGCAGCCCGCGCGTCGGAATCGGCGTGGGAATCGGGTTGGCAAGCTGCGCGTAGACCGCGTGACTCGACCCGAGTGTCGTCAACACGAGGACCGCAACCGTTAGAAATCGCATCGCGTGCTTCCTCCACTCTCCTGCCGTGCCATCACCCGCGCGACAGAACGGCACCGACCATCGCGATCAGGGCCGTGACCATGATGCCGACCAACCACACAAACTGGCGGGATATCTTAGTGTCGAGGGCGTCGAGCTGGCGCGACACCTTGTTATCGAGGTTATCAACACGGCGGTCCAGAGTATCGAAGCGACGGTCGACGGCGTCGAACCGAGCATCAGTTCGTTGCTCGAGGTGTTGAATGGCCGCTTCCACCCCGCTTAGTCGCTGCGACAATTCGTTCACCTGACCCTCCACGCGGGCCACACGTTCTTCAACCTTGACCACTGCATCGCCTCCTCAGCATACCGTCGTCGAGGACGATCCTCAAATGCGTCGATGCGATGCAGGAGAATTGCCAGGTGGATTCCTTCAGAAAGACTCATGAAGGCCGATTGCGTGCGCAGAAACGTCGCCGGCTGGCAGGTGTTCGATGCTGTCGATTCTGCGTACGGAAGAAAGGGCGGAACATCACACCGTCGCGCCGCCGCAGCTCGATCCTGCGCCGGCCGTACAGCCGAAGCAATGAGGGCCGACGACGATGCGACGGTTGGCGAGGGCTGCGGGCGTCGCATCGAAGATGGTCTGCGGAGCGTCATCGGCGGTGCCGAGCTCCAGCATCTGATTGAAGTCGCAGTCGTACAGACGACCGTCCCACCCGACCGACAACGTGTGCCGGCACATCAGGCCGCCGACCGCGGCGGGGTTGAAGGCGGTGGCCAGGCGGTCCATGTAGGCCTGCAGGTTTCCCGAGTCGAGCAGAAACTGGAGAAACCGACTGATCGGCATGTTGGTGATCGTGTAGAGCCGATTGAACGTCACACCGTGCCGGCGCTGCAGCTCGCGTTTCCAATCGACTTCGAGCGCCGCCTGCGACCCTGGTAGGAACGCGCCGACCGGGTTCGTCACAAGGTGCAGCAGCAAGCCTGATCCCTCGATCCCGTAGCCGAGCTCGTTGAATTGCCGCAGCGCCGCGATTGAATCGGCGAAGACGCCGTCGCCTCGCTGCGCGTCGGTTTGCCGCGCGGCAAATGACGGCAGCGACGCCACCACCTCTACGCGGTGTTCGGCAAGAAATTCTGGAAGGCCTGCGTACTTGGGCAGGCGTGTGATCGTCAGGTTGCAGCGGTCCATGACGTGGCGCCCGGTCGCGCGAGCCCGCCGGATGATTTCGTAAAACAACGGGTGCATCTCCGGTGCGCCGCCGGTGATGTCGAGCGTTGGAATGTCGCTCACGTCCAGGAAACGCAGGCAGGCATTGACGACTTCGGGCGGCATGATTTCGCGCCGATCGGGGCCCGCATCAACATGACAGTGGCGGCATGCCTGATTGCAGCGCTTGCCCACATTCATCTGCAGGACGTCAATCGGCGTGGTGCGAAGGGACGCATGGCCGCAGGTGGCCACCGCCTCTTCGAACGTGCGCGACGTGCGCACGGCCGCCAGCGTCGCGCGCTGCGTGGCGGCGTCGGCCAACGGATGACTGCTGTTGATCAGAGTGATGAGGCCCATTGGTCTTTTGTCTTCAGTCTTTGGTCTCTCGTCGTTAGTCTTTCGCCTCTGGCTGTCGGCTTTGGGTTTGGGCTTCCCCCTTCCCCCTGACCCCTTCCCCCTGACCCCTTCCCCCTGACCCCTACATCGACAGCTTATCGACGTGGCTCCGCATCTGCACGCCATGGACGAGCGACGCGCCGCCGCGAATCGCCGCCGCAACGTGAACGGCCTCGGTCATCTGCTCCGGCGTCGCCCCTTTTTCGAGGCTGGCGGTGCTGAACGCGTCGATGCAGTAAGGGCACTGAACGGCGTGCGCGACGGCCAGCGCGATGAGCGCTTTCTCCCGCTCCGTGAGCGCGCCTTCCTTGAACACCGCGTTGTACCACTCGAGGAACTTCTGCCACAGCTCCGGCGCGTCGCGTCCGATTTCGGCGAAGCGGCCCAGGTCTTTCGGGTGGTAATACGTGTCCATTGCCGAACTCCAACGCAAAGTCACAAGTCACAAGTCACAAATCCCGCGGCGAACCACGAAGGGCACGATGATCACGAATCACGAGTGGGCACCATGTAATCGTGATCTTCGTGTGCTTCGTGGTTCCTATGGGGCGAGTGCTTCTTCGACCGTCATGACCCGCACCGGCCCAAGCTTGAGCGCTCGAACGCCCGGTTCAATCGTCTTCCGATCGCCCACGACCACTACCGCGAAGCGTGACGGTTGCACGTGCTGTTCGGCCACGCCTTGTGCGGCTTTGGCGGTGACGGCCAGGACGCTTGGGACGTATCGCTCGAAGTAATCGTCGGAAAGGCGATAGACGACAAGCTCCTCGAGCCGGCGCGACAAGTCCGTCGTGGTTTCGAACTCCGCCGGGAAGCCAAGTGCGATGTAGTTTTTCGCCTTGTCGAGCTCGTCGGCCTCGATCGGCGCCCTGATGCCGTTGAGCTCGCTGAAGAACTCGCCGACCGCCTCCGCGGTCTTGTCGGTCTGCACACCGGCAGCGGCGACGAATGGGCCGGCCGACAGGCGCATGTCGAACGCGGAGCTCGCCCCATACGCGTACCCATGCTCTTCGCGCAGGTTCTGATTGAGGCGCGACGTGAACGCGCCGCCGAGCACGGTGTTCATCACGATCAAGGGGAAGTAGTCAGGCGCCGATCGGGGAACGCCCACCCATCCGATGCGAAGCTGCGACTGCGCGGCGTCAGGCTTGTCCACTACGTAGACCTGTCTTTCGCGCAGCTGCGGCGCGATCGAAACAACCGAGTCTCGCCCGAGAGCGCCAGCCGGTCGCCATTCACCGAAGTATTTCTCGAGTCGTGGCACCACGTCGTCCGCCGTCGTGTCTCCAACCACGAGAAGCGTGGCATTGGGCGGCTGGTAGTACGACGCGTGGAATGCACGGAGGTCGCCGGACGACAGCGCCTTCAGCGATGTCTCCGTTCCAATCAGGCCGGTACCGTACCGGTGCTCGGGACCGAACACGATTCGAGCGAACGCCATGCCGGCGATGGATGACGGGTCATCGCGCGCCTGCAGAAGGGCTGTCAGCCGTTCCTGTCGAAGCCGTTCGATCTCCTTTTCCGGAAACGCGGGTCGCAGCGCCACGTCCGCGAGCAGCGGCAGCGCCCCGTCCAGGCGCTCGATCGGGACATTCAGGCGGATGGCTGATGCGTCGTAGGAGCTTGCGGTCGTCAGCGTGGCGCCGAGCAATTCGACGTCGTCGGCGATCGC
Organism: Vicinamibacterales bacterium; assembly: GCA_036507475.1. GTDB lineage: Bacteria > Acidobacteriota > Vicinamibacteria > Vicinamibacterales > UBA2999 > DATCJA01. The sequence continues at coordinate 41,465 of DATCJA010000132.1, forward strand.
CAGAGCGGAGCGAGTGCCGGCGCCCTCGTCCAGCATGGCCGCCGTCAGGCTGGCCGCCCCGAATTTGCCGGTGGGGTCGTTGCCTCCCCCCGCGCGGACGATGAGGCTCAGTTGAACGATCGGGACTTCGTGAGACTCGACCACCCAGACCGCGAGACCATTGGCCAGCGTGCGCTTGTCGATGGCCGGCAGCTTCAACGGCGCCGGCGAGGTGAGCACCGGCGGACGCGAACGATCCGGGCGTTCCTGGGCGAACGCCATTCCGCCAAGAGCGACGAGCGCGAGAATCGAACCACGAAGTGCACGAAGATGTTCGTCCATGGATCACTGCCGGGTAGTGGGGGCCGTGACTGGTTCCACGATCAATTCGACCCTGCGGTCCGGCGGCAGCCATCGCAGCACCGCCGCCTGTATGTCGGCGGGCGAGAGTGACATGTATCTGGCCAGGTCCTCAGCGTGAAAGTCGGGTCCGCCGCCCGCGAAGTAATAGGCATTCAGCTGATCGGCTTTGCCCCCGAACCCCCCGACGCGCTCCATGCCACGATAGAACGACGCTTCGACCTGGTTGAGGACCCGCTGCAGCTCGCGCCGGTCGGGAGGCTCGCGGCGGAGCCGATCGAGCTCCTCGTCAACAACCTTTTGAATCTGCTCGATCGTGTATCCAGGCTTCACCGTGGCCACGATGAGAAACGATCCCCCAAGGGCAGCCCCCTGCTGGACGGCCGTCACGTCCTGCGCCATCTGCATCTCGTACACGAGCCGTGTGTACAGGCGCGAGTTCTTCCCTTCCGCGAGAATCGACGCCGCCACGCCGAGCGCCGCATCGCCAGGCGCATACGCGCGCGCGGTGAGCCATCCCAAGTACAGTCTCGGCAGCTGAACCTGATCCGTCAGCGTCTTCCGCTTGATCTCGGTGAGAACGGCCGGCGGCGCCACCGGCGGCGGTGCGACCGGCCCGCGCGAGGCCTCCCCAAACCACTTCTCGACCAGGGCGCGCGTCCGCGCGATGTCGATATCGCCCGCAATCACAAGACTCGCGTTGTTCGGCGCGTAGTACGTTTTGAAGAACGCGACGATGTCGTCGTAGCTGGCTGCGGTGAGGTCCTCCATGGAACCGATCGTCGGCCAGCTGTACGGATGCCCCTGGGGCCAGAGCATGCGATCGAGCTCGATGGAGGCCATGCCGTACGGACGATTTTCGTAGCTCTGGCGCCGTTCGTTCTTCACGACTTCGCGCTGGCCGTTGACGCGCTCGGGCGACATGGTCTCCAGCAGATACGCCATCCGATCGGATTCGAGAAACAGCGCAAGCTCGAGCGCGTTGGCCGGCAGGTCGATGAAGTAGTTCGTGCGATCGGTGTCGGTGGATCCGTTGCTCGAAGCGCCGGCCGCCTCGAGCAGTGTGTCGAACGCGCCGTCCGCGACATGAGCTGACCCTTCGAACATCAAGTGCTCGAAGAGGTGCGCCAGACCCGTGCGGCCCAGCCGCTCGTTTGCGGAGCCGACGTGGTACCAGATGTTCACGCTGACGATTGGAACGCTCGCGTCACGATGAAGGATGACCGTCAGCCCGTTGGCGAGCGTGAACTGCGTGTAGGGCGCCTCGAGCGTCGCTGGAGATGGCGCCTGCGCGCCGAGTGACAGCGAGCACAGGCTCATGACGAGCAGGGCGAGCGGCAGTCGCATACGCATGCGGCCTTTCGCTGAGTGTAGCTCACGACCCGCGAACGCGTGCGGGTACAGTAAAATCACCGCTTTCCTTCCATGGAAGCTCCCGTCGTTGCCGTCGTCATGGGCTCCTCGTCTGACTGGGACACGATGAAGCACGCATGTGAGGCGCTGGATCGCTTCGGCGTCGCCCACGAGCGGCACATCGTTTCCGCCCACCGAACACCCGTATGGACGGCCGAGTTTGCGACTGGCGCAGAAGCGCGCGGCATTGAGGTCATCATTGCCGGGGCGGGTGGCGCAGCACACTTACCGGGCGTAATCGCTGCGTACACCGCGGTGCCGGTGCTCGGCGTGCCTATTCAGAGCGCCGCGCTGCAAGGACTCGATTCGCTGCTGTCGATGGTTCAGATGCCGGGCGGCGTGCCCGTTGGGACACTCGCCATTGGCAAACCGGGTGCGATGAACGCGGGGCTGCTTGCCGTAGGCATTCTATCCAACTCACGTCCGGAGCTCCGAGCGAAGCTCCGTGCCTTTCGCGACGAGCAGGCCGAGAAAGTCCGACGGGAACGCCTGCCGTGAGCCGATCTTCGCCACTTGGCTTCGGCGGCCAGGCACACGTGATCGTGCCCGGCGCCGCGCTTGGCGTGCTAGGCGGAGGGCAGCTGGGACGCATGTTCGCAATCGCGGCTCGCCGGATGGGGTATCGCGTCCATTCCTTTTCACCTGAAGACGATTCACCCGCCGGCCAGATTGCAGATGTCGAGATCAACGCGTCGTACGAGGACCTCGAGGCGCTGCGCACGTTCGCGCACGGTGTCGATGTCGTCACATTCGAGTTCGAGAACGTGCCGATCGACGCGATCGACGCAGTAGAAGAGTTTGTGCCGGTGCGCCCATCTGCGGTTGCACTGCATACCGCGCAACAGCGCGCCCGTGAGAAAACGTTTCTTGCCGATCGGGGTGTGCCGACCGCACCCTTCTTTGCTGCGGCAACCCTGGACGAGCTCTGGGATGCCGTCGCGCGCGTTGGGACACCGGCGGTTGTCAAAACAGCCGCGTTCGGGTACGACGGCAAGGAACAGCACAAGGTGATAACTCCCGCCGACGTGGAGCACATCTGGACGGCCATCGGTCATCAGGAAGCAGTGGTGGAGAAGTTCATCAGCCTGCAGGCAGAGATTTCTGTCGTGGCGGCGCGTGGCATCGACGGGACAATCGTCCAGTATCAGCCGTTTGAAAACCGCCATCGCAATCACATCCTCGATGTGACGACCGTGCCCGCGGCGATTGGCCCCGCGCTGGCGACCCAGGCGGCGGACATCACGCGCACGATTCTCGAGGAGCTCCAGTACGTTGGAGTCCTTTGCGTGGAGTTTTTCGTCAGCACTGACGGAGAGCTGCTCGTCAACGAGCTGGCGCCACGACCGCACAATTCAGGTCATCTGACGTGTGACTTTGCCGTGACCAGTCAGTTCGAGCAGCAGGTGCGGGCCGTGTGCGGCCTGCCGCTGGGATCGACCGAAATTCCACGACCATCGGCGATGGCAAATCTACTGGGCGACCTGTGGGTGGACGGCGAGCCGAACTGGGCGGCGGCGTGCCGCTTTCCCGACATCAAGCTTCACCTGTACGGAAAGACCAATCCGCGCCCCGGGCGCAAGATGGGCCACCTTGCAGCGGCCGCGGGGACCGTCGAAGAAGCACAGGACCGCGTCATCACGGCGCGCGATGCGCTGCTGATCTGAAATTCACGCTGAAGGCGCACGCTCAAGCGTGCGCTCTACAGGTACGGTGTGGAACGCGCACGCTCAAGCGTGCGCTCTACAGGCACGGTGTAGCGCGCAGGCTTCAGCCTGCGCGTCACGGAGTGAGCATCAGCGTGTGGACTGCCTCACCAGGCAGAAACGGCGTTGCCTGGCCGGCGGCCCATGCCGTGTGTGAGTTCGCGTAGAACGGCGAAAGAGGGTGCCCGCTCTGACCGGTCGGCATGTGCATCATGCCGTTGGCCTCATCCCCCGGCGAGACGATCATTCGCTCCGATGCGCCAATCGAGCCCCAGTGCATCCGCGGCGTGTAGAGATCTCCGGGCAGCGTCGAGTCGGGCATGTCGAGCCACCGTCCGAACAGCGGAATGACGCCGGACAGCGGATGACGGTACGCCACCACGTTGTATTCCGACCACACGCGGTCGCGCAGGTCGCCTCGCCGGTCGCGCATCGACTGTTCGATCGTCTCGTCCACCGAGGCGAGCAGCAGTTCCGACCACGTTCGATACCGCGGATCGAGCAGATGCTGCGGCTGCACCGTGACGAGCTGCCAGATTGCCGCCTCACGACGGCGCACCGTCGTGTAGTTGAACGAAGGGTCCGCTTCATAGCACTCCGACAACACGAACGCGATGACCCGCGCCGACACCGATTCGCGAAAGACACGTACGAGGCGATACGCGGCGGAGTCGGGGACCGCCTGCCCCGACCAATCCTTGTCGACGATCGCTCTGAACACCGCACGCTCGCTGCTGTCTGCGACGGCCTCGTCGCTGAGCGTCTCGAGCAGGAGCGTGCGCCAGCGCGCGAGAAACTCGGCGCCCGTGTCGAGCTGTATGTCGAGGAGCTCGCGAACGCCGAACCTCTCGCGCGCGAACAGCCGGTCGCGAATGACGTGCGCGCGCGATCCGATCTCGTAGCTGCCATCGCCCAGTTTCGCGAGCATCTCGCCATCGACCACGCGGGCGTTGGCGGTCCAGATGCGGCCGTCCGCCGGGTCGACGATCCGCGGATACTCTGCGTCCGTTAGCCAGCCGTCCCATCTTCGAGATCCATCGCTCCATGAGACCGGTGTGCGCCCGTCAAAGCCGACGCGCCGCGGAATCGAGCCATAAATGCTCCACCCGATGTGGCCCGAGCTGTCGGCGACGACGATGTTCTGGCCTGGAGCGCCGAGGCCGTTGGCTTCGTCGAGTGCCTCCGATGCCGTTCGCGCCAACTCCATCGGTGTTATCGAGACCGCCAGTTGTTCTGCCGAATGTGCGACCCAGCGGTAGACGCGAGGGTGCCCGCGATGGTCGGGTTCGAGGAGCGGTCCCCACACGGTCCAGAGGACCGTCTGTCGCTCCGACTGCCCGCCAGCGACCTCGATAGTCTCCTCATGGCGCTCGAATTCACGCCACCCTTGCGGTGTCAGGTACTGATTTGGCCGTGCGGGGTCGACGTCGATCGGGATGATGTCGCCCCAGTCGGCATAGGCATTGGTGAAACCCCAGGCCACGTGCGAGTTGGAGCCGACGACAACCGCCGGAACACCTGGGAGCGTGACACCGGTCAGCCGATGCAGCTGCTCCGGGTTGGCCGCGTCGGGCCACTCGAGCGACGCGCGGTACCACGTATTCGGCACGCGGATCGTCAGGTGCATGTCGTTGGCCACGATCGGCCGGCCGGTTGCGGCGAGCCGGCCTGCGACGACGAAGCTGTTGCTGCCGACGGCTGCACGCTCACGTTCGCGATCGTCAACACCGAGCAACCAGCGTCCAACGCCGAGGTTCGTTTGATCGAAGTTTGGAGGCTGTGCGTTGGGAGCCGGGGAGTGAGGCCGTCCCGCACGCTTGGCCCGAAGGTTGTACACGTCAGGGCCCGGAATCGGGGGGACGGGGAACGCCTGTCCGATCAATGGCGCGTCCCACTCGGAGCCATGCGGCGCGAGAAACTCAGCCATCGCCGGCGGAAGCACCTCCTGCATCGTCGCCAGCGCAGATTCATAGGAGCCATTGTCGTCCTGCAGCGTCACGAACATGGCGAGGATCACGAGCAGCGTGTCCTCGGCGCGCCACGGGGCAGGAGCCTGTCGAAGGAGCAGATACTCAAAAGGAGGCGAACTGAGTGCCTGAAGACCCGCATTCACGCCGGCGGTATAGGCCTCGAGAACCTCACGGCCCTCAACGTCGAGCAGCGTGACGGCGCGCTGCGCCTCCGCGCGAAATCGGTGGATGCGCATTTCGCGATCGAGCGGCACGGCTTGCGGCCCAACGAGCGCCGCCAGCTCTCCCGCCGGCCGGCGACGTGACAGGTCCATCTGAAAGAACCGATCCTGCGCATGGAGAAATCCCGTTGCGCGTGCGGCGTCAGCGCGGTTCGTCGCGTGGACGGTTGGAATGCCGAGCCCGTCGCGCGTAACCCGCACCGCCGCCGCGAGGCCGGGCACCTGCTGGGCGCCATCGAGGCGTGGAAGACTGCCGCGCAGCTGCCCTCGTCCCCACACCACCCCTGCACCGGCTATCAGGAGCAGCGCCGCCAGTATCAGCACGAGAACGCGGAGAAACCGTCGCATCCGAGAGTCAATCTTAACGGCAAGCTACAATTCATCTTCGTGTCGATTCCCTTCCGGGCCGACCTGCGCGCATTCTTGACCGAATTCACCGATCAGCACAGCGGCGTTCGTCTCGGCCGCATGTTCGGCCTCCCGGCAGGCTACGTAGGCCGCCGCTTGTTCGTCTGCCTGATGGAGGACGGCATCATCGTCCGGCTGCCCGTCGATGTGGCGCAGCGAGAGATCAAGAAGAAGGCACAGCCATTCAGCCGCAAAGGAGGGACGCTTGGCGCCTGGGTCATGTACCGGCCTCGAACCATCGTCGAGGCACGCAGGCTCGCGCCCGTTCTCGAGCGAGCGGCGCAGCACGTCGCCGAGCGCCAGGTCGAAGACCTCACGGGCCTGACGGTCAGGAGACGACGCTGACGATGCCTACACGCTACGGCACTTCTCCCTGGATTCACCAGTTTCCAAGCTCGCGGGTTCCGGCATTTCCCCGCTATCGCGGCGATCGAACGGCGGATGTCGTGATCGTCGGTGGCGGGCTGACCGGCTGCGCGGCCGCGTACGCGTGTGCGGCGGCCGGCCTCGATACCATCCTGCTCGAGCGCGAACGCATCGGTCGCGGGCGAAGCGGCCGCAGCGCGGGGCTGCTGACGTCCGACCCGGGGCCGTCGTTCCGCGATGTCGCGGCGGCGCACGGTCTCAGGTCTGCGCGCCGAGTGTTCGAGATATGGCGGCGCGGGGCTGTGGACGGCACCGCGCTGCTTCGTCGTTTGAACGTGAACTGTCATCTGGCACCGCACGAAGTGCTCGTCGTCGCCGGCACCGACGAAGAGCGACTGTTGAGACGCGAATACGACGCGCGTTGTGACGCGGGGCTCGACGTGGCCTGGTTGAGTCGTCAGCAGGTTCTGGCTCGAATGAATCTCGGTGCGGCAGGCGGTATGAAGGTGCGACACGGATTCAAGCTCGATCCCTACCGCGCCTGCCTTGGTCTGGTGACGGAAGCAGCGCGCCGGGGCGCGGCATGCTTCGAGCGTTCTCCGGTCAGGAAGGTGCGTTTCACGCGGAAGTTCGCGGACGTCATGCTCGAGAGCGGGAAGATTCGTACGCGCAAGGTCGTCGTCGCGACCGGCACGGCCACCGCTGAATTCAAGGGACTCCAGCGGCACCTGGATCGGCGCGAGGCGTATTTCGTGCTGACGGAGAGGATGCCCGCGGCGATGCGCCGGCAGCTCGGCGATCCGGGCATCGTGCTCAGCGACGCCGGAGTGCTGCCACACTTCATCAGTTGGGCGCGGGACGAGCGCCTCATCATTTCCGGCGCCGATCAGAAGGAGCCGCCGATTCGAACCCGGCCCGCCGTACTCGTCCAGCGCACCGGACAATTGATGTACGACGTCCTGACACGGTACCCCGCAATCTCAGGCTTGCGGCCGGAGTACGGCTGGGAAGCGACCTACGGGCAGACCGCTGACGGTCTCATGTACATCGGTTCACACCGTAACTACCCGCACCACATCTTTGCGCTGGGCGGCGGCGCCGCGAGCGTGACTGGCGCGTTTGTCGCGGCGCGCATTCTGGTGCGCGCCGTTCAGAATGCGGCAGACAAAGCCGACGAGGTGTTTGGGTGGACCAGGTGACCGAGGAGCCGGGCCCGGTCGAGATCCTGGCGTTCGGCCCCCACCCGGACGACATCGAGATCGGCATCGGCGGGACGCTCGCCAAACACGCGACGCTCCGCCGCGGTGTGGGATTGTGCGATCTGACCGCGGGCGAGATGGGCAGCAACGGCACGGTTGAGGAGAGGCTCGTCGAAGCAGAGGCCGCTCGCGTCGTGCTTGGCGCGCGGTGGCGCGTCAACCTGCGGCTGCCGGACCGCGCCATTGGCCGCGACCCGTCGCACGTCCGGCCGGCCGCCGAACTGGTTCGTCGCGCCCGGCCTCGCGTCGTTGCGCTGCCGTACTGGTCCGACAGGCACCCCGACCATGTCGCGGCGAGCCAGCTGCTGACCGAGGCTGTGTTCAGTGCCGGCCTGCGTCGGTATCCCGCGGCAGGCGAATCGTGGAAGCCCGAATCGATCTGCTACTACTTCATCAATGAGGCCGGAACGCCGTCGTTCGTCATCGATGTCAGCGCTCATTACGAGACGAAGCGGCGTGCGCTGGCCTGTCATGCAACCCAATTTCGTCCGGGCGGCGCCGACGCCGTGGCAACGCGTTTGACGTCGAGTCGGTTTCAGCAGCTCATCGAAAGCCGCGATGCGCAGTATGGAGCGCAGGTCGGCGTGGCGTTTGCCGAAGGTTTCGTCGTCCGCACTCCGCTTCTCATGGAGCATCTGCCGGGCGCCAATCAGCCATGAACGTTGGAATCGTCTGCTACGCCTCGGTCGGCGGCAGCGGCATCGTCGCCACCGAGCTCGGCAAAGCGCTCGCTCGCCGCGGGCACGACGTGCATTTCATCAGCACCGAGACGCCGTTCCGTATGGGCGAGTTTCAGGCTGGCCTCGCGTTTCACCAGGTGCTGACGCCGACCTACCCGCTGTTCCGGGAACCGCAGTACTTGCTCTCTCTGGCGAACAAGATTGTGCAGGTGGCGCGCGAGTTCAGCCTCGACATCATTCACGCCCACTACGCCGTTCCCCACGCGACGGCGGCATTCCTGTCGCGTCAGGTGCTGGCGTCGAGCAACGACGGTGCCGCTCCGCGCGTCGTGACCACGCTGCACGGCACGGACATCACGCTCGTCGGCAACGATCCGTCGTACTCGCGGATCGTGGCATTTTCAATCGATCAGTCCGATCGGGTCACTGCGGTGTCGGAGAGCCTTCGCGCATCGACGTACGCGGAGCTCCACGTGCGGAGCGACATTGTCGTCATCCCGAACTTTCTCGACTGCGCCATTCATCGCCGGCTGAACGTTCCAGAGCTGCGGCGGCGATTCACGGGCGGCGATGACAACGTGAAGATTGTCACGCACATCTCGAACTTCCGCCCTGTCAAGCGGATCGACGCGGTGCTTGCCATATTCGACCGGATTCGGCGTGCTGTGCCTGCGCGTCTGCTGCTCGTCGGCGATGGTCCCGAGCTCGGAAGAGCATCTAGGCTCGGCCGAGAGCTGGGGATCGGACATCTGCTCGACGTCGTTGGCGCGCAGGAAGAGGTCGTGCCCCTCCTGTCGGTGAGCGATGTCTTCCTGCTTCCGTCGGTGCAGGAAAGCTTCGGACTTGCGGCGCTGGAAGCGATGGCGTGCGAGGTGCCCGTGGTGGCATCGCGGGTGGGCGGTCTCCCGGAAGTCATCGAGCACGGGATCAGCGGCTTTCTGCATCCGCTCGATGCGCTCGACGAGATGGCGGCGAGTGCGATTGCGCTGCTCACGGATCGCGAGCTTCACCGAACCGTCGCAAGGGCGGCATGTCAGAGAGTGCGAGTGCAGTTTTGCGCGGAACGCGTGGTGCCGATGTACGAGCAGTGTTACAGAAGTTAGACGAACGGTGCGAGTTTCTTGAACGTCGCGAGCACCCAGCGGTACCCATCCGGGTCGGTCACTGCAGCCACACGATCGCCCCAGGGCTTGTCCTCGGCCGCCTCGACTCCCGCGCCAGCTTGTCGCGCATGTTCCAGCGCCAGATCGACATCGTCCACGTACGCGTAGATTGCCGACGCGCCACCTGTTGGAGCGGTCGGGTCGCCTTTGCGAATCAGCATCACAACGGAATTGCCATGCCGCATCTCGGCGTACCGGAGTTGACCATCCGGGTCGGGAAGAACCACGCCGCGCGCAAACCCGAGCGCCCGTTCGAGGAATTCCATTGAGGCGGTAACGTTTGCTACGGCCAGGTACACATTGACGGCCTGCATGCCGGGCGCGAGACCGCTGTCCGCTCGAGTGGTTTTCGTGACGGACGGCTGCGCAGAGGTCCGGCGGCGGGGCGGTGACGTTGGTTTTCGACGGAGCGCGCCGCGCCGGCGTCGTGCGCGCGCGATGGGTTTTCGCGTGGATCGTGGCACCCGATCAATCACATCACAATTTCCCGATCACAAATTGGAAATGCCCCGACGCGGGCGAATTGGGATAAAATCCGCGATCCTTGCTCTCGGGGGCGGACGGCGCACGGAATCGTAATTTGCCTTAGAAAATTCATCATTTTCGGCGTCGCAAGGCCCTTTAGAATGGACTCTCGGATAGAAGCTGCATGGCCCGAGAGAACTGGCAAGTAGAGCATGTGCTGCGGCGGGCCGCGTTCGGCCCGACGGCGACGGACCTCGCCACGTTTGGCGAGGCCTCCGTCTCCACGGTCATCAACTATCTCGTCGACTACGAGAAGCAGCCCGATGACGTGGACTCGAAGATCGGCCAGAGCGACCACGTCAGCGTGACGACTCGGGGCCAGTTTTCTCCCAACACGAACATCGACGATGCGCGCCAGCGCTGGCTGTTCCGGATGGTGCACTCGCAGCGTCCGCTGCAGGAAAAGATGGCGCTGTTCTGGCACAACCACTTCGCCACCGCCTACAGCAAGATCGCAGGCGCCTTCAGGGCCGTTCAGGGCACGAAGATGATGGCGCTGAAGCCGGGAGACTTGCCCGGACCGCCGGGACAGATCGAGCTGTTCCGCAAGTTCGCGCTCGGGAACTTCCGCAACCTGCTCATCGAAGTCGCGCGCGATCCGGCCATGCTGGTATGGCTCGACGGGCGGCAGAACGTGCGCACGCGACCGCAGGAGAATTTCGCTCGCGAAATCATGGAGCTGTTCACCTGGGGCGTCGGCAATTATACGGAACAGGATGTCTACGCGGCCGCGCGCGTGTTCACGGGCTGGAACCTGCGCAACGCAACTGGCGGCGTCGCGACCGATCCGAGCACGTACTACGAGTTCGCCTACAACGCCGGTCAGCACGACACCACGGCCAAGACGTTCACCTTTCCGATCTACAGCGACGGGAACCGCACGATTCCTGCCCGGTCGGCCGCCGACGGCATGCAGGACGGCATGGATTTCATCACGGCGCTGGCGCAGCACCCGCAAACAGCACGACGGCTTGCGCGCAAACTGTGGAACTTCTTCGTCAGCGAGCTCGAAGCCCCCGACCCGGCGTTCGTCGAAAGCGTTGCCTCCGAGTACTTGCGGAACGGGACGGAGATGAAGCCGGTCGTCCGGTACATCCTGCAATCTGAATGGTTTTCCAATCCCGACCGGTGGTATTCGCGATACTCGTGGCCGACGGAGTTCGTCGTCCGTGCCGTTCGGGAGATCGGCTGGGCCGGCTTTTCGGTCGACGCCGCGCGAACGCCGCTGACCAACATGGGCCAGACACTCTTCGAGCCGCCTGATGTGAACGGATGGGAGCTCGGAGCGGGATGGTTTTCAACGGGAGCGATGCTCGCCCGGATGAACTTCGCGGCCACGCTCGCGGCCAATCAGCGGTTCAACGTGTCGCGTTCGGCCACGTCGTACCGGACCACGCCCGAGACACTCCTCGATTTCTTCTTGTTCGAGCGGCTGTCGCCATCGCCATTCGACTCGCAGCCCTATAACGAGCTGCTGACGTACCTGAGGGCCGGAGGATCGTGGACGGGCTCGGACGCACAAGCCAATACGAAGACGGCCGGACTTGTCAGGCTGATTGTTGGCGCGGCCGAATATCAATTGATTTGAGCAGATGATCACCCGACGAGAGTTCATTCGTGACGGCGTTGCGGCGTTCACCGTCAGCTTTGCCGCTCCGGCGTTTCTGAGCGACATCGCGCGTGCGCAGGGAGCGCGAGGCCGAAATCTTGTCGTCGTCTACCTCAGCGGCGGAAATGACGCGCTGAACACCGTTGTGCCGTACCAGGACGCGTTCTACTACAGCCGTCGACCGGCGATTGCGATTCCTGCCGGCCAGGTGCTGCAGATCGGCAGTGACAGCACCGGAAAGACACTTGGTCTCCACCCACGGCTCACGGGCCTGCACGAAATCTTCAATCAGGGACGCCTCGCCCTGGTGCAGCGCACCGGCTATCTGAATTCCAGCCGCTCGCACTTCCAGGGCACCGACATCTGGGGCACGGCCGATCCAAGCTCCCCGACGGGAGTCGGGTGGCTCGGGCGCTACCTCGACACGCTGCCTGCGCCGGTTGATGCGCTTGCAGGCTGGAACTCGACGCGTGAGACCCCGCGGGCACTCATCGCGCGCACCGTTGGCGTACCCGCCATTCCAGACGCACGGACCTACAGTCTTTCGAGCCCGAACAGCGGCACGGAGGCGCTCAACGAGCGCGTCGCCGCCACGCAAATCGCGTCGCATGTGCCGGTCGACCGGCCCCACTTGTCGCTGGTCAACGGGTCGATTCGCGGCGCGCTCGATACGCTCGATCGCGTAGCCTTGGTGAACACGTACACGCCAACGGTCACCTATCCGAACAACGGATACGCGCTGGCGCTGCGAACGGTGGCAGGAGCCATTGTTCGCGGGATTGGCACGAAGGTCTTCTGGGTCCAGACCGGCGGGTTCGACACGCACGCCAACGAGGGTGCTGCCGGCGGCGGCGCGTATGCGAATCTGATGGGCACGTTCAGTGACGGTCTTCTGGCGTTCTATAACGACCTGCGGAACCAGGGCTTGCTGAACGACACGTTGATCCTGCAGTTCTCAGAGTTCGGCCGCCGGATCAGCGAAAACGGCAGCCAGGGCACCGACCATGGCGCCGCGGGCGCCATGATGGCAATCGGGGGCGCCGTGCGCGGGGGCATCTACGGCACAGCTGCATCCCTCGACCCGAACCCAGCCAATCCAACGCTCGAAAACGGCGGCGCTGACGTGCGCTACGAGACCGACTTCCGAGCCGTCTACTCCAAGGTCCTCGACAGCTGGCTGGGCGCCGATTCGGTGTCGCTCCTCGGCGGCAACTTCCGCCAGGCTGCCCCGGCGATCATCTGATCTTGATTTGATGCGTCAGAATGGCTATAGGCTTAAGGCTTATGGCCATGACGAGAACTCGACTGATGGCTGCGGCTGTTGCCGTGGCGGTAATGGGTCTCTCTCCATCTCTGCGCGCCCGGCAGGAATCAGACGAGGCGAGGCGCGTGCGCGAAGCGGCCACGATTTTTGACGAAATCATGCGCGCCGAAGACAAGGCCATTCCGGAGGCCATACTTGGAAAGGCCGAAGGCATCGCCATCTTTCCCGGCACGCTGCGAGCCGGCTTTGTCTTCGGCGGCATGCGCGGCCGCGGCATCATCAGCGCGCGAAACGACGGCCGATGGTCCGCACCTGCGTTTCTGACGTTGACGGGCGGCAGCTTTGGTTTGCAGATAGGCGGTCAGGCTGCTGACATCATCCTGGTCGTCAACAACCGCCGCGGTGTTGAAAACCTCGTGTCCAACCAGTTCAAGCTGGGCGCCGATGCCGCGGTGGCGGCGGGTCCTGTCGGCCGGGATGCCCAGGCCGCGACGGATGTGCAACTCCGTGCGCAGATCCTCAGCTACTCGCGCGCGCGTGGACTCTTTGCGGGCGTGACGATCAACGGGAGCACGGTCCGCCAGGATCGCGACGCCAACGAACGCTTCTACGGCAAGCGCCTCGAGACCAAGGACGTGGTGTTCGGGCCCTCTCCCGGCAGTCCGGAGCCGGTGACGGTCTGGCTGCAGGCGCTCGACCGTTACTCGCGCTGAGCGCCCCTGCGGCTGCCTTGCTGGGTTCTCTTTCCTTTGGACCGTTATACGGCCCCAAACGCGAATTTTGTACTCATCGTGAATCCGCATAGCGGTCCTAGGCGCGCGGAGCGCGCCAAGAAGATGCTGTTAACCAGCCAAGGGCTTTCACCGTGGCTCTCGGGATCGAGGGGATATCAAGGACCACGCCCTTGGCTGGTACCATCCGTTCGCGTTCGGCATGCGTAGACAATGATGATGGGGCTTCTGGCCGCTTTGGTCGGGCTGCGGTTCGAGTCCGCCGAAACGGCCGCCGACGATCGGGAGTGCCTTCGCCGGCTGGCGGCCGGTGACAGCGATGCCGCCGCCAGGCTGTACGACCGCCACGCGCGCGCAGTCTATTCCCTCGTACTCAGGATCGTGAGCGACGAAGGGGACGCCGAGGACGTCGTCCAGGAGGTGTTCGCGCAGGCATGGCGGCAGGCCGCACGCTACGATGCATCCCGCGGAGCCGTGGGGGCGTGGCTGCTGATGATGGCGCGGACGCGAGCGATCGACAGACTCAGAGGTCGGCGCGCCCGTCCCGACATGCCGGGCGCCGACGATCAACGTGCGATCGAAGCCGTGGCGGCCGCGGCTCCCGACGCACACTCCACGATCGTCGATGCGGAGAACGCGCGGCTCGTGCAGCGCGCGCTCGCCCAGCTCCCGCTGCTGCAACGGCTCGTCATCGAGCTCGCGTACTACGAAGGACTCACGCAGCGTGAAATCGCCGAGCGTCTGGAGGAACCGCTGGGGACGGTCAAGAGCCGCATTCGCCTTGGCCTGCTGAAGCTGCGAGACACGCTTGCGGAAGGACGATCATGAATCCCTCGCACAGTGATCTCAAGAGCCAGGCCGGGGCGTACGTGCTCGGCAGTCTGGATCACGACGAACGCCTCGCGTTCGAGGCGCACCTGGCCGGATGCGGCGAGTGTGCCACGGAGGTGCAGGAGCTTCAGCAGGTCGCCGATGCGTTGGCCCACGGTGTGCCGCAGCGAACGCCACGGTCGGAGCTTCGGCAGCGGGTGCTGCAATCGTACGGGCGAGGGTCGTCATCTCCTGCAGTGTCGCGCCACGGAATCGGCCAGGTGACTCGCTGGCTGCCGCTCGCGGCGACGCTCGTGCTGGCAATCGGCCTTGGCGCATACGCCTTCAGGCTCCAGGCGCGCGTGGCAGACCTCGAGGCGCGCCTCGAAGAGGCCATCGTGCAGGCGTCGGCGGCCGAACGTGCGGTGGCCGATGCCCGTCGCGTGAGCGGCGAGCTGCAGTCAGCGATGGGTGTGCTGGCCGCGCCGGATCTCGTGCGAATCGACCTGACGGGACAGGCGGTAGCGCCGCAGGCGAGCGCGCGGGCGCTCTGGAGCCGCGCCCGCGGCATGGTGTTCACCGCCTCCAACCTTCCGGCGCTTCCTGTCGGGCGCGTGTATCAAGTGTGGGTCGTCACCGCGCAGGCGCCTATAAGCGCTGGACTGTTGACACCCGATCCCGCTGGCGCTGGACAGACGTTTTTCAGCACGCCGCCCGACATTCCGCCGCCCGCCGCCGTGGCTGTGACCATCGAGCCCGCGGGGGGCGTGCCGGCGCCGACCGGTGACATGTACCTGGTCGGCAAGCCGGGCACCATCTCCTAGCGTAGCCCCCTCAGAGATCCAATCGGAGCTTCGATCCGTAGACGCCTGTGGAGGTGCTACGTGAGGAAGCTTACTTATGCCGTCATGGCTTTTGTCGTGGCGGTGCCGTTCATGACGTCGACGCGGGCCTCGAGCCACCGCGAGGCGCCGCTCATCAGTCAGGATCCGCTCGCAGACAACACGGACGTGTACGCGTTCGTAAGCCCTGAACGCTCCGACCAGGTCGTGCTCATCTCGAACTTCATTCCACTGCAGTTCCCGAGCTCGGGACCGAACTTCTGGAAGTTCGACGATAACGTGCTGTACGAAATCATGATCGACAACACGGGCGACGCGGTGGAGGACATCACGTACCAGTGGCAGTTCCGGACCGAGATTCGCAACCCGAACACCTTCCTCTACAACACCGGCCCTGTCAGTTCCCATGACGATCCGGATTTGAACGTCCGACAGTTCTACAGCCTGACCAGGGTTGTCGGGCCGAGGCGCACGGGCGCCCGCACGCTCCTTGCCGACAATCTTTACGTTCTCCCGGCGAACATCGGCAGAAGCTCGATTCGCGACTACAGCGGCCAGCTCGGATCCGGCGTGCACACCGTCATTCCGCACGATCTGCGCGTGTTCGCCGGCCCCCGCGAGGAGGGGTTCTACGTCGACCTGGGAGCGACGTTCGACCTGCTTCAGCTTCGCCCGCTCGTAAACGGTCTCGGGTCGCCTATCGACAGCCTTGCCGGCTTCAACGTCCATTCCGTCGCCATCGAGCTGCCGATTGCAGCCGTGACGCGCAACGGTGTGCGTCCCGCCAGTTCGTCTGATCCAAACGCGACGATCGGTGTGTGGTCGACCGCCAGCCGCAGGAGCACGACGACGCGGAATGCGTCAGGGCAGTCGCACGCCGGCGACTGGATTCAAGTGTCGCGTTTGGGCAATCCGCTCGTCAACGAGGCCGTGATTCCTGTCGGCACCAAGGACGTGTTCAACGGGCTCGAGCCGACCGGCGACGGCGCGGCACTCAACTTCGTCACGAACCCGGAGCTGCCGGTGTTGATGCAGGCGCTGTTCGGACTGCAGACGCCGCCCACGCCAAGGAACGATCTCGTCACGATCTTTCTGACCGGCATTCCGGGGTTGAACCAGATCGGAACCAACCCGCGACCGTCGGAAATGCTCAGGCTCAACACGGGCATTGCTCCCACGGCCCGTCCGCATCGGCTCGGCGTGCTGGCAGGCGATCCGGCCGGCTTCCCGAACGGCCGGCGCGTTGGAGACGACGTGGTGGATATCGCGCTGCAGGCGATGGCGGGAGCGACACCACTGACCCCGGCATTCCAGCGCGCACCCAACAACACGCTTGGCGACGGTGTGGAGGAGAACGACAGACCGTATCTCGACGTGTTTCCGTTCCTCACCGTGCCGCACGCGGGCCGGGAATCGACACCCTCTCCAAGGGTGCGCAGCATGCCGAGGCTCTAGGCTGCGCCGGTCCGGCTGAAGCCGGACACTACGTACTCATAAAGAACGAGGTGTTTATGTCACGCATCGGTGGTTACATCGTTCCCTTCTTCGTGATTCTCATTAGCGTCGCCGTAGCGTGGCTCGCGTCGCCACGGAGGGGAACGCAGGCGGCGAACGCGCCGCTTCCGGTTGTGTTGAACACGTCGCGCGTGGATCTGAACGACGCCGAAAGCCGGACGAGGGAGCGTCTTGCCCGAAATGCCGCGGATGCAAAGGCCGGGGTGCGGCTCGCGGAGATTCTGCTGCGCAAGGCGCGCGTCGAAACGAACGCAAGCCATGCCATCGAGGCGGAGCGGGTGCTACGGGCGGTGCTGAAGCACGAGCCTGCTGAATATTCCGCGCTCAAGCTGCTTGGTGCGGTGCTGCTCTCGCAGCATCGCTTCGCCGAAGCGGCTGATGCTGCGCGACGGGCGATGAGTATCAACGACCGTGACGCATGGAGCTACGGAGTGCTCGGCGACGCGTATGTCGAGTTGGGTCGGTACGACCAGGCTTTCGACGCATTCGACAGCATGGTGCGTCTGCGGCCGGACGCCGCGTCCTACGCGCGTGTCGCGTACGCACACGAGTTGCAGGGCAGGTTGGACGAAGCGCTCCGGCATTTGCAGATGGCCACGGAAGCGACGAGCGCTCATGATCCGGAGTCGATTGCCTGGCATCACGCACAGATTGGCGCCATCTTCTTCCAGATGGGCCACATTGATGCCGCCGCCAGGGCGTTCGCGAAAGCGAACTACCTCTTTCCGAATCACCCGTACGCGCGCTCCGGCATGGCACGCGTTGCGGCGGCTCGCGGCAACTACAGTCACGCGCTTGCGCTCTATCGGGCGTTGATGGCAGAAGCGCCCACACCGGAGCTCGCCGCAACCATCGGCGATCTGCTGGCGCGGAGGGGTGACGAGCGTGAGGCCGCGGCCATGTACACGAAGGCCGAGGCGATCGAGCGTGAAGGCTGGAAGACGGAGGAGCCACAGCGGGCGGCTCTTGCCCGGATGCTTGCCGAAAGAGGCCTGAAGGTGGACGAAGCAGTCGAGCTCGCCGAGCAGGCGGCGCGCAGCCGTCGCGACATTCATACGATGGACGCGTTGGCGTGGGCGTATTTTCAGGCCGGCAGGCTTCAAGAGGCGCAGGCAGCATCGCGCGAGGCATTGCGCACAGGAACCGCGGACCATCGGATCCGCTGTCACGCGGCGGCAATCGAACGGGCGACACAGATTGACGGTTCAGTTGCGCGAACGAGTAATGCAAAATTCAGGATGCAAAATGCAAACACCCGGTGTCGGTTCGAGCAGTGGGCAACGGCCGTGAGCGTCGCTGAGTAGTTAGTGCGTCCTTCACTTCCCCGAACCACCGACGTCGGGTCGCTAGGCGACCCGACCCGGCCAGTGCTGGCTGGGCGGTCCGCATTGCGGACCGCCCTGAGACACCGAGAAATTCATTCCAATTTTGCCTCGGTGCCTCAGTGTCTCGGTGTTCCGTGGTTGTGAAAAGCGGTCTCTAAGCTCGAGAGGTGCGCTCAGCGTGCGTACACTGCGTGCAGCGCCGCTTCCAGCGTCGGATATCGAAAGTCGAACCCGAGCGCACGAGCCTTGTCGGGAAATACCCTCTGTCCGGTGAGAACGACATCCGCCATTTCGCCAAGGGCCAGACGTATAGCGAATGCAGGCGCCGGCACCAACGCCGGGCGTCCGAGCGCACGACCGAGCGTTCGAACAAACTCCAGGTTTGTCACGGGGCCGGGCGCCGTGGCATTCATCGGTCCGGCAATGGCGGAATTCGCGAGCGCCCATCGCACCATCGCCGTCCAGTCGTCTTTGTGAATCCAGGAGATGTACTGCCGCCCTGATCCCAGCGGCCCGCCAGCGAAAAACCAAAACGGCAGCGCCATCTGCGGAAGGGCGCCCCCGTACCTGTCGAGCACGATGCCCGTTCTCACGAGCACCACGCGCGCCTGCGGTCCGGCGCCGAGCGCCTCCTTCTCCCACTGCGAGCCGAGGTCCGCAAGAAAGCCGGACCCGACAGCCGTTTCTTCGGTGACGGGCTCGTCGCCATGCGGCCCGTAGATGCCGACAGCGGATCCGCTGATGAAGACCGGCGGAGTCCGGCGCACGCTCTTTGCGGCCGCGACAAGCGCGTGCGTTGCCGTCACGCGGCTGTTCCACATGTCACGCTTGTGAGCGGCCGTCCACCGCTTGTTGATGGAAGCGCCGGTGAGATTGACGACAGCGTCAGCATCCTCGAGCGCATGCGCCCATCCGGTGATGGAGCCGTACGGATCCCATCTGACGTGATGACGCTGTGCGGGGCGGCGGGTCAGCACCGTGACCGTCCAACCGTTTCTCGTCAGTTCTTCGGTCAGCGCCGAGCCGAGGAAGCCCGCTCCTCCCGCGACGACGATCCGCATACTCAGTGATGGTATACGCGGATGGTATACGCGGGTCGGCCGGTTTCCACCGAGAACGGCGCAATTTCCTTGGGTTGTGCGGCGCCTGAGCGGGGGCGGCTTGACACGGTGGCCCGCCCGAGTCTATTAACTAACTAGTTGGTTATTAAGAGGCGCGCCCGTCGAGACTCCCAGGCCGCGATCTTCGCGGCCGCCGCCGACGAGTTTGCCGAGCGCGGGTACGACGCCGCCCGCGTCGACCGCATCGCCGCCAAGGCCCGCGTCAACAAAGCGATGATCTACTACCACTACGGCAGCAAGCTGGCGCTGTACCTGGAGGTGCTGCGTGACATGTTCCGGGCGGTCGGCGCCCGCGTCCGCGCCATCGCTGACGGACCCGAGCCTGCCGAGGCCAAGCTGGACGCCTGGATCCTGGCCATCGTCGAGGAAGCGGCCGCCCGGTCCTGGTTTCCTCCGATCATGCTGCGCGAGCTCGGCTCCGGGGCGCCCCACATTGACAACGAGACGTTCGCCATGATGAACGCCGTCTATCTCGGCGCCCGCGACGTCATCGTGCAGGGACAGGAAGAAGGGACGTTTCGCGATGCGGATCCGCTCCTCACGTACTTCACCATCCTTCCTTCGATCCTGATCTTCCTGGCGCGCCAGCGCGTGGTGTCGCGGCGCAAGAGCGTGCGGGGCTTTGCGGCGGCGGCGCCGCGCCAGATCGACGAATTCATCCAGCACGTGCAGAGGTCGGCACGCGCCATGCTGCGGAAGGACACATGAGAACGCCAGCGACGCTTCTTCGTTTTGCCATGAGGCGCGCGAAGCGCGCCAAAAGACACTGGCCGCCAGCCAAGGGGCTCCGCGGGAACATCAAGGGGTGGCGCACCTTGGCTGGCTTCGCGCTGGCCGCGGCGGCTGCCGCCTGCCAGGAGCCCGAGCCCTCCAATGCGATTCGCGTATCCGGCCACGTAGAGGCGACCGAGGTGCTGGTCGCCGCGGACGTTGGCGGCCGTCTGCTCGAGCTCCGGGTCGCAGAAGGCGACCGTGTGGCTGCTGGCGATCCGGTGGGCCGTCTCGACACCAGTGACGTCGAACTGCAGATCGCCCGGGCGCGGGCGGAGCGTGCGACGGCGAACGCCGAGCTGAGATCGTTGCAGGCAGGGTCACGGCCGCAGGAAATCCGTCAGGCGCAAGCGCAAGTGGAAGCGACAGAGGCCGAAGTCGCGGCGGCGGCCGCCGAGCTGCGGGCCGCCGAAATCGATTTCGAGAGATTCGAGGCATTGCTGAAGGTGAATGCCGGCTCACAGAAGCAGCGAGACGATGCCAAAGCGATGGTGGACGTCTCACGGGAGCGGGAGCGGAATGCACGAGAGCGCGTGCGCGCCGCTCGCGAGGTGGTGTCTCGGCTTCAGGCGGGCGCGACGCGCGAGGAGTTGGACATCGCCCGCACCCGTATCGCTGTCGTTGACGCGCAGATTGCCGTGTTCGAGAAGGCGCGCTCCGACGCCGCTGTCAATTCTCCTGCCGCCGGGGTCGTGACGCAGAAGCTGGCGGATGCCGGCGAGCTGATCGCACCGCGGATGCCGCTCCTCGTCGTAACCGATCTCGACAACGCCTGGGCAAATCTCTTCGTGCCGGAGCCGATGGTCCCTCGCGTCAAAGTCGGCCAGCCTGCGACGGTGCTCACGGATGCCGGCGACAGGATCGAGGGGAAGGTCACGTTCATCTCGCCGCAGGCGGAGTTCACGCCTCGGAACGTCCAGACTGCGGATGAACGGTCGAAGCTCGTGTATCGCATCAAGGTCAGCGTCGACAATCGCGCGGGCATCTTGAAGGCGGGAATGCCGGTCGATGCAGAACTGCCGCTGCAATGAGCGCCTCGATTCAGTTCAGCGGCGTGACCAAGATGTACGGCACGACGCACGCGTTGGACGACGTCACGCTCGGCGTCGAGCACGGCGAGATGTTCGGCCTGATCGGGTCGGACGGAGCGGGCAAGACCACTGCCATTCGTCTGATGTGCGGGTTGCTCCGTGCCGATGCGGGAGACGTGCGCGTCCTCGGTCGCGATCCCGTGCGCGAGCACCGGCATGTCACCGAGCGAGTGGGGTACCTGTCGCAGCGCTTCAGCCTCTATGGCGATCTCACGATCGACGAGAACGTCGCGTTCTTTGCCGAGGTCCACGGCGTGCGGCGGTACCACACCCGGCGGGATGAACTTCTGGAGATGACCCAGCTCGCACCTTTCCGCAGACGGCTTGCGGACCGTCTGTCCGGCGGCATGAAGCAGAAGCTGGCGCTCATCTGCACGCTCGTCCATGAGCCCGAGCTGCTCCTCCTCGACGAACCAACGACGGGGGTGGACCCGGTGTCCCGCCGGGAGTTCTGGAAGCTGCTGTCGGAGTTCCTTTCACATGGCATCACCATTCTGATGTCGACACCGTACATGGACGAAGCGGAGCGGTGCACGCGTGTTGCGCTGCTGCACGAGGGCCGCCTGCTCACCAGCGACGAGCCGGCACGCCTGCGCGCGTCGATGCCGGGGTCGGCGTCGCTCGAGGACGTGTTCATCAGCCGCCTGGCCGCGAAGGATTCAGCGTCATGAGATCGATCAAGACCTTGGTGAGGTGTGTGTTGTTCACGGTCATCGGGCTGGGCGTCCTTCCAGACCGAGCGCTGGCGCAGGATGTCGCGCCGCTTCGTCTCTCGCTCGAGGATGCGCGAATGAGAGCCGTCATCGCGAGTCATCGTCTTGCGGAGGCGCGGGCGACTGCGGCCGCGGCTGAGGCAGTTGTCGAAATACGACAGGCTGCCGACCGTCCTCTCGTCGGTGTGTCGAGCGGGTACACACGGACCAGCCACGTGATTCCGTTCTTTGTTCCTGGTTCGACTGGCGCGCCCGTGGTCACGCCAACCGCCCTGTATCCAGATATCCCGGACAACTACCGGGCTCGACTCGACTTGCAATGGCCCATCTACAACGGCGGACGGACCGATGCGCTCGAACGTGCGGCGCGCGCCGAAGCGTCGGCCGCCGCCGCCGAGATTGGCTCGGCGCAGGCTGACTTGCGGCTGGAGGTGACGCGCGCGTTCTGGGCGATGGTCACGGCGCAGTCGGCAGCCGAGGTGTTGAGGCAAAGCCTTGCACGCGCCGAGGCGCACGTCGAGGATGTGCGCCAGCGGTTCACCGCGGGGCTCGTGCCGCCCAACGAGATTGCCTCTGCCGAGGCGCAGGCATCGCGGGAGCGGATGTTCCTGATCGAGGCCGAGAATCAACGCGCGCTCGCGTCCGCGGAGTTGGCACGAGTCATCGGTGTTGATTTGAGGCAGCCGATCGAAACCATCGACACGCTCGAGCTGCTGCCACCGGCGGTGTCGCCGCTCGACACACTCGTCGCAGAGGCACGCTCCACGAGGGACGAGCGGCGCGCCCTCGAGTTGCGGGTCACAGCCGCCGATGAGCAGCAGAACGCCGCCGAAGCCGGCCGACGACCCACGATCTCAATCACCAGCGGTTTCGACTATGCACGACCGAACCCGCGGATCTTTCCACGAGCCGACCGGTGGGATGACTTCTGGGAGGCGGGCGTCACGGTTGGCTGGTCGCTGTGGGATGGAGGCCGGACGCGAGCAGAGACGCTTCAAGCCGCAAACGTCGCCGTCGCGACCCGTCAGCGTCTGGCCGAATTCGACTCGGTGCTGGCGCTCGAGGTACGGCAGCGCATGCTCGAAATCGATTCCGGGCGAGCGGCTGTCGCCGCGGCAGCCGATTCGGTTCGGGCGGCAGCCGAGGCGCAGCGCGTGGTCAACGAGCGATACAAGGCCGGTGTCATCTCGCAGACCGAGGCGCTCGACGCCAACGTGGCCCTTCTTCAGGCCGAGCTCGATCGGACGCGCGCGATTGCCTCCGTTCGACTCGCCGAAGCGCGGCTCGACCGAGCGCTGGGACGATGAACGCCATCGAGGTGCATCACCTGACGCGCAGGTTTGGCGCGTTCGTGGCCGTCAACGACCTGACATTCGATGTCCGGCAAGGAGAGATCTTCGGATTTCTTGGCAGCAACGGAGCGGGCAAATCGACCACGATCAGGATGCTGTGCGGGTTGCTGCTTCCGTCATCCGGGGACGCGCGAGTGGGAGGCATCGACGTCGGCGGCAATCCCGAGGGCGTCAAACAGCGCATCGGCTACATGTCGCAGCGCTTCTCGCTCTACGAGAAGCTCACGGTCGACCAGAACATCGCATTCTTCGGCGGAATCTACGGGCTCACCGGCGATCGGCTCGCTGCGCGTCGGGCATTCATCCTCGACATGGCCGGGCTCGGCGGCCGCGAAGCGACGTTGACGCGTGAGCTTTCTGCCGGGTGGCGACAGCGCCTGAGTCTCGGGTGCGCCATTCTCCACGAGCCTCCCATCGTGTTCCTGGACGAGCCGACCGGCGGCGTCGATCCGCTGTCGCGACGCCGATTCTGGCGGCTGATCGACGAGCTCGCCCGCGGCGGGACCACTGTGCTCGTGACGACCCATTACCTGGACGAGGCCGAGCATTGTCATCGCATCGCCATCATCCAGGCAGGTCGACTCGCCGCGCTCGGGACCGTCCCTGAGCTGAAGCAGGTGTTTGCCGGCCGGTCGATTGTCGAAATTCGCGCGCCACAGCCGGTGGAAGCCATGCACCGCCTCGACGCGATGCCGGAGGTTGAAAAGACGAGCATCTTCGGCACGGCCGTGCACGCCGTCTTGCGCTCGAGCGATACGCCCCCAGCGGAGATCGCCGCGCGTCTGCGTGACGCTGGCATCGCTGCCGAGTTCAAGTTGGTGGAGCCGTCGCTCGAAGACGTCTTCCTCGACGTTGTCGAGCGGAGTGCCGCATGACCATGGTTTTCGCGGTTGTCGTCAAGGAATTCCGGCAGATAAGCCGCGATCGCCGCACGTTGACGATCCTTTTGTTCGTTCCGGCGTTCTTCCTCCTGCTCTACGGCTACGCGCTCAGTTTCGACATCCGCAACATCCGGCTGGCTGTCGAGGACAACGACCGCAGCAGCGGCAGCCGCGAGGTGATCTCGGCCTTCGTCAACTCAGGTTATTTCGACCTCGTCGACACGATTTCGTCGGAAAAGGACATCGATCGCCTGCTCGATGCAGGCGCGGCCCGGGCGGTGCTCGTGATTCCTGCCGGATTCGGCCGCGATGCCCGCACGGCACAGCGCACCAGCGTGCAGCTGATCATCGACGGCGACAACGCCAATACGGCAACGACGGTCGTTGGTTACGGGCAGGCGCTGATCAGCGCGGTGTCGGCGCGCTATGAGCTGGAAGCGCGACTGGCGTCTTCCTCGAGCCCGCTGCTCGTCGCCGAATCGAGAGTCTGGTACAACCCGGAACTGCGCAGCACGCTGTTTCTGGTTCCGGGGCTCATCGCCTACATCGCAATGCTGACGGCGGTCGTGTCCACCGCCCTGTCGATCGTTCGAGAGAAGGAAGCAGGAACGATGGAGCAAGTGCGGATGTCGCCCGTAGGACCGCTGGCGTACGTCGTTGGCAAGACGGTGCCGTACTTCCTGGTGTCCCTCGCGTCGGCAATAGCCATTGTCGGCGCGGCCATGCTGCTCTTTGATTTGCCGATGCGCGGCTCGTGGCTGCTGCTGATTCTGTCGGTCTCGTTGTTTCTCGTGGGCGCCCTCGCGCTGGGGGTCCTGATTTCGACGCTTGCCGAGACCCAACAGGTTGCATTCCAACTGGCAGTGCTGACGTCATACTTGCCCACGCTGATGCTCTCGGGATTCATCTTCCCGATCTCGAGCATGCCGACGGCGTTGCAGGTGGCGACTTACCTGGTGCCAGCCCGCTACTTCCTCACAGTGTTGCGGGGGATCGTTCTCAAGGGTGTGGGGGCAATGGCGTTCTGGCAGGACCTCGTGGCGCTCGCTGTATTTGCAACCGTCATGCTCGGCCTTTCGTCGCTTCGGCTCAGGCGCGAGTGGAGCGTGAGCCGATGAACCGTGTCCGTCATCTGATGCGGAAGGAGTTCCTCGAGCTCCGCCAGGAGCCGCGGCTGTTCGGCATCGTCATTCTTGCGCCGCTCCTGCAGCTGACGATGCTCGGCTATGCCGCTACCACGGACGTGCGAAATGTGCCGATGGTCGTCGTCGACCAGGATCGGTCGGTGGCGAGTCGCGACCTGATAGCGCGTTTCGAGGCATCCGACAACTTCACGGTTGCGGACACGGTATCGGCGACGGGCGAGGTTGATGACTACCTCGACAGCGGTCGCGCGTGGATGGCTCTTGTCATTCCTGCCAAATACGGCGAGCGAGTCCGCACGGGCCGGGCAGCCGTCGTTCAGGTGGTGGCCGACGGGACGGATGCGAATTCCACCAACGTGGCTCTCGGGTACGCGGGCGCGCTGATCACGAGGTATGCGCGTGAGCTTGCCGCGGAGACAGGCCGCGCGACTGCGACGCCGCTGGTCGAGGCCGACATCCGCGTCTGGTTCAACCCTGGCCTGGAGAGCCGCCACTTCATGATTCCTGGAATCCTCGCGCTCGTGCTGCTCGTGGTGTGCACGACGCTGTCGTCGATGGCGATCGTGCGCGAGAAGGAGCTTGGGACGCTCGAGCAGTTGAACGTGACGCCGCTGGCGCGCTGGGAGCTGATCGTGGGGAAGCTTGTCCCTTATGCCGTACTCGGGATGGTGGACGTGCTGCTCGTCGTGGCTGTGGCTGTGGGCTGGTTCGAGGTGCCATTGCGCGGCAGCTTCGCGCTGCTCCTGGCGATGTGCCTCGTCTATCTGCTCACCGCGCTCGGACTGGGGTTGTTCGTCTCGACCGTGTCGCGCACGCAGCAGCAGGCCATGATGACGACGGCCTTCTTCTTCCTGATCCCGATGATCTTTCTGTCGGGATTCGTCTTCCCGATCGAGAACATGCCGGAAGCAATTCAGCCCGTCACGTATCTCATTCCGTTGAGGTACTTTCTCGTGATCCTGCGGGGAATCTTCCTCAAAGGCGTTGGGATGGCCGTGCTCTGGCCGGATGCGCTGGCGCTCCTCGGATGGGGTGTCGGGATTCTCATCCTCGCGACCCTTCGATCGACGAAACGACTGGCCTGACCCTCAACGCAGGCCGAGCAACCGTGCTGGGTTGTCCTTCGCCATGCGACCGATCTCCTGCTCGGTGAATCCACGCTCGCCGAGCGCCGTCAGAAAGGCTCCAAAGCCATCGACCGGCAGCGGGTTGCTCATCTGGCCGAGATCCGATGAAAGGAGGCAGAACTCCGGACCAATCTTGCGGATGGCGTCCGCAAAGCCGTCGTACCTCGCGCGGGCGTCCGCCGACACCGGCGAGCTGCCGACGAACTCGATGAGCGCGCCGAGCTTTGCCGCTTCCTGCATCTGCGCCACATTCATGAGGATCGGCGGATTCATCGCGTGGGTCACCACCATGCGCTGCACACCCTGGGCTCGCGCTTCGCGCAGCAGCAGGAGGCCTTCTTCCGCGGCCGAGTGCCCCGTTGCCATCACGAGGTTGTGCTTCGCGATGAGGGCGATCACCTGCTTGACCTCCGGCAGGAGCTGCCCGTCGCGCGACACGCTCACGAACGGCCGATTCTCCTTCGAGTAGCGCACCTGGTTTTCCGCGTCGAAGGTCGGCATCCAGACGATGCGGCCGAACCCTCCGGTGACGCGGGTCATGTGTTCCACCGCCGCCGGATTGATTCCACCGACGGTCCGGTTCAGATCTATTCCGCCGAAGACGTCGATATCGGGGACTATCTTGCGAACGACGTAGGCCAGCCCCGCCGTCGATTCGTAATGGTTCTTGAGCACGATGGCACGCATGCCCCGGTCGCGCGCCTGCCGAGCCGCTTCGACTCCATCGAGCGCCCGCGGCCGATCGTCGGGCAGCGTGTGGACATGGATGTCGATCGCTCCGCTGAGTGCGGATGCTGCTGCTGCGTTGCCACGCTGACCTGCGTAGAGCGTGGCGCTCAGGATGCCGGCGGACATGAAGGCGATCACTGCGAACGCAACCCATCTCGCCGAACCGAACTCACACCCGGAGCTCAGTTGTGTCGATGCTGGCGAATCCCGGTTCCGGTGGCCGGACCGCGCTGCGACGCCGCGAGCGGCCGCATGCCGCCAGCTCCGTGAGCTGGCTGATCCCCAGAGCCGTCTCGCGCGGTCAGGCGACCCTTGTCGGCCTGACCTCCACAGGGCTTCGCCACCATCAACACAACCGATCTCCGGGGTCGAGACACTCATGCCGCTCTCCTTACTGCGCCGGAACCAGGCGCACGATGCGGTCGTCGGTGGATGTCGGGTTTCCGCGGCCGTCGCGGTTGTTCGTGCAGAAGTACAGAAAGCCGTCGGGACCGGTGATCACATCGCGCAGGCGGCCGAACCGTCCCGCCAGCAGCTGTTCTTGTGAGACGACCCGTCGTGCTGAGGCGTCGAGCGTGAGCCGCAGCAGGTGCGTGCCCCTCAAGGTGGCCACGAACAGGTTATTGGCGAACCGCGGAAAGAGCTGCCCGCGGTAGAAGGACGCTCCGGACGGGGCGATGGCGGGATTGAAAAACGTCACCGGCGTTCTCATTCCTGCCATCGTCTGGTTCGCCTCGATGCGCGGCCAGCCGTAGTTCGCGCCCGCGTCGATGACGTTGATTTCGTCGTTACCCGTATTGCCATGCTCCGACGCCCAGAGATTGGCCGTTTGCGGATGCCAGTCGAATCCCTGCGGATTGCGATGCCCGTACGAGTAGATCGGCGAGCCGAACGGATTCTCGCGCGGCGTCGAGCCGTCGCGAGTCAGACGCAGAATCTTGCCGGCCAGCGATCCCAGGTCCTGTGCGAGCGCCGAGTTGGCTGCGTCGCCAGCCGTGATGTACAGCAGGCCGTCGGGGCCAAAGCCCAGACGGCCACCGTCGTGAATCTGTCCGGCAGGGATGTTGTCGAGCAGCACGGCACGCTCGCCCAGGCGCGATCCGGCTTCGCGGTACCGCACGACCCGGTTGACACGACCGCCCGACTGCAGACGCGCGGAGTAGTAGAGATACACGAGGCGGCTTTGCGCAAACTCCGGATCCAGTGCGAGGCCGAGCAGTCCGGCCTCGCCCTCCGCATACACATCGTCGAGGGTCAGGGCAAGCTCGGAGCTTCGCGACGCGAGGTCGAGGATTCTGACGCGGCCCGGTCGCTCGGTGACAAACAGCCGGCCGTCTGGCGCGAACGCCATCGACCAGGGAATTTCCAGATTCGTGGCGACCGTGTTTGCGGTGAAGCGAACGCCATCTTCAGTCGTGAATACATCTGTCGCGGGCGCGCTTGGCGTGGGGGTGGTCGGCGTCGGCGTTGGCGAACGCGGTGAGCAGCCGCGCGTATCGGCAGACTGCACGGCGACGAGCAGCAACAGAATGCCGGCGAAGGTGCCCGATGGCATAGCGTCGATTCTAATCCCTGATCTCAGCGGTGTTGGTGAAGCGGCTGCGAGCGCAGGTGTCTCGGCTCCGCCAGCCGCGTCCCTCGGCATGCTCGGGACGCCCTGCCGGGTCCAAGGGCTCGGCACGCCCACCCGCCGGCGCGTGTGTTCAGAGCCACTGGTGTCCGGTCATTGCGCAGCTGAATCCTCACAACCGATTGAGACCGCATGAGTTCTCGCGAATTCGGCGCGGTGACGATATCTCTTCACCAGAGGCGTTTGTCGGGCTGACAGCCTGCGGCGACCGGTCCCACCA
>DATCJA010000133.1:0-64187 GCA_036507475.1 Vicinamibacterales bacterium
GCGCAAAGCGATGATCCCGCCACGATCAAGCCGGCCGCCGATCCATCGACGTCGCCCAATCCGTTGACGAGCGCCTATGGCGGGTGGACGGCGGTGGAAAACAGCGGCATCGCGCTGGCGGAAGCCGCCAACCTGCTGATCGTTCCCGGGCGCACGTGCTCGAACGGGAAACCAGCGCCCATCCAGAATGCCGACTGGCAGATGTGGGTCCAGGAGCTCCGTGATGCCGGTATGGCGACCTACAAGGCGGCGCAGTCGAAGAATCAGGATGCGATTCTCGACGCGGCGGGCGTTGTGTCCGAAGCCTGTGCGCACTGCCACGACAAGTACCGCGAGGTGCCTGGCGGCGTCGCGAACCGTTGCTGAGCGGTGATTTCTAGGTCAAGAGTCAAAGTTACCTTTGACCTTTGCATTTTGAATGATTTTGAATCTTGAATCTTGACTTACCCGTTTCTGGTGGACACCGCCCGCCGCATTGACTCCCCGACCGAGGGGACGTATAAGGAAGCCGCGTCGAACCACACGCGCGTTCCAACAACAGAGGAGGGTTTCATGGTTCGTAGCGGCGATGTTCGGGTGCTGCTCGCGGTCGGCTTGCTGGTGGTCGCGCTCTCGGGGCAGGGAGACGCGCAGGCGCCCGGCGGCCGTGGAGCTGCGGCGCAGCAACCACGCGTGCACGCGAACATGCTGCAGCTCATGCGAGGCGTTTTGTATCCCGCTTCCAACGTGATTTTTACAGTGCAGTCCGACGATCCGGATTCGTTCAAGCCTGGGCTGCGGCCTTCCACATCATCCGATCCGTTGACGAGCGCGTACGGCGGGTGGGCGGCGGTCGAGAACAGCGGACTGGCTCTGGCGGAGTCTGCGAATCTCCTGATCATCCCGCGTCAGTGCGGCAACGGTAAGCCGGCCCCGGTTCAGAATGCCGACTGGCAGATGTGGGTCCAGGAGCTCCGCGACGCCGGAATGGCGGCGTACAAAGTGGGGCAGGCCAAGAACGCGGACGCCATTCTCGACGCCGCCAGTGCGGTCTCGGATGCGTGCCTGCACTGCCACCAGAAGTACCGCAATGTCCCGGGAGGCCTTCCCAATCGGTGTTAGCAGGTTGCTGAAGAAGTCTGCAACCTGAATGCAAGATGCAAAGTGCAAAATGCAACGTCGGGACTTCCAGCCATTTCACAGGGTTTGCATTTTGACTTTTGCATTTTGAATTATGCCAGGCGCGTTTTTATCAGCCTCCTGGGCTCACGCAGGCTTGTCTGCGCGCCGACCTTTGCTGATTGCGAGGATCACTCATGAAGATGAGGGTGACGGCCATCCTGGTATTCGCTGCCGCCGCGATGGCGTTGGCGGCGCCGAAGCAAACGCTTCTCATGAACCGGCTGGGGCCATCTCAACTGGTTCTGTACGTGGCCAACGGCGATGGCTCGGCCGAGCGGCCGCTGTTTAGCGCGTCCGGATTCGACTACAACGCCTCGTTTTCGCCCGACGGCCAGTGGATTGTCTTTACCTCCGAGCGCGCCGGGTCCGGTCAAGCGGATATCTACCGCGTGCGCGCGGACGGCTCGGGCGTCGAGCGTCTGACCGACGATCCGGATCTGGACGACCAGGCGGCGATCGCACCGGACGGCAGTCAGGTGGCGTTTGTGTCGACCCGCGGTGCCCGCACCGCGAACATCTGGACTCTCGATCTGAAAACCAGAAAGGTTCGCAATCTGACCGGTGCGCGAACGCTGCAGGGGGAAGCAGGCACGTTGAATGGGTTCTTCAGACCTTCGTGGTCTCCCGACGGCAGGTGGATCGCGTTCTCGTCGGATCGGAATTTTCCGTTCAAGCCGCACGTTGAACCATCGCCGGGCTGGGAACATCCGCAGGAGCTGAGCATCTACGTGATTCAGCCAGACGGCGAAGGGTTTCGCAGGTTGACGCCTCCAGGCGTGACTGCGGGTTCGCCGAAGTGGTCACCAGATGGCAGGCGCGTCGTCTTCTACGAATTGCCCACCGCCCTCACCTTTGCCGCCCGGATAGCCGCACAGGGCAGAGTGACCTCTCAGATTGTTTCAATCGATGTGGCATCCGGCGCCAGAACGACACACACCTCGGGCCCGGGATTGAAAGTGTCGCCACAGTTCCTGAGTGCCGATCGGATTGCGTATCTCGTAAAAGCGGCGCCCCAGCCTGGGCGCACGGGTCTGGCTTTTACCAAAGGGGCTGAAGGAGCGAGCGGATCGTTTCGGAATCCGTCGTGGTCGCCCGACGGCGTGCACGTCGTCTATCAGAAAGTTGACTTCACGGCGCGCCCACAAAATCAGCAGTTGTACAGCTGGGATCCCGACATGGACGTGCGTTACACCGATGTGTTCCCGCAGTTTTCCAGAGACGGACGGTTGGCGATCAGCGATATCAGGAATCTGGCGACCACGCCGAGCGCATCTATCTCGGTGATGGACGCTGACGGCTCCAACCGCAAGGTGGTCTTCTCCGACCCGTCGGGTGCAGCCTTTGTCCCCACCTGGTCGCCGGACGGCCAGTGGATCGCGTTCGGTTTCGGCGCGTTCTTCGGTGCGCGCGACGCGAGACCGGCGAAGGTGATGATGGTGCGGGCGGACGGTTCGCAGCAGGCGAAGGATCTCACCGACGGGTCGCCCAACAGTGGCTTTCCAAGCTTTTCGCCGGACGGAACGCGGATCGCCTACCGCGTCTGGGGTGAGTCCGACGGCAGACGCGACTACGGCATCCGTCTGCTGAATCTGGCAGACGGTTCAGCGAAGACATTGACGACCGAAATGGACAACTTTCCGTCCTGGTCGCCAAATGGCGATCTGATTGCGTTCACGCGGCGCGTTCGAACGACTGAGGACTACGACTACGACATCTTCACGATGCGTCCAGATGGGACAAACATCAGGCGACTGACCACGGCGCCGGGCAACGACAGTCATTCGTCGTGGTCTCCCGACGGGCGGCACATTCTGTGGTCGAGCGCACGCTACGGCTTCAAGGACGAGGCGCCGCTTTACGACAACGCGTTTCAGCCGTTCGCGCAAATCTTCATCATGAACGCAGATGGTTCGGACCAGCGCGCGCTGACAAGAAGCCGCTGGGAAGACTCGATGCCGGCGATTGTGCCGCCAAGCGCCCAGAAACGTTAATCCCGACCGCGCTCGGGTTGGCGCTCCTGCGCCGCGAATCCGGGTTCCCGCCTTCGCTGAAGCTACGGCGGGCCGCCGTAGCCTTGGCGTAGCTGGCCGGTGGCCGGACCGCGCTGCGAGGACGTTTGTGACCGCTTGCCGCCAGCTCCGTGAGCTGGCTGTCTCCGAGAGTCTTCTCGCGCGGTCAGGCGATCCATGTCGGCCACCTCCAAACGGCTTCGCGACACAGCAGCGTCAACCCGAGTGCTCTGACTGTCGTCTCACCGTTCTGGCACCGCGACCGGCTCGTCCTCCGGCTCCAGGCTGGTCATTTCCGCTGCGAGCATCTGCTCGCCGGCGGCTGCGGGCACTCCACTCGAAAAATCGACGGGTGGCAGAAAGAGCGTCGCCACCAGCGAGGCTCCCGCCAGGACCGTGCCGGCGACGAACACCTGATGCAGGGCGGCAGCAAACTGCAGGCGAGCGGGGCCCGTCAACATCGCGCCGGTCGTGGCGAGCGCCTCCGCTCCTCCCGGGATCGAGACCCCTGCCAGTTGTCGTGTCAGCAATGCGCCCATGGCAGCCACGCCTACCGCCGCGCCGACACTGCGGGAGAACTGGTTGAGCGACGTGGCGAGACCGAGGTGCGCCCGGGCCACGCCGTGCTGCACGGCCAGCAGCAGTGACAGCATCGACAGCCCCATGCCCGATCCGATGAGCAATCCAGCCGACAGAACGGAATTGCGCGACGAATCAGGTTCGACGAAGGTGAGCGCGATGAAGCCGGCGGTCATCAGCGCACTTCCGGCAATCGCGAGCAGGCGGTATCCGAGCTTCACTGTCAAGCGCGCGCTCGCAATCGACATGACCACCCAGCCCATGAACAGCGGCGTCAGGACCTGCCCCGCCTGCGTGGCCGTCGCGCCCATCACTCCCTGCACGAACAGCGGGATGAATGCGATCGCGCCAAACAGGGCCATGCCGACGAGGAACACGACGGTGAGCGTCCGCGCGATCAGCGGATTGCGCAGCAGGTCGACGGGAAGCAGCGGATCGGGCGATCGCCGTTCGATGACGACAAACGCGCCGAGCATCACGACCGATGCGGCGGCGAACCACCATGCGGCGGCGCCGACGTCAGCCCCGAGCGCGAGCAGCAGTGCGCTGATTCCCACAAAGAGAAGGGCTGCGCCAATCCAGTCGACGCGCGCCCCTCCACTGCGGCGCGTCGGTGGATACGCAAGCATGAGGACGGTCATGCACATGAGACCAAACGGCAGATTCAGGTAGAACACCCAGCGCCAGGACAGGGCGTCAGTGATGTACCCGCCCACGAGCGGGCCGGCGACTGAGGCGAGGCCCCAGACCCCGCTGAACAATGCCTGTGTGCGCGCGCGCTCGGCAAGCGTATAGAGCTCCCCGACGATCGTCATGCTGAGCGGAATGATCGCCCCCGTTCCGAGTCCCTGAATCGCACGCGACACGATGAGCATCGACATCGACGTGGCGGCGCCCGACATCATCGAGCCGGTTAGGAAGATGACAATTCCCGTGACATACATCCGTCGACGACCGTACAGGTCGGACAGTCGTCCCCAGATTGGCACCGACGCGGTGGAGGTCAGGAGGTAGGCCGAGAAGACCCAGCTGTAGTGGGCAAGGCCGCCGAGCGTTGCAATCACAGTCGGCATTGCCGTACCGACGACGGTCGCTTCGAGCGCACCGAGACTCATGCCCAGCAGCAGTCCCGCCGTGATCGCTCTGCGTCGGCGCAGGCTGATGGATGGGCCGGTTCCCGTCTCGCGCATTCTTCAGAGTACCACGTAGGGCGCCCCTTTACGGGGCGCCAAGGCGGGCCGCGAAGGCCTGCCCTACGGGTGAGGAGCCGTCGGCAGCAGGATTTCGAAGACCGCACCGCGATCATTGCGGACGCCGACCGTGCCGCCCTGACGTTCGACTATGGCCTTGACAATCGAGAGGCCGAGGCCGCTGCCTCCCGTTGCGCGCGCCACGTCGGCCTTGTAGAACCGGTCGAAGACAAGCGGCAGGTGCTCAGGTCTGATGCCCGGACCGTTGTCGCGGACAGCGATGCAGACGTGCGTGTCGCCCTGCGCCGCTGACAGCGTGATTTCGCCGCCTTCAGGTGCATGTCGAAGCGCGTTTGCCGCCAGGTTCTGCAGCGCCTGTTCAAGGCGGTCCGGGTCGCCGACCACGCGGACGACGGGATCGACTCTGAACGTCAGACGGACGCCGCGCTCCGTCAGCTCGCGATGATGCCGCGCGCCTACGCGCTCGAACAACGCGCCAATATCGACGAGCTCGCGTCTCAACGCGGAACCGCCTCCTTCGAGCCGCGCCAGATCGAGCAGATCCCCGACGATCCGCTCCATGCGACGTGTCTCCTCCTCGACGATGCCAAGATAGCGCTCGCGCATTGGCGCGTCGAGCTGGAGCTCCGCCATCGCAAGCGTCTCGAGATACCCACGCATCGCTGTCAGCGGGGTCATCAATTCGTGAGAGACGTCGGCGAGCAACTGACGGCGTGCCTGGTCGGATGCCGACAGCGCGGCAGCGCGCGTCTGAAGGTCGGCGGCCATGCGATTGAACGATCGTGCCAGCGCCGCGACCTCGTCGCCGCCGTCTTCGGATGCTCTGGCCGCCGTATCACCCGCTCCGATCCGTGCGGAGGCCGCCTCGAGCTGTCGCAGCCGTCGACGGACGGGGCCGAAGATCAGCAGCGAGGCAGCGCCTGCCCCCGTGATGAGAAGCAGAATGCCGGACAGCGCCAGCGCGGAACCGAGCGGCTGGAGTGCGGCCATTGGCGCCGGTCTGCCGGGCGGCACGGCCACGAGGCCGGTCATCTGACCGTCGACGACGATCGGCGCCTCCGCGCGGCCACCGGCTGCCGCCCGGAGCAGCCCGCGGGGCCTGCCGCCGAACCGTCCCGCGGCCATCAACGCCACTCGCTGCCGGGTGTTTTGCAGGAGCACCGGAGGCATGATGTTTCGATTCGAAAACGCGCGGCCGTCGATCATCACGACAACAAACGGCTGTACCACGCGACCGTACTCGCGCCTGATGTGGCCGCCCAAATCGGCGGCGGGATCGTCCTCGATCTGATCGCGGATGTCCGACGCAACCAGCTCGGCCAGGCGCGCATTCGACGCGGCTGGAAACGCACCGGCAGTCCGGCTCGCGAGCCAGACGAACACGAGAGCCTGTGCGACGAGCAGCGCGGCGAGGAAGGCCACGAACCCCAGGCCGACACGCCAGTACAAGCTCCGATACCAGACCGGCTTACTATTCGACATCGGCCGCCTTGTAGCCTGCCCCCCACACCGTCAGGATGACGGTGGGATGGGCCGGCTCGTGCTCGACTTTGCGTCGAAGCCGCTTGACGAGTGTGTCCACGCTCCGAACGGCCACAAACGTGTCGTCCGGCCAGGCGCGACGCAGAAGCGCCTCACGGCTCAGGACGATTCCAGGCTGAGAGAGCAGCACATACAAGAGGTTGAACTCGTGGTTCGTGAGATCCACTTCGCGTTCGTCGACACGGACACGGCGGCGGGCAGGGTCCATTTCGATGTGCCTGTACTTGAGTGGCTTCTGACCCTGATCGACGTTGGCCGCGACCCCAGCGACTCGACGCCGCATCACGGCGCGAACGCGTGCCAGGAGCTCGCGAATGCCGAAGGGTTTCGTTAGGTAGTCGTCGGCGCCGCTATCCAGTCCAACGACTTTGTCAGCTTCGTCGCGGCGCGCGGTCAGCATCAGGATGGGCACGTCCCGGTTCATCGTGTCGCGCCGCACCGCTCGGCAGACCGACAAGCCATCGACGCCCGGCAGCATCAAGTCGAGCACGATCAGATCGAAAGCCTGCCGACCGGCCAGCTCGAGCGCCTCCGTCCCAGTGGCGGCCGCGATGCACGAAAACCCCTCGACCTGCAGGTGCAGACAGACCAGATCGCGGATGTGCTGTTCGTCCTCGACGACGAGGACGCTGCGCCGCGGCTCAGTCACCCACTCCACTCCCTGATCGTAGGCCGGCTGCTCCCATAGCTGAAGAGCGCGAGTAAGCCTGACACAGAATTTTCACAGCTCCGCCATCTACGCGCCATCAGCGCCGCGTCTAATGAGACAGATGCAGCGGCCGACACCACACCGGTGCGGGCCAGATACGGAGGTATGTTCATGATTCGTTCTTCTCATTTCTTCACCCTGACGGCGCTCACGGTGGTGCTGCTGGGGGGCGCGCTGGTATCCGCACAGGGGCCCGGGTTCGGCGGCCTGGGCAGGCGCGCGCCGGTCGTGGGGCCGGGAGGTCCCGGAACCTGGCTGCCGCTCCCGGAGCTCAACTTGACCGACGCGCAGCAACAGCATGTCCGGCAGCTCGCCGAACAGTTCCGCGAACAGACCCGCGCGCTCGTCGAACAGGCTCGCAAGGGCGAAGAGGCTCGTCGCGCCGCCGTCGAGGCGATCCCTGTCGACGAGGGACGGATTCGAGCGGCGATGCAGCAGCTCGGCGAAGCCCAGACCGACCTGGCCGTTCAGCAGGCGCGTCTTCACAGCGAGATCTACGGGCTGCTGACGCCCGAACAGCAGCAGCAGGCGCAGAAGCTGCGCGCCGATCGTCAGGCGCGTCTGAAGCAGCGCCAGGACCGGCTTCAGCAACGGCTCCAGCAGCGCGGGTCGCGTCCGCAAGCCTGACACGAAGAAGCGTGCCGAGGGTCGGGTCAGACCCAGGTTTCGTAACCGTAGGCCGGGTCCTTCCGCCTTCGCCAAGCGCTGGCTGGACGGTCCGCTCCGACGGACCGTCCCGGCGGACCGCCGAAGCTTTAGCGGAGGCTGGTTTGGACCCGACTGTCCGGGCGGGTCCGAAAGGACCCGGCCCTACACATGGCTTGCCCAAGCGGGTCCGAAAGGACCCTACGCGTGACGTATCAAAGGTTGAGCTGGGCTGGATGGCCTCGGCCTTGAATCCTGTCGAGGATTCATGACCGAACGGACGAGCCTGCGACGCACGCACGTGCGAGTGGCCGCGATAGGCGACATTCACGTCGCCCGGCACTCGCAAGGCGCCTTTCAACCCCTCTTCGCCCACATCTCCGCGAATGCCGACGTGCTGGTCTTGTGCGGCGACTTCACCGACTACGGTCTGCCGGACGAGGCGCGCACCCTCGCGCGCGAACTGACGGCCGCCGTCAAAGTCCCGATCGTGGCTGTTCTCGGGAATCACGACTACGAGGCCGGAAAGCAGAATGAGATCCGCGAGATTCTCGGCGACGCCGGCGTGACCGTACTCGACGGGGAAGCGACCGAGATCGAAGGCGTTGGATTTGCCGGCGTCAAAGGCTTCGCGGGAGGCTTTGGCCGCGGCGCCCTCGGCCCATGGGGTGAGCATGTGATCAAGCGGTTCGTCCAGGAAGCGGTGGACGAAGCCATGAAGCTCGAGGCTGCGCTCGCACGGCTGCGGACCGAGCGACGCATCGCCATCCTGCACTATGCGCCGATCCGCGGCACGGTCGAAGGAGAACCGCCCGAGATCTTCCCGTATCTCGGCTCCGGCCGACTCGAAGAGCCCATCAACCGTTACCGCGTCACGGCGGTCTTTCATGGCCACGCACACCGCGGATCGCCAGAGGGACACACCTCGACGGGCATCCCGGTCTACAACGTCGCGATGCCCCTGCTCGCTCGGATCAATCCTGACCGGCCGCCGTATCTGGTCGTGGAACTGCCACTAAGCGGAGAAGCCGTACACCGCATCGGCCAGCCGCCCACCGGCCCGCTGGCCTCACCGGTGGTCAAGACGGCCTGAATCCTGCACGACGCAGATCAATGACGAACGCTGCCACACCACTCCTGACGAGCCCCGAGAAGGCGGAGCTGTACCGAACGGCGCTCGAGATGCTCAACCGCAGCGGCGTGCCGTACATGGTGGCCGGCAGTTTTGCGTTCCAGTACTACTCTGGAATCTCGCGGTCGACGAAGGACTTCGACGTCTTCGTCCGGCCGCGGGACGTGCAGCGCGTACTCGACGTTCTCGCGCGCACCGGCTTCCGGACCGAGGTGGCGTTCCGCCACTGGCTGGCCAAGGCGTACCACGGCGACAAATTCATCGACGTGATCTTCAACTCCGGCAACGGCGTTGCCGAAGTGGACGACGAGTGGTTTGCTCATGCCGTCCACGAAGAGGTGCTCGGCGTCCCCGTCAAGCTCAGTCCGGCCGAGGAGATGATCTGGTCGAAGAGTATGATCATGGAGCGCGAGCGCTACGATGGCGCCGACGTGGCGCACCTGCTGCGCCACTGCAGCGGCCTGTTGAACTGGGACCGCCTCGTACGCCGGTTCGGGTCCAACTGGCGCATCCTGCTCGCGCACCTCGTGCTCTTCGGCTTCATCTATCCGGGCGAGCGCGCGCTGGTCCCATCAGCGGTCATCAGGGATCTCGTCAACAGGCTCCTTGCCGAGCTCGATGTACCAACACGCGACAGCAAGGTATGTCAGGGAACGCTGCTCTCGCGCGGACAGTACCTCGTGGATATCGATGAATGGGGCTACGAGGACCCGCGCCTCCAGCCGCGCGGATCGATGACCGACGAACAGATTGCCGAATGGACCGCAGCGATCGACAAGACGAGGGACTAACTGCTACCTGGTAGGCGGTAGCTCGTAGGCGGTAGCTACCGCAGGCCCATCCCCGTCACGACCATTTCGTTCATGGCGGTCCCGCGTACGTCGTGCGAGGAAAGCACTTGCGCGCGGAGCGTGTAGTCCCCCGCCGACAGGTTCTTGAAGGTAAAAGTGTGCAGTCGTTTTTCGTCGGCGCCTTTGAGTGAGACCTCGCTGGCGCGGAACATGTTCGAGCTGTCGGCCTCGATGCGCAGCGTGCGGTTGTCGGCGTCGGGTTCCACCGCGACGACGAACCGAACGGTGGCAGGCTCGGTGAAGTAATGCCCGTGCAGCATGATCTCCACAACGTCCTTGGCATCGCCGGTCACATTACCCGCGGTGATGAGAAGAACAGGAACAATGAACCAGGCGATGGTGCGGCGCTTCACGACAGCCTCCTTGCCGCCCAACAGCAACGAGAGTGCCAACGCGTTGCTCGATGATTGCGGCGTCTGCTGATAGAAACGAGGTCCCGCGTAAAAGCGAACGATTCGATATGGGTGGGTGCGTTACAGGGTAGGTACTTCGATGCCCAAGGCCCTATTGCTGACGTTCGAGGATCCAGCCCACGGGTCCGACGAGCTTCTCGAACCATGACCGGTCATGCCAGGCGTCGGCGGTGACTTCGCTGCTCGCCGCGACATCGGACTCGAAATCCCGGCGCAGCCGGGCGTGGACGGCCCGTTCACGGAACGCGACGTTCACCTCATCGTTGTGCTCGAACGATCGGTTGTCGACGTTCGTGGTGCCCACGAGAGCCCAGGTCCCGTCGACCAGTAGCGCTTTGACGTGCGTCATGGACGGCCGGTATTCGTAGATCTGCACGCCGTTGTCGAGGAGCTCGCCGTACAGCCGGCGGCTGGCCAAGCGGACGAGACGCTGGTCGGTGTGAGGTCCGGGCACGACGACGCGCACCCGGACCCCGCGACGCGCCGCCTGGGCGAGCGAACGCCGCAACGCCCGGTCGGGCAGGAAGTACGGGGTGCTGATATCGATGTCGGAGACCGCCCCGTCGATCAGCATCTGGAACACGACCCGCGAGACGGTGGCACGGTCTGACGGCGAGCTCTTGACGAGCATCGCCTCGGTGGTGCCCGCCGGTTCGAGGTGGGGCCAGTCGCGCGGCGACGCCAGAATCTCGCCGCCGCACTCGAGCCAGTTCTCGGCAAAGACCCCCTGCAGCGCGGTCACAATCGGGCCTTCGATTCGTACCATCGAATCGCGCCATGCGGGCGCTTTGCCGATCGGTTTGAACCACCAGTCGGCAACGCCGGCTCCGCCCGTGAACGCGACACGG
This sequence comes from Vicinamibacterales bacterium, assembly GCA_036507475.1. Lineage (GTDB taxonomy): Bacteria > Acidobacteriota > Vicinamibacteria > Vicinamibacterales > UBA2999 > DATCJA01. Next base: position 11,101 of record DATCJA010000133.1, read on the forward strand.
CCGTCCACAATGAGCAGCTCCCGGTGTGTCCGGTTGTTCAAGCGGTGCAGGCGGTACCACGTAATGGGCTGGTAGAAGCGGAGCTGGCAGCCAGCGTCACGCAGGCGGCGCGTGGACGCCCCACCCATGCCTGCGCTCCCGATCGAGTCGAGCACCAGACGCACGTCGACTCCCGCGCGCGCGCGGGTGACCATCGCATCGATCAGCATGTCCGCAGCATCGCCGGGTTCGACGATGTACGCCTCGAGATTGATCGACGCTTCCGCTCGAAGAATGGCGTCGCGCATCGCAGGATAGAACTGTGCGCCGTTGGTGAGAATCTCGACGCCGTTGTGACCGTGGACGGCGGCCTGGCAGGTCGCCTGGACGACGTGAAGAAAGTCGCGGCTATCGGGGCGCAGCGGAGCGCTGACGCGATAGTCGATGCGTGGGGTGAACAGGGTGACGAGCAAGAACCACACGAGCCCCGCGACAACGACGATGATCCATACGACTGTCACCTAGCGAGGCTCCGCGTCAGACTTGCAAGCATGTGATGTGGCTTCGCCTCGCTAGTGGCAGTATTGGCTCTGCCCCGCTCCGCGGGGCGAGACGTCTTGTCAGGCCCGCAACAACTTGACTTACTTGTAAGGATTGGGCCTGTCAAGACGTCTGGCGGCCTTCGAGAAACGCAACAGGGAAATGCAGGAAGATGTCGGCGACGCGCAGGGTCCTTCGGCCATGCCGGGGGCATCGTGAGCGATCATCGAACGATGGGATGTCCTGTTCGTCGGCGCAGGCGCGAATGCAGTGCTGCGTCAGGACGTGCCGATAGCTGGTTGGTGCGTCAGCGGGCAGCTCGATTCGCGTATCGCCCCAGACGCGCTCGCCGAGTGGTTGGACGTTCGTGTCAGGGAGCAGCGTTGCAATCAACCGGGGAACCACAACCACTACGCGCTGCCGGCCGTGCGCACGGGCGAACGCGAACACATGCTCGCGGCGGACTCCCTCGACATCGAGCGGATAGTACCCTCCGCATTGGAAAAGCGCCAGATGCGCCCGCCGAAAGCGCAGGAGGGCGCTCGTCGTGAACAGCTTGGCGCGGTCGTCGCGAGGCTCCGCGGTGAATCGCTCCGCGAGCGCCGGCGCGCCGTCGCGCTCGAGCGCCGCATTCAGTTCCTGGAGGAGCGTGCGCCGTCGCTCGTAATCCACAACGCGCCGGTTATCCGGGTCGACAAGACTGAAGTCCCAGAGCTCCGTGCCCTGGTAGAAGTCCGGTACACCGGGAGCGCCGACCTTCAGCGTCACCTGGGCAAGCGAGTTGTAGAGGCCATATCGGGCGATCCGTTCCTCGAACGGCACGAATTCGTTTCTGAATGCGGTGTTCTCGGGTGCCAGTACGAATTCGACGAACCGCGTCATGGCCTGCTCGTGGGGCTGGCTCGGATTCAGCCAATTGGTGAATACCTTCGCTTCACGCATCGCCTTGTGCATGTAGGCCAGGATCCGGTCGCGATACTGGCGTTCGTCATCTCCCGTCATCGCCGTCAACGGCCACGTGCCGACCAGCGTCTGATACAAGAGGTACTCTTCGTTCCTGCTCGGGTACGCGCGGCCGTCCAGCACCGAGCGCCCGCGCGCGTTGATCCGTGCCCAGCGTGGGATGGCCTGCTTCCACGCTCCGGGCAATTCCGACAGCACGTTGAGGCGCGCCCGCACGTCTTCGCTCCGCTTCGCGTCATGCGTCGACGTGGCCGACAGGCTGTGAGGCCACCGTGAGGCGCGGCCGGCCAGCCATGTGTGCATCGCGTCGGGTGACACGCCAAATCGGTCGGGTTCGCTCCCGACCTCGTTCAGCGATATCAGCCGGTTGTACATGTACAGCGCTGTATCTTCGATGCCCTTGGCCGTGACGGGACTCGTCACCTGCTGAAACTTGCCGACGAACCGCATGTGTTCCTCGCGTTCGGTGTCGCCGAGATAGTCGGCCCGCTTCAAGAGCAGGTCGCGCACGAAATCGAACACGAAGGCCGGCTGACGCGGATTGCGGCGCTTGGCCGCGAGCGTCGCGTGCTCGATGTACGCACGGTCGCGCGCGCTGACGGGCTCGCGCGCGTTCACATAGGTGCGGTACACGGGGAAGCACGCGATGATTTCGCGTATCACGTACGTCAGGTTGTTCAGCGTGAAATCGCGGCAGTAGCGGCTGCGTTCCGAAAAGCGGTGCAGGCTGTGAGCGAGCACGTTCAGCTCGCTGGCCATGCTGACACGCAGGACGAGCTCCTTGCCCATGTACGCCAGGTCACGAAAGCGCGCGCGCGAGCGCGTGAAGTGCTCGTAGACGCTGTTCAGCGCCGCGTCGTTCCGCGAATCCACGAAGAGTCCGTTCGCCTGTGCGAGGAACTCATACCCGGTGGTGCCTGCGACCGGCCATTCAGGCAGTTCCTCATCGATACCCAGAATCTTCTCGACGACGATGTGCAGGGGCCGATCGTCGGAATACACATCCGGCCGGACCGCGCGCGCCCGCATCTGCAGCCGTTTCACATAATCGCCAGGATCGTACAGGCCGTCGACGTGATCGATGCGCAGGCCGTCGATGGCGCCCCTCTCGATCAGCTCGAAGACATACGCGTGCACGCGCTCGAAGACGTCGTTGTCCTCCATTCGAATGGCGGCAAGCTCGTTGATATCGAAGAAGCGCCGGTAGTTGATCTCTTCCGCCGCAACGCGCCAATGCGCCGGGCGGTAGGCCTGAGCCGACAACAGTCGGTCCAGGCGGTCGAAGCTGCGCGGCTGGCCTTTCTGGCCGTTGAAGGTGTCGACGGCCCGTGCGATGTGGTGCCGCACGCACGACGAGCGCTGGCTGAGCACGGCCAGGCGCCGCTTGATCACTTCTTTTTCCCGGTCGCGCTCCGCGCGCAGCCCAGGCGCTTCCGTGTCGCTGCCCGGAAGGTGGTGGACGGCCGTCATGATGCTGAGAAATTCGACCGCCTCGTCGCTGTCGACACCGAGGGCCTCGAGCAGGGCGTCGCTTCCCGTTCCAAGAATCTGGTTGTAGGTGCCAGGCGCAATCGGGAGCACGTATTCGCCATATCTCACGCGGAAAGCGCTCTCCGCATACTCGAGCCTCATCTCCTGTCGTTCCAGCGCCGCGCCGTACGAGGTGCCCAGGATGGGCAGCAGCACCTTGTTGACCAGCTCCGGCTTCAGCGGATGCCAGTCGATGTCGAAGATCGCCGCGTAGCGCGAGCTCGGGCCGTTTTCCAGCACGTCCTGCCACCACGGATTCGCCGAACGCGCGATCCCCATGTGGTTGGGCACGAGGTCGAGAATGTGGCCCATGTCGTGGCGCCGGAGCGTCTCGACCCAGCGCCAATACGCGCGCTCGTCGCCGATTTCTGGATTGACCTGTGAGGGATCCGTGACGTCGTACCCGTGAGCGCTTCCAGGAACGGCCTTGAGATAGCTCGACGCATAGCAGTGCGACACGCCGAGCTCGTCGAGGTAGTCGACGATGTCGATTGCCGCATCGAAGGTGAACGTTGCATTGAGCTGAAGGCGGTACGTCGCAGCGGGTATCGAAGGCGTCGGCATTGTCGAGCTTTCGGAACGCAAGCGTGATGCCGCTGGCCGAGATCGCTGGTATGTCGATTGCTCAGAAGCGTCGCGATGGCATTCAGGGCCACCTCAACCACGCTGTTGGTGGCATTCATTGCCGCGGCGTGCGGCGGTCGCACTGTCATCGTGACGCCGCGCGCTCCGATCTCGCCGGCTGTGATGGCTCAGCTTCGTGTCGATCCCGGGGCGCTCCCCCGCGACTTGTTCTGGGGCGTAGGCCGGCAGCAATACGCACCGCCGCCCGACGCGACATACACGTTCAAAGCAAAGGACGAGGCCGGGTTCAGCGTCAGCTACGACGTGATAGGGCCCGGAGGCCTCGAATGGAGCGCCAAGATCGGACCCGAAGCGCAGACCGAAGTTGTCGTGTCGCGCATTCTCTGGGGTCTTGGCTATCACCAGCCGCCAATCTATTACCTGCCCTCGTGGCGGCTCGATACCGGGAGCGGGGATCCGATCGTCGTGAGCGAGGCGCGGTTCCGGCCGAAGCTGCCGACACTCGTTCGCGCCGAAGACTCGTGGAGCTGGGCGGACAATCCGTTCAGCGGCACTCACGAGTTGAAGGGGCTGCTGGTGGTGCTGCTGATGTTGAACAGCACCGACCTCAAGGATTCGAACAACAGCATCTACGAGCCGAGCGAGCCGTGGGACGGCGCGTCGCGCTGGTACGTCGTCCGCGACCTCGGGGCCGCCCTCGGCGAAACGGGGAAGCTGTTTCCCCGTCGCAACTGGCTCGAGGGCTTCGAGGACGAAAGCTTCATCACCGCGGTTGCCGGATCGACGATCGAGTTCGGCTATGGCGGCCGCCATCAGGGACTGCTCTCGATGATCGCTCCCGAAGACGTCCAGTGGGCGGCGAACCAGATGCAGCGCCTGACCGACGCACAATGGCGCGATGCGTTCCGCGCGGGCAACTATGCCGCTCCGACGGCCGAACGCCACATCCGCCGCATCAAAGAGAAGATTGCCGACGGCCTCGCCCTGCGCGTCGACCGGCGAGAGATCCACGACGACGACGAAACACGCTGATGCTGGAACAGGGGCTGCCGCCCGAGTTTTCCGAGTACGTCCCTGACGTCCTCGCAGATCACGCAGCCATGGTTGCGCGGGCGTTGCTTGCTCTCCCGCTCGCCGCTGGCCTTGGCGCCGTGCTCGCCTTTCGGCCCCGCCGGAGCGGCACGCCCGCCCGGTCTGCGCCGGTCATCCAGACACAGATCATCCTGGCCATCGTCGGCGCCGTCGTGATGCTCATCGTCGGAAGCAGCCTCGCCCGTGCCTTCGGGATCGTCGGCGTTGCGAGCCTCATCAGGTATCGCGCGAAGATTGACGACCCGAAGGACGCTGTCGTCATGCTGGCGACGCTGAGCGTTGGTCTGAGCTGCGGCGTCGAGCTGTACGGTCTGGCCCTGTTTTCGACCATCTTCATCCTCGCCATCCTCTGGGTGGTGGAATCGTTGGAACCCGAGCAGCGCAAGACCTTCGATCTGAAAGTTGCGGCGTCGGATCCGGCGGCGCTGCGTGCAGAAGTCGAGGCCATCCTTCGCCGGTCCAATATCCGGTTCGAGATGCGAAGCGCTGGCGCCAAGGATCTCGTCTACGAGGCGCAGCTGCCCTTTTCGGTAAGGACCGATCGCATCGCCAACGCGATCTTGCAACTACAGCCGAACGGCGAGACGGAGGTCTCCTGGGAGGAAAAGAAGAAGCGATAAGGCGCGAACGCGAGGTGGTGACTATCCTCGATAGTTCCCGAACTGCAATGCCACACCGAAGTCCTGCTCCCGCAGCAGGCGCATGACCTCCTGCAGGTCGTCTTTCGAAGGGGACGTGATGCGCAACTGATCGCCCTGGATGGCCGCCTGCACCTTCCGCAGCTTCGAATCCTTGATGAACTTCACGATGTCGCGCGCCGTTTCCGAGGGGATGCCCTGCTGGAGCGACACCTCCTGCCGAACTGTCGTGTTGGCCGCTGGCGCCGCATTCCCCCGCGTCAGATTCTTTGTCGGTACGTTGCGGCGCACCAGGCGGGTCACCAGGATGTCCCACAGGGCGTTGAGCTTGAACTCGTCGTCGGCCACAAGGACGAGCTTCGATTCCTTGGCGTCGAACTCGATAGAGGCTTTCGCACCCTTGAAATCGTACCGCTGCGCCACCTCTTTCCGCGCCTGGTTCAGGGCGTTGTCGACTTCCTGGAGATCGACCGTCGACGTGACGTCGAACGAAGGTTGGATCGCCATTCGGCAGAAATCATAACGCGGGCGTGCAAAAAGAGCCTTCGCGAAGCCCGACAGTAGGCCCTACGGCGGAGCTAGATGTGAAAAAAATTCCCATCGTCGGCTTGTTCGGACGGTAACACGATCTATATACCTATATACTGCCTCCGTTCGCGCAAGTTTGCGTCGACTCCGCCGGTTCCATAGCCGCTCGACGGGGTCAGGCAAACCCAGCGCGCACACCTCTGCATGGCGACCGACGTTCATGGAAGTCCGCGTGGTAGCGCCGGGCTGGTTGACGTTCTCGATCGCGTCCTCGACAAAGGGCTCGTCGTCGCGGGCGATATCAAGGTGTCACTTGCCGAGGTCGAGCTGCTGACGATCCGGATACGCCTCATGATTTGTTCCATCGACAAGGCGGAGCAGATTGGCCTCGACTGGTGGAAATACGATCGCCACCTCTCGCCGGGCCGTGAACAAGTGTTACAAGAGAATCTGGAACTGCGCGAACGGCTGCGCCTGCTTGAAGCCCGGGTCGCCAGCCTGACCCGTACCTCGGGGCGCATTCGGCGCGAACGCTGACACCTTGCACCTTTAAGGAGCATCCACGATGGCCGTTGAACGCGCAGCTGGCGGCACAAGTCTTATCGACGTGCTCGACCGGGTACTGGACAAAGGCATCGTGATCGATGCCTGGGTTCGCGTTTCCCTCGTCGGCATCGACCTGATCACGGTCGAGGCGCGGGTCGTCGTCGCATCCATCGACACCTACCTCAAGTACTCGGAAGCGGTCGGAGCAGCCGCGTCTGCGGCGCGGCCCGCCATCGAGGCCCCGCGGCCGTACGAGGAGCTGGCGGCGGAGAACGTGGCGCTGCGCGCGCAGATCGAAGGTGGCGCGACAACGCCCCGTCGCGCTCCAGCCGCGCGCCGTCGCACCAGGCAGTAAGCGAAGATGGGCGGAGCGCCGTTTCCGCCCCGGACAAACCATGGATGGTGAGGAATGACCCCGCTGCAGCCGGCGCGGACCCTGTCGCGTCCTGTGATGTCATCCGTCAGCGACGCCGCACGGCTCGAGCTCCTGGAGTACCTCTTCGATCATCATGAAGACCTCGCGCGTTGCGCGCGCGCCAGCCTCGAATGGCTCGCTCGTCACGCAGGTACCAAGCGCTCGATGTGCCTGATCGTGGATCACGATGCCGGATTGCTGGTCGGAATCGCCGGTCACGGCATCCCGAGTGAGGATGTGGAGCTCTTCACCTCGCCGTTGGACGCGCGAGACCCGTTCGTTGCCGCGCTCTCGGCCGAAGGGCCGACTGTGGTACGGCCTGCGCGTCCCGACAGCCACACACGAGCGACGCCTTCGACGCTGCTGGGCGCCGGACCCCTCACCGTCGTTCCCCTTCGAGGCGGTCGTGACGACGACACGAGTGCGCTGGGCCTCCTGCTGCTCAGGCCCGGTACCGGGCCGTCTGGCGATATCAGCTGGCTGGCCACGGTTCTCGGTCAGAAGCTCGATCAGATTCGCGGCCACGGCAGCCTTGCCGAAGAGGTGCGCAAACTGCGCCGCGAACGGTCACTGCTCTTCACGATCATCAACGCGGTCACCGATCCGATTCTGTTGACCGACACTGAAGGTCGACTCATCGTAGCCAACGCACGGGCCGAGAAGCTGTTTGCCGCGAGCGAAGAGGAGAGCGAAGGACGCCGCCGGGCGGTCGAATTGAACAACATGCTCTTCTCTGCGGCGCTGTCACGCAGCGCGGTCGAAGGCGGGTCCGAGGCTCGTGAGCTGCTGCTCGTCGATCCCAGCGAAGGCTCGGACCTGTTGTTCGAAGTGTTGAGCTCCACCGTCGAAGATCCGCGCGAAGGCACGGGCATCGTGTCCGTGCTGCGCAACATCACCGACCTCCGCCGCGCCACCGAGCAGATCGAGGAGAACTATCAGCGTCTCCGCGTGCTGGAGGCCGCTGCACGGGCCGAGCGCGATCGGTTGAACCTCATCATCGATTCGGTGGCAGATCCGATCATCGTCACGGACTCGACGGGCGAGACGGTGCTGATGAATGCGCCTGCGGAGGACTTGTTCACCGTGCCTCCAGGCGCGCCGGAGAGCGCCGAACGGAACGTCCAGGCGAACGACGCGCACTTCTCGTCGTTCATCTCGGGCCTGCTGCTCGGCCGGACCGGACCAGGTGAGATACGCCGCGGTGAGATCGGGCTCCTCCAGCCGACCACCTCGGAAATAAACCCGGTTGAAGCGATTGCCGGCAAGGTTCAGAGCGAGTCAGGCGAGTTGACCGCGGTCGTCACGATTCTCCACGACCGGCGCGAAGCGATCGAGCGCGCGCACCTGTACGAGCAGTTGAAGCTCGCCTCCGACGAGCTGCAGGCGCGCGTCCAGGCGGCCACCGCCGAGCTCGCCACGCAGAACGAGCTCCTCCGGCGTCAGGCCATCGAGCTGGAGCAGGCGTCGCGGCTGAAGTCGCAGTTCCTGGCGAACATGTCGCACGAGTTCCGGACGCCGTTGAACGCCATCCTGGGCTATACACACATGCTGCTGCAGGGTGTTGCGGGCGATCTGTCGCTGGCCGCCAAGCGCCAGCTCCAGCGGATCGACTCGAACGGACGCCATCTACTGACCATCATCAACGAGATTCTCGACATCACCCGCATCGAGGCGGGTAAGATGCCGATTCAGCTGAGCGAATTCAGCGTAAACGACATCGTGCCCGAGGTGATGGCAGAGCTCGACCCGGTGATCGGGCGTTCCAGGCTGAAAGTCACGCCCAAGCTGTCGCCGCAGGCGCCGCCCGTGCTCAGCGATCGACAGAAGGTGAAGCAGATCGTCGTGAACCTGCTGAGCAACGCGCTCAAGTTCACGCACCACGGGGGCATCGATATCGCGGTTCAGCACGACGCTCATCGCGGCATGCTGTCGATTGCGGTGAGCGATACTGGGATCGGCATTGCGCCGGAACACCACGAACGGATTTTCGAGGATTTTCGTCAAGTGGACGACTCTCCGTCGCGTCAGTACGGTGGCACCGGACTGGGCCTCGCCATTTGCCGTCGGCTCGCGACATCGCTCGGCGGACGGATCACGCTTCGGAGTCACCTCGGACAGGGTTCGACGTTCACGCTGACTATTCCTGTGGAAGCGCCGCAATGAGTACCGAACAGGGACCGCTGATACTGGTGGTGGACGATTACGAGGATGCGCGCGAGATGTACGCCGAGTACCTGCGATTCTGCGGGTTTCGAGTCGCCGAGGCGCGAAACGGCAACGAGGCGCTCGAGCAGGCATTCATGCTCATGCCGGATCTGATCCTGATGGATCTGTCGCTCCCCGGCATGGACGGGTGGGAGGCGACCCGCCAGCTCAAGTCGGACGAGCGAACGCGCAATATTCCTGTCGTCGCGCTGACCGGCCACGCGCTGGCGGGGGCATCCGAGGGCGCCAAGAGGGCCGGGTGCGATTCCTTTGTAACCAAGCCGTGTCTTCCGGACGATCTCGTGGTCGAGGTGCGCCGGATGCTGAACACTGTCAGGAACGCCTGAGACGTGCCGGCGGCGCACCTGCTGGCGGTTCTCAGTGACGAGGGACGCGATGGCAAAGGCCAACAAGAGTCAGGCATCGCGGCGCGCACCGCGGGTGGGACAGGCCGGCCGCGGCTACCGGCGGTCGCAGTCGGCGGCGATGCCGGGCAGCATGCACCGCGGCGACGCCGAAGGCCGCAAGGCCGTGCGGCCAATTGCCGTTCCGCCGGCGCCGGATGACGGCCAGGCGTTGACACGTGTCACGCACGAGACCGAAGTGCGCGGCACCGAGACGCGCGTCGAGCGTCTCGTCGAGCACACGTCGAAGCCGACGCTCTCCGGCGTGGACCGCGCCGCCGGACGGGGCCGCTACGTGTACTGCGTCATCCGCACGAGCACGCCGTTGAAGTTCGGCGCAATCGGCATGGACGATCAATGGCCCGACGTCTATACCGTCAACTATCGAGACATGGCGGCCGTGGTCTCCGACGTCCCGATCGTCCCTCTCGACTCGACCCGCGAGAACGTGCTCGCCCACGAGCGTGTCAACGAGCTCGTGATGCGCGATCACACCGTCATCCCGATGTCCTTCGGCACGATCTTCAAGACGCGCGACGACATTCTCGAATTGCTGCGCTCGGCGTACGAGGCGTTCAACGACGTGCTGAACAAGATGGAGGACAAGCTCGAGTTCGGTCTGAAGGTTCTCTGGAATCGCGAGGAAATCGTCAAGGTCATCGAGCAGGAAGACGAGGACATCCATCGCTTGAAGAATGAGATTTCCTCGCAGAAGGGGTCGACGTACTTCGCCCGCATGCAGTACGGGCGTCTCATCGACAGCGCGCTTCAGCAGCGATCGGAACGGTACGTGGCCGAGTTCCTGCAACGTCTGCGTGACGTGTCGGTGGCCTCGCGCATCAACAAGGCGATCGGCGACAAGATGATCATGAACGTCGCGTTTCTGGTGCAGCGCGATCAGGAGCAGCATTTCGACCGGCGCATCAAGGAGATCGCCTCGCAGTTCGACAGGCTGACCTTCAAATACACGGGTCCGTGGCCGCCGTACAATTTCGTGAATATCCGGCTGAAGCTCGAACGAGCAGGGCAGCACTGAGCAAGTTCAAAGCCGACTGGTAGCGACGGGCCTTTAGGCCCGTCGGAACGGCGGGGCGGAAGCCCCGCCGCTACGAAAGTGTCATAGATAGACATGTTGACGTCGTTCATCGGCTGGGTGCTGCGAACCGTCACCACGGCTGCCGAAGCCGAGATGAACGACGACGCGGCGGTGCGCGAGCAGCTGCTCGAGGCCGAGATGCGCCGCGAGACCGGGGAGATCTCCAACGAGGAATTTGCGGACATCGAAGCGGATCTCCTGGCGCGCATCCGCGAAATCAGGGAGCGACGGGAAGGGGGAGCGGGCCCGTTGACCCTCTCCGGCGCGGGACCGATTGACATGTCGGGCGACGCCAAGTTGCAGATCGAGGCGAGTGTGACTGGTGATTTTTACGACCAGGCCGACGCGCCACATACGACGGTCGTTGAGGCCGAGCCAGATCACCGAGAGCAGATCTCGGTGCTCGATCTGGAACCCGGTCAGGCCGAAGGCACGGTGGAACCGGGACTTCCACTGTCGACTTCGGGCAGAGCGACGCGAACGTCCCGAACGACTCGAACGTCCCGAACGATCCGAACGCCCCCCAACAGGCGCCCCAAGTCGTGAGCTCCACGCTGACATACGTGTACTGCCTGGTGCGCTCTTCCAGGCGGCCTTCACTGCGGGCGCTGCCTCAAGGAATGCCCGGCGGCACGGCGATTCGTCTGCTCGAGGTGCCGCAGATCGGATCGGCGCAGGGTCGCGGCGTTGTCGGGCGGCGCCACTGGCTCGTCGTGAGCACGGTGCCCGCGACAATGTACGGCGACGACGCGCTGCAGGAAGGGATTCGGGAGCTTGAATGGGTGGGACCCCGGGCGCTCGCGCACGAAGCTGTCATCGAACATTTCCTGACGTCCGAAGCGGTGCTGCCGATGCAGCTGTTCGCGTTGTTCACGAGCGATGCGCGTGCCGTCGAACACGTGGTCCGCAACAGCCGTCGCATCGCGCGAATCCTGCTGCGGATCGAGCGGCAGGTTGAATGGGGCCTTCGCCTGATGTGGGATCCGATCGCTGTCGAGGCGGCTGATGGTGCGCGCGTCGCACACACGGGACCGGCTCGTCGGCGCAAGGTCATATCCGGCGCCGACTATCTGGCCCGCCGACGCAAGGTGCGGGACCAGTCGCGAGCGCTCTTGCAGCGTGCTCGAGCCGACGCCAATCGCACGTATCGCGCCATCGCCGGCGAGGCGAGCGAGGCACGGCGAAGAAGCGACATCGAGCGGGCCTCTCCCGGCTCGCGTCTGCTGCTCGAGGCCGCATTTCTCGTTCCATCACGGCGTGGGCGGGCGTTTCAGGCTGCCGTTCACAGACACACTGATGCACTCGAACGCTCGGGGATCGCCGTGTCGTTGACCGGACCCTGGCCTCCTTACAACTTCATCTGATGGCGCGCCGGAAGCCTGAGAGAACCCTCGCTGCCCGTATCCTCGAAAGCGATGAGGTCTCCCTGCTCGACGTGGTCGACAGCGCCCTCAACAAGGGGGTCGTCCTGAGCGGCGACGTCACACTTGCGCTCGCGCAGGTCGATCTCGTCTACCTACGACTGTCGCTGCTGCTGTGCGCCGCCGATCGGGTACTGCCCCGCGAGGGCGGCACGGACGCTGAGCGTCGGCATCGCCGCCGTGCAGCTCGTCGCCGGCGATGAGCGTGTGCGTGTACGCGCTTGCGGCGCGTGGCACCCGTCGGTCGGCGGGCAAGGGCGTTGCCGGCGAACGGCTCCGAACGATCACGGTCGGACCGCTCGATGCCATTGTGGGCGACGTGACCGTCCGTCCCAGGCCGACGGCGCCCAACCTCCTTCGATACGACCGCGTCGTGACGAAGCTGTGGGAGCAGAACAGGGGGGCGTTGCTGCCCGCGCGCTTTGGCACCTTCGTCCGCGACGCTGCCGAGCTCGATCTCGCACTCAACGTGCTGCGAGGCGCGCTGCGAAAGCGGCTGGCCCTCGTCCGGAATCGCGCGCAGATGACCGTCCTTGTGGCCCCGCAGGGCCCGAGCCGGCAGCGCGTCGCGCAACGGCCGCGCGCGAGGTCAGGCACCGCGTATCTTCGGGCGGTACAAGCCGCGCACGACGTGCCGCAGTTCGCTCCGCTTCGCGCGGCCGTGCGCCGATGGGTCAGGTCCGAGCGCGTCGAAAGGCAGGGCAGTATGACCACCATCTACCACCTCATCCCCCGAGGCGCGGTCGATCGGTACCGTTCGGCGCTGGAGCGCGCCGCACACGACACCGGCGTTCGCCTGTACATATTGGGGCCGCGGCCGGCGTATGCGTTTGCCGACGTTCCATAGCGCGAGGGCGGTGAGCAGTGGCGAAGCGATACCTCACACGCGGGCGAAAGCGGACGTCGAAGGGATTTGTCGCACCGAAGCGGCGCCGCGGTCGAATCGTGGCAAAGGCCGGAGGCTTGACGGTTACCGAAGTGGCCGAGCTCAAAGAGCTGCGCCAGCAGCTCGAGCGCGCCGCCACAGGCCATTCGCCCCTTCGCTGGAACGCCAATCCGGACGACGTGCAGCGTTCGGTGGCGCAGCTGGTGCTGACGCTCGTAGAGTTCATCCGCAGGCTGCTCGAGCGTCAGGCGATTCGACGGATGGAAGACCGCACGCTGACCGAACGGCAGATCGAGGATGTCGGTCGCGCGCTGATGCAGCTCGAGGAAACGATTCGTGACATCGCCTCCAAGTTCGGCATTCGCCCAGAAGACCTGGGTCTCGACCTCGGTCCGGCGGGGAAGCTGATGTGAACGAAGATCTCTTAATCCGTCCCCGCGTCGTCGCGATCGATGTCTGATTGCGCGCTGTCGGGATCGATGTCCTCGGCGCTCTCGCGATCGACGTCTTCCTCGTAGGCGAGGTTATCGTCCGACGAGCGAACGCGCTCCCGCTCTGGGTCTGGCGTCTCGGGTGTGTCGAAGAGATCGTCACTGCGCGGCTCAGTCATAGATGCACCTCCACGACGCTGTTTCGCAATCGGAGTGCCATGGTCAGGCCTCAGGGCCCAGGGCTCAGGCCTCAGTTGAAGGCCCAAGGCCGTGCGCGTGAATCCCACCTCGACGAACAGTCGCGATGCCGGATGATCCAGCGCCGACTGTCCGTTGATTTTCTCGATCAGCATCCCTCGCAGGGCCACCCCCAGATGCCGCAGCGCTCGCGATACTTCGTGCGTCACCTGCAATCGGCGCGGCTCGTCGTCTGGCCCGAAGAGGAGAAGCTCCCGCTCGTTGCGGCGCAGATATCCCGCAGGGAATCCATCCACCAGGATCACGCGAGCACCGGGGGACCTGGTTGGTCCGCGGCCACTGTCGTGCTCCATGCCTGCAGTGGCCGGAATCGGCCACTTGACGACGGCGCCGTACGGATTGGCGGGATCGGTCGCTGCAAGCAAAACCGTATGCGGCGTGTCCGGTATCTCGCGCCGTTGACGGAGCAGCTCGACAGCGGTCGGTGTCGAAAACTGGGCCGCCCCGAGCCCGGCGACGAAGTATCCGCGTCGGATTCGTCCGGCATCCTCCATCGCCTTCAGCACTGGATAGACGGCCGAGAATCCGCCGGTCATCCCTTCCGCCGGCATGGTCTCGCGGGTCACGATTCCGTGGCGCGAGAGAACCTGTTGGGCCATGGCGGCGCTCCATTCGGTGACCGAGGTTCGATCTTTGCCCGACATGCCGACCGCCGACCACCGGCCTTCGGCTGTTGGCGGGACGAGCCGGCGCGAGCGGAATCGGCCGTTTGCCGCGTGACGTCGTGTGGGCGTGTTCGTAGCGCGCATGAAGGCCCGCAGGGCATGCAGCGTGTCGTTGGTGACCAGACCCTTCCAGACGAGGTCCCACAGTATGTCGACCGTTTCCCGCGGGAAGCCCCCTCCACTTCCCGCGTGGATGGCGCCGAAGAAGGAGGCTCCGTGCATCCGGAGATAGCTGAGGATCCCTTCGCCGCGTTCATCACCTTCATGGCCCGCCTGGCCGCGCCCGGGCGTCACGGAGGGCGGCCGAAGTCGCTGCAACTGGTCCGTGAGGTACAGGGCAATCCGGCCATCACGCTCCCCGAGCGGTTCCACGCCCATCCAGACGACCTCGCCCGCAGCCATCAGCGTGTCGAGCAGCGCGGGCTCGTAGTCGTCGATGCGCGCGGGCAGCACCTCTGATTCGAGGACCGAGGCCGGAATAGGGAAGCCCTGCAACTGCTCGACCGCGTCGAGCACTGCTTCCGGGCCGCGGCGTCCGGTCGCTACGCCGTGCCACTCCACCAGAAATCGACAGAACGCGTCGGCTTCGACCGGCTCGACCTCTCGACGCAGTCGGGCGAGCGAGCGGCGGCGCAGCATCCGCAGCACATTGCCGTCGATCCACTCGCGCGTCCGGCCGCCGGGGCGAAATTCCCCTTCGATGAGACGTCCTCCGCGTGCCACACGGCGCAGAAGCGACCCGGCAGATTCGACGTCGAGCCCGTATCGGTCGGCGAACTCGTCTGCAGTGAAAGCGCCGTGAGATCGCGCATATCGCAGAGCCAGATCCCTCGCGGGATCTTGCAGTGGCGACAGCAGCGCCTCAGGCAGCCCTGGCGGGAGCGAAATGCCGATCCCGTCACGATAGCGGACAACATCCTCTGAGGCGACCAGTCGCTGCTCGCCTGCGATCGACAGCGACACGACACGGCCCGTTCGTTCCAGGTCGCGAATGACCGCGTCGACCTCGGGAAGCGCGCTGCGGGCGGCGATCTCATCGCGCCGCAGGTCTCCTATGCGCAGCAGGAGATCGTGCAGCCCGTCTGGCGTCCGCACTCTGTGCTGATCGTCGAGATGCTGCAGTTGGCGTTCGACAGCCTCGAGAGTCGCCGCGTCGAGCAGGTCGCGCAGCTCTGCGTCTCCAAGCAGCTCGCGAAGCTGCGCCTGGTCGACCGACAGCGCCTGCGCCCGTCGTTCGGCGAGCGGAGCATCGCCGTCGTAGATGTAGTTCGCCACATAGCCGAACAGCAAGGAAGCCGCAAACGGCGACGGCGCCCGCGAGTCGAGCGCGACGATGCGCAGCGCACGACTCGAGATCTTCTGGAGTGTGTCGACGAGCGCGGACATGTCGAAGTGATCGCGAAGAATCTCGCGATACGTCTCGAGGATCGCGGGAAACGAACCATACCGGGATGCGACGGCCAGGAGGTCCGACGCTCGCTTTCGCTGCTGCCAGAGCGGGTTGCGCCTCCCGGGACGCCGGCGTGGCAGGAGCAGCGCACGGGCGGCCGTTTCGCGGAAGCGCGCCGCGAACAGCGATGTCGACCCAAGCTGGCCGGCAACCAGGCCTTCGACGGAATCGGCCGGAGGCAGAAGGAGCATCGGATCTGGCGGCTTGTCGGTCTCGGGGAACCTCACGACGAATCCTTCGTCTCCCCACATGACGTGCACGTCCATACCGGTGCGCCGCCGGATTTCGGCGCTCGCCGCCATCGCCCACGGGGCATGCACCCGGCTGCCCAACGGCGACAGGAGGCAGACGCGCCAGTCACCGAGGTCGTCGAAGCAGCGCTCGATCACGATGACGCGGTCATCCGGCACGCCGCCAGAGGCAGACTGCTCATCGATGTACCGAAGAAGCGTTTCGGCCGCTGCCGTGTCGAGGTCGTGCTGGCGTACCAGACGATCGACGGCGGCCGTGCGGGGCATCGATCTGAGCTCGCGCACAAGTCGGCCGATAGCATAGCCAAGCTCGACCGGCCGACCCGCCTGATCGCCGTGCCAGAAGGGCATCTTCCCCGGCTCGCCCGGCGCCGGCGAGACAAGCACTCGGTCGTGCGTAATCTCCTCGACGCGCCATGTCGATGCGCCGAGAGTGAAGGTGTCGCCAACCTCCGTCTCGAACACCATTTCCTCGTCGAGCTCCCCGACGCGCGTGGGCTTTTCCGCGCCAACGAGAAAGACGCCGTACAAGCCCCGGTCCGGAATCGTGCCGGCGTTGGCGATCGCCACGCGTTTGGCGCCCTCTCGCCCGACCAGCGTGTTGTGGATGCGATCCCACGTGATGCGCGGCCGCAACTCCGCGAATTCGTCAGAGGGATATCGTCCGGACAGCATGTCGAGCACGCCTTCGAACATGTGCCGGCCGAGCGCCGCAAAGGGTGCCGCCCGGCGCACCGCGCCGTACAGATCGTCAACGTCCCATTCGTCGGTTGCCGTCATCGCGACGACCTGTTGCGCAAGGACGTCCAGCGGATTACGCGGATATCGCGTCGACTCGACGGCGCCATCGCGCATGGCGCGTGCGACGGCGGCGCACGCGACGAGATCGCCGCGGAATTTCGGGAAGATGACCCCTTCGCTGACCGCGCCTGCCCGATGTCCCGCGCGCCCGATCCGCTGGAGGCCGCTCGCGACCGATGGAGGCGCTTCTATCTGAACGACCAGATCGATCGCTCCCATGTCGATGCCCAGCTCGAGCGATGAGGTCGCAACGAGCGCCCGGACATGTCCGGCCTTGAGCAGATCTTCGACCTCGATACGGGTTTCGCGTGCCAGGGATCCATGGTGCGATCGCACCAACGGCTCGCCCGCCAGATCGTTCAAGGCGGCCGCCAGTCGCTCGGCCAGTCGCCGGTTGTTCACGAAGAGGAGGGTCGACCGATGCGCGCGGATCAGGTCGAGCAACCGCGGATGAATCGACGCCCAGACGGAACGTTCCGAACGATCCGAACGATCCGAACGATCCAGCTCCCCCACTGGTATCTCGATTCGCAGCTTGACCTGCTTCTTCTCCGAGGCATTGACGATGGCGACTGGACGATAAGTGGGAGGGCTGCCGTCGTCGGCGAACTCCTCGTGGAGGCTGGTTCCGGCGCTCTCGGTGCAATCGCGAGGTGATGTCTTGCCGCGTCCAGACCCGGTCTTCCCAGGCGCTCGACGCTTCGCGTGCCTGCGTGGCTCGGCGCCGCCGAGGAAACGGGCTACTTCATCGAGTGGCCGCTGCGTTGCCGACAGCCCGATACGCTGCAGCTTCGGGGGCGAGCCGACGCGCAGCGACTCGAGGCGCTCGATCGACAGCGCCAGATGGGCGCCGCGCTTGCTCGGCACGAGCGCATGAATCTCGTCAACGATCACTGTATCGACGTGCCGCAGCCGCTCCCGTGCGTGCGAGGTAAGGAGCAGGAAGAGCGACTCCGGCGTGGTGATGAGCACGTCTGCCGCTTCGCGCACGAATCGGGCGCGCTCTCCGATGGGAGTGTCGCCGGTTCGAATCGCGACCTGCGGGATCGTGACGGGCATCCCTTCGGCATTCGCGGCCCTCGCGATGCCGGCAAGCGGCGCGCGGAGATTTCGCTCGACGTCGACCGCGAGCGCCTTGAGCGGCGAAACGTACAGCACGCGACACCGCTGCTCGGGAGGAGGCGGGGGCGCGAACATCAACCGGTTCAGGCACCAGAGAAACGCGGCCAGCGTCTTGCCGCTCCCGGTCGGCGCCAGAATGAGCGTCGATTCGCCGCGGGCGATTGCCGGCCATCCGAGCTGCTGTGCCCTGGTGGGCGCCGGGAAGGAGGAGGAAAACCACGTGCGCACCGCCGGATGGAACAGATCGAGCGGGCTGCCAGGCACGGTTCCGATTGTAGGTGGTGAACGTCAGGCAGCCGATCCGTATAATCAGATCTATGGGTGACGCCGGAGAAGGACTCGTCGACGCGGAATCCCGCCTCGCCGAGCGCATGGAAGAACGGGAAGATGAGAAGAAGAAGGCGCGTCAGATTGCGAAGAGCGGCGACCCGGAGCGTGTTCGCCAGCTCGAATCCTGCCGTCTGGCGCGAACCGAGCTGCAGCGCCAACTCGAGCGGGCCACTCACCAGATTCGCAAGCAGCAGCTAGGGCAGGCGATCGCGGAGCTGGATCGGCGGATTTCGCAACTGTCGCAATGAGTCGGAGGCCTTCAGATCTCCGTGGGCGCTAGAAGAGATCGACGGTCACTCCGAACTCCCTGAGAATCTCGCGCGCGCGTTCGGCGCCGTCAGCGTCGAGATGCGCCGGCCAGTTGGCAGGTCGTGGCGGACGATCGAGGGCGGCCGCCTCGCGCAGAATGGGCCGCCACGCCTGCACGGCCCGATCGACGGTCGCATGCGCGCGCCACCACGCGCGGCCGGCCTCTCCCAGACGAGCCCGGAGTGCGGCGTCTGCAGCAAGTCGGCGGACGGCCAGCATCAATGAGTGCTCCTCGTCCCGGAGGTCGATGGAGACCCCGATTGGCGCGGCCGCACCGAATCCGCGAGGGTGCCACGTCTGCGGATCGAGCACCGGCCAGTCAGCCGATGCGTCGGTTTCGAGCACCACAACTGGCTTCCCGCAGCTCATGGCTGCGAGCGCAAGCGTATGCGGTGTGCCGAAGCCGGGCCACTGCAGCGTCAGGACCACATCCGCCCGTTGGATGACGCGTTCGGGAACATCGATCAACAGGGTTGCGGCGGTGCCCGTTTCGCAGGCGCGGGCAAGCGCGCGACGCGCAACATCGACCGGGTCAGTTGAGACCACCCCGAAGGTGACATCCCCACTCGGAACCTTCTGCAATCCCTGCGCGTCCTGAGGCAGCCGACGCTCTTGTACGGGAAGTGGCGAGTACCGGATTCGCGGTTCCGGGTACTCGTCCTGCAGCGCCTCGGCGACACCCTTGTGCGGCATCACCGTCACGCGCGAGGCGAGAAGCGGAACGCGCAGCATTGCCGAAACGTGGCTGCTTATGTAATGGCGTCCGTGCGCGAGGTATGGTGGGTATCCTTCATTGAAGGCGAACTCGGCGACATAGTCGTCCAGCCGCGCTGTGTGGATGAGCGCGTGGGCGCGGCTGTCGTGCAACGTCCGAGTGCGAAGCAGCAGCACCCCTCCATAGTGGAGCAGGTAGGGCCAGATGAACGCGTGTGCGGGAGTATTGTCCAGCTCGAACACGCACACGTCGTACGGCACGCGGAAATGCTTCCACACGAAATCGTGGGCGTTGGGATTCGTGAACAGCTGAACGTCGTGTTCGGCACCGAGCTCCCGAATGAGACCGACCGTGTCGTCGAATGGATGCGCGTCGTCTGCGGCGCTGGCGCGGAACCAGGCGAGCCTCATCTGGCGGTGTGATCGATTGACCTGTCCACGTGGTTCTAATAGCATGAAGGCTTGAGAAACTCTTCACAAGCGCGATTGTGCGTCTTGGTGGTATGTCCTTCCCAAATCACTATCGGCCGCTTCGTTGTCGCGGCCGAGGGGATCGGGGTCGGAGGCTTGTTGTGAGCGGTACTCAATCAGTTGAGACGCTCCACTAGTGGCCTGCATCTGAGCCACGGGTCCCTTCGGCCCGAGGCTGACAAGGATTCCCCGCATGGACGGCTGGCTTGGCGTAGTCATCATGATCGCGCTCGGTGCGGGATTCGCCGCGCTCATGATCGGCCTTTCTCTGCTCCTCGGTCCGAGAAATCCCACGCCTGAAAAGCTCGCGCCGTACGAGTGCGGCATGCCGGCAGTCGGCGACGCCCGCGAGCGGCACTCGGTCAAGTTCTACCTCGTGGCGATGATCTTCCTGCTCTTCGATATCGAGATTGCCTTCCTGTATCCGTGGGCGGTCGCGCTGCGCGACCTCGGCTGGCCGGGATTCGTACAGCTGGTGACATTCTTCCTGATTCTGACGGTCGGGTACGTGTACGTGTGGCGAAAGGGCGTGCTCGACTGGGGCCCTGGTGTCCGCGCGCGACGGCCGGCGGACCGTAAGGCGGCCTGACTCATGGCGCAATCGGACCCTCACCTTCACGATCTGGATGCCGAGCTTCCGATTATCACTACCACCGTCGAGAAGATTGTGCAGTGGGCGCGTCGATCGGCGATCTGGCCGGTGCAGTTCGGGCTCGCCTGCTGCGCGATTGAGATGATGGCCATGGTGGCGAGTCGCTACGATATCGCCCGCTTCGGCGCGGAGGTCTTTCGCGGTTCCCCACGCCAGTCGGATCTGATGATCGTCGCCGGCCGCCTGTCACGGAAGATGGCGCCGGCAATGCGGCGGGTCTACGACCAGATGCCCGAGCCCAAGTGGGTCATCTCGATGGGCGCCTGCGCGTCGATTGGGGGCGTGTTCGACAACTACGCCATCGTTCAGGGTGTGGACCAGGTCGTTCCCGTCGACGTATTCGTGCCCGGTTGTCCACCTCGTCCTGAGTCGCTCATCTACGGGATCGTGCAGCTGCAACAGAAGATCGCGCGTTCACGGGCGTGACGGGGACGTAATTCAAAATGCAAAATGCAAAATGCAAAATGCAGACTGTTTGAATCTTGCATCTTGCATTTTGAATTGACGCGATGGATTCCAACGCGGTTATCGCAACCCTGACGCCGCTGGTCACAGGCGCGTCCTTCGAGGTGGGCGCCAGTGTCGACTTCGCCACGGTGTACGTGTCCGCCGACCGGCTGCTCGAGACCTGCATCGTCCTCCGAGATGCACCGTCGCTGCGATTCAATGTGCTCGTCGAGGTGACCGCCGCCGATTATTTTCCGCGCGCACCCCGCTTTGAGGTGGTGTATCACCTGCTCTCGATTTCCAACCGCCTGCGCCTTCGGCTGAAAGTCCGCTCGTCGGCGCACGACGCGATACCGACCGTCCAGAGTGTGTGGCCGTCGGCCGGGTGGCTCGAACGGGAAGTCTGGGACATGTTCGGCATCGTGTTCGACGGTCATCCGGATCTGCGCCGTCTCCTGATGCCGGAGGATTGGGACGGACATCCGCAGCGCAAGGACTACCCGGTCCAGATCCGCAAGGCCCCGCAGACCTACGAGCCGCTCGAAATCAGCGAAGAAGAGTTCAAGGCGAATCTCGAACGGGATCGCCTCAAACGGACGAATTGACGTGGCGGAGCTTCGCACCGAGACGATGACGGTGAACATGGGGCCACAGCACCCCAGCACGCACGGCGTGCTGCGGCTGGTGCTCGAGCTCGACGGCGAGGTGATCCGCTCGGCAACCCCGACCATCGGTTACCTGCACACCGGCATCGAGAAGACGGCGGAACAGAAGAAGTGGCAGCAGGTCGTGCCGCTCGTCGAACGGATGGATTATCTCGCTGCGCAGTCGAACAGCTTCGCCTACGCCTTGAGCGTCGAGAAGCTCCTCGGCATCGAGATGCCGCAGCGCGTGAAGGACATCCGTGTGCTGATCGCGGAGTTGCAGCGGATCGCGAGCCATCTGATTTGGCTCGGTACGCACTCGATGGAAATCGGCGCGGTGTCGATGCTCTTTTATGCCATTCGTGAGCGCGAGCTCCTGATGAACATCAACGAGCTGATCGCCGGTTTTCGCTTCTTCCCGAGCTACATCCGGATTGGAGGTCTCCGAGAGGACCTGCCGCGCGGGTTTCATGAAGCGGTCAACGCATTTCTCGACCGGTTTCCGACGAAAGTGGACGAGTACGAGGGCCTCCTGAGCGAGAACGACATTTTCATGCGACGGACGCAGGGCGTGGGTGTCATCTCGCAGGAGAATGCGCTCGCCTGGGGACTTCTGGGACCGATCGCGCGGGCTTCCGGGTCGAACTATGACGTTCGCAAGTACTTTCCGTACTCCGGATACGAGACGTACGACTTCGACGTCCCCACCGCTGTCGAGGGCGACGTGTACGCGCGGTACCGCGTGCGCATGCGGGAGCTGCGGGAAAGCGTGAAGATCTCCCGGCAGGCGATCAAGCGCATCGCGCCGAGCGGCGCCTGGGCGTGCGACGATCCGCGGATCGTGCCTCCACCGAAGGACAAGGTCTACACGGAGATGGAGGCGCTGATTCAGCACTTCCTGATCTACTCGCAGGGATTTACGGTGCCGGCCGGCGATGCGTACGTCCCGGTTGAAGGACCGCGAGGCGAGCACGGCGTCTATGTTGTGTCCGACGGGACGAACCGCCCCTGGCGCATCAAGATGCGCGCACCGTCGTTCCTTGCCATCCAGGCGCTGCCGAGCATCATCAAAGGCGGGCTCATCGCCGACGTGGTCGCCGTCATCGGATCGAATGATGTGGTCATGGGAGACTGCGATCGGTGAGTTTCCATCCTGAAATGGAGTACGCGCCAGCGAGGTTCCACGCCTCTGCGCGCACGCAGCCGGAACAGGGCGACGACTTCGCCTACACACCCGAGAATCAGGCGAAGTTCGACGCCAATGTCAGGCGGTATCCGCCCGAGCAGCGGAAGTCGGCCATCCTCTACGCGTTGTATCTCGCGCAGGCGCAGCAGGGCTATCTGACCGGCGGCGCGATGCGGCACGTTGCGCACCAGATTGGCTGCACAGCGGCGGAGGTCGAGGACGTCGTGTCGTACTACACGATGTTCTTCACGAAGCCCGTGGGCCGGTACGTCCTCAACGTGTGCCGGACGCTGTCATGCGCCTTGCTCGGCGCGGAGCGTGTCACCGAGGCGCTGAGCGAAGCGCTGGGCATCCGACCCGGCGAAACCGATCCAACGGGGACGTTCACGCTGCTGGAGGTCGAATGCCTGGGCGCATGCGATCGGGCGCCGGTCGTGATGGTGAATGACGACTGGCAGGAACGCCTCGCGCCTGGACAGGTCCTGGACTTCCTCCACCAACTGCACGCACGCGGGCCCGTGTCTCTGACCGGTTGCCATCTGCACAGGGAAGGGGACAGGGGGACAGGGGACAGGGGGAAGGGGGAAGGGGGCTAGGTGGCGTACGAGCCGGTTCTCACCAAGCACATCAACCAGCCGAATTCCTATACGCTCGACTTCTACGTCGAGAATCAGAGCGGATACCAGGCGCTTCGCAAGGCGCTGCCCCTGCAACCCAACGACATCATCGAGCAGATCAAGGCGTCCGGCCTGCGCGGCCGCGGCGGCGCCGGCTTTCCAACGGGGATGAAATGGCAGTTCGTCCTCAAGGACACGCCGAAGCCGAAGTACATCTGCTGCAACGCGGACGAAAGCGAGCCCGGGACCTTCAAAGACCACGTGCTGATGGAGCGGAATCCGCACCTGCTCATCGAAGGGTGCGCGATTTCCTGTTACGCCATCGGCGCGAAGGTCGCGTATATCTACATTCGCGGCGAGTTCTACCACGTTCAGCAGATCCTCGAAGCGGAGCTCGAGAAGGCGTACCGGGCAGGGTATCTCGGACGCAACATCCTCGGGAGCGGCTTCGACTGCGATGTCTACGTGCACCGCGGCGCCGGGGCGTACGAGGCTGGCGAGGAGACGGCGCTCATCGAGTCGCTCGAGGGCAAACGTGCGCAGCCGCGAATCAAGCCGCCGTTTCCTGCCGTTGCGGGTCTTTACCAGTGCCCCACCGCCGTCAACAACGTGGAAACGTTGTGCAACGTCCCGCTGATCGTGCTGAACGGTCCCGAGTGGTTCACGAAACTCGGGCCGGAAAAGAATGGCGGCCCCAAGCTGTTCTGCATCAGCGGCCATGTGAAGAATCCCGGAGTCTACGAAGCCTCGATGGACACCACCTTGCGAGAGCTGATTTACGGCCACGCGGGGGGGATGATCGACGATCGTCCACTCAAGGCGATCATTCCTGGCGGATCGTCGGTGCCGCTGCTCCTCCCAGAGCAGCTCGACACACCTGCCAGCTTCGATCACATCCAGAAGGTGGGTTCGCTTCTCGGCTCGGCGGGACTGATCGTGATGAACGACACCGTGTGCATGGTGTGGCTGGCGATGAACCTGCTGCATTTCTATCGTCACGAGTCGTGCGGCAAGTGCACCCCCTGCCGTGAGGGCTGCGACTGGTTGTTCAAGCTTCTGGCGCGCGTCGAGGCGGGAGAAGGGCAGTCCAAGGATCTCGATCTCTTGTTCGGGGTCTCCAGCAACATCGTCGGCAAGACGTTGTGCGCGTTTGGCGACGCGGCCGCGACGCCCGTGCTGTCGACCATGAAGCTCTTCCGGCCCGAGTACGAGGCGCACGTGCGCGAAGGGCGGTGCACGCTGCCGGCCGAATGGCGCGCGAGCCGGCTCGCCCTGGCTCATTAGCGAGCATGAATCTACGAATTGACGAATTTACGGATTTACGAATTTACGAATGTGATTGAGGAAATTGCTCGATAAACACGTGCGCAATGAAATCCGTCAATTCGTAGATTCGTCAATCCGTCAATGACATGGATCTGAGACTTCTCGTTCAACTCGGCGTCATCGGGCTGACGTTCTTCATGCTGATCAACGCGTCGGCGTTGCTGGTCTACGCCGAGCGGAAGGTCATGGGATTCATGCAGCAGCGCTACGGCCCGTACCTCGTGGGCCCGCACGGTCTGCTGCAGCCGCTGGCCGACATTCTCAAGCTGATGATGAAGGAGGAGCTTCGGCCGAAGGGCGCGGACAGGTGGCTGTTCACGCTCGCGCCGGTCCTCGCCATCACCGCCGCGTTCGCGGCGTTTGCAACGGTCCCATGGGGCGCTGAGACGACGTTCTTCGGCCTGCTCGCTGAGCCGGTCAAGCTCGGCGCCGCCGACATCAACGTCGGCGTGCTGGTGGTGTTCGCCATGACGTCGATGGGCGTCTATGGCATCGTGCTCGCCGGCTGGTCGTCCAACAGCAAGTATTCCCTGCTCGGGGGACTCAGGGCGTCCGCCCAGATGATCAGTTACGAGCTTTCCTACGCGACGGCCCTTTCCGCCGTGATTCTCCTCGCCGGCTCGATGTCCATACGCGAGGTCGTGGACGGACAGGCGGGCGCATGGTTTGGCGTCATTCCCCGCTGGTACGTATTCCTGCAGCCGCTCGGTTTCATCATCTACATCATCGCTGGAGTGGCAGAGACAAATCGCGCTCCATTCGACTTTCCCGAGGCGGAGCAGGAGCTGGTTGCCGGTTACAACACCGAGTACAGCTCCGTCCGCTTCGCGCTGTTCCCGCAGGCCGAGTACATCAACATGACGACGATGGCGGCCGTGGCGACGGATTTGTACCTGGGTGGGTGGCACGGACCGTTCCTGCCGCCGGAGTACGGCTGGATCTGGTTCCTCGTGAAGGTCGGCGCCATTCTCTTCACCTACATCTGGGTGCGTTGGACCGTGCCTCGCTACCGGTACGACCAGCTGATGCAGTTTGGGTGGAAGTGGCTGTTCCCGGCGTCGGTCATCAACCTGATCGCCACCGCGGCGCTCGTGCTGTATTTCAATGCCTGAGACACTCGTCTTCTATGTGCTTTCGGGGGTCGCGATCGCGACGTCGGCGCTGGTGATCGGCCAGCGCAATCCGATGTACAGCGTGCTGCTGCTCGTTGCCTCGTTTGGTGCGCTCGCAGGGTTGTACATCCAGCTCGACGCACCGTTCGTGGCCGTGGCGCAGATCATCATTTACGCCGGCGCGGTCATGGTGCTGTTCCTTTTCGTCGTGATGCTGCTGAACGCTCCGCGGGAGGACGCCGCCGAATGGGATCGCACCCATCCGCTGCGGCAGCCCGCATTCGCACGGTTTGGGGGGCTGCTGGCGCTGGTGCTCGTCCTACAACTCGCCTGGGCCCTGCTGAGTGCGACGGGTGTCGACGCACCGGTTGCCAGTCGCGCCGGATCGGAGGTCGTGGGCTCCGTGCGGGCGCTGGGACGGACGCTGTTCACCGATTATGTGTTCGCGTTCGAAGCGACCTCCATCCTGATTCTCGTGGCGATGGTTGGCGCTGTCGTCCTTGCGCGGCGGGAGGGCGACCAGTCGTGATCCCGTTGGGCCACTACCTGATCGTCTCTGCCATTCTCTTTGCCATTGGCGCTGCAGGCGTATTCCTGCGGCGGAACCTCATCACGATTCTGTTGTCGATCGAGATCATGCTCAACGCGGTGAATTTGAGCTTTGTCGCATTCGGCCGGCAGCTGGGGTCTTTTGACGGCCAGATCATCACGTTCTTCGTCATCGCGGTAGCCGCGGCCGAAGCCGCGGTCGGTCTGGCCATTGTCATCGGGCTGTACCGGCACCGCGAGTCGCTCAATCCCGACGCATTCACGTTGTTGAAATGGTGACCACGGCGTGATCGCGCTGATTCCGCTCTTTCCGCTGCTCGGCTTTGTCATCAACGCTTCGCTGGGCCGTCGCCTGCCCAAGGCCATCTCCGGCGGCGTCGCCATGGCGGTCATGGTTGCCTCATTCGCCGTATCGGTGATGAGCGTCTGGGATCTGGCCGCGCTGCCCGCCGCCGAACGCACGATCGAGCAGACGGTTTATACCTGGATTGCGTCGGGCGACTTCATCCTCGATCTCACCTTGCGGCTCGACCCCCTTGCTGCCGTCATGATCCTCGTCGTCACCGGAGTCGGCGCACTCATTCACATTTACTCGACGGCGTACATGCACGACGAAGTCGATAGCGAGTTCGCGCGCTACTTCTCGTACCTGAACCTGTTTGCGGCGTTCATGCTCGTGCTGGTGCTCGGCGCCAACTTTCTCGTGCTGTTCGTTGGATGGGAAGGGGTCGGGCTCTGCTCCTATCTGCTGATTGGATTCTGGTTCAGGAAGAAGGCGGCCGCCGACGCCGGGAAGAAGGCGTTCGTTGTCAACCGGATCGGCGACTATGCCTTCGTACTGGGCATGCTGCTTCTGCTCGTGCGCTTCGGCACGCTCGACTTCCAGCGACTGGCCTCCATCGTTGCCGCGATCCCGCCTGAAAACGGCGTGTTTGGGGCCCTTTCGATTGCCACGCTGCTGTTGTTCATCGGCGCCACGGGCAAATCGGCGCAGATTCCCCTGTACACGTGGCTGCCGGACGCCATGGAGGGTCCGACGCCGGTATCCGCGCTGATTCACGCCGCAACGATGGTGACGGCGGGCGTCTACATGATCGGGCGGAATGCCGTACTGTTCGGCCATGCGCCGGAAACGATGCTCATCGTCGCGATTGTCGGCGCGCTGACGGCGCTGATGGCCGGCACGATCGGTCTCGTTCAGAACGACATCAAGCGCGTGTTGGCGTACTCCACGGTGTCGCAGCTCGGCCTGATGTTCGTGGCGATGGGGATGGGCGCGTTTGGCGCGGGCATCTTTCACCTCTACACGCATGCGTTTTTCAAGGCGCTGCTGTTCCTCGGCTCGGGAGCGGTGATTCACGCGCTGCACGGCGAGCAGGACATCCGCAATATGGGCGGATTGAAGCGTTATCTGCCTGTCACCTACTGGACGTTCCTCATCGGCTCCCTGGCGATTGCGGGTGTACCGGGCCTGGCCGGCTTTTTCAGCAAGGACGAAATCCTCTACGAGACCTTCCGCGCGGGACACTGGATCCTGTGGACGATGGCCGCGATCACGTCGTTCCTCACCGCGACGTACATGTTTCGCCTCGTGTTCCTGACGTTTCATGGCGAACGCCGGCGGGATCCGGGATCCGGGATCCGGGATCCGGGATCCGATCTGATGCCGCAAATGAGCCGGCACTCCGGATCCCCGATCCCCGATCCCGGATCCCGAGTACCGTCGCATGACGTGCACGATCACGCGGCGCATGATTCGCATCTGCACGATGCTCCGCCTGCCATGGCCTTGGCGCTGATCGTGCTGGCTGTGGGGTCCGCGGTGGCTGGGTATGTAGGCGTCCCGCACGCGCTTGGCGGTCATAACGCGCTTGCAGAGTGGCTCGCACCATCTTTCCAGCCGCCAACGACGGTCGCATCCGCGCCGGTAGCCGGAGGCCTTCAGGCCTCCGGAGAAGAGGCCCTTGCGGAAAACGCCGGCCTCGAATTGACGTTGATGACCGTGTCGAGCGCCATCGCGATTGTCGGCATCGCAGTCGCGGCATTTGTCTGGTTGCGGCGCCGTGAGCTGGCGGATGCGCTTGCGGCACGTTTCGCCGGTGCGTACCGGCTGCTGCTGAATAAGTACTACGTGGACGAGCTGTACGACGCGACGGTCGTCGAGCCGATCCGCCTTGGCTCCCAGGAGGGGCTGTGGCGCGGAATTGACGTCGGGGTCATCGACGGCGCCGTCAACGGCACGGCTGCGCTTGTGGGTGCCGGATCGGGCGCATTGCGTCGCCTGCAGACCGGCTCGGTACGCGCGTACGCCGGCTCCATGTTCATCGGCGTCGTTGTGATCCTCGGCTATTACCTGTGGCGGTGACATGCTTCTAACGCTTTCATGGCTGCTGCCGGTGGCCGGCGCCCTGCTGCTGCTGTTCATCGGGAACGCCGATGGACGACGCGACGGGCCGATTCGATGGTTTTCTCTCGTCGTCACGGTAGCGACGTTCGTCGTCACGCTCGTCGTCTGGGCCGGCTTCGATGCTGGATCGTCCGAGTTTCAGTTCGTCGAGCGCTACCCGTGGATTCCAGCGTTCGGCATCGACTACTACCTCGGCGTCGACGGAATCAGCCTGCTGCTCGTGGTGTTGACGAGCTTTCTGTCGCCTATCGCACTGTTGTCATCCTGGGGATCGATCGAGCGCAAGGTGAAGGAGTTCTCGATATTCATGCTCGCGCTCGAGGCGGCGATGATCGGCGTGTTCCTCTCCCTCGACCTCTTTCTCTTCTACGTCTTCTGGGATGCGATGCTCGTCCCGATGTACTTTCTGATTGGGATCTGGGGTTACGACCAGCGCATCTACGCTGCCATCAAGTTCATGCTCTACACGATGACGGGCAGCGTACTGATGCTGGTCGCCATTCTGGGTCTCGCGTATCTCCATAGCGCTGCCACGGGAACCTATTCGTTCGACCTGCTCAAGCTGTATGCGCTCGACATCGCGCCACAGACGCAGATGTGGTTCTTCCTGGCGTTCACCGTCGCGTTTGCCATCAAGGTGCCGCTCTTCCCGTTCCATACGTGGCTCCAGGATGCCCACGTACAAGCCCCCACGGCTGGCTCGGTGATCCTGGCGGGCGTGCTGCTGAAGATGGGAACGTACGGGTTGCTGCGTTTCTCATTCCCCCTGTTTCCGGAGGCCGCCGGTTACTTTGCACCGGCGCTGGCGGTCCTGGCAGTGATCGGGATCGTGTACGGCGCGCTCGTGGCGATGGTGCAGCCCGACATGAAGAAGCTGGTGGCCTACTCGTCGGTGAGCCACCTGGGGTTTGTGGTGCTGGGCATCTGCGCCATGAACATCCAGGGCGTCGAGGGCGCCGTCTACCAGATGCTGGCGCATGGTGTGAGCACGGGCGGGCTCTTTCTCGTCGTGGGGATGTTGTCGGAGCGACGCCACACGCGGCTCATCAGCGAGTTCGGCGGCCTGAAGGCCGTCGTGCCGCGGTTGACGACGGCGTTCATGATCATCACGCTCGCGTCGATTGGACTTCCGGGCCTGAATGGATTCATCGGCGAGTTCCTGATCATGCTCGGTGCGTTCAGATGGGACCCGCGGTTCGTCGTTGTCGCTGGGCTCGGCGTGATTCTGTCGGCCGTCTACATGCTGTGGATGTTTCAGCGGGTGTATTACGGTCCGGTCACCCATGAAGAAAACGTCACGCTTCGCGATCTGCTGCCCCGCGAATTGGCTGCCGTCGTGCCGCTCTGCGCCATGGCGTTCGTGATGGGCATTTTCCCGACGCTGTTCCTCAGGCCGATGGAGGCGTCGGTGAATGCGCTCGTGCAGCGCGTTCAGGAAACACAGACACTGCGCGCGGCAAACGAAATGCAAAATGCACGATTCAAAATGCAAACAGTACAGCGACCGATGCGGTGAGAGCGATTGTGTTGCCTTTGCATTGTGCCTTGTGAATTTTGAATTACATGCTTAATTCCGGTTTTGATGCCGTCGTTCCGATGCTGTGCGTGACCCTGGCGGCGCTTGCCGTCATGGGCGCCGAAGCGTTCCGCGGCAAGGACGAAAGCATGCCGCTCGGTGGCCTCGGCATCGTGGGGATTATTGGCGCCGCGATTGCCTCGGTGCTGTTGTGGAACCGCAACGCATCCAGCTTCGGTGTCATTGTCGCCGACAACTTCGGGCTGTTCGTGACGCTGGTGCTGCTGATCGTCGGCGTGTTGACGATCATGTTTTCGTCGCCGGTGCTGCGGCGCGACGGGTTCCCCAAGGGCGACTACTACGCGCTCGTGCTGTTCGCGGTGACCGGCATGATCATGATGGCGGTCGCCAACGACCTGCTGGTCGTGTTCATCGCGCTCGAGATTCTGTCGATAGCGGTGTACGTCCTGACCGGCATCCGGCGTGACGATCCGCGCGCAACCGAAGCGGCCTTCAAGTATTTTCTGCTCGGCGCGTTCTCGAGCGCGTTCTTCCTGTACGGCATCGCCTTCACCTACGGGCTGGCAGGCAGCACGCGGCTCGATCGCATCGGCACATACGTCGCGGCCCAGTCGATGAGCGACAACCCGCTGCTGCTCGTGGCCCTTGGTCTGCTGCTGGTGGGTTTCGCGTTCAAGATTTCGGCGGTGCCGTTCCATATGTGGACGCCGGATGCGTATGAGGGCGCGCCCGCCGTGGTGACCGGTTTCATGTCGACCGGCGTCAAGGCGGCGGCGTTCGCGGCGTTCACGCGCGTGTTTCTCTCATCCTTCGAGCCGTTCTCCGGCGAATGGGCGCCGATCGTGTGGCTTCTGGCGGCGGCCACCATGATTCTCGGGACCGTCGTCGGCGTGGCGCAGAGCAACCTCAAGCGAATGCTCGCGTATTCGAGCATCGCCCACGGCGGCTACCTGCTCGTCGGCCTGGTGGCCGCCAACCAGGTGGGGAAGGCCGCCATTCTGTTCTATCTGCTTGCGTATGCCGTCACCAACCTCGCGGCGTTTGGCGTGATTGCGCTGCTCGGTACGAAAGACGCCGCCAACGACGAGCTGCGGGACTACGCCGGCCTGTGGCAGACGCGCCCTTCGCTTGCGGCCCTGATGACGGTCTGTCTGCTGTCGCTTGGTGGCCTGCCGCCCACTGCGGGATTCATCGGCAAGTGGTACATCTTCAGCGCCGCCGTAAGCGCCGGCTACTACGGACTGGCCGTCATCGGGGTGCTGACCAGCGTTGTATCCGTGTTCTTCTACCTGCGCGTGGTCGTGATGATGTACATGTCGGACCGTCAGGCGGCGACTGCGCCTCCGCCCGTGCCCACCGTTGGCATGGCCGCGCTGGTCGTATCAGTGGGCGTCATCTTCTGGCTCGGCATCCTGCCGACGCCTGTCCTGGACTTCGCGGCCGAGTCGATCGCGACGATTTTCTGATTCGGAGGCCCAACAGGTTGCTGAAAGGGCCGCGAAGTCGCCGCGAACGTCTCCGCGAACGGTGTGGCGTCGGTCTTTCGCGAACGACCTATGTCAAAATGATCGCGCGTGGACGATTCATCCCCGGACTTCGGCCGCCAGATAGAAGTGCTGGAATCGGAGTTGAAGCGCCTCGAATCGGAGTACAACATGTTCTTCGCCGGCCGGCTGCCGCGTCCGCCGTGGGAAACACGCGGCCGTGTCGACCGACTGATGAAGCAGCTCGATCGTCAACATCTCACCAACTACGCCGAGCGGTTTCGCTTCAATACGCTTCAGACGCGCTATTCGAGGTTCATCGACCTCTGGGATCGCGGGTTGAGGGCGCGCGAGGAAGGTCGGACCGGCCCGTTCGCTCAACCGAAATCCGCCGCACCGCCGCGACAGACCGACGATCGGGTCCTCTACGCCGCCACGATCACCGATCCGCGCCGCGACATGGAGAAGGTGCAGGAGATGTACGAACGCCTGACGCAGGCACGTCAGGAATCGCAGCAGGATGGCGCGCCTGTTCCCTTCCACAAGTTCGTCGAAATGGTCAGGAAGCAGGTCGGCACGCTCAAGGCCGAGGGCAGCGAGGAAGTCGCATTCCGTGTGGCGATGAAGGATGGAAAGGTCGTCTTTACCGCTCGGCCAATGCGAGGCCCCCTGAAGTCCGAGGATTGATTGGTGAGAGAAGTGTCAGGATTGCGCCCGGCGCCGACTGGCGGCGCCGGGCAGGTCAGATCGTGGCTCTATGCCTTGGTGACGTTCCCCGCCTGCGGGCCTTTCGGACCATCGACGATCTCGAACTCGACCGCCTGGCCCTCATCAAGGGACCGGAAGCCGTTTCCGCTGATCGCGGAGTAGTGCACGAACACGTCGCTACCGCCGTCGCGCTCGATGAACCCGTAGCCCTTGGCGTTGTTGAACCACTTGACCTTGCCTGTAATACGCATCGTTCTTCTTCCCTTGCTCGAACAGTGACTTTCGAGACACAAAAAAAGACCGCGAGTGCTTGCGCGGCCTCGACTTCTAGGCTGACCCTTCGACGCGGCTCAGGGTCATCCCGAGCGTGTCGAGCGGTGAGGGAACGCCCCTTAACGCAGGCTTATCCTAAGCGCCTGAGCTATGGGTGTCAAGCCGCTTTCCCCCTCCTCGCACGTCGGCGCGTGCACTGATGCGAAGAGCCCTATTGAGCGTGTCGGACAAATCGGGACTGGTCGAATTCGCCCGAGGGCTGGCACACCGCGGATTCGAGCTGGTGTCGACAGGAGGCACCGCGCGGGCCTTGCAACAGGCAGGTCTCGGCGTGACGCCGATTTCCGACGTGACAAAGTTTCCAGAAATGATGGACGGGCGCGTCAAGACGCTGCATCCGCTCGTGCACGGCGGCATTCTGGCACGCCGCAGCCATGCCGCGGATCTGGCGTCTGCGGCTGCACAGGGCATCGTGCTGATCGATCTTGTCGTCGTCAACCTGTACCCCTTCGTCCAGGCTGCAGCGAATCCGAACACGCCGTTTGACGCGTTGATCGAGGAGATCGACATTGGCGGCCCGAGCCTGGTGCGTGCGGCAGCCAAGAACTTCCAGGACGTGCTTGTCGTGGTGTCACCCGCCGATTATTCGGCGGCGCTCGAGCAGCTCGATCGCGAGGGTGGGCCGGTGCCGGAATTCCGCTTCGAGCTTGCCCGCAAGGCGTTTGCGCATACCGCGCGGTACGACGGCGCCATCGCGCGCACTCTTTCGACGGTCACGCCTGGACCGACCGGCTTCAGCCGCGCCGGAACAGCCACGCTGCCTGCGACGCTCTCGTTCGAACTGCGCAAGATTCGGGACCTGCGCTACGGCGAGAATCCTCACCAGCGCGCGGCGCTCTATGAAGGGCTGGCAGGTCAGCCGGGATTCACGTTGCTGCAGGGGAAGGAGCTTTCCTATACGAACCTTCTGGATCTCGATGCCGCTGCAAGAATCGTGATGGAATTCGACGAGCCGGCAGCGGCGGTCATCAAGCACACCAATCCGTGCGGAGCGGCGACGGGAAGCAGCGCCGCCGATGCGTACGTTCGTGCGCGCGATGCGGATTCGCTTGCTGCGTTCGGGGGGATCGTCGGCCTCAACCGTCCAATTGGCGTGGAGGCGGCTCGAGCCATCGTGTCGACGTTCATCGAGGCCGTAACTGCGCCGTCGGTCGACGAAGAAGCACGCGTCATCCTGGCGACCAAACCGAACATGCGCGTGGTGATTCCAGAGTCCACTTCCACCGCAGATACGCGTCCCTCGGACGAGCTCGAGATGCGCTCGATTGTCCGTGGAGTGCTCGTGCAGGCTCGTGACGTCGTTCGTGAGGCGCACGCGTCCTGGCCGGACGCCGACGGATTGAAGGTGGTTACCCGCCGCCAGCCGACCCCCGAGGAGTGGCAGGCGCTGCGGTTTGCCTGGAGGATCTGCGCGCACGTGAAGTCCAACACGGTGCTGTTCACCGCGGCGGACCGCACACTGGCCATCGGAGCGGGACAGATGAGCCGTGTGGATGCCGTGCGTGTCGCGCGCATGAAAGCAGAGGCGATCGGGCCGGATGCGCTTCGCGGATCGGTGGCGGCTTCCGACGCGTTTTTCCCATTCCGGGATGGCCTCGATGCTGTGGCGGCCGCGGGTGCCACGGCCGTCGTGCAGCCGGGCGGATCTGTGCGCGATCAGGAGGTGATCGCCGCCGCCGATGAGCACGGCCTGGCAATGGTGTTCACCGGGCGAAGGCATTTCCGCCACTGAATTTGGGCCCTGGGACGAAAAAGGGTATCAGCGCACGCCGACGAGCGCGCCGATGACGCCGACGAGCCCGGCGACCATCGCGTTTCTGCGGGGCTGTGCGTCAGAGATAGCAAATTCCGCCGCTCCAGCCGTTCCTGCGTTCGGCCGTTTCGACATACCGGGCCCGCGCCGGGTTACACTGCCACGCGATATGGACAGGAAGCGTCGCGGTCTGGTACTCGGAGCTGTCGTCGCGGCGGTCACGGTATCGGCGGGCGCGCAGCGGACGAGCGCTCAGTTGCCGGGTCCGACTGCCAACGACGCCGTGAAGGCGCTCGTCAGTCGGCTGGACCTGGAGCGCTACAAGGCGACAGTCAAGGGCCTCACGCAGTTCGGTGATCGCCGGGAAGGCACCGATCGAAACCGGGCTGCCGTGGACTGGATCGAAATGCAACTCAAAAGCTATGGCTGCGCGACAGAGCGGCAGTCGTACGTGGTGAACCCCCCGCGGCCACCCCAGCAGGGTCGTGGCGGCGGTCCGCCGAACCCAGTGATTGCGAGCGGCGAGGTTCGCCCTGGACAGGGAGGATCCCGGTTGCGCGGCATCACTCGTCCAACCGGGGTCAACAACAGTCTCGATGCGCAACCCGATGTCGCGCTCCGTGCGCTGAATGACCAGCCGAGAACCTTCGGTGCGCGCGAACAGGTCTACTGCACGAAAATCGGGATCACACGGCCCGACGAGATGTACATCGTGGGCGCTCACATGGACGGGCAGGGCCTTGGTGAAGGGGCCAATGACAATGCGTCCGGGACGGCACTGGTGATGGAATTGGCGCGAATTTTCAGCGCGCCCGACGTGCAGGCAAGTCGGTCGATTCGGTTTGCGTTCTGGAACAGCGAGGAAGGAGGATTGCTCGGCGCGCGCGCTTACGTCGAGCAACGGGCCGGACTTCAGGGCAAGGAGGATCCGATAGGTTCCAGACGATATCCCGAACCATGGTGGCTCGGCATGATCCAGCACGACATGATGCTGTTCGACCACGGTATGCCCCGCGCCGACGGCACGGTCAGTCCCGAGCAGAGGCCTGAGGCCGACGTCAACATCGAGTTTCAGTCAAACGCAAAGCGCGCCGACGAGGCCGTGAAGCTCGCATACTTCTTCCGGGACTCGAACGAGAAGTACGCGACCGACTATCCTGCAGCCGTCGGCTCGCACATGACGAACACAGACTCCACGCCGTTCATGGATCTGGTGCCCGCAATCAGCCTGCGCGAGAACGAACGCGGCATGCACATCGGCGGCGGCTGGGATCCGCACTGGCATCAGCCAACGGACCGCTACGCAACCTTCTCCGACGACGACTTTCGTCTCGGGCTCAACGCGGCACAGACGACGCTCGCCGCGGTTGCCGAGCTGGCCGGAGCGACGGTCCAGAAACAACCGGCACCGTAATGACCCGCCCTCGAATTCTGCGCGTTCTGCGTGCGGTGCTGATTGTTCTCGCGGCGCTTCTCGTTCTCGGGAGCGCCGCTTTCTACTGGGTAAGGGTTCAGCGTTCACGGGCCGACCTTGTTCTTCGTGGCGGTCGCATCCTCACACTCGACCAGTCCACACCCGAGGTGCAGGCGCTGGCGGCGCGCGACGGCCGCATCCTCACAATTGGGTCGACTGACGACGTCGCCGGTCACATCGGATGGTGGACGCGAGTGATCGATCTCGACGGCTATGTCGCCATTCCCGGATTCATCGAGGGACACGGTCATTTCGCCGGCCTCGGTGAATACCACATGGGCGTCGATCTCCTCGACACGACGAGCTGGGAAGAGATCGTCGAAAGGGTGGCGCGGGCGGCTGCGACGGCGAAGCCCGGGCAATGGATTG
Source organism: Vicinamibacterales bacterium (assembly GCA_036507475.1). Taxonomy (GTDB): domain Bacteria; phylum Acidobacteriota; class Vicinamibacteria; order Vicinamibacterales; family UBA2999; genus DATCJA01. The sequence continues at coordinate 47,329 of DATCJA010000133.1, forward strand.
TCGGTCGTGGGTGGCATCAAGCCAAGTGGACCGCGCCCCCGCAGCCGAACGTCGAAGGCTTTCCCACCCACGAGTCGCTCGACCGCGTCGCCCCGGACAACCCGGTCGTCTTACGACATGCCAGTGGACACGCCTCGTTCGTCAACGCACGGGCGATGGCGTTGTCGGAAATCGGCCCGACGACGCCAGACCCGGCTGGCGGCCAGATTCTGAAGGACCCGAGCGGAAAGCCGACCGGCCTCCTGCGGGAGACGGCGTCGAACCTCGTCAGGAGAGGCGCCGGTGAGCCGCTCCCCTCGGCGGAGGAGACGGAAGCCCGGGTGCGGCAGATGCTCACGCTGGCGGATCGAGAGGCCGTCTCGAAGGGCATCACGAGCTTTCACGACGCCGGCACGACACTCGACGTGGTCGAGCGCATGAAGCGGATGATCGACGAGGGGACGCTGCAGACGCGGCTGTGGGTGATGCTGCGGGTCGATGATTCGTCGCCCGGAATCGACCTGGCCGCGGCGAAGATTCTCGGGTACGGCGACCACCACCTGACGGTTCGCGCCATCAAATGGACGATGGACGGCGCCCTCGGATCGCACGGCGCCTGGCTGCTCGAGCCCTACGCAGACCTGCCGCGCAGCGTCGGACTGCCGCGATCGAGCGACGTGCTGAAGCAGACGACGCAGCTTGCCGTGGACCACGGGTATCAGATGGCTGTGCATGCAATTGGCGACCGGGCCAACCGCGAAGTGCTCAATGTGTATGAGGATGCGTTCAGAGCTGCGGGCAAGAAGGGCGCTGATTTGCGCTGGCGCATAGAGCACGCGCAGCACCTGTCGGCGGCAGACATTTCACGATTCGGGCAGCTCGGTGTGATCGCATCGATGCAGAGCGTGCACGCCACCTCCGATGCCGTGTTCGTGCCGACACGGCTGGGCGACAGGCGCGCCGAAGAGGGTGCGTACGCATGGCAGCGGCTGATGAAGTCGGGCGCTGTCGTCACCAATGGCACCGACGCCCCTGTCGAGAGCATCGATCCAATCGCGAACTATTACGCGGCGGTCACGCGCAAGCTGTCGGATGGAAGCGCCTTCTACGCCGACCAGAAGATGAGCCGCATGGAAGCGCTCCGGTCCTATACGATTCAGAACGCGTTTGCCGCGTTCGAAGAGGACATCAAGGGGACGTTGTCGCCCGGCAAGCTCGCGGACATCACGGTGCTCACCAAGGACATCACTACGGTCCCGGATGAGGACATCACGCAGACGAAGGTGGCGTACACCATCATCGGCGGCAAGGTCGTCTACGAATCAGACGTTCGCTGATGTCTCGATGCTGCGGAGGAGCTCGGTCGGAGTAACCACGGCGGGTCCGAACTTGGCGACGGCAATCCCGGCCGCGTTGTTCGCGAGCCGGGCGCCCTCGACGAGCGTTGCGCCTGAGGCGAGCGCCAGGGCCACGACGGCAATCACCGTATCGCCCGCGCCCGTGACGTCGGCCACCTCACGAGCTGATGCGGGAAGCGGGCCCTCGACCCCGCCGCCCAACAGCCACATCCCCTGATCCCCGCGCGTCATCAACACCGCGTCGCACGCTGCGCGCTCGCGCAGCACCCGCGCAGCGGCACGTGCATCGTCGTCGGTTCGAATGCGCATGTTGGCAGCAATTTCCGCCTCGTGGTGGTTCGGCGTAATCACCGCGGCGCCGGCGTAATAGTCGATGTGCGGGATTTTTGGATCCACGAGAACGGGGATCTGCCGCTCGCGGCCGGCCTCCACGGCGGCGCGCATCACGCGGGCCGTGACACATCCCTTGAGGTAGTCGGAGATGACAATCGCGGCTGCCTCACCCGCGTGCTGTTGCACGGCTGACACGACGCGCTGCTCCACGTCGCCGGTGATTTCGGCGTCACTTTCGTAGTCCACGCGCGCGACCTGCTGATTGCGCTCCGTCACAATCCGGACCTTCGTCGTGGTTGGCCGTGCGGCGTCGCTGACGAATGCGGGCGAGATGCCCGCTTCACGGCACGCTTGCGCCAAGGTGGCGGACGCATCGTCATGGCCGGCAAGCGCGATGAGCGTCGTCCGTCCCCCCAGCGCCGTCACGTTATGCGCGACGTTGGCGGCGCCGCCGATGCGGTGGCTCTCGTGATCGAACATCACCACCGGCACCGGCGCCTCGGGCGATATACGCGTGACGCGTCCGGCGATGAACTTGTCGAGCATGGCGTCGCCGACGACGAGCACGCGAGTGCGCGCCATGCTGTCGGTCAGGACGCGAGCTCGCTCAGGCGCGATCGGCGGCAGCATCGACCGGGCGCGCTGCGGCAAACGGCAGCGTGACGAGGACCAGGAGCAGCATCAGAAACTCGGAATCACCGAAGTTGTATTCGAACAGCCCCGCCGCCAGCATGGCCGCCAGCGATGCCAAGGCGGCCGCCGCCAGCACCCGCTCTTGGCCGGGTCGCGAGGCGATTGGATCGGTCGAGACCGGTCGGGTGCCCTGCGCTGTCGGACCGCGTTTGCGGAACATCCGAAACAGTGCCCGTGCCAGCGCACCGACGAACCCGAGCCACACGATCAGCGCCGGCAGGCCCCGTTCCGCCGCGATTTGCAGCGGAACGTTGTGCAGGTGGGGATTCGTCTGATTCACCGCGTAATCGGGACGGTACCGGTCGTACACGCGCGGCACCATGTTGGGGCCCACTCCTGTGAGTGGATGATCTCTGACTATCAGCGCGCCGATCTCGATCATCGCGAACCGGTCCTGGTTCGCCGGATCCTGCGCGTCGAACGTGGACGTCAGCCTCGAGATGATTCCCTGGGGCGCCACGACGAACAGCGCGGCGAGGATCACTGGCAGCAGCGCGGTCAGCCTGAAGTCCTTCAGCGCGAACAGCAGTCCGACCGCTGCGCAGGCGCCAATCCAGGCGTTGCGTGTGAAGGTCAACGACAGTGCGGCCACCAGCGCCGGCATGACGAGCGCCGGCCAGATGCGATCGCGCGACCCGAACACCAGCCGGGCCGCCGCGACGCAGATCACCAGCATCAGCACGCCCGAATAGGTCATGTAATGGGTCAATGTGCCCTGCGGTCGCTGACCGAGGTTGTCGTAATGAAACACGCCGTACTGCAACACCCCGATGAGCGCGCTGGCGGCGCCGACCGAAATGATGACGTCGGCAACGGTCGAGGCGCGTGGACCGCGAGCGATGTCGTACACAGCGGGCACGATGGCAAACAGTACGAGCTGCTTGCTGTCGATGAAGCTTTCCGTCGGATCGACTGAAAAAACCGATGCAACCAGCGTCAGCGCGCCATATGCGAGCAGCAGCGTAAAAAAGGGCGGCGCGGTAGGAAGCGATCGGTCCCGGATACGCAGCACGACCCAGGACACGAGCATTGCAGTGAGCAGGATGTGGGCGAGAGCGATCGAGACCTGCAGCGCGGCGACGAATCCCAGCAGCAAGACGGCGGACAGGCGCTCGACGAGCGCCGTTGTCCTCGTCTGTGGCACGGTCATCGTGATCGCATTCATGCGAGAACCGCCTTGCGTCGACGCGCGGCTCCGGCGTTCGCCGCCGCGAGCGCCCGCTCCACGGCAGCGACGACGCTTTCGGGGTTGATGCGGGTGAGGCAGCGAAAGTCGCCCGGTTCGCACGTGCGCTGGCGACACGGGCGGCAGGGCAGCGGGCCCGCATCGACTGCTTCGGCGAACCAGCGCGGATCGCGCCATGGCATCGACCGCTCCGCCAGCGTCGGCCCGAACAGCGCGACGATCGGCGTGCGCGTCGTCGACGCAATGTGGAGGGGGCCGCTGTCGCCCCCGATGAACGCCGTGGCGCGCGCGACGAGCGCGCGCAGATCGTCCACGTCGAATTGTGCGTGAGAAACGGCGCTGGCGGCTTTTTCGGAAACGGCTTTGATCCGGTCCACGATCGCTCGTGCGGCGTCTGCGTCCGATGGTCCGGACGTCACCATGAAGCGTCGCTGCGGTTCGCGCCGGGCAAGTTCTGCGATCAGACTCGCAAAGTGATCCTGAGGCCATCGGCGAAAGGGATTGCCCGCGCTTACGTGAACCACGATGAGCGGATCATCCGGGCTGATGGCGGCCTGCGCCAGCACGCGTTCGATGCGTCGTACGGCTGCGACGTTTTCGGGCATCTCGACCGCGTCGCGCGTCCGATCGCATTCGTTGATGCCAAGCGGCGCAAGCAGTTCCCACTGCTTCAACACGGAGTGGTGCGGCGAGAGGTCGGCCGGGCGTGGCACGACGTGGGTGTACATCCAGCTGCGCCCCGTGGTTCGGTAGCCGATGCGCATGGGTGTGCGGCTCGCCCACATGAGCCACGAGCTTCGGGGACCACCGTGCAGGTCGATCGCGATATCGAAACGCTCGCGTCGCAATCTTCGGGCAAGCGAGAGGTCATCGCGCAGCCGCCGGAATCCCGTATGCCTGGGAACGACCATCACCTCGTTCAAGTGCGGATTGCCGCGGACAACGGCGGCTGCCACCGGTTCGACGACGTAGGCGAGGTGCGCATCAGGGTACCGCCGCCGCAGCGCGCCCACCAGGGGGGTGGTGAACACGACATCGCCGATGAGGCGAAGGCGGACTAACAGTATTTTCATCAGTGCCTGGTTCTTGGTGCCTAGTCCTTCTCCACCGTCGCCTCGTCGATCAGCATCACCGGGATGTCGTCCTTGATTGGGTAGACGCGATGACACTGGTCGCACTTGAGTGCGGTGTCGTTCTTGACCAGCCTGACGGGGGTCTTGCAATTCGGGCACGCGAGGATTTCCAGCAGTTCGGCGTCAACGGGCATGGGGCCTCCAGGCACGACCGGGCGAGACCTCTCGAACTATAACATCTTGAGCTAAAATCCTTTACTGTCATGACGTTCCGCCGCTGCATCGCGTGTCCGTCCGTGCGTAGCATTCTGGCGCCAGGCGTGTTCGCTGCGCTGCTCTTGCTGCCGGCCACTCCCGCCGCCAGTCAGGTTCCCGCCGCCAGTCAGACGTCGAGCGCCTACTTCGAGTTCCTGATGGCCCGTCGGCTGGAGGGCCTCGGCGACAACGACGGTGCGCTGGCCGCGCTCGAGCGGGCTGCGACCGCCGACCCGGCGTCGGCGGAAGTGCGCGCGGAAATCGCCTCGTTTCAACTGCGGCGGAATCGTCGCGGAGAGGCGGAAGACGCTGGGCTCCAGGCGCTCAAGCTCGATGACAACAATATCGAGGCGCATCGCGTGCTGGGTCTGCTCTACGCCGCCAACGCGGACGCGTTGAACGCGCGCACGTCGACGGCCCAGTTCGAGGCGACGGCGCGCCAGGCGATCCTTCATCTCGAGCGCGTCGCTGCCGATGCGACAGCCGGACTCGACATTCTCTTCTCACTTGGCCGCTTGTACCTTGTCACGGGCGACGCGCCGAAGGCGGTCGATGCGTTCAATCGCGTGCTCACCCAGAACCCTGGCTCGGTGCAGGGACGCGTGTCGCTGTCGCAGGCGTATGCGGTTGTCGGCGATCTGAAGAGTGCGATCTCGACCCTGGATGTGATCGTCGAGGACGAGCCTCGGGTTGCGTCGACGCTCGCGCAATACCAGGAGCAGGCCGGCCTCTTGAAGGAGGCGGTCGACAACTACACGCGCGCACTCGCGATCGAGCCGACCAACCGGGGACTCAAGTTCCGTCGAGTCGCGGCGCTGTTCAATGCCCGCGAGTACGAGCGCGCTGCAACGCTGGCGGCCGAGGCGCAGAGCCAGCACGCCGACGACCCCCGCTTTCCGCGGATTCGCGCGCGGGCGCTGTTCGAGCGCGGTCAGGTGCAGCAGGCGTTGACGGTGCTCGAGCCGACGGCCAAAGCGTTCCCGCGCGACACGGCCACGCAGGTGGCGCTCGCCGATCTGTACAAAGACGCGGGGCGCGATGCGGACGCGGAGCGGACCTTGCGGCAGTTCATCCAGCTCGACCCTGGCAATGCGCAGGTGCTCAATCATCTCGGCTACATGCTGGCTGATGGCGGCCGCCAGCTGGACGAGGCAGTGCGCCTCGTGCAGCGCGCCCTCGACCTCGACCCTGGCAATCCCTTCTATCTCGACAGTCTCGGGTGGGCGCACTTCCGCCGCGGCGATCTCGAGGAGGCGGAGAAGTACTTGTCGCCCGCGGCCGCGCAGCTCCCACGCAACGCGGAAGTCCAGGATCATCTCGGCGACCTGCTCGCCCGCCGCGGGCGATGGCAGGACGCCATCACGGCGTGGACGCGTGCGCTGGAGGGAGACGCCAGCGACATCGATCGCACTTCGATCGAGAAGAAGATCGGCGACGCAAAGGCGCGGTTACGGTAATTGCTCTTCGTTCTGTTTGCATCTTGCATTTTGCATTTTGCATTGCCGCGAGCGGCTGCGCTGCGCGGCGTCTTAGTCTTCCCGCCGATCCAGGCACGCCATTTCCCGACTTCGCTGAAACGTACCGCGCGGTGACGGCGTCGTGCGGAGGCGTTCGCACGCTGACCGCGGAACTTGCGTTGTCTGGACGCGCCGGGGGGCGCCGCATTCGCGGTCGCGCCATCGTGGGGTTTGCGCGTCCTGATTCGATGCGCCTCGAAGGCGTCGCGCCGTTTGGACCGCCGGCATTCATCCTTGCGTCCGGCGGGGCGACCGCCACGCTGTTGCTGCCACGTGACAACCGCGTCGTACGCAACGCCCGTGCGGACGACATCCTGGGTGCGCTCACCGGCGTCGGGCTGTCGCCGGCCGATTTGCAGGCCGTCATCACAGGATGCGTCGCCCCGGTTGCGACTCCGGCAAGTGGCACGCTGCACCCGACCGGGTGGGCATCGATCGACCTTGGTGACGGCGCAACGATGTACCTGCAGCGTGAGGGCACGGACTGGCGCCTGCGCGCCGGCCGGCGCCGCGGATGGCAGGTCGAGTATCCGTCGTGGCAGGGTGCGTTTCCCGGTGCCGTTCGACTGGTATCGCTGGATGCGGCGGTGAACGTGGACGTCGAGGCGACCGTGTCACAGCTCGAGACGAACGTACCGATCGACCAGAAAGCGTTTGTCGTCGATGTACCGGCTGGCGCAACCGAGTTGAGCCTTGCGGAACTTCGCCAGTCAGGACCGCTGAGCAACTAGCCAAGAGCGTGGCCCCTTGATATCCCGATGAGGGATGCTCTTGGCTAGTTGGCAGTATCTCTCGGCGCGCTCCGCGCGCCTAAGACCGTTATGCGGCTCGGCGCCATGCAGACGACGGGTACGAAGTTCTCGTTTGGAGCCGCATAACGGTCTGAACGATCGGCCCAACGTGAGAGGCTGGCCCCCGTTCGAGTGCGTCCATCATTGCCCGCCAGCCGCCGACGGTGACGGTTGACGAAGCGCGGGCGTCGATCCCACAATCCATCAGTTCCTGATCCCGTCAATTCATGCGTCCAGTGATCGTTCGCGCCTACGCGAAGATCAACCTCGATCTGCGCGTGCTCGGGACTCGGCCTGATGGCTTTCACGAGTTGCGGACCGTTTTTCAGTCGATTTCGCTGCACGACACCGTGGCGTGCATTCCGCGTCAGGGGACGTTCGCGATCGAGTGCGCCGTGGCTGGCGTTCCGCTGGATCGATCGAACCTGATTTGGCGGGCGGCGGAGGCGCTCTGGCGAGCGCTGCGGCGCGACGGTCCGATGCGCGGGGTCGTCGTGCGTCTCGACAAGCGGATTCCGCTGCAAGCGGGTCTCGGCGGCGGCAGCGCCGACGCCGCCGCGGCGCTCGTGGGACTGGCGCGGACGTGGGGCATTCCGGTCCGAGCGGCACAGCTGACCGACGTGGCCGCGACCCTCGGCGCCGATGTGCCGTTCTTTCTCGCCGGTGGCACAGCGCTGGGCCTGGGACGTGGCGATGAGGTCTATCCGCTGGCGGACCTGCCACGGCACTGGGTGGTGCTGCTCGTTCCTGGGTTCGGCGTATCAACGAGCGAGGCGTACGGGTGGTACGCTGCCGAGCGGGAACTCGCCCGCGGTCCAATGGTGCGCGAGCCACAGCACGTGCCCGGACCGTGGCCGTCGAGATCGGCACAGATGATCAACGATCTCGAGGCGCCGATCGCGCGGCATCACCCCGAAATCGATCAGATGAAGGCGGCACTGCGGCGGGCGGGTGCCGCGGCGGCTGCGATGTCGGGCACCGGGTCGGCAGTCTTCGGCCTGTTCCAGAAGCGGCGCGACGCTCTTGCCGCCGTCGACCGCCTGGCGGGATCGGGCTGGCAGGTGCTCCTGACCGAATCGCTCGGCCGTGGCGAATACGCGCGGCTCAGCCGGGCGAGGTCATCTGGCGATCGATGATCATCGATGCGCCGATCATCGATGGCCCGAGGCTTGCCCGTAATCCTCTGTCTCGACTACACTAAGCGTTTGCGCCACCCTGGCCGACGGCTTCCGAGGGATCCCGTCATTGCTGCGACTGTGGTGGGGCGTGGCCAAGCGGTAAGGCGCGGGACTTTGGATCCCGTATTCGAAGGTTCGAATCCTTCCGCCCCAACCAGCCCCTGACGGTAGCGTTGTCGCTTGGGGGCCTGGACGTGCGACCCAGCGATGCGACGAGCTCTGAGTGGTGAAGGCTTGACGTCGAGTGGATTCAGCGATCTGAAGGTGTTTTCGGGCAGCGCCCATCAGATCCTGACGAGGGAGATTGCCGAGTTTCTCGGCATTCAGGTCGGGCAGGCGCGGCTGCGCCGGTTCCCCGACAGCGAGGTCTCCTTCCAGATCGACGAGAACATCCGGGGCGCGGACGTCTTCATCGTTCAGCCGACGTGCACGCCGGTCGACCAGCACATCATGGAGTTGCTGGTCATGATCGATGCATTCAAGCGGTCGTCAGCTGCCCGCATCACGGCCGTGATTCCGTACTACGGCTATGCACGGCAGGATCGCAAGGACAAGCCACGAGTGCCGATCTCGGCGAAGCTCGTGGCCAACCTGCTCAGCGCCGCCGGCACGAACCGGGTGCTGACGATGGATTTGCACAAGGCGCAGATTCAGGGCTTCTTCGACATCCCGGTCGATCACTTGTTCGCTGCGCCCGTCATCATCGAATATCTGGGCCGGATGGACAGCCCGAGACTGACGATCGTCTCGCCGGATGCCGGGGGTGCAGAGCGGGCCAGGGCGTACGCCAAGCGGCTCGATGCCGAATTGGCGGTCATCGACAAGCGGCGCACCGATGACGGGGCGACCGAGGTCATGAATGTCATCGGCGACGTCGAGGATCGCACGTGCATCCTGCAGGACGACATCATCGACACCGCAGGGACGATTCAGAAGGCGGCGACGGCGCTGAAGGCGGCAGGAGCCGGGCGCGTGCTCGCGTGCGCGGTGCACCCGGTGCTGTCGGGTCCGGCGATCGATCGCATCCAGAACGCGCCGATCGATCAGATGATCGTGACGAACACGATTCCACTGCGCGGCGAGGCGCAGCAGTGCAAGAAGATCGTCGTTCTGTCGGTGGCGCGGCTGCTCGGGCAGGCGATCAGGAGCATTCACGAGGAAACCTCTGTTTCCTCGCTGTTTGTATAGACGAGTCGTTCACGCTTCTTGGTGCTCTGTTCTCAGTTCGTGTTCAGGTTCGAGAGAACGGTGAACTCTGAACCGAACGTGAACACGAACCGAGAAGCGAGAACGGAGAAGGGTGAACGACAGGATTCAGTATGGACGCAATACTCGAGGTCGAAAAGAGAGACGGGAGCGGAAAGAACGAGGCGCGGCGCCTCCGGGTGTCCGGCCGGATTCCTGCGGTCGTGTACGGGTCGCGCAAGGGGAAGGCGTCGGAAGGCATGTCGGTGGCCGTCGACCCGAAGGAAGTGCTGCGTATCCTGCACTCGGAATCGGGTGCGAATACGTTGATTACGTTGAAGCTCGATGGCACCGAGTCGCGCGTGATGGTGAAGGAGTACCAGCTCGACCCCGTCACCAACCAGCTGCTGCACGCCGACTTCTTCGAGCTCGCCATGGATCGAGCCATCACCGTGACGGTGCCAATCACTGTCAAGGGCGAGCCGAAGGGGGTCAAGCAGCAGGGCGGCCTCCTCGATTTCGTGACGCGCGAGGTGCTGGTCCAGTGCCTGCCGATCGATATCCCGGAACGCATCGACGTCGACGTGACCGAGTTGATGCTGCATCAGGCCATCCGACTCCGCGATCTGCCGCAGAATCCGAAGTGGAAGCCGCTCAACGATCCGGACACGATGATCGTGCACGTCGTCGTGCCGAAGGTCGAGGAGACCCCGGCGGCAGCGCCCGAGGCAGAAGCGGCGGTGGCAGCAGCCCCAGCCGAGCCCGAAGTCATCAAGAAGGGCAAGGTGGAGAAGGAAGGCGAGGAACCGGCGAAGAAATAATTTACGAATTGGCGAATCTACGAATTTACGGATTGCAATTGTCAAATCAAGTTCGTCAATTCGCAAATCCGTAGATTCGTCAATTCATGAAGCTGATTGTTGGATTGGGCAACCCCGGCGACGAGTATCGTGATACGCGGCACAACGTCGGCTTCATGGTGGTGGACACGATCGCCCGGCGGCACAGCCTTGGCTGGCGGCATCGCGATCAGATGTCGTTCGCGAAGAACTTCGGGTCTGGCGAGTTCGTGCTCGCGAAGCCGCAGACGTTCATGAACCTGAGCGGTTTCGCGGTTGCGGAATTCGCGAGGTATCACAACGTCGCCTGCGGCGACCTGCTGGTGGTCGTCGACGAGGTGGACCTGCCGCTCGGTCGCATTCGGGCACGGGCCCGTGGGTCGGCAGGGACCCACAACGGCATGAAATCGATCGTCCAGCAGCTTGGTACGACCGATTTTCCGCGCCTGCGTGTGGGAATCGGACGCGGTGACCGGAGGAGGGATCTCGCGGATTATATTCTTGCGAGGTTCGAGCCGGCCGAACGGGTCGAGCTCGAGGACGTCATCACCCGAGCGGCCGATGCCGCCGAGATGTTCGCCGTGGAGGGCATCGAAAAGGTGATGAATGAGTACAACCCGGACACCACGGGGCCGGATGTCGATTGACTCCTTGCTGCCCGGTCCGGCTAAAGCCGGACTCGAGAACGGCAGCCATAGTCCAGAAGGAGACTTATGCACAGGAAGTACGAACTCGTCTACGTCGTCTCGCCAGCGGCGACCGATGACCAGGTGTCTGAGCTGCACACCCAGATCGAGGGTGTCGCGCAGCGCATGGGCGGTCAGGTCGAGAAGACCGAAAACTGGGGCCGCCGGAAGCTGGCCTACGAAATCGGCCATCAGAAGGAAGGGACCTACGTGCTGGAGGTGATCAACGGCTCGGGCGAGCTGATGAAGGAGATCGATCGCCGCTTGAAGGTGATCGACTACGTGATCCGCCACCTGATTGTGCGAGTCGATCAGGACGAGCACGTCGTCGAGCATCGGCGAACGAAGCGTAGTGCGGCGTCGCGGCGACGCCGTGTCGCGCGCGGCCTGCCGCCCGAGCGGCAGCCCGGCGAAGGACAGCGCGGCGAGTCCGGGGACGAGCGCGATGAAGACCAGGACGATCGGTTTGATGCCGCGGAGGACGTGCGATGAACGGGAGAAGGAGTTCGGGGGGCGGTCGCGGTCGTGCGTCGAAGGCGCAGCAGGGAAAAGACGGCGCACGCCGGCCGATGTTCAGACGGCGCAAGGTCTGCAAGTTCTGCGCGGAGAAGATCGACGACATCAACTACAAGGACACGAAGCTGCTGATGTCGTTCGTCCCCGAGCGGGCGAAGATCGTGCCGCGCCGTATCTCGGGCACCTGCGCGCTGCACCAGCGGAAGCTGCGCACGGCGATCATGCGTGCACGGCAGCTCGCGATGCTGCCGTATACGAGCGAATAGCGGACGCGCAGGCTGAAGCCTGCGCGCTACCAGCGTTTGTAGCGCGGCGGCTTCAGCCGCCGCGACCAATTCTGGGATCGGCCGTCAGGCCGGCTCGAGAGGCATCTTCATGGAAGTCATTCTCAGAGAGTACGTCGATCATCTGGGCAAGCGCGGCGAGATCGTCAAAGTCGCCGATGGCTACGCCCGCAACTACCTGCTGCCGCGCCGCCTGGCGCTGCCGGCGACGGATGGGAACCGCAAGCACGTCGAGCGCGAGCGCAGGATCGCGGAGGCCCGTGAGGCCCAGGAAAAGGGGCAGGCCGAGGCGATTGCCGCCAGGCTGGCCGCGCTCGAGATTGCCATCGCCCGCCGCGTCGGCGAGACCGATCAGTTGTACGGCTCCGTTACGGCGGCCGACATCGCCGAGTTCCTCAAGGACAAGGGATTCGAAGTCGATCGGCGCAAGATCATCCTGCCTGAGTCGATCAAGACGATTGGCGATCACGACGTGCCGTTGAAGCTGCACCGCGAGGTGACGGTGCCTCTCAAGGTGCGCGTCATCAAGGAAGGCGAGCCGACGTAATCAAGTCACAAGGCACAAGTCACAAGTCACAACGTTTGTGACTTGAGCCTTGTGACTTGTGCCTTGTGACTTGATGTGCCTCAGTGCACTCCTGACATCTGCGCGAGCACCTTGAACACAACGGCGAAGTCGTACTCGGCCAGGCCCATGCCGCGCGCCGCCGTAAGGAACTCATTGGTGACGGCCGTGGTTGGCAACGGCACGTCGAGCCGCTTGCCCATCTCGAGCGCCAGCAGCATATCCTTCTGCATCATGTTCACGTTGAACCACGATTCATCAGGCAGCTTCAGCACGAATGGGCCGCGATACTGCACCATGGGCGATCCGATGACGCTGTGAGTCAGAACGTCGACCGCAACCTCGCGGGGAATGCCGCTCTTCTCGGCCAGCAACACGCCTTCACTGAACGCAAGCATCTGCACGGCGAGACTGAGGTTGTGCGCAATCTTGAGCGACAGCGCGAGACCATTGCCTCCGACGTGCGTCACCTTGGGTCCGATGTCATCCAGGATCGGCTTGACGCGATCGAATGTCTCGCGGTTGCCCCCTACCATCACCGTCAGCTTCCCGGCTTCCAGCGTCGCAACGCTGCCGGACACAGGGGCGTCCACCATGTCAGCGCCCTGCTTACGAACCTTCTCGGCCACGGCGCGACTCACCGCTGGACTCACCGTGCTCATGTCAACGATCACGCTGCCCTGACGCAGGCCGGCCAGAAACCCGTCGGGACCATCGGAAACACCTTCGAGCGCCTTCGAGTCGGTGACCATGACGAAGATCACGTCCGCGGACTGGGCGATCGCCCTTGGTGAGTCACCCCACTTCATTCCCCGGTCGATCAGCCACTGCGCCTTCGACCGCGTGCGGTTGTACCCAACGACGGCATGTCCCTTGTCGAGCAGCCGGTTCGCCATCCGGCTGCCCATGGCGCCGAGTCCGATGTATCCCAGATTTGCCATACGCTCGTAATCCTCCAGGGCGCAGACGCTATCACATGCTGTGACGGGACACGTATCGAGTGCTGCCTGACTCCGTGATCGGGTGTAGTATCTGCTCGCTATGGAAGCCACCGCCACGGTCGATGCAGCAACTGCCGCCGCGAAGGTCCGCAGGAAGCCGTTCTACCGGAGCCTATGGGGACAGGTGCTCCTCGCGGTCGCCGTCGGCATCGCCCTTGGACTTGTGTCGCCGTCCACCGGCGAGGCGATGCAGCCGCTCGGCGTCGCCTTCATCCGGCTGATCACGATGATCATCCCGCTGGTCATCTTCTGCACCATCGCGGCCGGTATTGCCGGCATGGACAGCATGAAGAAGGTCGGCCGTGTCGGCGGCAAGGCGCTGATCTATTTCGAAATCGCGACGAGCCTTGCGCTTCTCATCGGCCTGGCGGCCGGCGCGCTCACGCAACCGGGCGCGGGATTCAACGCCGACCCGGCAGCGCTGGACGCGAATGCGGTGGCCAGCTATGCCGGTCAGGCCAAGGCGCAGACGATCTCGGACTTCCTGGTGCAGATCATTCCGACGTCGGTGATCGAGGCCTTCGCGCGGGGGAGCATTCTCAGCGTGGTGTTCGTCTCGGTGCTGTTCGGGTTCGCGCTCTCGTCGCTCGGATCACGCGTCAGGCCGCTGCTCGACATGCTCGACGGGTTGACGCAGGCCGTCTTCGCCGTCGTCAACATCCTCATGCGCCTCGCGCCAATCGGCGCATTCGGCGCGATGGCCTTCACCGTAGGGCGGTTCGGTCCGAGCTCTCTCGGGTCGCTGGCGCAATTGATTGCGACGCTCTGGATCATCTCGGCGCTCTTCGTGGTGCTGGTGCTCGGCGCCATTTCCCTTGCAGCGGGCTTCAGCATCATCAGGTTCCTCAAGTACATCAGGGAAGAGATCATCCTGGTGTTGTCACTGAGCTCCTCCGATCCTGTGCTTCCGTCGCTGATGAGAAAGCTGGAGAAGCTCGGATGCTCGAAGGGGCTGGTCGGCCTGGTCACGCCGACGGGCTACGTGTTCAATCCCGACGGCAGTTGTCTCTACATGGCGCTTGCGGCCGTGTTCGTCGCGCAGGCGACCAACACCGCGCTGACGATGGCGGATTACGTGACGCTCTTTGCGGTCGCCGCGTTGACGCACAAGGGTGCAAGCGGCGTGCAAGGCGCGTCCTTCATCGCGCTGGTCGGCACCTTGATGGTGATTCCATCGATTCCCGTCGCAGGCATGGCAATCATTCTCGGAGTGGACCGGTTCATGAGCATGGTCCGGGCCACTGTCAACGTCATCAGCAACGGGGTGGCGACGTTGGTCGTGGCGCGGTGGGACAAAGAGCTCGACGGTGAAACACTGCGGGCGAATCTGAAGGCGTTGACCTGAATGCCGTCAGCAGGGCCCCTCAGACGACGCCCTCCAGTTCTCTGGCGCGTTGCTCCCACTCAGCCATGAACCGAAACACGTTTTCGGAAGGAGGCTGTGGCGAGAAGGTCTCGAGCCAGCGCACCGGCTCGTGACCCGTGTTGGCGAACGCATGCACGCAGCCGACTCCAGTCCACAGCACGTCGCCCGCCTTCGCCCGATAACGCGTTCCGTCCATCGTCGCTTCGACTTCTCCGCTCAGAATGAAGTAGGCCTCTTCGTAGGTGTGGTCGTGGAGACCGATTGAGACCCCCGGGAGATACTCGATGAACAGTAAACGATGGTGACACGCTCCGAACTTCTCGTCGATCAACCACTTCAAGAACACGCCCTTGAGGCCCCCGGCGACAATGCGCCCCTCATCGCCTGGGGGAATCTGACCGACGTCGAAATGACCCAACAGCGTCCCGCCGAGATGCTCCCAATCCGGGGGAATGGCATCACCCGGTGCCGACGCACCATTGAGAAAGAACGTGTCGCGCTCCTTTCCGAGCGGCTTGGGTTGAGGGGCGGCCATCTGCAGCCATCGCACGGGCGGAGCGCCAACCGTGCGCCAGCCGTGGGGCGTCCCGACCTTGATCGCACCGTAGTCGCCTCGACCCAGCAGGTAGCTCCGATCGCCGAGACGCACCACCGCCTGGCCGGCCAACACGTAAAAGCTTTCCTCATAGGAATGGACGTGGGGCGAGAGCGTCCCGCCGGGTCCGAGCTGGTCGATGCTCAAGCCGGTGTGGACCGACCCGGCCGCATGATCGACCAGCGGCGCGTGCGTGTAGTGGCGGCTGTGGGCTGCATATGCAGGGGGCGGTTCAAGGGCGCTATCGTGGAAGGTACCGAAATGATGCATGGCGGCGGAGATTGTGCCACGGTTCGGGACGGTCTTCTCCTCGATGCGCAGCATGGGAGATACTTACCGTCCGCGCAGGCTCAACCCTGCGCTCTACAGGAC
This sequence comes from Vicinamibacterales bacterium, assembly GCA_036507475.1. GTDB lineage: Bacteria > Acidobacteriota > Vicinamibacteria > Vicinamibacterales > UBA2999 > DATCJA01. Next base: position 63,101 of record DATCJA010000133.1, read on the forward strand.
ACCGATTGGCCATGACCACTATGACCAGACAAGCCCGCGCCGGTCTCGACGTCGAGAAGCTGCTGCGCATGTACCGCCAGATGACGGCGATCCGTCTCTTCGAGGAGCGCGTAAACGACCTGTACACCCGAGCTTTGATGCCCGGGCTCGCGCACCTGTACATCGGCGAGGAAGCAGTGGCGGTCGGCGTTTGCGAGGCACTACGTCCAGACGACTACATCACGAGCACGCACCGCGGCCACGGACACTGTCTCGCGAAGGGGGCCGACCCACGGTTGATGTTCGCGGAGCTCCTTGGAAAAGAGGCGGGGTACTGCAAAGGCAAGGGTGGATCGATGCACATCGCCGATCCCGACACCGGCAACCTTGGCGCCAACGCGATCGTTGGCGGGGGCGCTGGCATCGCCACGGGCGCTGCGTTCGCATCCAAATATCTCGGGACGGGACGCGTGTCGGTCTGCTTTTTCGGCGAAGGCGCGCTCGGTCAAGGCGTGCTGTACGAGGAACTGAACCTTGCGCAACTCTGGCGGCTGCCGGTGATCTATGTCTGCGAGAACAATCTGTACAACGAATACACGCACTGTGCCGAGACCACGGCGGGCGACATGATTACGCGGCCGGCGGCTTTCGGTGTGGCCGCCGAGGCAGTCGATGGACAGGATGTACGGGCGGTGCACGCGGCAGCGTCAGCCATGGTCGAGCGGGCGCGCGGCGGCGGAGGACCAGGGTTTCTGCTGTTCAACACCTATCGTTACCGCGGTCATCACGTAGGGGATGTTGCTCGCGAGTATTACCGCTCGAAGCAGGAAGAGCAGCGATGGATGACCGAGCGGGATCCGATCGCGCTTCACAGTCAGTGGCTCCTGGCTGAGGGGTTGGTGGACGAGACAACGCTCGAGCGGATTCGGCACGACTTGACCGTCGAGATGGACGCGGCCGTGGAATTCGCGGTGAACGCGCCGTACCCGGATCCGAGCAGGGTGGAAGAGGACGTCTATGCCTGAGACAGTCGCTAACGTGGGGCGGGTGCCGCCGCACCCGGGGCCCCCATCGCGCGTGCGCGATGGGGTGAAGGAGGCGGACCCGC
>DATCJA010000134.1:0-31691 GCA_036507475.1 Vicinamibacterales bacterium
GTGGTCGTACGACCAGGAGACACCACCACGTCGAACGTCAGTGGGTCATAGTCGAGCGCGACGATCGTAATGACGTGCGGTCCCGGAACAAGCCCGAGGGGGCTGTAGTAGCCAGTGAAGCTCTTGACGAGGCCGACGTACGCACCGTCGACATACACCTGCGCCCCCCACGGTTGGACGTCCAGTTGCAAACCGCCACGAAGATCGTTCTCCGACGACGGCTCGAGCGGGGTGGGAGTGGTAAGAATCTGAGTCGACATCACTCGATTCCCCGGCCAGAACGTGACAACACCGAAGGGGGGCGGGACGCGGCCACTGACATGCAGCGGGCCAGGCAATTGCCTGACGTCGGGTCGTGGCTCGAAACGGAATCGCGAGACGAACCGCGGCGGAGAAGACGCAGTGGAAGCAGAAGGTGTCACGATCGCCGGTTGATCCATCGGCTGTGAAGAGATGACCTGAGCGACCGATGTGCCGCGATCGCCCACCAGCACGAAAGCGACGGCTACCACACTCAGTTGAATCCAGCGCGTCATACTTGTACTTTAGCCCCTTTGCCGCCTCACCGCGAGCACGTCCTGCAACGAGTGCTCATGCGTTTTTTCATGTGCGGGGGGATGGTGCTCGTCCTGCTGGTCGTCCGCACGCGAATCGAGGAGAAGAACCTGCTGGCCCGCTTCGGCGAGCCCTATCGTGCGGACGCCGAGCGGACTGGACGCTTTGTCCCCAGAATCCGTTAGGCTTTTGCGATGCGTCTTGTTGCTACGCTCATCGACCTGTACTCGCTCGTCGTCCTGGCGGCGGTCGTCATGTCCTGGGTGCGCGTGGACAGGCGCCATCCGCTGGCGCACGCCGTGTTCAGTCTCACCGAGCCCGCCCTCGCCCCGATCCGGCGAGCTCTTCCATCGGTTGGAGGGCTGGACTTCTCGCCGATGGTGCTGCTGGTCGCGCTGCGGATTCTGAGAGGACTCTGGTAGACGGAACCAGCCAAGGGCTCGCCCTTGATATCCCGATGAGAATGCCATTGGCTGGTTGGCAGTATCGCTTTGGCGCGCTCCGCGCGCCTAGGACCGCTATGCGGGGACTAACGAGTACAAAATTCACGCAACGAGCTGCATAGCGGTCCAATGCTGCCGGATTCGCGAAACGATCAGTCGTTCACCAGGGCGATCGCCGCGAGACCGGCAATGTACCCGGCCGCGAAATAACCTGCGAGGAGGAGCATTCGAAACGAGCGAGCGGTGCAGGTCCACGCCGCAAACGGATGGACACAGGCTGCAAGAGTCCGACCCACAAGAACTTCGCAGCGGCTGCTGACGTGTGCGCGCCTCGGTGACATCTCCTTGGCGGTTGCGCAAAGGAGCGGCCAACGTGATGCGTCGGCATCATGAGCAGTAGCGTGCCTGCGGCTGGAAGAATGCTTCCTCGCGAGGGCTCGTTGTCTTCCTATTGCGAGAGATCGTGAGGGAACGTCCGGTGACGCGTCACGCGTTCATGACAATTCCGTCATCGGCCGAGAGGGGCTGCTGATTGGGGGGACGCGTGACGATTTCGAACAGCACCTCGAGCAGCACCTGATTGGTTCGTGCGGCGGAGAATGTCAGGACGGCCACGATGAGCAGCCCCCACAGCCCGAGAAAGGGATGGATGCGGCGGCCGGAACCCGTGAATGGAAGGGGAACCCGCCACTTCCCAAATCGCACGGCACGCCGCTGCAGCTTCTCGAAGCGCCGAAGCGCGCCCGGCGGGCGACTGATCCAATCCGAATCCCTGCGGCCGCCCCTCCACGAGTCCCTGCGGTCGGGCGACTTGCGACGGTCGTACATGAATGTCGGTGGTTCCAAAGCGCTTTGACTGCCGCGATGGTCGGTGGTGGCCATACTGCTCATATCGGCACACCTGAATCGCGGGATTAGTACGCAGCGCCTTAGCGTTCTGTGTCGAATGTTTCATAACCGTAGGCCGGGTCCTTCTGGACCCGGCTGCCCAGGCGGGTCCGAAAGGACCCGCCCTACGCGAGGGGTTAGGTTGTGGCCTCAGAACGCCACCCGCCCGAACAACGACAGGCCATGGAAGACGAGATTCGATTGATTTCGCTTCCAGTGTGTTCCCGCGGCGTCGGTCCATTCACCCGGGACGGACCACGAGGATGCCAGTGGGACCGATTGCCACGAGGAGATGAAGAAGCCGACGCCGGCATTGATCGTGTCGGTGACCCGGTACGCCATCTTGATGTGGCTGTCGAGCACCGGCATTGCCGCGCGTCTTTTCTCGGAGAGTGGGTAACGCCCTTCCAGGAGCTGCGATTCGGTGAACGCCACGCCGCCGAAGCGTCCGGTGACGCTCACGCGGTCGATGTCGATCCACTCACTTGTGAGCTCGACGTCGCCAATCAGCACCGACTGATTCACGCGCCAGTCCGCCTGCAGCCGGCTGAAGCCAAAGCTGCCCGCCAGCTCGATGTTCGGCCCCAGAAAACGGCCGGTCGCGTCGCCCGTGCTGTCGAGGGTGATCCGGTTCGTGAGCCGATCGAAGGGCATGCCGAAGGGATTCTGAGGGGGAAATTCGATGAACGCATTCTGTTCCTGCCCCTCTTCCCTGTGATGTTCCATGTGGCCGATGGCCGCCCCGATCTTGACGACCGTTTGGAATCGAGGGCTGTCGATCCAGGCGCGTTCCAGCATGATGTCCATCTTCGAGGTTCGAAGAGCGTTGCGGGCGTAACAATCCACCGGCGAGAATCCAGCCGCATCGCGCGTGTTCAGGACAGGGACCTGTGTGTTGTCCCACACGCGGCATCCCTGGATCGTTTGCGACAGCGACGCGGACACGATGCTGGAGCTTGCCCTCTCCGGAGAGCTCGTGATGAGCTCGCGGAACGACGCGTCTCCTTCTGTGCTCCATCTCCGGAAATCGACACCCCAGTCGCCGCGGCGGTAGCCGGCGGACCACGAGAGAGCACGGTCCTTGGCGATGTTCATGTCGATCCGTCGGAAACTCGTGCCGTAGTCCACCGTGATGGTGCGCTGCGCGAGCGTCCCGCGTTCTTCGGCCGTCTGGCGAATGGTGAAGACCTGCACCTGGTCGACGTCGGCGCCCGCCGTGGTGAGGTTGAGGACATCCACGCTGAATGAGACCCCTTCGAGCATTCCCTGGCCGTTCGCGTTGCTGGCCAGGGCCAGGACAGGAAGCACCAACAGGATGTTTCTCACGTCTGTCTCCTCCGTGTGCAGTTTCGACCGCTATCTCGGCACGCGTCCGACACGACCCCTGGCCGCGAAGGCGGCGATGACCATAGCGAACGCGAGCGTGCTCGTCACGAGCAACAGAGATAGTTGCACGTAGAACACCGGCGCGGCCGGCGTGAGGCGCCGTTCTGCAAAAACGGCTGCTTCAGGCCACGCCATCATGACGAGCGCGAACGCTGGAATTTGGAGCGGCCCACCGCTGCGTTCCACGAGGTACCAGCCCAGCGAACTGAGTGAGGCGCGCACGAGGCCCGTGCCGATGCCGACGTAAAGAGCGGTACGCCAGAGGCTCCGCCGGTCGGGTTGCTTGCGCATCAGCCAGTACATGCCGGCCACCACCAGCGCCAACACGATGAGTGCGGTTGGCACGATCATGTCGCTACCTGCACGCGGACGAAATGCATCGGAGGGGGCGACTTCCTCCCTGTCCTGTTTTCCAACAGTCGACGCTAAGTCGAAACGTCCACACGAGTTGCGCTCCGCTCTGTACCCGCGAATTCGCTGGTATTGCGCTTGCCAGCCTAGACGTCTTGAAAGGCCAGAACTCGTGCGAATGAGTCAAGTTTCGACCGGCCTTTCAAGACGTCTCGCCCGCACGGAGTGCGGGCAAGCAGACACTGCCACTGGCGAGGCGGAGCCAACAGGCTCGGTGGTCTGAGGCGCAGCCTCGCTAGTGCTCGTCGTGCGCGGGCTCCCCGCGCGCCACGACGCTGCACTCGGCTTGTTGGAGAGGACTATGACACCGTTTGTCGATGCATCCAGGGAACTGCTTACTTCGTGGACGTTGGGACGGGAAGGCCACACGCTGACGTGCGTGCTGATCCGACAGGCGTCCGGCGCGTACGTGCTCCGGCTTCGCCACGAGGGCCGACGAATTCTCGACGAGAAGTGTGGGACTCCCCAACAGGCCGTCACCCGCAGTCTCGAAGCATTCCACGTCTTCGTGACGCGCGGCTGGCTGCCCCCGAATACCGCAAACTAACGAGCACGAGCACCTACAGCCACAGGCATTATTTCATCTTCGCCTGCGCCTTCCGGCGCTCCGCCCAGTACCGTCTCATTCTCGCGGAAACCGCTTTTCGCGCCGCGGCCGACATCGTGCGGGTACGGCGGGTCGCCTCCTTGATCGATCGACGGACAGCACGCCGGCGCTGAGGCAGACGCAACTCCGGAAACGCGCGCTCGATGGCGATGATTTCCGCCCGAAGCCGTTTGAGCGTGATGTCGGCGCCCGTACGCGCCAGGTCGCGCAGACGGTTGGCATTCAGTGACTTCAAGGGTACCTTTCGCATTTACACCTCATGGACGAGAGACACACCATTATCCACGCGCGCAGGTCACGTGACGTTCCTGACGAGCTCTTTTTTCTGCGGCGACTGGGATCCGTCTACGGCATTCTCTCCGGAAAGCGGACGATGAACCCTTCGCGGTTGGGCATGCGCACCTTCGGCAGACTCTGAGCGTTCATGACATCGGTCGGGCCGATGATCTTGTTGAGCGACAGGATGTACGCGGTCAGCGCGTAGACCTCGTCGTTGGTCAGGGTCCGTGGCTGCTGCCACGGCATCGCGCGCCGTGTGAAATCGAAGAGCGTCGTGGCGTACGGCCAGAAGTTGGCGATCGTCTTCGGCGTGTCGATGCCGTTCGTCAGCGGAGCGCCGCCGACGACGGCGGCGCTGGAGCCCCCCTTGCCTTCAGGCCCGTGGCACAACGCGCATTTGGCAGCGAAGATCTTGGCCCCCTGCTCTGGTGTACCGCTGCCAGGCGGCAGGCCGGTGCCGTCCGGAAGGATGCTGATATCCCATGCCGCGATCTCGGCCTCTGAGGTCGGTTTTCCAAGGTTGGGGCTCTGGGCGAACGCTGCGGTCGACAGGAGGACGAGCGCGACACCCCAACGGGCCACGGAGACGCAGGCTCTGTGACTCTGTGGCTTGTGGGACGTGGACAATCTCTTACGCGTACACATTTCGCACCTCGCCGCTGGCGTCGACGGCCCAGCTCGTGGGGCCGTTGTAATGCTGACTGGGGAACCCCAACGGGTTCGTCACCGGCTTGGCGGTCTGCCCGCGCCGCGCAATGACCTCTGCCCGCGTCGGCTGCACGTTGCCCCCCTCATCCCACGCGCGGCTCTGCAGAACAACCGGTCCACCGTCCCACCGCCATGGTGCGCGGAACCGTGTGAATGCCTTCGGAAGAACAGGCGCCTGGAGCGCCGCCTGCGCCCAACTTCTGCCGCCGTCCGCCGATACCATCACCTTCGCGATGCGTCCGTTGGCCGAGTAGGCAAGGCCGGAGATCTCGTAGAACCCGGGTCCGCTCATCCTCAAACCGGGTGAAGGGTGGGTGATGAACGACTTGACCTCCTGGAGGAAGTAGAACTGGTACGCCTTGCCGTTCGGCAGAATCGGCGCGTACGTCCGAGCCTCGTAATAGCTCATCGCGGGCTGCTCGACCAGCTTGATGCGCCGCAGCCACTTCACGTTCATGTTGCCTTCCCACCCGGGAAGGAGCAGCCGCATCGGATAGCCGTTCCCGGGCATGATCCGCTCGCCGTTCTGATACAGCACCACCATGGCATCGTCGAGCGCCTTGGTGATCGGCACGCTGCGGCTGAGCGCCAGTGAGTCCGCGCCTTCGGCGATGAGCCACTTCGCTTTCGGATCGATACCCGCCTCGTCCAGCAGCGTCGAGAGCATGACGCCGGTCCATTCGGAGCAGGAGACCAGCCCGTGGATGGCCTGGATGTCGGCCTGTATCGGCTCGTTCGAGAACAACGGCGCACTGTTGCCGCCGCATTCGAGGAAGGTCATGCGCGACACCATCGGATACCGGCTCAGCGCGTCGAGCGTGAATACCAGCGGCCGTCTGACCAGACCGTGGATCGCCAGCCGATGCTGACTTGGATCGATGTCCGGGTTGCCGGAATGAGAAATCACGAAGTGCAGCCCGTTCGGCGTAAACGTGCCGTTGATCAGGTGGTGCGGGGTGCGTCCATGCGCTGTGCGCGGATCGCCTCTGGGATTGGACAGCGTGCGCACTACGTTTTTCTCGAATGACGACGGGGTGCCGTACTCCTGCACGGCCACGCCGCGTCCCTTGCTCCACGGTGGGTCCACGAGCTGCTGAGCGGCCGCGGTCTCGCTGAGCGTGTAGCCGGTGACGGCGGCGGCAAACGCCGTCCCGCCGGTCAGAAACGCCCGGCGATGGAGCAGGCCGTTGCCGGCCACTACTTCGAGATCCTTCACTGCAGCCTCCCTTCCGGTAGTAGGCAGTAGGCAGTAGGCAGTAGGCAGTGGGCAGTGGGCAGTAGGCAGTAGGCTTTCTGAATTCCCCCTTCCCGCTTCCCCCTTCCCCCTTCCCCCCTTCAGTCTCTGGTCCTTAGTCTTTGGTCTCTGGTCTCCGTCAGTCGAGCGGTTCCACTTTGATGAGCGATGCGCCGAGGTTGTTGCCGATCCAGAACGTCGGTCGAACCGTGGAGTTGTCGACGTTCACGCGACGAATGTTTGTCGCCCTCGGCAAGAGGTACTCGACGACCTCACCGGTGTTCGTGTTCACGCGGACGACGTGGTCGTTGTTCATCCCGCCGGCCCAGGCGTAGCCGGCGCTGTCGAGGATGGCGTCATAGACGTTGGTCCATGGTGTCGGCACCGCCCATTCCTGAAACTTTTCGGTTGTCGTGTCGAACATCGCGATCCTGTTGCCGCGAAATTCGGCGAACCACAGCCGGTCTTGCGCGTCCATGTGCCCCCGGCGAGGGCCCGAGTCCGGCGTCGGCGTTGCGAAGGGGGTCACGTGCTTCGTCTTCGCATCGACCTTGATGATGTATGTGCCGTTCAGGTTCATTCCGTAGAAATTGTTTTTCGAATCCGACGCGACGCCGTAGGAGCTGAGCTGCCGGATGACCGGCGAGTCCTTCGGGAGGCCCACCGAGTAGTCGATGGCCTTCCATTCTCCTGTCTTCACGTCCACCTGATATTCGCTGTCGCCGCCAATCCACACCTGTCCGTCGACGTCGTGGTTGGCAGGCATGACCATCGCAATGCGCGCCTCGTCCCTGTCGCGGAACGTCGGCGAGCCCCATGTCTGGAACGCCTTCGTCTTCCGATCGAATTTCGCGAGGTTGCCCTGATACATCGTGCCCATCCAGATGTCGCCCTGTTTGTCGAACACCAGGTCGAGCGAGCCGACCGGCGCTCCGGGCTTGGTGACGGGCATCGGGTATTCGGTGATTTTGCCGGTCTTCGGATCGAGCATTCCCAGAACGTGCGTGCCAAAGTCGGCGTACCAGGCCATGCCCTGCGCATCGACCTGCGCGTCGTGCGGCAGCGTCTCGGGGCGCGGCAGGTCGTATTCGGTGATGACAACGCGCGTTGCCTTGCCCGCAGGGCGGGGAAGCGTCTTCAGCGGATATCGATAGTGCCCGGAACTGAGGTTCACCGAGGCCAGATATTCAGCCGTCGCCGAGACTCGAGATTGCTGCACGGGCCGCTCGCCTTCGCGGCCGACCCCGCTCATGCTGTCGCGAATCGGATTCGCGAATCCGCCGCCATGCTCGTTGGGACGCAGTTGAGGACGCGCCATCGTGCTGCCCTGTGAGTACCGCCCCATGCGCTCGACGATCGGGGCGAACTCGGCTGCGGTGTAGCGCGAGCGGACGATTGGCTCGAGGCCGTGGCACTGCGTGCAATTGAGCAGACCGTTCTTCATGTCGTCGGCGCCCGGCCAGCTCGTCAACCACTCGCCATTCGAGAGCTGCGACGCAAGGTCTTGTGTTTTGTGGAGCTTCAGGTCGCGCTGTGCCGTGTGCTGAGCGCCGACGTTGACGGTTCCCGGATCGTCGAGCTCGTAGCCGACCGCGCGAATGCGCATCGAGTAGTCGCCCGGTTCCAGGCGGTCACCAGGAAAGCTGTAGCGGCCGCTCGCGTCGCTGACCACTGTGACGGTGATTGTGGAACCGGCTCGCTTTGCGCTGACGAGCACGCCTTCCATCGTCCCCTCTTCCTGGGAGCTGACGATGCCGGTCAGCGCCGCGGATGAGGACTGCGCGGCTGTTCGAGCGATCGCTGCCAGAACGAGAGCTGCGAGGATGACCAGGGCCGCCGCGACGACGGTTTTGCGAAGCACGATTCACCTCCTGGACCGCTTTAGGGGTCCAAAGCGGTCCTGGGCGCGCAGAGCGCGCCAAGAGACACTGCCAACCAGTCATGGGCCCTGAGGGTTATGAAGGACAGGGCCCATGACTGGTTTTCAAGGGCTTATCATGGCCCCAGGCCGCATCTGGCGCAAGCGCGAGGCCGCTCTCGCGATCACTTGGTGTAGATCAGGTTACGCGTGGCCGAATCGGCTCCGCCCGGTGTCTGCGCTGCGCGCTGCATCCGCAGCACGCCACCCTCCAGGACCCAGACTTCCCGTACGTTGTTGAGACCGTGAATCGTGCGGAGCACCAGCCGGGCGCCGTCCCAGCTCGCAATTCGTTTGTAGTTGTAGGCCGGCCGGGCGTCCTCCGGATCGGGGCTCTGCATCATCTTGCCGTCCAGCGTGTACACAGCGGTGAGCGGGCGTCCTCCAGACCCCCCATTCCCGCCCGGCGCGGATTGCGCTCCCTCTGACTCGTACCGCATGGTCATCGCAATCTCGCCCGCGGTCTGTTTCACCATGATGGCGATCGGCGGCTCGGCCACGCCCGATCCCATCCCTCCGCTGGCGGCCATCTGACTGCGCCCCTTGTCGAGGGTCCAGGTACCGGCAAAGTTGGGAATCGGTGCGTTCGGATTGGGCTTCACGGCTGCCGTTGTACTCGCGCCTGCCGGCCGCGCCGTCGTCAGTCGCTTGACGGGCGTTTTCGGTGCGAGCTCCCGGCCCCAGAACAAATCGCGGGGATTCGCGCTCGGCTTCGGCACGAACTTCTGCGTGCGCCCGCCGAAGACCTCTGCTCCATACATGTTGCCTTCCGCGTCGGCCGCGATCTGATGCACGCCCCAGGTGGCGCCCGGGTACGTGCCGTACCGTCCGAACACGGTTTCGATGTGCCCTCGCAGGTCGTATTTGATGAACTGCTCATGGTCGCCGTCGTAGCACCAGAGGTGCTGATCGCGGCTCATCGAGAGCGAATGGCAGTAGCCGCTGGGCCACTTGTCCAGAAAGACGCCGTTCTCGTCGAACACCTGAATCCGCCGATTGAACCGGTCAGAGACATACACCCGGCGGTCGTCGCCCACGGCAATTCCGTGCGGCACCGTGAACTCGCCGTCATTCTTCCCTGGCGCCAGCGAGCCCCACCACAGCAGCGGCTTGCCGTCTCTGCTGAACTTGACCACGCGGCTGTTTGCGTAGCCGTCACTCACGAAGAACGTGCCGTCCGGCAGCCAGTCAATCATCGTCGGCCGGTTGAAATGCTGCAGGTCGTCGTTCGGGCCGAAGACGCCCATTTCACCGAGCGTGAGCACTTTCGTCTTGCCGTCGTTCGTGAACTTGTGGATGACGTGGTTCATGTCGTCGACGACCCACACGTGCCGCTCCGGGTCGTACGGCTCGACGTAGATCTGGTGCGGGCCCCGGCCGCCCTCGAACAGGGAATCCCATTGCGTCCACGATTCGATCAGGTTGCCCTGCCGATCGACCACGAGGATGTTGTTGCGGAAGACCGGCACCTCACCCGTGGCGCCGCCGCGGTTGAGCGCGCCCCAGTTGCCCGGGAAATTGGGTCCGATCCTGAGATCCTTGGGTAGCTCGATTTCACCCCGGCTGACGAGAAAGACCCTGTCAGCCGATTCGGGGTAGACGCCCGCCTGCGACCCCCAGATGTATCCCGGGGCAGGCCACGTCTTCTTCGGCCAGTTCGGATCGACTTCGTAGGGGCCGCTGATGTCGAAGCCACCTCGTTGTTCAACAAGGGCAGGTCTCTGCTGGAGCGATGCTGGCGAGGGGAACCCCGCTCCAACTGCGAGCAATGCAACGAGCGACACGACATGCCTGCGCATTCGATCCTCCTTTGGCGCGTGGCGCCGGGCGGAGTGTAGCAGCCGCAAACCAGCCAAGGGGCCATGCCCCTTGATATCCCCGGCAGCACCCCTCGGCTGGTTGACCAGTATCTCTTGGCGCGCTTCGCGCGCCTAGGACTGGATCTGGGCGCTGAGCCGTGGCGGACGTATAATCGCGCCCATTCGACGCCACAAGAAGGAGCAGTGATGCCATGACGCGTTGCTTTTCGGCGGTATTGGCTGTTGCGGGGATCGTCCTGGCCGTTCCGGCCATGGCGCACCACTCGTTCAACACGTTCTTCGACATGTCCCGCACCGTGCAGATCGAAGGCATCGTGAAGTCGTTCAAGCTGGTCAGCCCCCATTCTGAAATGATCGTCGACGTTTCGGACGCCGGCGGCAAGGTCGTCACCTGGCGCATCACGGCGAGGACCGGAGCGGTCAACGCACGGCGAGAAGGATGGAAGGTTGAAGACTTCATCGGTAAGAAGGTCAAGGTCGAAGGCAACCCGACGCGCCGGGAAGGCGGAACGGCCATGGCTGCCGGCGTCGTGACATTCGAAGACGGCAAGGTCGTGTGTCTCGGTGGGTGCCCCGGCGGACCCCCGGTTGAGTAAGCACGGGAGGACGACGTGACTGGCGCACGACGCGTGGGACGGGCCGGCGCTTTCCTCGCGCTGGCGCTCGTGATGGTAACGGCGAACGCGGCCGCTCAGACCGACGAGGAATACGAGAAGATGCTGCCCTTCATCGGGTACTGGGATTCCGACGTCGCCGTTCCCGATGGCCAGGACAGGGGCAACTGCGGGGGCCGCACCGGTGACTACGGGGAGAAGCTGCTGAACTGCTCGCTTCCGGCCGATCAGCTTCCCCTGAATTCGCGGGGAGAAGCCTGGCTGAAGTACATGGATTACCGGCAGTCTCCGACAACCGTCGAGTGCGCGCAGCTCGGCCTGCCGGCCCTGCTGACCGATGGCGCGTATATTTCCGCGTCTCCCGGCCGCGTCGAAATGCAACATCCGACCAACGGGTACGTGGCGCGCACCGTGTGGATGAACGGAGGCGGCCCGAAGCCGTTGCCCGGACAGCTCTTTCAACATGGCCTTTCGGTCGGGCACTTCGACGAAAACGACTTCGTGATCGAGACCGACCACTTCACGTTCGATCCTGACGGTATGGACGACCACCTGCACATGGCGTCGTCGGTGCGAAAAAAGGTCACGGAGCGCTATCGGCTCATCGACGACGAGCACCTGAGGATCGTCATTACGCTCGAGGACGCGACCTTCTTGAGCAGGCCGTTCACATGGGCGATCCTCTGGTCGAAAAAACAGGGAGGCGCTCCTCCAGCCTGGCGCTCGTGCGATGCGGAGTCGGCACGCCGCGAGGTGGAGTTCGCGTACCCAGGCAACAAGTATCCGGACGCAAAGTAGGGAGGGATGGCCATGAGACGACGTGTGGCATGCGCAAGCGGCGCGGCACTGCTGTCAGGCTCGTTGGTCTGCCATCTTCATGCGCAGGCCGTCACAGCCAGGGCCCACGTGGACGCCGCGCGGGCCGCCATCGCGCCGAAAGGGGCCAACCCCAAGGCCCCCTCGTTCCATGTCTTTCAGGCACTCTTCGATCAGGCGTGCACCGAACCAAAGCTGCCCGATACCATGCGCACGCAGGATCGTTCGGCGGTTGTCCCGCGCAAGGACTGGTTCGCATGGCCGGCGAATATCTTCGACAACCTCTACTTCATCGGAACGAAGACGGCTGGAGTGTGGGCGATCAATACGTCGGACGGCCTCATCGTCATCGATGCGAATTTTCATTACTCGAGCAAGGAACTGGTGCTCGGTCTGCTCAATTTCGGGCTCGATCCCAGCAACATCAGATACGTCATCATCACTCACGCGCATGACGATCGGTACTGGGGAGCAAAGGCTCTTCAGGAGACGTATCCGAAAGCGCGTATCGCCATGTCGGCTGCCGACTGGGACATCGTGGCCAAGGACAACTCACCAGCGGAGTTCAAGCCGCGAAGGGACATGGTCGTGGCCGACGGTCAGAGAATCACCCTGGGTGGTGTGACTGTTACCGCGTACATCACCCCCGGCCACACGCCCGGGACGCTTTCATTGATCGTCGGGCCGCTGACGAACAAGAAGAGCGTGGTCTCGGACGATGTGGCCCATGTCGCCAGCATCTGGGGCGGGACCGATCCGAGCATCGGGCGTCAGGGTGTCCAGTACTACCCGGACGGCCAGACGATGATGCGAGCTCACATTACCTCGTTGAGGCGCTTCATCGACCTCGGAACGAAGGCCGGCGTCGACGTGGTTCTCTCACCGACGTTGAGCCACGCCAATTTCTTGCCGAAGCTTCGTGCGTGGAGATACATGAACCCCGACGAATCCGGAGGGGGAAACCCGGATGGTCCGCTCGGGGAAACGCTGAAGCTCCAGGGGGCGGCGCACCCGTTCGTCAGCAAGGAAGGCGTCGAGCGGTATCACCGGGTGCTGCTCGAATGCTATGAAGCCCAGCTGGCATGGAGGATGGGCTCGTAGTCTGCGGGCAGACGGGACCTGTGCTGGCGCAGCTCGAACAGACTGGTCTTGCCACCTGGATACGCGAATCGGGGGTACTTTACGGGTATCCCCTCATTCTTTTTCTTCACACGCTGGGATTGGGTACGCTCGTCGGGCTCAATTCCGCGATCGACCTGCGGCTTCTTGGCGTCGCGTCGGGCATCCCTCTCGCGTCGCTGGAAAAGACCTTCTGGCTGATGTGGTCGGGGTTTGCCGTGAACGCGGCGACAGGGAGCCTGCTGTTCATGTCCGACGCAACCAAGCACGCGTCCAATCCGGCCTTTTATCTGAAGCTGGCGTGCGTCGCGCTTGCCGTGGTGACGCTCATGCGTATCCGGAGCCAGGTGTTTCGCGGGCGAGAGAGCGGCCGGCTCCTGGCGGCGGCATCGCTCGGCTTCTGGTTTGTCGCCCTGAGCGCCGGCCGACTGATGGCATACATCATTGAATTCCTGTCGTGAACCTCGCGCACCTGCACCTCCTGCTGAATCATGTTCCGACCGTCGGCTTGGGTGTCGGGTTTGGCCTCTTCCTCGCGTCGCTCATCGGAAAAAGTGACGACCTGAAGCGAGCCAGCTTCGTCGTGTTCTTCGTCGTCGCGTTGGTGGCAATCCCGGCATATCTGACCGGCGATGCGGCGCGCTTTACGCTTCAGAATCGGACCGGGGTGTCCGATGAGCTCATCGCCGCGCACCAGAACGCCGCGATGCTGGCGCTCATCCCGATGGAGCTGACGGGCTTCGTCGCGTGGATCGCCCTGTGGCGATTTCGACGGTGGACGCTCGCGGCTCTCCTGTTTCTGTCGATCGTGACGTTCGGACTCATGGCACGAGCCGCGACGGTCGGTGGTCAGATCCGGCATCCCGAAATCGTGACGGAGGGGAGGGCCGCGTTTGCGCCACTATGGCCCACACCCGCGGCGATGGGCGCGGCACTGGTCATCGACCATCCGTGGGTGTGGCCGATCTGCGAGATCCTCCATTTCGTCGGGCTCTGCCTGCTGTTCGGCGTCGTGCTGCTGGTGAATCTGCGGACGCTGGGTTTCATCACAGGCGTAGCATCCGCCGACATGAAACGGCTGCTGCCATGGGGCATGGCGGGACTCGGCGTCAATATCGTGACCGGCATGCTGTTTTTTCTCGCCGCTCCCGACCAGTACACGCAGAACACGGCGTTTTTCTGGAAGATGGCTGTCATGCTGATCGGAGCACTCAGCCTGCTCTCCCCGACGATGGTCGGCGAGAGTGGTACAGCGGACCCGCACGCGCGCGCGCCGATCGCCGCGAAGGTCATTGCTGCGGGTTCGATCTGCCTGTGGATTGGTGTCATCTTCCTGGGCCGGTTCCTGCCCTATATCGGCGCTGAATAGCGGCCGCGGTCTCTGGTCTTTGGTCTCCGGTCTTTGGTCTCAAGGCTTTCGGCTTTGGGCCTTGTGACTTGTGACTTGTTTCGCCTTTCGCTGCTGAGCCCTGACCTACAATGCCGCCCATGCTCATCGACGCCCATGGCCACTACACCACCGTTCCTGCCGGTCTCCGGGTCTTTCGCGCCCTGCAGATATCGCAGATGGGAAAGCCATCGAAGCGGGCGGTGAAGATCAGCGACGAGGAAATACGCGCATCCCTGGAGAAAGGCCAGCTCAAACTGATGGACGAGCGGAGCATCGACGTCATGCTCATTTCGCCGATGGCGTCCGCAATGGGGCATCACTTCGGCAGCGCGCTCATCAGCCGCCACTGGACCGAGGTGAACAACGAGCTGATTCATCGCGTGTGCACGCTGTACCCGACCCGCTTCGTCGGCGTCTGCTCGCTGCCGCAGTCGCCGGGCGTGGCGCCCGGCGGGTGCGTGGAGGAGCTCGAGCGGTGTGTCACGGAGTTCGGCTTTGTCGGGTGCAACCTGAACCCCGATCCCTCAGGCGGCTATTGGACGGACCCGCCGCTCGGTGACGAGTGGTGGTATCCGCTCTACGAGAAGCTCCAGGCGCTCGACGTCCCGGCCATGATTCACGCGTCCGCCACCTGCAATCCGTCGTTTCATACGGTGGGCTCGCATTACCTGAATGTCGACAGCACGGCGTTTCTGCAGCTGATGGAATCGCGCGTGTTCCGCGATTTTCCGAAGCTGCGCTTCATCCTTGCCCATGGCGGCGGCAATATTCCGTACCAGGCCGCAAGGTACAGGGCACTCGGCATCATTCATGAGTGGGAGGCCTTTGACGACTTCGTCAAGCACTTCCACTGGGACACCACGGTCTACAGCCGGGAGGCGATGGAGCTCCTGATCAAAGTCGTGGGCGTCGACAACGTCATTTACGCGTCCGAGATGCTTGGCGGCGTCAACGCGACCGACCCGGCAACCGGCCGCTCGTTCGACGACAACAAACCGCTGGTCGACGCCGTACCATGGCTCACGGCGTTGGACCGAAAGAAGATTTTCGAGGAGAACGTTCGCACGGTCTATCCTCGTCTTGTAGCCAATCGTAGTGTCCGGCTTTAGCCGGACCTGGATGAGGGTACGTAGTGTCCGGCTTTAGCCGGACCTGGAGGTTTCCAGGTGTCAGAGAAATCGCTGGCCGCGCTGAAAGTCGGACCAGCCACAACGGAGCTTCGCGAATTCGATCTGCCGGACATTCCGCCGGACGCCGCGCTCATGAAGATGGAGGTCGCGGGCGTCTGCGGGACCGACGTGAGTCAGTACAAGCTGCCGCTGCGCGGCGCACCGCTCATCATGGGCCACGAGAACGTCGGCAGCCTCGCGAAGGTTGGCAGCCTGTTCGCCAAGCACAAGGGGTTCAGGGAAGGCGACCTCGTGTTCCTCGAGCATTACCTCCCGTGCGGGCACTGCGAGTGGGACCACATGGGCGAGTACCGCCACTGCGCGGCCACCGAATGGTTTTACGATCCGACGGCGATCCGATACGGCTACACCTCACTCGACATTCCTCCGGGACTGTGGGGCGGCTTCAGCCATTACGTCTATCTGCCCCTGAATGCCGTGCTCCACAAAGTTCCGGACAGCCTGTCGTCCGAGGAGGCCGGTCTCGGCACGCCGATGTCCAACGGTATCCAATGGACGTTGATGGACGGCGGCGTGGGCTACGCGTCGAGCGTGCTCATTCAGGGCCCGGGACAGCAGGGGATGTGCTGCGTGATGGCCGCGAAGCAGGCTGGCGCCGATCGCATCATTGTCACGGGCACGTCGAAAGACACGCGCCGGCTGGAGGTGGCGAAGGCTCTGGGCGCAGACGCTGTCATCGACGTGCAGAAGGAAAATCCGCTCGAACGAATCCTCGCCGTTACCGGGGGGCGCGGCGTTGACGTGGTCGTCGACTGCACGTCGGGCGCGGGCGCGGCTGCCGTCACGCTGGGCATCGAGGCGACCAAGCGTCGAGGTGGCACCATGGTGGTGCAAGGCGAAGGAAACGCCACGTTTTCCGACTTCCCGATCGGCCGGCTCACGAGAAAAGGGATGACGCTCAAGAGCGCCCGCGGTCATTCGTATCGCGCGGTGGAGCTGGCGCTCCACGCGCTGGCCTCACGCCGGTTTCCCCTCGATCTGGTCATGACGCACCGCTTCGGGCTTGCCGAGGTCGACCTGGCGATCAAGTCGGTCGGCGGGGAAGGGGCGCCCGGCGCCATTCATGTGTCCGTGATGCCGTGGAAGTAGCGTCAACGCTGCACGATCTGGCGGCCGCAAGCCGCATCCTGGCCGACCAGGGCGTCTTCGACGCGGCCGGTCACGTATCGATGCGGCACCCCGCCAACGCCGAGCGGTTTCTGATGTCCAGGTCGCTCGCCCCGGCGCTCGTGACCGCCGACGACATCATGGAGTTCACGCTCGACTGCGAACCCTGCGCCGCACGCGGGCGCACCGCATTCATCGAGCGGTATCTGCACGGCGAAATCTACCGCGCGCGCCCCGACGTCATGGCCGTTGCGCACGGCCACTCGCCCTCCGTCATCCCGTTTGGACTCGTCTCGACACCGATGCGCGCGACGTACCACAACGCCGCATTTCTGGCGTACGGCGTGCCGGTCTTCGACATTCGCGCCAAGTTCGGCGCCACCGACATCGTCATCAACAGCTCCGCGCGGGGGGCCGCTCTCGCCGAGGCGCTCGCCGACAAGGCGGTCGCGCTTCTGCGCGCGCACGGTTTCGTCGCCGTCGGGCCGAGCCTGCAGGCGGCGGTGTTTCGCGCGATCTTCACGGAGGTGAGCGCGCGCGTGCAGCTGCACGCCGCGACGCTCGGCGGGCCGATCGCGGCGCTCGATCTGGACGAAGGACGCCAGGCGGACGCGATCAATCTCGCGACCGTTGCGCGTTCGTGGGAGCTCTGGAAAAAGCGAGTGACGTCATGAAGCAGAAGTTAGTCGATGCGATTCGCATGCTCGAGCGCGCCGGATACATCGATCACAACGGCCACTGCAGCGCTCGACGCGACGCCAGCACGTTCTACATCAATTCGGGCGCGTCGGTTCGCGGCGCGCTGACGGTAGACAACATCGTCACCGTCGATCTGGGCGGCAGTCTCGTCGAGGGAACTGCCCGGCAGCCGCTCGAGTACCACATCCATTCCGAGGTGTACCGCGCGCGGCCCGACGTCAACGCGGTGATGCACACGCATCCGCAGTGGTCGACGTTTCTCACGATGGCGGGCGTGAAGTACCAACCCGTCTACGCGCAGGGAGTTCTGCTCGGCGACATTCCACTGATGGATTCACCGCTGTCGATCAACACGAAGCCGATGGGCGAGAGCCTCGCGGCCACGCTACGTGACGGTCCCGCGGTTCTCCTCAAAGCGCACGGCGTCGTCGTCGTCGGCGCCGACATCGTCGAGTGCTTTGCGCTGGCGGCTTACGTCGAAGAGAACGCCTATCGCCAGTACATGGCGATGCAGATCGGGGAGCCCTACGTCTTCAGCGAAGCGGAGCAACAGGCCAGCCGCGAGAAGCTCTGGACGGCGAGTCTGTTCAAGAAGACCTGGGACCACTACTACTCGAAGATCACGCCGTAGAACATTCGCTTCCTACCACAATCGGAACTCTTTTCTGCGCGTGGCTCCCCTCGCCCCGACGTCCGGCTCCGCCCGGCGGGAAATCGTCCGGCGCTCGTGCCCGTCCGCCGCCGCCGCGAGTAGTGCCCAACTCGATCGCCTGCCGGCGTGGCATGCACCGCTTGAGCGGATTCGAAACACATCGGATCATGAGATCACGCGGAACGAACTCGCGGCGATCAGTCGCGCCGGTCGATTTCCGGCTTCGCCTTGAGCTCGCCGGGCTCCGACGGACGTCGGACCGAGGGAAGCCACGCGCCGTTGCCCCGTTGCTCGTCTGGGTTGCGGCTTGCGGCTGCGTGCGCAAGGCCGAACACACCGCGAAGCAGGAATGCGGCCGGAGCGATTCTGCGCGTCGACTTCCGTCCGCGCGTTATCGTTGCCACGTGTCATTACAGGCGTTTTTGGCCGCGGAACGGATGTCGTGCGAAGTGGCAACTAGTCGACGCGATAGCGGCAGAGTACGAGCGGAGGACGTATTCCCGGCCGCAAGCGCCCGCGGCCGCAGGCGCAACCCAGATGAGCGTCAATCGCCGGCGACGGCTATCCGGCCACGTCGGTTGTCTTCGGGATCGTTGCTTCGACTTGCGCGCGAAGTTCGGGCGTGACTTCAGGGTCGAGGCCGAACCATGCCTTCCATGCCGGACGCACCTGGTGGAGCAGCATGCCGAGTCCATCGACCGTCGGGTTGCCGCGGCGCCGCGCTGCTGCAAGCAGCGGAGTGGTCACCGGCACATAGACGATGTCGCAGACGAGCGCGGTGGTCGGGAGCTTGTCGAGCGCAAGGTCGAGCGGCGCTTGGCCGACCATGCCCTGGCTCGTGGTGTTGACGAGCATTGCCGCGGCGTCCAGGGCCAGGTGCCGCTCTTCCCATGCGAAGGCCGACACCGGCGGCCCGAATTCGCGCGCGAGTGCCTCCGCCCGTTCGAACGTCCGATTCACGACGCGAATCTCGCCTGCGCCGCGCTCGCCCAGGCTGTACACGACGGCACGAGCGCCGCCTCCCGCACCGATGACGACGACCGGTCCTGCGTCGGCGCGCCATTCGGGGTGCTGCTGCAGCACGTTCTGCACGAACCCGAACGCATCGTTGTTCGTTCCCGCCAGCGAACCGTCCCGCCGTACGACGACGCAACTGATGGCGCCGATGCGGCGCGCTGTCGAATCGACCTGGTCGACGATCGCCAGCGCGCGCTCTTTGTGGGGAATCGTGACGTTGCAGCCCGAGAAGCCAAGAGGCGCCAGGCCTCGCAATGCCCCCTCGAGATCCTCAGGCTTGATGGCGAGCGGCACATAGGTTCCGGTCAGTCCGTACCGCGCGAAAAGATAGTTGTGGAGGATTGGGGAGCGGGAATGCATCACCGGCCAGCCCATTACGCCGGCCAGCAGGAAACGATCGAGGCTGGACATGTCTCCTTATCGCGCGCCGCGCACGCTACAGCATAGTCCAGGCCGTCGGTAGCAACGCCCGCACGGGTTCTCGATTCGAGCGTTTGACTACTGTGTGAGATCGGTTATTCTCTCGCCGACGCGCGAAAGGCAGAACGACACCACCGCAATCTTTCTTCGTAAACTGCGCGGACGCCGCAGCCCTCGTCACGTCAGGATCTCGTCACGTCGCTGCAATAGATGGGCCTGTGAAGTCCGCTCGCGACCGGTCGGTCACTTCGGCTTCTGCAGGAGTGCGTCATGAACAGCACGCGCGAGACGTCCCCACGGCGAAGCATCCTCACTCTGTTTCTCATGTTGATGCTGCTGCCAGTCCCCAGCTGGGCGCAGCAGGAGGCCTCCATCCTGGGGCAGGTCACCGACGACACCGGTGGGGTCTTGCCCGGCGTGACCGTCACGGCCAGGAGCCCGGCATTACAGGTGCCGCAAGTGATCAGCGTCACCAACGAACGCGGCGAGTACCGCCTGTCCCCGTTGCCGATCGGGACCTACATCGTGGAATACACGCTTGAGGGTTTCCAGACCGCGCGACAGGAGCAATTGCGGCTCACGATCGGTTTTCAGGCACGAGTCGACGTGTCGCTGAAAGTCGCCACGCTCACCGAGTCGGTGACGGTATCCGGAGTCGCGCCCGTGGTGGACGTGACGTCCACGACCGCCCGCACCCAGCTCACCAGGGAAACCCTGGAGCTGATCCCCACGGGCCGGAACAGCATCGTCGCCGTGATGGTCCAGGCGCCTGGCGCGCGCCCGCAGTTGAACTGGAGCTTTGTCACGGGGAACCCGCAATTCAAGGTGTTCGGCCAGCTCGGCGAACAGTGGGTGGCGCTCGAAGGCGTGGTGACCAGCGGACCCAAGACGGGAACGCAGGGCGGCAACCATTACGACTACGCCGCCATGGAGGAATCGACCGTCACGACCGTGGGGAACACGGCCGAGTCGCCGACCAAGGGCCTTCAGATCAACGTCCTGTTGAAGTCAGGTGGCAATGACTTTCATGGCAGCGGCTTCTTCGCCAAGACGGGTCACCGCTTCGAGAGCGACAACCTCACGCCAGCGCTGAGACAGCGGGGCATCACTCGCGGCAATCCGGTCAACAACCGCACGGATGCCAGCGGTGAGCTCGGCGGCCGGATCGTCCGGGACAAATTGTGGTTCTACTACTCGACACGGAGGCGCGAGGAGCAGGTTGGCGTCCTGAATGTCTTCAAGCCCGACGGCACCCCCGGCGAGAACGACCAGTTCCAGTATTTCCACACAGGAAAAGTGTCGTATCAGATGACGCCCAACAACAAGTTCATCGCTGCGGCCCAGTACGTCCGTCAGGGCGGCGTGGCCCCCGGGAACCAGCGGGTGGCGTGGGAGTCGCGCGTGTACAGTCCGACCCAGGCGACGACGAGCAAGATTGAATGGCAGGGGATCAGGGGCGACAAGTTCTTCTCGCTGCAGATGGGAGCCTGGGTCTGGAACGTCACGCGGCAGTGTTACTCGGACAACGTGGCCACCGTCGACCAGCTGACCCAGGCGGTCACGGGTTGCATCAATACGTACGGGATCGACTCCTTCGAGAGTCGGAACCATTCGAAAGGCTCGATGAGTTGGTACAAGCCGAACTTGTTCGCAGGCAACCATGACTTCAAGATGGGGTTCGACTACGCGGCCGCCCACGCCGATCGGAAGATCAGCTCCCGGAACGGCACGAACAACGAGGCGACCGGCCTCCCCACGCGGCATGTCGGCAATTACGAGCTCGTCTTCAGGAACGGCGTGCCTTTCCAGATGGCGGCCTGGAACAACTGCTACAAGAAGGGGCAGTCTGACTGCGTGCCGAAGGACCTCACGCACACGACGTGGCTCTACGCGCAGGACAGCTGGACGATCGCGCGCCGGGTGACGCTGAACGTGGGCGCCCGCTACGCCCACGCGGTCGGGGTCATCCCGGAGCAGTGCCGCTCGGCCTCCGATGCTCCGCTCGAGACCGTGTACCCCGCGCAGTGTTTCCCGCGCATCGAGTTCCCGACCTGGAATTCGATCGTGCCTCGCGTCGGCGTCGCCTTCGACGTGACGGGAGACGGCAAGACCGTCCTCAAAGGCGGCTGGGGACGGTTCGCCCATAACTGGCATTCCGACGAGCTGCAGATGGCGAATGAGAACGTGCACCTCCGGTCGCTCTACACGTGGCATGACACCAACGGCAACAAGCTGTTCGAGCCGGGCGAGATCAACTTCGATCGGAACGGGCCGGACTTCGTCTCGACGAGCCTCTTCACCGGCGGCGAGGACGGGCTCGCCGGTGCCGTCCCCAACCCGAACCTGAAGGAGCCGATGAGCAACGAGTTCAATATCTCCCTCGAGCGGCAACTGATATCGGATCTGTCCCTCCGCGTGACCGGCATTTACTCGCGGCAACAGACCTTCCGGGTGCAGAACAACCTGCGGCCGTACGGCGTGTACAACATTCCCATCACGAATCGGGATCCGGGGCCCGACAACAGGCTTGGCACGGCCGACGACCCGGGAACGCTCATCACGTACTGGGACTACGCCGCAGCCTACCGGGGGCGCTCCTTCCAGCAGCCGATGCTGGTGAACGATTCCGGATCGGACCAGACGTTCAAGAGCTACGAGGTGACGCTCAGCAAGCGCCTGTCCAACAGGTGGCTGGCGATGGCGTCCTACTCCTCCACGGACGTGAACATTCCATTCACCCAGAACACCGCCAGCACGGGCAACGATTTCACGATGCCCGGCCTCCAGGTCTTCCTGGCGACGCTGGATCCGAATGCGGAAATCAACACGCGCATCGAAAATCGGGAGTGGACGGGCAGAGCCTCAGGAGCCTACCTCTTCCCGGGCGACGTGCAGGTGTCGGCGAACTTTGAATCCCGGAGCGGCGCGCCGTACGCGCGGACCGTGTCTTTCACGGGCGGCCAGCAAATCACCTCGCTGGCGGTCCGGGTCGAGCCGATCGGCAGCCGCAGGATGCCGACCATCAACCTCCTCCACATGCGCGCGGAGAAGTCATTCCGCCTCAGAGACGGACACCGGGTGTCTCTGCGATTCAACGTCTACAATGTGACCAACATCAGCACGGTCGAGACGCTAACGCAGCTGTCCGGGCCCAATTTCGAGCTGCCGCTGACGATCATGCCGCCCCGGATTGCCGAATTGGGCGTGCAGTACACGTTCTGAGGTATCCGATGAAACGTCTTGGAGCCGTGCTGTGCCTGCTCCTGCTGGCGGAGGTGCCCTCGAGCGCCCAGACGCCACGAGCGGAAATCTCCGGCGGGTATGCGGTCATGCGCGACCAGGATCGAGGCGAGACGTTCCCGGCCGGATGGGTCGCCTCCGTGGCTGGAAATATCAATGGGTGGATCGGCGCCGCCTCGGAGGTCGGCGGCAGCTACAGGGCCTGCCGTGACTGTCAGAGGGGTCCATTCACGAGCGCTACCTTCCGTGGAACGGACCGCAACCTTCGGGTGTACACATTCATGATCGGCCCGCGGTTCGCCTCTCGCGCGTTGTCGAGGGTCACGCCGTTTGCACAGCTCTTGCTTGGCGGTTCCCATATCAGCGGCGGCGTGCAGTTCGACGGCGCGTTGACGACGGGGTTCACGTATCAGCCCGGAGCGGGGATCGACGTCGACGTGACGCCGAACCTCGGGCTTCGGGTGCAAGGCGATTACCGCGTGATTCGAACCGAGGGGCACAACGGCAAGGCATCACGCGTCCTTGCCGGCGTCGTGTGGCGGCGGGGCCGCTTGCAGTGAGGACATCGGGCTTTGGTGGGACACGAGGTTACACGATAATTCAGAGAGCCCCATGCTCAGACAGGAACAGAACGATCTCTTGACACAGACCGGGCCCGGCACGCCCATGGGCCGGCTGTTTCGCAGCTATTGGATGCCGGCGCTCTTACAGGAGGAGCTGCCGGACAACGACTGCCCGCCCGTCAGGGTCAAGCTTCTTTCGGAGCGGCTCATCGCGTTCCGCGACACCCACGGGCGCCTGGGGCTCATGGACGAATTTTGCGCGCACCGCGGTATCTCGCTCTGGTTCGGCCGCAACGAAGAGTGCGGGCTGCGCTGTCCGTATCACGGCTGGAAGTACGACGTCACCGGACAGTGTGTCGACATTCCGTCGGAACCCGACGACTCGCGCTTCGCGAAGAAAGTGAAGCTGAAGTCATACCCGCTCGTCGAGCGTGGCGGTGTGCTGTGGACCTACATGGGGCCGCCCGAGAAGCAGCCGCCGCTGCCTGAATGGGAGTTCGCGACGGTCCCGGCCGAGCAGTCCTACATGTCGAAGCGCACGCAGGAGTGCAACTGGCTCCAGGCGATGGAAGGTGGCATCGACTCGAGCCACGTGTCGTTCCTGCACCGCGGCGACATCGACTCGGACCCGCTCTTCAAGGGAGCGCGCGGCAATCAATACAACCTGGGCGACCTGCGGCCGGTGTTCGAGGTCGTCGAGAGCGCCGGCGGTCTCCACATCGGCGCCCGCCGCAACGCTGAGGGGGGGAACTACTATTGGCGCATCACGCAGTGGGTGATGCCGTCGTTCACGATGATCGCTCCGCGGGGCGGCCATTCGGTGCACGGCCACTTCTGGATTCCGATCGACGACGAAAACTGCTGGACGTGGAACTACGACTACCACCCGACGCGCGCGCTCACCGACGCCGAACGGGCGGCGATGCGCGCCGGCAAAGGCATCCACGCGAAGGTCATCCCCGGCACCTTCCGTCCGGCCGCCAACAAGGACAACGATTACCTGATGGACCGCGCGGCGCAGCGCGCCGGCCGGACCTACAGCGGCATCGAAGGGTTTGCCATGCAGGACCAGTCGCTCCAGGAGAGCATGGGGCCGATCGTGGACCGCACGAAGGAAACGCTGGTGCCCACTGACAGCGGCATCATCATGGCGCGCCAGCGGCTGTTGCGTGCGGCGAAGGCGCTCGTCGAGGGCGATGTCGTCCCACCCGGCGTCGATCCGGCACACCAGAAGATCCGCTCCGCCGCCGTCGTGCTGCCGCCGGATCAGGCGTACAAGGACGGCGCTCGCGAAGCGATGATCGCGCAGCCGGGCGTTGCGCCGGCGACGGTGTAAATGCAGTCCTTGGTCTTTAGTCTTTGGTCTTCAGTCAAAGCCCAGAGCCCAGAGGCTGACCAAAGACCAAAGACTAGAGACTAGAGACGACGTGCCTTCCCCATGTTGAGCGAATCAGCGCGGATGAGCTCGGCCGCGGAAGCGCGCTTCCGCATGCCCGCGCCGGCGTCCGTCTCGCGGGTGGTCAAGGTGGTCGCGCTCGATCGCGCGTGCGACCACGTCGTGGAGCGGCTGGCGGAAGGTTCGTGGAGTGGCGTCACCTTCTTTCCGGCGTCTGCAGTCGCCGACCGTGCCGCGCCGCTGGTCGAGGACATCGCCACAGGCGACCTCGTGGTGATGGTGGCCGCCGTAGGCGCCGATGCG
Organism: Vicinamibacterales bacterium; assembly: GCA_036507475.1. Lineage (GTDB taxonomy): Bacteria > Acidobacteriota > Vicinamibacteria > Vicinamibacterales > UBA2999 > DATCJA01. Next base: position 24,776 of record DATCJA010000134.1, read on the forward strand.
TCGAGGGCAGCACTCATCGGCAAAGCGTGCAGCGACAGACGCGTACACACCGCCACCTTCGTCGTGCGCGCCGCGTCGGCCAGCGATGAAGCGCTCTCGAAGACGCTGGCGCAAGTGCGCCCCTGGTCGCTGATGGTGGTCATCGTCGGCGACGACAACTACGTCGAAGATATTCTCAGGTCCTTCCGGTAACCTTGCGGCACGCCTCGAGCCCGGCAAATGTTCGCGCCGGCGCAGCCATCACGAACCGATAGCCTTCGTCCACGATTTTCTGTGCGTTGCCGGCGTCGACGTGCGGATGGCCGCAGGCGACGCCGTGCTCGGCACAGATGCGCCGGATGGCTGTCATCGCCTCGACGACGGCAGGATGGTTGTATTGCCGGGGATATCCGAGGTTCTGCGACAGATCGCCCTCGCCAATGAGGACAACGCCTACGCCGGGCACCTCCTCGAGAATCCGCGGGAGGTTGTCGATCGCCTGCGTCTGCTCGCACTGGATGATGACGAGAATCTCGCCGTGCGGCGCCAGCGGCCAGACGTCGGCCTTGGCGTAGTACTCCTGCGGCGAGATGCCCCAATACCGTGCCGCGTGGACGGGATTGTCGCCGCGCTGTCCCTCCGGCTCGTACGTCGGCGCCGACTTCGGGCGGGGGTACCTGCATGCCGCCACGGCGTTGTAGGCCTGCTCGGGCGTGCTCACGCGCGGCCAGATGACGCCGTACACGCCGATATCCAGCACCTGCTTCGCGAGCCACTGGTTCATGTCCCCGCCGTTTGCTGGGATGCGGACCATCGGCGTGACCGCAGGCGCAAGTGAGCCGCGCTCCAGGATCTGGCGCCGGTTCAGCATGTATTGAAGACAGTCGCGAAGCGTGAGGATGTCGTACGGATTGTGTTCCAGCTCGAAGGTCACCCCGTCATACGCGGCCGACGACAGCGCAATGGCACTGTCGATCGACGGAGGCGAAAAAGTGGTGATGGGAACCTTGCCCTCTTCGAGCAGACGGATGACGTTGTTCAGGCGCGGCAGCTCAGGCATGCTGCATAGTATTGGCGGTCCGTGGTGCGTATCAACTGACTGAGTATGGATAACGACGGCGCTTCAACCCCGATTTTCCCGGCCGCGACAACGGAGCGGCCGGCAGCGATTTGGGAAGATGGCACCAGTAAGGGTCGGACGTGAAGGGAAACGTGACGGTTGCGGCGCTTCAGCAGATGAAGCGCGACGGACGGAAGATCGTCGGCGTGGTGGTGTATGACTACCAGATGGCGCAGATCGTCGACCGTGCCGGCGTCGACATCGTCTCGGTCGGCGATTCGGTCGGCGTCAACATGTGGGCCCAGCAGAGCGAGCTGGAGGTGACGCTCGACCAGATGCTGCTCGCTTGCAGGGCGGTTCGGTGGGGCGTCGAACGCGCGCTGGTCAGCTGCGATTTCCCGTACGGTCCGATGCAGGAAGGTACCGAGGCTGCCGTGCGCGCAGCGACGAAGCTTGTGGAGGATGGCGGCGCCGACATGCTGAAGCTGGACGCAGCGGCCGAGCATCCAGACGCGGTTCGCGCGATCGCGGACGCCGGCATTCCGGTGTGGGCTCAATTCGGCATCACACCACACACGGCGAAACGATACGGTGGGATGTCAGGAGCCGCGCCCGAACTGGCAGGTGAGATGAAGGAGCGGTTCGTCGCCGAGGCCGTCCAGCTGGAAGAGGCGGGCGCTTCGCTTCTGGATTTCACCAACTCAGGACCCGTTGCCGGCCCTGCCGTCACGCGCGCCGTTTCGATTCCCGTCATCGGCGGTTTGGGTGGGGGCCCGTGGCTGGACGGGCGCGTTCGCGCCGTCGTGAACGTGATCGGCTACCTGGCGGCCTCGTTGGACGACACGACCGAGCGCTACGCCAATGTCGCGCGGATTACGCTCGATGCGATACGGACATACGCGGAGGACGTTCGAGCGGCTCGCCAGATTCGGGGGAGGTAGAGCGACGTCGTTCACGCTTCTACGTTCTGCCTTCTCGGTTCGTGTTCACGTTTCGGTTCGGCGGGTCCGCTTCGCGGAACCCGCCCTACGTACGTAGGCCGGGTGCCGCGGCGGGACCATTGGATCGCCGCGGACCCGGCGAACACGAACGGAGAAGCTCAGAACCGAGAAGTGTGAACGGTTCGGATCAACGACATGCCAACGGCGGTCATTGACGGCATCCCCACTCGATACGAAGTGACGGGCTCGGGTCCTCCGGTGTTGATGTTTTCGCCCGGAGGGTTCGACGCAACCGTCGAGAAGTGGACCACGCAGGGTATCTACGCGCGCATCCGTCCGCTCGAGCATCTCGGCAGGCATTACACGTGCATTGCGTTCGATCGCCGCGAAAGCGGAGAGTCGGGCGGTCGCGTCGAGGCCATCACATGGGCGCACTACGTGGCGCAGGGGAAGGGGTTGCTCGATCACCTGAACATCCGCCGGGCGCATGTCATGGGCGCGTGCATGGGGTGCTCGCCGGCGACGGCGTTCGGGGTCGCCCATCCCGAGGCGACGCTGAGCCTCGTGCTCTATTGGCCCGTGGGCGGTGCGCATTACCGGATCAGCAGCCACTCGCGGTTTGCCGAGCATCTCGACCACGTGCGTCGCCACGGGCTCGAAGGTGTCGTCTCGCTCGTTCGGGCCGAGGGGAAGCCGTTCAATCAGGACCCGCGAGGAGGCCCGTGGGCGTCGGTGCTTCGACGCGATTCCAATTTCGCGCGTTCGTACGTCGACAACGATGTGAACGGCTACAAGTCGCTGGTTGCGTCGATGCGGGACAACCTGTTCGACCGCGACACGTGTCCGGGCGCCGAGCCCGAGGCTCTGTTCCAGCTCGACATTCCGGCGCTGCTCGTTCCGGGCCGCGACAAGACGCACGCGACCTCTGCCGCTCGGTACTTGGAAGAGTGCCTGCCGAAGGCGGAATACTGGGACGCCGCCGTGGCCGACCAGACCGAGACGACGGCGCCGGCGCGGCTGCTCGACTTCCTCGATCGGGCCTCACAACGTCCATGAACCGGCTCGCAGCCGCAGGGCGAAGCGCAGGCTGAAGCCTGCGCGCTACACACGGCCGATTACACACGGTCCATTAGACGCGGCCGATTAGACACGGTCGACGACCGCCGGTGCACCACAGTCCCTGTAGAGCGCACGCTTTAGCGTGCGCGGCCCGGGCGTCACGCGGTCAGAGCGTGCGTGCTCGCGGGAAACAACTCTTCCACCGCCACACGACGCGGAATAATTCCCTGCTCGGTCGCGTACTGCACGATGGCCTCGAGCATCCGCCTGTTCGGCGCAATGCCGTACGGCAGCGGGTCGCCAGCCACGTCCATCACCCGCTTGAAAAATACATCGTCGGTGGATGGCTGCTGAATCTCTCCGGCAGCGAGACGACGCACGTAAAGTCGCTTCGCTTCAGCAAACGTGTTGAAAATGTCGGGCGCGAGATCGGGGTTGGCCTTCGCGAGTTCATCCTTGATCACCACGGTGTGGTTGATTGGATAGAAGCCGCGCTCGCGCAGCGCCTCGAACCCAGCTTCTTTCGCGTTCGAGATGAGCGGCTTCACGTCCGGCGAATTGATCTGGACCCCGATAGCCGCGGGGATCTCACCTGACACCACGAGGTCTTCCATCTTCTTGCCGCTTTCAATCGGCACCACATTCGCGGGCGCCTTCCACTCGGCAACGTGCTCGTCGCTGGAGAGCACCCACGTGATTCGGTTCAGGTCCACGCCGTACTGGTGCTGGAGGATGGCTCGCGCCCACACACCGGTCGTGACGGTATAGCCGCGATTCACGCCCACTCTCTTGCCTTCGAGATCCTTCGGCGTTCGGATGCCCGCCTTCGTGTTGCAGACGATGGCGCCGTGGTGAAACGCACGCATGGGAAAGATGGGCAGCGCCACGAACTGCTTTCCGTGCGCGCGCGCGCACAGGTACGTCGTGATCGCCATCTCGGAGATGTCGAACTCGAGCCCGCGCACCATCCGTCGAAACGCCTGGATGATGGCGGGCACCTCCTCGAAGTCGAAATCGAACGTGCGCGGCTTAACGGTGCCGTCCTTCAGCGCCTGCGTGTGCCCGCGCGTCACGAGCGCGGTTTTGAGCTTGAGACGATCCATGAGCCGACACGTATTGTAGTGGTCTGCGACTCACGCGGGTTGCGACCGTGCGGCCGCGGGCGCGTGCGGCCGGGAAAGCGGCCTCTGCTCGTACCTGCCGCTCGCGCGTCTATGTCTCTATGCCTCGTCATGACGATGCTATGCTCCTCGTATGCCTCCATTGGCACGGCGGAGCGTTCCGGCATCGTACGACGAGGTCTTACGACTGCCGCCACACGTCGTAGGCGAGATCCTCGGAGGCGAGCTTCACGCAACGCCTCGACCCCGGCTTCGCCACGGTCGTTCCGCGTGGAAGCTGGGTGTCTCGCTCGACGCGCCGTTTGACCGCGGCACCGGCGGACCCGGCGGCTGGCTGTTCCTCGCCGAGCCAGAACTTCACTTGGGCGACGATGTCATCGTTCCGGACCTGGCGGGTTGGATACGCCAGCGGCTGCCCAGCGTTCCGGACGAAGCCTTCCTGACGCTCGCCCCCGACTGGGTGTGCGAGATTGCGTCACCGTCGACGCAGCGCGTTGATCGGGGCATCAAGATGGAGATTTACCTCCGCGAGCAGGTACACCATCTCTGGCTGCTCGACCCCGTCGAGCGGTTCGTTGAGGTGTTCCGACACACACGCGGCACGTGGGTCCGCGTTGGCTCGTGGACGGGTAACGGCCCGGCCCGAGTCGAGCCGTTCGACGCCGTGGACCTCGACCTCAACGCCGTCTGGGGCGAGTAATCGTCGTTACCGCGTCGGGACGAGGCGCTTCAGCTCTTCGTCGAAGTGTTGGACGACGAGGACCTGCGGAGGCGGCGCATTCGCGTCGCTTGCCGACTTGACGACGAGGAATCGCTGCCCGTCCGATGAGACGTCGTAGCTTCGACCGGGGAAGCCGGAAGGAATTACGTATCCTTCCTTGACGACCGTCGCCGGCGGCGTCGCCGCCCACGGCGCGCCGCGTTCGACGCCGACGTTCAGGATGGCGCCGGCCGACGACACGAAGAACAGTTCCTCCCCGGTACGCGACCAGAGTGGTCGCGTGCCGCCACCCGTGGACACCTGCCAGCGCCCGCCGCTCACGGCCGGGTACGGCCGCACGTAAATCTCGAACTGCCCCGAGTCGTTCGCCTCGTAGGCCAGCCAACGCCCGTCTGGTGAGATGATGCCGTTGCGCTCGGCGAAGGGCGACTGGACGAGTGCGGTGACCGTGTGTGCGCCGCTCAGTTCCACCTGCATGACGTCCTCGCTGGTGGCCGGCGCCGTCTCGGTGAAGATCAATCGCGTGCTGTCGGGTGAGACGCCGGTAGACTGTTGCACCTGGCCGCTCCTCGTCAGCCGCTCGACTGCGCCGGTGCCGTCGGCGGCCTGCCAGAAGAGATTCTGTGAGCCCTCCCGCTGCGAGCTGAAGATCAGCCGCCGACCGTCTGGGGTCCATACCGGGTAAGCGTCCCCAGCCGGGTTGAAGGTCAGACGCGTCAATGTCAGGCGCGTCACGTCCCAGACCCAGAGATCGTCCTCCTGATCGGCAGCCCGCGCCACCACCCGACCGCCGTCTGGGCTGACCCGCGGATACACGTAGACGCGCGGCGGTGCGGCGATCGGCGTCTCCCGTCCCTGCCGATCGACCCAGACGAGCGTCCGAGGTCCGACACCCCTGCCTCCCCCGTGCACGTACGCCAGCGTGCCATCGGCGGCGACCACGGCATTCACGCCGCCGCCAGGCGGCACCACCGTCGTCACTACCTCGGGGATGAGCGGGATCGGCGTTCCCCGCGTCTCCAGTGTGACGGGATCGAACGCGACTGCAAGCAGCGCGTTCGCTGCCGCGTAGACGAGGTGGCCACTGCCGACGTAGTGCGCGTGGCTGCCTCCGCGCACTATCACCGTCTGCGTACCCGTCTGCCGGTCGAGGACTGCGACCTGCGCGGCCTCGATGCCACCAACGACGGGGAGAATCGTGAAGAGCACCGACCGACCGTCTGGCAGTGGTTCCGGCCAGACGTGATCGGCGTCGCCCCGTGCGCGGTCGGGTCGTGTCAGCACAGTTGTCGGCCCGCCTGCAGCCGCCACCTGTTGCAGGCCTGTGTCGGTTGCGTTTGTCGCAAACACGATCGTGTCATCCGGCATCCAGGTTGCGCCGCGGGTGTTGCCGACGAGCGTCGCGATCGTGACCGGTGGGCCACCAGTGATCGCCACTCTTTTCAGGACGCTTGTCCCATCGGCGAAACCGACCCATTGCCCGTCCGGCGACACGAATGGACCGCGGGGTGCACCAGTGAAGAGACTCACGGACTCCAGGGCGTCGAGCGGCAGTGCCCCTTTCTTGAGTCGCTGTTCCAACGTCTCGCCTTCCAGGTGTTCCATCACCAGGAAGTCGAGCCCATCTTGACTGCCAACGTCGAACACGGGACAGATATGCGGATGGCTCAGCGTCGCGAGCGTCTTCGCTTCGCGCTCGAACCGCCGTTTCAGCTCTGGATCACACGCGACATGTTCGGGCAGGACCTTGATTGCGACGGTGCGGTCAAGGCGGGTGTCGCGCGCCTTGTACACTTCGCCCATGCCGCCGGCGCCGAGAGCGGACTGGATCTCGTATGGTCCGAGATGGGTGCCGGGAGCCAGCGCCATAGATTCTGGAGCACGGCGATTCTGTCATGGAATGGACCGCTCCGTTCGATGAGCGCACACTCGCTGCTGATGGTGGCCGCCGGGCGGCTTGCCCCGCCGAAACGCGCGCGCGAAGGCCGGAGCCGGACGTCGGCTGAGGGCAGGTCCTGCGGCCGTCGGCGTGCGC
>DATCJA010000135.1:0-22233 GCA_036507475.1 Vicinamibacterales bacterium
TCGAGAAACACGACACGCATCTTCTCCGGCGGGAGCCCGAAGACGCGTGCCAGGTTGGTCCGCAGACCATGGGTCCCCTGCGCTGCGGACCAGACGGTGGCGCTGCCGTCGCTGCGCACGTCGGCCACCGCGCACGACGGCCCGAGCGAGGCGTGGCCCTGAAACGGCCAGAAGAACGTCGCGGACAGCCGCTTGACGGCACCCGGCATAGCGGCCGCCGAGTCACCTCGATTGACGACCGTTTGATCGCGGGCAACAGCGGCTGCGCGCGAATAGCGATCGAGGCCGTCGTGACCTGGAAGCCCTTCCCGGTTGCTCCAGGTGGTCTTCAGCGCAGCGGCCGCGCGCACGGCAGCCCATTCATCGCGGGCCACCACCGCGAGGAAGCTCCCGACTCTCACGACACGTGCGCCTGGAATACCACGAAGAGACGACTCATCGACCGATACGAGCGTGGCGCCAACCGCAGACGGGCGAATCACACGGCCGTGCCACATGCCCGGCAGCGTGAAGTCCTGAACGTATGGATGACGTCCCGTGCATTTGTCGGGGACGTCCGGCCGCGGGAGCGGTTTGCCGACAACGGAATAGCGAGCCGGGGGCGCGAGGGGCGCCATGCGATCGACTTTGAGCGCAAACCGGCGGTCCCCAATGAGCGTACCGATGCCGATCCCCGCGCCGCCTGCCAGCGGTCGCACCTGACCGTCGCTGATCGTCAGTTCCACGACCGGTCTGTTGAGCTGTGCGGCACCGAGCGCCAGCAATGCCTGCCGCGCCGTAGCGGCCGCCTGGCGGATCTCTGTTCCGCCGCGCGTCAGCCCGGTGCTCCCTCCGGTTCCGCCCTGATCGGGGCACAAGGCGGTGTCGCCCTCAATCACGGAGATTCGCTCGGCTGCCACGCCGAGTTCCTCGGCCGCCATCTGGGCCAGCGCCATCCGCAAGCCGGTACCGACGTCAACCTTGCTCGTGTACATGGTGACCGAGCCGTCGGCATGAATCGCGAGGAAGCTGTCGACTTCGCTCGAATCGAGCACACGCCCGGCATTGGCCGCCGCCGAGGGCGCCTGGGCCGCCCCGCGCCTGGGAACCGCCGCAAATGCAAAACTCACCACGAGGGCGCCGCCCGCCTTCAGGAGGTCTCGACGTGAGAGTGAGGTGAGGACGTCCACGGCTACACCTGCGAGGCGCGCATGACCGCGCGAATGATCCGGGTGTGTGTCCCGCATCGACAGAGGTTGCCGGCGAGTTCCTGCTTCACCTGCTCGAGCGTCGGTCTGGGGGTGCGGGCCAGCAGTGCCGTGGCCGCCATGATCATGCCGTTGGTGCAGTAGCCACACTGCGCGGCCTGCTCGTGGATGAAGGCAGCCTGAAGTGGACTCGGCCGCTCGGGCGTCCCGAGACCCTCGATCGTCGTAACGTCCCGCCCGCCGACGCGGCTCACCGGTGTGGTGCACGACCTCGTCGCTTCCTTGTCGACCAGGACCGTGCAGGCGCCGCACTGTCCGAGCCCACAGCCGAACTTCGGACCGTGCTGCTGGAGTGTGCCACGGAGCACATATAACAACGGCTGCGCGGGGTCCCAACTCTCAACTGTCACGGGCTGGCCGTTCAGGCGGAACCTGTAGGTGGGCATATGGCGATCCCTCTCGGAATCCGCCGATTCTAAACCGCTTTTCACCTCCACGGAACACCGAGGCACTGAGGCACCGAGGCCAAACTGGAATGAATTCGTCGGTGTCTCGGTGCCTCGGTGGTACGGGGAAGTGAAGCGGGATCGTGCTTCAAGGGCGGCGAACCCGAGGCCTACCCCAGCAGGCGCTCGTAAATCTCCAGGTCCGACGCTGAAAAGCAGCAGAAGATGACGTCGTTGACGGAGCCACCGCGCGACAAGACGTCGCGCACGGTTGATACCGCAACAGCTGCCGCGCGTTCAATCGGATAGCCATACACGCCGGTGCTGATCGATGGAAAGGCGATCGACTGCAGCTCCTGCTCGATCGCCACCTCGAGAGAACGCCGGTAGCACGACGCCAGCAGTTCCGGTTCCCCGTGACCCCCGCCGCGCCATACGGGGCCAACCGTATGAATCACGTATTTCGCCCGTAGACGGTATCCGCGCGTGAGCTTCGCGTCGCCTGTGTCGCAGCCCCCGAGCGCCCGGCACTCTTCGAGCAATTCACGTCCCGCGGCACGGTGAATCGCACCGTCCACACCGCCCCCGCCCAGCAGCGATGTGTTGGCTGCGTTGACGATCGCGTCGACGTTCAGCGTCGTAATGTCCGCGCGAACAGCTCGAACCGGCACGTGAACCTGTTTTCGCTACCTCTGCGGGATCGTGGCTCCGTCCTCCGTCGTGAACATGATGACCGAATCGCCGCTCTCGCCGACGTAGCCGCGGGTCATTCCGGTGGTGTTGAAAGACATGACGACCTGCCCGAATCGGTCGAGACCGACGACGCCGCCCTCGCCACCCGCGCGCTTCAGAACGTCCTGGACCACCTCATCGGCGGCCTCCTGGGCAGTGATGCCGCGATACTCCACGCGCGCACAGATATCGTGCGCAACCGCGAATCGGATGAAGTACTCGCCGGTGCCAGTCGCAGAGATGCCGCAGCTCTGGTTGCTCGCGTACGTGCCCGCCCCGATGATCGGCGAGTCCCCCACGCGGCCGAAGCGTTTGTTCGTCAGACCGCCCGTGGACGTTGCGGCCGCGAGGTTTCCCTGCTGATCCAGAGCGACTGCACCCACAGTTCCGAAGTACGTGCCCTGCTTCGCATCGTCACTCCGCGGGCGCAGCAGCGCGCCCTGCTTCGCCCTCTCCACCTCGAGCGCGCGCTGGAGCTGCTGCCAACGAAGCTCGGTACGGAAGTAACTCTCCGGCACGAACTCGATGCCGCCCTGTTCTCTCGCGAACGTCTCAGCTCCTTCTCCCACCATCATCACGTGGGGGGACTTCTCCATGACCAGCCGCGCAAGCCTGATGGGATTCTTGATGCGCTTCAACCCGGCGACAGCGCCAGCCATGCTGGTGCGCCCGTCCATGATCGCGGCATCCAGCTCGTTGGTGCCCTCGTGTGTGAACACGGCGCCCTTCCCTGCGTTGAAGTGGGGCGAATCTTCCAGGACGACCACGGCTGCCTGCACTGCGTCGAGGCTGGAGCCACCACCTGCGAGAACACGATGGCCGGCAGCCAATGCAGTTGCCAAGGCGGCGCGCATTTCTGCTTCCCTGTCCTTGATCGTCGCGAGGATGAAGTTCCCGGCGCCGCCATGGATCACGATTCCCCATCGCCGAGGCCCTTCGGTCGTAGGAGACGGGGACTCTGTCGAGCACGCAGATGCACCTGCCATTGTCACCACTAGCAAGATCAGTAGATGAGACGGCCGGACCATGGACATCTCCAAGTCACAAGGCACAAGTCACAAAGCACAAAGCACAAGTCACAAACACAGTCACAAACCCCAGCAGCAAGGCGACCTCCGGTTGTGACTTGAGCCTTGTGACCTGAGCCTTGTGACTTGTGTAAGGATCACGGCACAACGGCAATCGCCCGCAGCGGCGCACCAGTGCCGCCGCCAATCTTCATCGGGAGCGCGACGACGAACGCGCCGCGCAGGGGCAGGCGCTCGAGCGCGGTCAGGTTCTCGAACGCCGGAATATTGCGCTCGAACAGCGTTCGATGCGCTTCATACAACGTCGACTGACCGTAGTCGATGCTCGCCGTGTCGATGCCGACAGCCTTGATGGGCCGATTTGCTACCAGCCAGCGCACCGCGTCCGGATGCAAGCCCGGAAAGTGCAGGTTCTGGACGGCATCGGCACCGCGCTCGGCTGTGCCAAGGTAGCTCGCCGCGTCGGGCCATCGTCGTGAAAAGCCCGTACGGATCAGCAGGATTGCCTCTGAAGGTATCGGTCCCTGTTCGCGCTCCGCACGCTGCAGATCTTCGGTGGTCACCAGATAGTCGCGGTCAGCCTCAGCTCGAACGGAGACGTCGATGACGACCGCCGGCCCGAGGAACCGTTCGAGGGGAATCTGATGCACGGCCTGAGCGCCCTGTGAAAAATGCAGAGGCGCGTCCAGATGTGTGCCGCCATGCTCCGCAGTGAAGAAATTATTGGCCGCATAGTAATACCCCTGCGGGGTGACTCCATCGGCTGTCTTCTCGAGACGGAACCGATCCGAGGTAGGCCAGAAGATTGTCGTCTCGTCGTAGGCATGCGACAGATCGACGAGCTGGCCGGTCGGGAACGAGGCGGAGGCCGGGGAAGGCAGAGAAGGAGACGAACAGGCGACCGTGAGCATCGCAGCCAGCGTGATTGCCTGCCTACACCAGGTCGGGGCGCGCAGCGTCATGGTCATCGCTTCTTTCGACGCGCGGCGGCCAACGCGGCAAGCGAAGCACCGGCAACCGCGCCACATATGAGCATCCCCACGGTATCGACGAGCCGGAGACCTCGAGAGAACATCACGATGCCGGCCACCGCGGCGATCAGCACGAGCAGCGGCACCGCACGCGTGGTCACTGTAAGAGTCGAAACGGCCAAAAGTGTACGTCCCCCACCGGCGTCTGGCGCAACTGGAATCTCAGGACTCGGAAAACCGTACGGGACGGAACGCCCGCAGGGTAAGCCCGCTGACCATGAGCTGGGCAACCATCGCCAGGCACAGCGCCGGCACCAGACCGATGCGGTCGAGCGTCGTCGCCAATACGAAACAAAACAAGCCGAAGCCGATGATCGACCTCAAGAATGCGTCGACGAAGGCGACCGTCGCCCCCGTTCCGCGCTGCGCGTGCGTAAACGCCGTGATGATCGTCGTCAGGACAGGAAAGGCATTGAGCAGCCCACTGAGCCTCGGGCCGAGCCGCGCTGCGGCAGCCGTCAGCGCTAGTACGAGCGCAGCCGTCGCCAGAAGGCGAACGGCGAGATCCCCTCGAGGGCTTGCGGCCGGCAAGGCTGGTACCTTTACCGCAGGCAGCACGCGACGGCCAAGTGTCGTCGCCACAAACAGGCAGACCAGGCTGATGACGAGCGACGGTTGCAGCGCGTACAAGACCGAGGTGGTCGCTGCGAACGTCAACCATCCGGCTGCGAGAGACCCCGGCCAGGTCATCCGCACCGAGGTGCGCGCGTAGACGACGGCAAAGGCAACGGTTCCGATCAATCCGGCAAGCGTCGAATGAGCAGCCTCCGCCCCAAATGCCAAACCTTGCTCGATAGCGATGAAAACCAGCACAGGGCCTGCCACGACGGGCATTCCAGAAAGCCATCCGCCGATCGCCGGTCCCCACCTGCGAACAGCGAGGGTCACTGCGGCGACCAGCCCGGGAGCAACGAGGAGTTTCAAAATCAGCAACAGGTCCAAGCGGTGCCTCGTATGTCAGGCCTCACGCGTTTCTGTCTAATGCGCCTTCGGCCACACGTACAGCGGGTACGCGTAGGCGTCGCTGGCCTGCGGGCCAGCCTTCCCGCCGGCTCGCTCGATTGCGTCGGCTCGCTGAGCGGCCGGCCATCGATGCCCCGCATTGCCGGCGTACGTCGGGCTGTCGAGAACGGGCGTGAAGAACTTCTCGAGAATACGGTTTTCCCACCATGCCGTGACAACATCGCCGGCAGCCCACGCATCGTTGCGGCGGCTGACGTGCCAGAGCCCCTCGGTAAGGTACTGGTCTTCTCGCCACAATCGCCTCTGGACCAACGGCGGCTGGCTGCGCCAGCGCTCGGCGCGATTGCGCGACGCGAGCGCGAGCGCGCCGGCGCTGAAGCGCGATCGGAACGAGCCTACCTCCGGATCGTTGATGGCGTAGCCAACGTGGACGGTCAGAAAGAACGCCACAAACACGGCTACACCGGCAACCAACCACGCAGCCACTCGCACGCCAGATCCCGGCTGCAGTCGCATCGTCAACCGTCCGGGGGGATCGACGCTGACGGCGAAAAGCAGACCGGTCACGCTCGCAACCGCGTTCAGCACAATGTCGCGCGCCTCACCGGCCCTGATCGGAATGAACCACTGGAACCACTCGTCGAACGTGCCGGCGATAGTGCCGGCAATCACGGGCAGGACCAGCAGCGACACATCGTCCAGGGTGCGCCACGCGCGATAGAACAACAGCGCTAGCAGGCTGTATTCGGTGAAGTGAAAGCTCTCGGTGACGCTCAGCGCGTTGACGAAGATGTAGCCTGCCCCGATGGTCAGGGCGAGAACCAGCAATCCGTATCGGAGCAGGTGACGGCGGCGAATTCGCGCCACCGCATACGACAACGCGATGCATGCCGGCACAGCGGTCGCACTGATCGCAATGACCCTGAACTGGGTCGGCCAGGCGGAGCTGATGACGCTGAACGCCTGCTGAGCGAACGGCGCCGACAGGATGATCGCCGCCGCGGCGGCCGCAGCGAGAACAAGCCGCAGGCGGACCATTGGAAGACGGGATTTTATCAGTCCGGGCGCGGGCGGAAGGCCGGACGCACGGTCCGGCTAAAGCCGGACACTACGTACGGATGCGTCCCGTTGAAGCCGGACACGACGTACGAAGGGTTCTCATGAAAGCTGCCAGAGCAGATACGCAGCCAGCGTCGACCCCGCGACCGCGGCGCCGTACGAGACGATCGCAATTACTTCGTTGAGGTGTTTGATCTGCAATCCATCGTACAGGGTGTGGCGGAATCGATGCGCCCAATGAAACAGAGAAAGGGCGCAGAGCGAGAACATGACGAGGCCGGTCAGTGGATTCGCGAGCAGCGCACTCAACTGCGCGTAGTCAGGCGGGTCGAGCAAGCCCAGAGGGAATGCGACGCCAAACAGCAACACGAGGACAGGCAGCAGCATCGCCGACACCACGCCTCCGGCACTGAAGAGCATCCACAGCACTGGTTCAGGATGTCGCTTGATCATCTATGCACCTGTCAGCAACCAGAAGACGACGATCGACGCCGCAGCCCATGCGGCGTAGTGCGCCGCCAGCAGCACGCGTGCCGGCAGCCGACGGTGTCCGACGTGCACGACCATCGCCTGTGGAGCTGCCTGGAAGAACGTGATGGCGTGGAAGATCAAGAACGCGAAGCTCACGATGTTCACGAGCACGACGACGGGCCCCGCCGACCACGCGAGAAATGCCTCGTAGGCTGCCTGCCCCTGCTGGATTGCGCGCAGCAACAGCAGAAGGTACACCGTGAACCACGCAACGAACATGCAGCTGCCTTCACGCAGGATGAACGCCAGGTACGCGGGCTTCTCCAGCCACCAGTAGGTGGACACGTGCGGTCGCAGCCAGCGTGGGTGATATGCGGTGTAAGCGTGATTCTGATCCATCAGGCGCCTCGTGGCAGGAAGAACGATTTCATCGAGTCGACCGCAGCGCTGAGCTTGTACCGCTGGATCGCGCCAGCGGGATCGACATGCTTCGGGCACACCTTGGTGCATTCCCCGACGAACGTGCAGCCCCAGATTCCTTCGTGCTCGGAGAGCACCTCCATCCGGGCCGCCGCGCCCTGGTCGCGATTATCGAGGTTGTACCGCTGGGCAAGGGCAATCACTGCCGGTCCGATGAACTTCGGATCGAGGCCGTAAATCGGACAGGCGGCGTAGCACAGCATGCAGTTGATGCACATGCTGAACTGCTTGTACTCCTCCAGCTCGTCTGGAGTCTGCAGGTACTCGCCCGCCGACAGCGGCTTCTCCACCTGCCGGACGATCCATGGCTTCACTCGCACGAGCTTCCGCATGAAATCGCCAATGTCGACGATGAGGTCGCGGATCACTGGAAAGTTGCGCAGCGGCTCCACGCGAACAGGTCCGGGCGCGTACTCGGACAGGAAGGTGGCGCAGGTCAGTTTTGGCTCGCCGTTGACGGTCATGCCGCAGCTCCCGCAGATGCCCATGCTGCATGACCACCGGTACGCCAGCGTGCCGTCGAGGCGATCCTTGACGTGGTTCAGCCCGTCCAGGACCACCCAGTCTTTCGGGCAGGGGACCTCGAACTCGTCGTATGTGGCCTCAGACTCCTGCTCCGGACGATAACGTGCCACCTGTAATGTGATTCGGTCCCCCATGCGGTGCCGCCTCCCCATAAACCCGCTCGGCCGGCGGCCAGCGGGTGATCGTGACCGGCAGGTACTCGACTCGAGCCGAGCCGTCGGCGTTTCGGTACACGAGTGAATGCGCCAGATAGCGCTTGTCGTCTCGCGCAGGAAAGTCGATGCGTTGGTGCGCGCCCCGCGACTCTTCCCTCCGCGTGGCCGCCGTGACGATCGTCTCGGCGACGTCGAGCATGCACGAGAGCTCCAGCGCCGACACGCGTTCAGTGTTGAACGTCTTGCTGTGATCCTCGATCGCGACGTCCACGTAGCGCTCCTGCAGCCGCCGAATCTCCTCCATCCCGTTGCGCAACGACGCGCCGCTCCGGTAGATTCCCGAGCTCGTCTCCATCGACTTCTGCATCTCGTCGCGGAGCGTGGCAATGCGTTCGCTCCCCTTCTTGTTCAACAGCTCGTGCTCGAGCCGGCGGTGCTCGTCCGTCTTCTGCGCGATAATCCGCGGGTTGATCGCGAGCCCACGCGAGGCGTACTCCGCCGCCGCCCGGCCGGCCCGCGCGCCGAAGACCAGCAGCTCCGGCAACGAGTTCGAGCCGAGCCGGTTCGCGCCGTTGATGCTCACGCACGCCGCCTCGCCCGCGGCGTACAGGCCGGGCAGCGGCGTGGCACCGTTGATGTCGGTGTGGATGCCGCCCATCATGTAATGAACCACCGGCCGCACTGGGATCAGATCCTTCACCGGGTCGAGATTCTGGTACTTCATGCACAGCTCGCGCACGAACGGAATCTTGGCGTTGATCTTCTTCTCGCCAAGATGACGCAGGTCGAGGTGCACGACGTGGCCGTAGGGCGTGTCGACCGTGCGTCCCTTCTCGAGCTCCTTCACGAACGCCTGTGAGAGCCGATCTCGCGGGCCCAGCTCCATCGAGCGGAACACTGGCTGCGGTTGTGGCTTGCCGAGGTTGTAGTCCTGCAGGTACCGGTAGCCGTCCTTGTTGATCAGGTAGCCACCTTCCGAGCGCGCCGCCTCGGTGATCAGGATTCCGGTGAACGGAAGGCCGGTCGGATGGTACTGCATGAACTCCATGTCTTTGAGCGGCGCACCTGCCCGGTAGGCCAGCGCCATGCCGTCGCCGGTCTTGATAGCGGCGTTCGTGGTGAACGGGAACACCTTGCCGCAGCCACCGGTGCACAAGATGACCGCCCGCGCCGTGATCGCTTCTATTCGTCCCGACTTGAGATCGATGGCAATCGCACCCTGCACGCGGCCGTCGTCCACGAGGAGGCGCGACACAAACCATTCGTCGTAACGCGTCACGCTGGCGTACTTGAGAGAGGTCTGGAACAGCGTGTGGAGCATGTGGAAGCCGGTCTTGTCGGCGGCGAACCAGGTGCGCATCTTCTTCATCCCGCCGAAGGGACGCACGGCAACCCGGCCGTTAGGCTCCCGGCTCCACGGGCAGCCCCAATGCTCCAGCCGGAGCAACTCCTGAGGCGCCTCGTTGACGAACGCCTCGACAGCGTCCTGGTCGCACAGCCAGTCGCCGCCGGAGATCGTGTCGTAGATGTGCTCGTCAAGGCTGTCATCCGCCGCGATGACGCCCGCAGCACCACCCTCGGCGGAGACGGTATGACTCCGCATCGGGTACACCTTCGACACCACCGCAATCGTCAATTTGGGATTGGTTTCCGCAATGGCAATCGCCGCCCGCAGCCCCGCGCCGCCGCCGCCGACCAGCACCACGTCATAAGAAGGGGTCACGCGTTTGGTCTCCTCTGCCACCCGTGCTCGCTCGCTCCCTGGTGCCGAGGCGGTCGTTCAACCAACGGCCGGTCGCGTTTAGCGTCTATTCGGCTGACAAGATCTCATCCACGAGCACTCTTCCATCGTGGTGGACGATCCTCCGGCTCACACATCCGTCGTGGTACTCGTGCTGGATGCTCTGACACCCGCACTTGTAGATGATTTCCTGGGTGACGATGCACTCGTCGTCGTGGTCTTCGTACTCTTCGCCGTCGACAAGGCGTCCACAGGGCGCCTTCTGGCTCTTGAAGCTGCCGTTTGCGTTCACGCCGCCTCCCCTTCCGTTACCGCGTTACCTTGGGGACGCCGCCGATACGCCGACGAATTCGCAACTCCGGGGACTCTGGGGTTCGCTGGGTAGGAGCTCGGAGCGCCCGGCCGCCCCGAACGGGCAAAGTCTATGCCTGTCTAGGGCTGAGAGCGCAAGAGATTTTTTTTGGACAGCGAGAAAGGGGCTCGATTGAGCCGGAAGAAAAGCCAGGGCGGCAATAACGCCGCCCCTGTCGTTGGTGTCAGTACTGCCTCGTTCGCTATTTCAAATGCTTGCTCACCAGCTTCGTCATCTCGAACATGTTGACCGTGGACTTACCACCGAATACGGGCTTCAACATGTCGTCGGCCTTGATCATCCGCTTGTTCTTGGCATCCTGGAGCTTGTTCTTCTTGATGTACGCCCACAGCCGCTTTGTCACTTCAGTCCTCGGGATCGGCTTTGCGCCGATAACCTCCGACAGTGCGGGACTCGGCGTCATCGGCTTCATGAAAGCCGGATTCGGCTTCCGGGCGGACTTGGTCGCGCGTTTAGCCATGGGTCTCCTTTCGAGACTAGGAAACTGTTGGTCCACATAGTAACGCCGAATGACGAATTTCGATTGACGATTTGTAACGGATCGCAAACCGACGACGTCAGAAACGCACGCCGACGCCAGTGGCGACCCGAAATTCGTGAACGAAAAACGGATCCTGTCTGACTACTCGATCGGCGTCGAACACGGGGGCAGGATATCTGAGGAGACGGTCACCGATGTCCACGCGCACAAAGGTCCTCGCCGTCGTATTGATATCCACCCCACCGCCAAGATCGACGGCCGGGAGCGTACGCCCTGCAGCAAGGGTGCACGTGAGCGGCGGCGGATAGATGAGGATGCAGGCGAAGGGCTCCGGCGACGCCTGAACCGTGACGAAACCGGAGCGCACACGGGCGAACGGCCGGATTCTATCGAATGCCACACCCGCCGTTGCGCCGAAGAGCCCTTCCAGGCGGCCGCGGCTGAAGGGGCGAGGGTCCGGAAAGTCGGTCGGAAATACATTCAGCTCGGCTTCGAGTCCGAGGAAGCGGCGGGGACGCCATGACACGCGTCCGCCGAGTCCGGTATCCGCGGCATCGAACTGACCGGAGAGCGCCGACGCAACCTGCACCCCCACCTCAATCTGGCCGCCATTCGACTGCGCGCGAGCGACATCCGCATGAATGACACCACAGACGACGAGCGCCCACGCAAAACCTGTGCGCACCATGCCCAAACGATCTTACTGCACGGATGCGTCGGCAATCGTCAGCGCGCGATCGATGATCGCGAAGCCTTCGCGCAACTCCGCTTCGGTAATGGTGAGCGGCGGATTCGTGAAGAAGTAATTCCAGCGAACGAACGTAAACAGACCTTCCTGCCGGAAGAACTTCGCCAACGCAGCCATCTCCGGAGATGTGCCGTTGAATGGCGCCATCGGTTCCCTGGTGGTTCTGTGTCGTACCAGCTCGACGACCCCGAAAAGGCCGATCGATCGAACCGCGCCAACGGAGGGATGGCGTGCCGCCAGGTCTGCAAGCAGCTCCGACATCAGCCTCCCGCTGCGATGGGCACGGTCCACAAGATCGTCCTGCTCCATCACCGCAATGGTCGCCAGCGCCGCCGCGCACGCTACCGGATGGCTGCTGTACGTCAGCCCGCCGGGAAACGGCTTTTCCCGGAACGAGTCGGCGATTGTCTGCCGCATGCCGACGGCCCCCAGCTGAACGTACGCACTCGTCAGACCCTTTGCCATGGTGATCAGGTCGGGAACGACTCCCCAGTGCTCGATGGCGAACCACTTGCCCGTGCGGCCGAACCCGCTCATGACCTCGTCGGCGATCATCAAGATGCCGTACTTGTCGCAGAGCGCCCGTATGCCTTGCATGTAGCCGTCTGGCGGTACGAGGATGCCGTTGGTGCCCGTGACGGATTCCAGAATGAACGCAGCGATCGTCTGCGGGCCTTCGAGCTGCATCACTTCTTCGACGTGGCGGAGCGACTCCTCCGTCGTGTCCCAGCCGCGCTGAACGCCGTGATAGGGATCGAGCACATGAACGAACCCCGGCATCGCCGGCTGGCTCCATCGCCTCGGCTCGCCGGTGGCCGCAATCGCGCCGGCAGTGCCGCCATGATACGAGCGGTAGCGCGCAAGAATTTTCGGGCGGCCGGTGTACGCACGGGCAATCTTGAACGCGTTCTCGTTCGCTTCAGCGCCGCCGTTGGTGAAGAAAAACACGTCGATATCGCCGGGCGTGAGCTCCGCCAGCTTCGCGCCGAGCCGGGCGCGAGGCTCCGTCGTCATGCCTGACGGCGTCACATAACACAGCACCTCGACTTGCTGCTGGATCGCCTTCACCACGCGCGCATCGCTATGGCCGATGTTGACGCACATCAGCTGACTGTTGAAGTCGATGAAGCGCTTCCCCTCGGGCGTCCAGAAGTAGACGCCTTCTGCGCGCGAAACCGGAATGGGATCGACGGCTCCTTGCGCCGCCCATTCGGAAATGGTGTGCTTCTTCGAAAGGGCGACGATCTCGTCGCCGGTCATTTATTGCCTTCGCTGTAATGCAAAATGCAAAATGCAAAATGCAAAAACAGTTCGACCTCTCGCGCTTCGAATTTGGCGCGTCGGGGTTTGCATTTTGCATTTTGCATTTTGAATTGCTCTGTATGCGTCATCGTCCGCTCCGCCGCAGAAACGACCCCGCCCCCGCTCGCCCCGTAAACCTGCCGTTGTCGATCACGACGTGACCACGCGAAATGACTGTCTCGCTGACGCCCGTCACCTCGCGTCCTTCATAGGGGTTGTAGTCCACTTTCATATGATGGGTCTGTGCGGAAACTCGCATCGTCTTGTTCGGATCGAAGATCACGATATCCGCGTCAGAGCCGGGCGCGATGGTGCCCTTCCGCGGAAACAGGCCAAAGATCCGGGCCGGTGACGTGGCGGTCAGTTCGACGAACCGGTTGAGCGAGATGCGCCCCGTTCTCACGCCGCCGTCGTAGACGAGGCTCATCCTCGTTTCGATTCCCGGCGCGCCGTTTGGAATTTTCGAGAAATCATGTTCTCCAAGGACCTTCTGCTCTTTCATGCAGAAGGGACAGTGATCCGTGGAGATCGCCTGCAAATCGTTGAAGGCGAGGCCCCGCCACAGCCGATCCTGCGTCTCTTTCGATCGAAGCGGCGGGCTCATGACGTACTTGGCGCCTTCGAACCCTGGTTCCTCGTAGTTGTCGTACGAGAGAAAGAGATATTGCGGGCATGTTTCGGCGTACGCCGGCAGGCCCCGATCGCGCGCCTCGGTCACCATCTCCAGCGCCTCTGCGGCCGAAAGATGCACGATGTAAATCGGGACGTCGGCGATCTCCGCGAGGGCGATCGCCCGGTGCGTCGCCTCCGCCTCCGCGCGCGCGGGACGCGTCAACGCGTGATATTTCGGCGCGGTCTTTCCCTCCGCAAGCGCCTTCTTCACGAGAACGTCGATCACACCGCCGTTCTCCGCGTGCATGCAGATGGTGCCGCCGTTCTTGCCCGTCCGCAGGAGCGCACGAAAGATGCTGCCGTCGTCGAGCATGAAAACGCCGGGATAGGCCATGAACAGCTTGAACGAGGTGACACCCTGACGCACGAGCGCGTCCATCTCCTGCTCCACCTGATCCGACAGCTCCGTGATGATCATGTGGAACCCGTAGTCGATGGCCGCCTTGCCCTCCGCCTTCTTCATCCAGCTTTCCCAGGCGTGGTGGAGCGTCTGTCCCTTGTACTGAATGGCAAAATCGACGATCGTCGTCGTTCCACCGTACGCGGCCGCAATCGTGCCCGACGCGAAGTCGTCTGCGGAGGTCGTGCCGCCGAACGGCATGTCGAGATGGGTGTGGACGTCGATGCCGCCAGGAAGAACGTACTTGCCTGTCGCATCGATAACGCGGTCGGCAGGCATTGTCAGCGACGAGCCAATCGCCGCGATCGTTTCGCCGTCTACGAAGACATCTCCGGCGTACCGATCGGCGGCCGTGACGACGGTGCCTCCTTTGATCAGGAGCGTCATGCAGACTGCTCTATCGTCGAACGACGGCTGCGTGTCGGCATATGAGCGCTCCAGGCCGCTGCGGAGTGTACCCGAATGTGCGCACGCTCCGACCCTGTCGGAAGACCGACACCGATATGCCAGATCCTGACAATTAATGACTCGTGTGCATACGCAATGCGTCCAACGTCACACATGCCCTTCCGTTGACCATTTCCGGTAAGTCCTTGGAAGTCAACGTAATACGCGTGACATGGTCGGCGTGATTAGGTCTTCCTCGTGCAATGTGAGCTTTTGGTGAACTCCTTGCATTTTGCTCCAGACATTGTGACGGCTCCCACACTCCATCGATGTCGTCTTGCCGCCGTTTTTGCTGGCGATCGCAATCGGAACGCCTTCGAAATTGGCGGCCAGCGGCATGACTCCGCCCGTAAACAGGTACCTGCTTCTTCAGGACGTCGAGTTGGGAGCCAAAGCAGCGGAGGAACTGCGGAGGCAGGTACCTTAATATTTCACGGGAGCTGCCCCGCCATGGGTCCATAGCTGTCGGGGCGCCTGTCGCGATAGAACTGCCACACGCGCCTGACCTCTTCGATCATGTCGAGGTCCATTTCCGCGACAACCAGCTCCGTCTTGTCTTCAGAGCCCACGGCGAGAAAGTTGCCGCGTGGATCCACGAAATACGACGATCCATAAAAGCGGCCGATCTTCCACGGCGCCTCTTCCCCGACGCGATTGCTGCACGCCATGAAGTAACCGTTGGCAACGGCATGGGCAGGCTGCTCGAGCTTCCAGAGATACTGCGACAGGCCCGCGACAGTTGCAGACGGATTGAACACGATTTCGGCGCCATTCAAGCCGAGAATCCTGGCGCCTTCAGGGAAATGCCGGTCGTAGCAGATGTACACGCCGATGGTCCCGACGCGTGTCTTGAACACCGGGTATCCGAGGTTGCCGGGCTTGAAGAAGTACTTTTCCCAGAACCCGGACGTGTGCGGGATGTGGTTCTTCCTGTACTTCCCCAGATAGCTCCCGTCCGTGTCGTAGACGGCGGCGGTGTTGTAGTACACGCCGGCCTGCTCGCGCTCGTAGACGGGCACCACCATCGCCATTTTGAATTTCCTTGCGTACTGCGCCATGAGCTCGGTGGTCGGCCCGGGCACAGGCTCGGCGATGTCGTACCAGTGCGCGTCCTGCGAGGGACAGAAGTACGGACTGTTGAACACTTCCTGAAGACCGAGGATCTGCACTCCGCGGCGGCCCGCCTCTTCTATCAACGGAATGTGGACATCAATCGCCGCCTGGCGGATCTTGTCGATCGGCACCGCGGGATCGGTCAGCGGCGCCGCCGCCTGAATCAGGCCGCCAACTATGCGTCTGGGCATTTAAGGAGAGTCTTGTAATTCAAAATTCAAAGGGCAAAAGCTCAGACCTCTGTGAGAAGCGGTCTGACGAAATTCCTCACGTCGTCAAGCGTCTCGATCGCGTGCACGGCCCGGATGATTTGTTCGGCGCGTTGAGCACCGACCACAGGGACCATAAGGTCACGTACCTTCGCGTTGACGCCCTCGGTGTCCAACGGGTTCTCTTTCGTGCCGGGGGCGTGACGCGTGAAGTGACTGACCTGCCGTCCGTCTCGCAGTGTCACTTCCACGCGGCCGCTCCGCGGCGCATCCGGATCCATCAACGCCCGATCGGCAACCAGCTGAATGCGTTGCTTGACGGCGACCACTTGCGGATCCTTCATGCGCTCGATGGAGTGGCTGTCGGCAAACGACAATGCGCCGTCAATCAGCCCGACAGCGAGGATGTACTGGCAGTTGACGTCGGGCATCGCGCTGTTGTCGACGATGCGAGCGCCGTCCTCCGGGAGACGGGCGACGATGCGCTCCACGTTGTTTGCCGACAGGCCATGTTGCCGGCGGAGCGTGAGGAGCGCATCCAAGGGCGCTTGGATGGGATAGCCGACCGAAAATGTCTTGATCGCTGTGTCGGTGACGAAGAAACGGCTGCCAAGGCCGGCGATCATCTGGTCGTGCCTTGGCTCTGTCGACAGCGCGTCGATCATGTTGTGCTCGCCGTCGAGCACTTCCTCGACACCCGTGAACCCGGACTGCACCATGAGCGCCGCGGTGACACCGTTGCGCGCGCCCATGCCGCCGAAGTCGAACGCTTTCTCGATGTGCTCGCCGTCGCGGGTCCAGCTCCAAATCCCTGACACCTGCTGCGCCGCGTACGACAGCACATGTCGCATGCCTCGTTCGTCCAGCCGAGCCAGCGATGCCGCGGCAGCGGCGGCGCCAAACGTGGCGCTCGTGCCTTCTGCGCTCCGGTGCGTTGCGCGGACATGGTCTGGGCCGAGCGCCATCAGAAATCGGCAGCACACGTCGTACCCGAGCGCGACCGCCCTCACGACCTCCACCCCCGAGCGCCCTTCGCGCTCGCCTACCGCAAGCGCTGCAGGCACGACGGCGCACCCTGGATGCGCCTTCGTCACCGGCTCGAAGTCGTCTGTTTCGTCGGCGTGGCCGAACATGCCGTTGGCAAGCGCCGCGTTGATTGCCGATGTCCTGATGTTTGTCGTCAGCACGGATGCCTCAGACGTTCCGCCCTGGGTTCGGACGAACCGGATCGCGGCCTCGCCCGGCTTCATGCGAGCACCGGACACGATCGCGCCGAGCGTGTCGAGAATACGGTGTCTCGCGGCTTCCGCCACCTGAGGCGACAGAGTCCGACTGCGCGCGTCCACCATGTACTGCGCCAACTGCCGGGTGATGTTCGCGGCCGCGGGGGGACGTGCCGCGCTCTGAGGGAGGAGAGGGCGCGCCGCCGGGTGGGCGGGCAGGCCGGCGGCCGCCATCAACCCGCCCGCGCTCTGCAGCACGCGCCGCCGGGTCAATCGGGATTCTTTCGGCATGGTCCGCCGATTATAGTACGTAGGCCGGGTGCCGCGCCCTTCATCCTCATGGCGTCGCGAGCGCGTCGAAGCCGACCCGGCGTGGTGCTATAGTCAGCCGTTCCTCGAAAACGCAGTCCATGACCTCACAATTTGCAACGACCTTTACCGGTCTGCGCTTCGAAAACCCGTTCCTGCTGGCGTCGGCGCCCCCTACCGAATCCGACAGCAACATCATGCGGGCGTTCGATATGGGATGGGGCGGCGTTGTCACCAAGACGATCGGCCTGCACCCGGTGGTGAACGTCGCCGGACCGAAAACGAAGTTCCTGCGCGCGACGCCGGAGTCCGCCCACTTGTCGATGCAGAAGCGGCCGGGCACATCGCTGCATTCGTCGTGGAATTGGGAGCTCATTTCGGATAAGCCGCTGGACTGGTGGGTCCCGCGAATCTCCCGTATCAAGCAGGCCCATCCGACCCGGATCCTCGTCGCGTCGATCATGGCCGGTTCTGGCAGCGATGAAGAGCTGCGCAATTGGCAGGCACTCGCCAAAGCCTGTCAGAACGAGGGCGCCGACGCCCTCGAGCTGAACCTCTCATGCCCGCACATGGACCGCAAGGACATGGGGTCGAATATTGGCAAGGATCAGGAGCTCATCTCGAGCGTGACGCAGGCAGTCGCAGAGGTCGCGAACGTACCTATATGGGCCAAGCTCACTCCCTCGACGACCGACATCGTCCTCGAGGCTGGCGGTGCATTTCTTGGTGGTGCGGCCGCAGTCACCTCTTCCAACACGTTCCCGTCGCTCCCGCTCATCGATCCGGACACGTTGGAGTTCGAGATGAACGTTGACGGACTCGTCTCGGCCGGAGGCCTCGGAGGTCCGGCGATCCTGCCGTTGTCGATGGCGAAGATAGTGCAGCTCACACAGGCGTTTCCCGACAAGTCGTTCTCGGGAATCGGGGGTGTCGGGCAGTTTGCGCACGCACTCAACTACTTCCTGCTCGGGTGCGGTACCGTGCAGGTCTGCACCGCTGCGATGCTCGACCACGCCATCGGCCCAAACGTGATCACGGCGCTCCTGTCCGGCATGCGCGAGACGATGGAGCGGCATGCGTGGACGAGCCTCGACGATTTCCGCGGTATCCGGCGCGACCGCGTCGTGGCGCATTCCAGGATTCGGCGTCCCGATGCAAAGGCGTACCACGGCGGCTACGAAGCCGAGGGGTACGCCGCCGCGGATGCTCCGACAGGCCGCACGGAGCACTAGTGGACCGTCTCAACTGAATGCGTACCACTCACAACGAGCCGTCGACCGAGATTTTCCGGCCGCGACATCGGCGCGGCCGGTAGTGACTCAGGAAGGACATACCACTAGAGTGCTCCCGAACGTTGCCGCGAGCGATCGCATCGCGGACGTGAACGACTCGCGGCGGATCGCGACCGGCCTGAACGAGGACGTTTCAAGTAGTCCGCTCTGGAATCCCGACCTCGCGCCAACGCCGCTGGCGCGCCGCACGTGGTCCACCTATCACATCGCCGCGCTGTGGATTGGCATGAGCGTGGTCATCACCACCTACACGCTCGCCTCCGGCTTGATGCAGCAGGGGATGACCTGGTCGCAGGCGCTGCTGACGATTCTCCTCGGCAACGTCATCGTCCTCATCCCGATGATCCTGAATGCGCACGCCGGCACCAAATACGGGGTGTCGTTTCCAGTACTGTGCCGCGCGAGCTTTGGCGTGAGAGGCGCGAACGTGCCAGCGATTCTGCGAGCGCTGGTCGCATGCGGCTGGTTCGGCATTCAAACCTGGATCGGCGGACTCGCCCTGAACGCGCTGCTCGTTGCGGGGCTGCCGGCGTGGGCGGACCTTCCAGGAAACATCTGGCTCGCGTTCTCGATTTTCTGGGTCGTGCAGGTCGGGATCATTCTTCGGGGACTCGAAGGCATCAAGATTCTCGAGAGCTGGTCGGCGCCGCTGCTGCTCGGCGGCGGAGGGCTGCTGCTCTGGTGGGCGATCGACAACGGCGGGGGCCTGGCGCGCATCCTCGACGAATCGGCGCGGCTGCAAACCACGCACACGCCGTTCTGGCAGCTCTTCCCCGCGGCGCTGACCGCCAACGTCGGCTACTGGGCGACGCTCAGCCTGAACATTCCCGACTTCACGCGGTACGCCCGCAGCCAGCGGTCACAAGCGCTCGGCCAGGCCCTTGGCCTGCCGGTAACGATGACTGCCTTCGCATTCATCGGCGTGGCGGTCACGAGCGCGACGATTGTGTTGTTTGGTGAAGCCATATGGGATCCGGTCGCCCTCATCGCCAGGATAGGGAGCCCCCTCGTCATCATGTTCGGCGCGCTCATCGTGGTGCTTGCGCAGCTCACGACCAACATGGCCGCCAACGTCGTCTCCCCCGCGAATGATTTCTCGAGCCTGGCGCCGCGGCGCGTCAGCTACGTGGCAGGCGGCCTCATGACCGCGGTGATCGGCATCCTGATGATGCCGTGGAAGCTGTATGCGGACGCAGCCGCGTACATCTTTACGTGGCTGCTCGGCTATTCGAGCCTGATGGGGGCAATCGGCGGAATCCTGATTGCGGACTACTGGGTGCTTCGTCGGCGCGAGTTGTCCCCGGCCGATCTGTTCAAGGTCAACGGTCGCTATGCCTATGCCGGCGGCGTCAACTATCGCGCGATGGCTGCGCTGGTGCTGGCAATCATCCCCGTGGTCCCCGGGTTTCTTCGCGCCGCGCTGACCCCTGGCGGACAGGTGGCCAACCCCACGTTCCTTGATCTGCTCTATACGTACGCGTGGTTCGTCACCTTTGGCCTGAGTTTTGTTCTCTACATAGCACTGAACCGCAAAGGGACGGAACGTACGGCGTAGCTATGCACCACCCACGATCACTACCACGGCCACCAGCGCGCACCCGATGCCGAGCGTCTGGCGACGGCTCAGACGTTCGCCGACTATGGCGCGTGCGAGCACGACGGTGCTGGCAGGATACAGCGACGCCAGGGTCACGATGACGCTGAGCGGTCCGCCACGGCTCGCGAGGAGATAGAGCGCATTCGCAAGCATGTCGACGACGCCGCAGGCGACGGCGGTCTTCAAGACCGATCGCTCGACGCGCAACGGTTGCGAGCCTGCTGCGGCAATAGCTACGAATACGACGATCGACAGTCCGCGCGAGGGCAGCAGCGGCCAGAGACCTGCCACGGCGCTGGTGCGCGCGAGCGCGAGAAAGAACAGGCCAATCGCCACACCTGAGACAAACGCCAACGCGATCCCGGCCGGCAGCACACGTGGCGGTGACTGGCGATCGCCCGCCGGGGGCGCATCGTGCTGACTCACGAGCACGATGGCGACAATCGCCAACGCGATTCCGCCCTGCGTCAGCGGAGCCAGACGCTCTCCTCTCACCGCCTCGACGAGCACCGGCAGCATCACGGCACACACGGCCGTCGTCGGAGCAACGATGGACATGGTGCCGATCGCAAGCGCTCGATAGAGCAGCGCCACGCCGACGCTGCCGGCGAGGCCCGCGACTGTTCCCCAGATGAAGTCCCCTCTGGATGGGGTGCCAGGCAGGACGAGCAGCAACAGA
The DNA here is from genome assembly GCA_036507475.1 of Vicinamibacterales bacterium. GTDB lineage: Bacteria > Acidobacteriota > Vicinamibacteria > Vicinamibacterales > UBA2999 > DATCJA01. The sequence continues at coordinate 20,664 of DATCJA010000135.1, forward strand.
GCCAGCGGGAGCAGCCCTGCGGCCTGCGAGACGAGAACGATCGCAATCGTGCTGGCGCGGCGCGAGGCAAGGCCGCCCAGGAAGTCGGCGGCGCCGTAGAGCGCCGCCGAGGTGAGCGCGAGGAGATAGGCTGTCACCAATCAACCACGAAGCACACGAAGGTCACGAAGATTAAATAGGAAATTCGTGTGTTTCGAGATCTTCGTGGCCTTCGTGGTTAGGCCGTCCCTGTGTTCCTGGCACTGGACCTAACGGAGAATCAGGCCAGGAACGTCGCAAAGGATCGGAAGACGAAGAAGCCGTAGAAGAGCGCCATGGCCACGAGCGCGGCGCGCCGCCACAGAGGAGGACGCACGTGTTCCGGCAGGAGACGCGTATTGATGTACAGCAGATGCACCGAGCCGATGACGAGCACGAGACCGGCCATGTTCGCGCCAATCTGCAGCAGGAGAAACGGCTGCGCGAGCCGCAACGCCACGACGCCCCAGAGAACGATCACGGCCAGGACGCAGTAGTACACGGTCCGCACGTCGCCGCCGCGCCAGTTCCGAAGGCGGCTGCTTCCTGTCCAGAGCATATCGGTGATCGCCCGGACCATGCCTTCGAGCTGATCGAGCTGGGTCTTGAAGAGAATCCACGCTCCCAGAAACGCGATCACGCCTCCAAGCAGCGCGCCGCCGTTTCCGCTGATGCTCTGGGCCAGCGCGGCGCTGATACCGAGCCCCTGGATGTTGGTGCCGCGCGGGAGGAACGTCACATAAATCATCGCGGGCAGGATCATGCCGAGGATGGCGCCGGCAAAGAACACGCCCCACTGGTCCGCACTGATGACGCGCCACCAGCCGCGCCATCGCCTCATGCCCTCGGCGTCGCCTGCGAAGATGAAGCCGGTGTGGGCGAGCGCCACCTTGTGGCCGCCGACGGCGGCGGGTATGTAGCCTGCCCGCTCGCCCATGCCGTAGCCGCGATCCCGCGCCCAATTCGACAGCACGATATTCGTGACACCGCCGGCGCCGGAGTACGCCACGAGCGCTCCAAGCAGAAACAGATCGGTGCCGGTCGGAAAGTAATCAAACGTGCCACGCGTCAGGTCGAAGCCGCCCAGCCCCAACACCCCGGCCAGCCAGGTATCCCCCGGCACGTACACTGCGGCGAGCACGAAAAAGCTGCCGAGAATGGCCACGACGAGAATCCAGTTCAACAGCTCCAGCGTCCGCTCGATGCGGCGCCCGAACGATAGGATTGCAACGCATAGCAGGAACGTACCTACACCGATGTAGTAGATCGTGCTTGCGTCCGCTGCCACGGCGAGGCGCCTGGTGAACAGGAAGAAGATCGCGCCCGCCGCCACCCCGGCCCACGCAGGCCATCCGACCTGCAGGAAATACAGCACCACATACACCCAGGCCCACAGCTTGGACGAAGGACGCGTACGCATGAAGCCGGTGAAGACGGGCTCCCCTGTCGCCAGCGTGTAGCGCATCAGCTCCGTATTGAAGATGGTCTGAAACGCCACCGCGAGGCCGACAACCCACATCAGCGAGAGCCCATGCCGTACGAACGCGGCGGG
>DATCJA010000136.1:0-14321 GCA_036507475.1 Vicinamibacterales bacterium
GGGCGTTGTCGCCCGAGGCGCCGCTGCTGACGCAGGACGTCAAAAAACGTGCGAAACTCGCCCTCGAATCGTTGAGCGAACGCGAGCGTGTGGTGCTGGAGCTGCGCTTCGGCATTTTCAACGCCCGCCAACACACCCTCAAGGAGGTCGGCGATCGCCTCGGTGTGAGCCGCGAACGTGTTCGGCAGATCGAGAGGCAGGCGCTGGAGCGACTGCGTCGTCGGAATCTCATCGAACGACCTCGGACAGCCGCATAGAGATCAGAACCGTCCGAGGCCGGCATCAAGGCCGCTGCCGTGCGTGAGAGCTAGCGCACAGGCTCGATGCGAACGGCCGTCACCTTGTACTCCGGAGTGCCCGTCACCCCGTCGCGGTGCGGCCCCGTCAGCGCATTGAGGAACACTTCACGCGTCTGGAACGTCGCAAATAGCTGTCCCGGCTGAATGGACGAATTCACCTGAACTGGCAGCAGCGCGGACCCGTATCGGCTCATCACGCGAACGACGTCGCGGTCGTGCAGGTCCAGACGCTTCGCATCTTCGGGTGACACGTCGATGAGGTCGGCTGGACGCAGCTCCTCATTCTTTGTGCGGCGCGTCATCGTGCCGGCGTTGAACTGGTACAGCGAACGTCCTGTCATCAGCCGGAACGGGTACTCGTCAGACGAAGCTTCAGGTGTGGGACGGAAGTCCACGGGCCGAAGCGCTGCACGCGGACCGAGCGCAAATGCATCACGATGCAGGATCGGTGTACCTGGGTGATCCTCGGCGGGGCAGGGCCACTGCAGCCCGCTCACGTCGAGCCGGGCGTATGTCATGCCACGCGCGCCCTCACAAAGCGCGCGCACTTCGTTCCAGATCTCTTCCGGGCTGGTGAAATTGAAGCCTGGGCTGCCCATTGTCCGCGCAACTTCGCAGAGAATCTGCCAGTCTGCTTTCGAGGAACCGATCGGACGGAGCGCCGCCCTGACACGCTGAATGCGGCGCTCGGCATTCATGAACGTGCCGTCTTTTTCGAATGACGAGCAGGCCGGCAGAAACACCGAGCCGAACTCGCGCGCAGTCTCGGTGAGGAACATGTCCTGGACGACCACGACATCCAACGCGCGCAAGGCTCGGGCGGTTTCTGAGGCGTTGGGGTGGGTGAGCAGCACGTCGTATCCGATCGACCAGAGTGCTTTCACGCGGCCGTCGACGGCTGCATCGACCATTTGCAGCGCGTGCAGGCCACGCGTGGCCGGCAAAGGCACACCCCACTGATGTTCGAATGCGTCACGTCCCTGATCGAGCGGCGTGGCGCCGGTGAGCACAGCGGGGTCGCATCCCATGTGTGCTGCGCCCTGTACGTTGTTCTGGCCGCGCAACGGGTTGACGCCGGATCCAGGTCGTCCCACGTTTCCAGTCAGGAGCGCCAGATTGATCAGCGCCGTGACGCCGTCGGTACCCTGAACGTGCTCGGTCAGCCCGAGGCCGTGGACGCTCATCGCGGGTGCGTGCGAAGCGTAGAGCCTTGCGGCCAGACGGATCATGTCCGCCTCGACACCACACACCTGCGCCGCGCGTTCCGGCGGCCAGCGTTCGACGTCACGCGCGAACTCATCGAAGCCGGACACCCTGCCCTCGACAAAGCGACGGTCGTAGGTGCCGTCGGTGAGGATCGTGTGAGCCATTGCATTGAGGGCCGCGATGTTCGTGCCCGGACGGACGGCGAGATGGCAGTCGGCGTAATGGGCCAGCTCGATGCGCCGCGGATCGATCACCACGAGGCACGCCCCATGCAGCGCGGCCTGCTTGATGCGCGCGCCGACGATTGGATGGTTCTCGGTGGGATTCGCGCCGCAGACCAGGATGGCTCTGGCCGCTTCGATATCGTCGAACGAATTGGTGGAGAGACCGACGCCGAAACCCCGCTTCAGCGCCGCCGCGCTCGGCGCGTGGCAGACGCGCGCGCAGCAGTCTACGTTATTGGTGCCGACAGCGACGCGGGCAAACTTCTGTGCCACGTAGTTGTCCTCGTTCGTTGCGCGCGCCGAGCCGAGAATCGCAACGCTGTCTGGACCGTGTCGTTGTATCAGCGACCGAATCCGATCGGCGACGAACGCACGCGCCTGGTTCCATGAAACGTGTCGCCACTCGCTCCCTTCGCGAATCATCGGCTCCGTCACACGATCGGTTGCTGACACGAAGTCGAACGCGTACCGCCCCTTCACACAGAGATGTCCCTTGCTGACCGGTGCCTCGAGTACTGGTTTCACGGAGACGATGCGGCCGTCGCGAGTGCCGACGTTCAGCTCACACCCGACCCCGCAGTAGGGACACGTCGTTCTCGTCCACTCGGACGGTCCCGCAAGCAACGAGACGGAGCGGTCCTCGAGCGCGCCCGTGGGGCAAGTGTCTACGCACGCACCGCACGCCACGCACGAGCTGTCGCGGAGCGTGGGCCCATCGGGCTGAATGCGCGTGTCGAGTCCGCGATTCCGCACGTGCCAGACGAACTGCCCCTGGAGCTCGGCGCAGATGCGCACGCATCGATAGCAATCGATGCAGCGCGCCATGTCGACGGCGATGTACGGATGTGACCGATCTTCAAGGTGCGGCGCAGGAGCTCGCAGGGGAGCGCACCCAGCCAGGCCCAGATGCTCTATGGCCTGATGAAACGGCTTGTCCGGAAAGTGCTTGAGCGCGTCGGCCGGATACCGGCTGACGAGCATCTCGAGAGCCGACCGCCGGCTGGCCTCGAGCTCCGGTGTGCCGGCTTCGATGTCCATCTCATCGCACAGGGCAGTCGTGCATGCCGGGATCGGTTTGGCCGAACCCTTGACCTGCACGAGGCACAGGCGGCACTCCCCCGATGGGGTGATGCGATCGTCGTGGCACATCGCCGGCAGGTGAATACCGGCCGCACGGAGCCCGTCCAAGATAGACACGCCGGCCGGGCAGTCGTATCTCTCGTCATTGATGACGACGCGCAATGTGCCCATCGCGCCTGAACGGGTTGCGCTCAAGGCTCAGCAGCCTCGTGTGTCTTGATCGCACCGCGCTGTTCGCGCGCGAAGTCCTGGAGTTGCCGCCGGGCGACGTCGAACACCTCGTGTACGGCCACACGGGCGTACCGGTGCACTTCGTCGACCTCAGCTTGCTTGTGGGGCTCTGTCTCTTCCATGTCCTTCAACGATCCGTGCAGTGAGGGCTCATGGCTGACAACGATGGGTGCACCGCCGGGAACGGTCAGCTCGAGGCGGACGCGAACGTGTCGCCCGTCGCGACGGTGCCGGTGCGGCACCTCGATCAGCACACGGCACGCCATGATGCGCCCATAGAACTGTTCCAGCCACTGCACGCGGTCATGAACCTCCGACTCGAGGGTGTTCATCTGCTTGAGGCCGCGATACGTGACTCGTGTGGGGATGGATGACATTGGGGTTCTCCCGAGTTGCGCATTGGACGGCGTAGATTTTCGCCGCCGACGTAGCATTCGCCAAATGCTCTCCAATGCAGCACGCGCGCCAGTCGCCTCTGATGGCAAGGCGGCTCAGAATCGCAAATGGCAGCCCGGTTGCTTGCTCGAAATCCGAACGAATTCTCATGCGCTTCAGGAATCGTGAGGAAGCCGCAAGACTCCTGGCCAAGGACCTCGGTCCGTACCGGCGAGACCATCCACTGGTGCTCGGCGTGCCGCGGGGCGCTGTTCCGATGGCTCGCATCATTGCAGACGCGCTCAGCAGCGACGTCGATGTCGTGCTCGTGCGAAAGCTGAGGGCGCCCGGACAGCCGGAGCTGGCCATTGGAGCGATCGATGAAGCCGGCGCGGTGCTGAAGGGCGCGTACTTCGACATCGCGTCCGACGAGTACATTCGGGAAGAAATCCGCACGCAGCAGGAAATCCTTTGCCAGAGGCGGGAGATGTACACGCGCGGGCGTCCGTCCATCGAGCCTGCCGGACGCACCGTGATCATCGTCGACGGCGGAGTAGCAACGGGTTCGTCGATGCTGTCGGCCAGCCGGTCGGTTCGGGCACGGGGGCCGCGCCAGATTGTCGTCGCACTCGGCGTCGCACCGAGGCAGACGCTCGCGCGATTGGCCGACGAGGCCGACGAGGTGGTATGCCTCCAGTGCCCCGAGTCGTCCCGTGCGGTCGGTGAGTTCTTCGAAGACTTTTCAGAGGTGACCGATGACATGGTCATGGCGGCGCTCGAGCCGTCGCCAGACACCGACGACACCGTGTGCGCGTCTGCGTGAGTGGGGCACGCCGGTGGCGGTGCGGAGGAAGCATGCAGGAGGAGGTTTCTCATGAAAGTCCAGGACATCATGACTGAGCCCGCACTGACATGTACGCCCGAGACGTCGCTGGCCGTGGTCGCCCGTCTCATGCGGGAGACAGATTACGGAACGTTGGCAGTGGTGGACTCACGAGGAACGCTGGTTGGAATCATCACCGATCGTGACGTCTGCCTGGCCGTTGCTGGCACGAATCGGAACGCGGTGAGCGTTCCGGTACACGAAGCCATGACGGAGAAAGTGTGGTCAGTTCGGCTCGATGACGATGTGCACAACGTGCTCGCGACGATGAAACAGCACCGGGTTCGGCGCGTGCCCGTGTGCGACGATTCGGGTCGCCTCAAAGGCATCGTGTCGATCGAGGACGTGGTTGTTCGCGGCCTCGAGGGCGGTGGGGTCAACCCCAACGACATCGTCGCGGCTCTACGGGCCATGTACGTTCGCACGCCTATGGTCGTCGAGTCGGCCGTGGCGGAGAATGGGTATACACCTGGGTAGTCCACGGAGGAGGGCCCGCGAAGATGCATCCGCCCGCTGCGATTCAGCCGACGGCCGTTCAAATCAGAGCCGGCACCGCGCTGATCGAAGGCGATCTCGCCCTTCCCAGGCGCGCCTCGGGACTGGTGGTGTTTGCGCATGGCAGCGGAAGCAGCCGCTTCAGCGCCAGGAACCGGGCCGTCGCGCAAACGCTCCAAGAGAGTGGGTTTGCGACGCTCCTGCTGGATCTGCTCACGCGCGAGGAGGAAGCCATCGACGTTCAGACGGGCGAGTACCGGTTCGACATCGACCGCCTGGGTTACCGGATGGTGGCTGCCGTCGACTGGGTCGGCGGTGAATCTGGACTGGCGAACCTGCCGATCGGCTGCTTTGCGCGAGCACAGGCGCGGCGGCGGCACTGATAGCGGCTGCCGAGCGGTCCGATGCCGTCCGGGCGGTGATTTCGCGCGGCGGTCGGCCGGATCTGGCGGGCGACGAGCTTCCGCGCGTCCAGGCTCCAACGCTCCTCATCGTGGGCGGCGCCGACGAACCGGTCATCGAGCTCAATCGCGCGGCGATGCAGCGGATGCACGCGCATGTGCAGCTCGAGATTGTTCCCGGGGCAACGCACCTGTTCGAGGAACCGGGCGCACTCGAAGAGGTCTCACGGCTTGCCGCATCCTGGTGCAAGCGGTACTTGACGACGCCACGGCCCTGACGGTGCGGGACCTCGACCACATTCGAGGCCCGCAATTTGCTTCAGCTGTTGGCAGCCCTGCACGTCGCCGTGCGGGCGCAGCCATCATGGCTCATACGATCAACCTCCAGGTGGCCGGACGGCTCGAAGAGGCTGCGCGGCTCCTTCGCGAGCAGGGTGCTGATCCGTTTCGAGTAAGGGCCTATCGGCGCGCCGCAATGGTGGTGCGCGGTTACTCCCTGCCGGTGGATGAGATCTTTCGGCGACAAGGTCTGGACGGACTCAAGGCCTTGCCAGCAATCGGTGACACGATCGCCCGCGCCATTCGCGAGCTGGTGGTATCGGGGCGGCTCCCGATGCTGGAACGTCTGCGTGGCGAGTCCGATCCTGTTCGACTCCTGACCTCGGTGCCAGGCGTTGGCATCGCTCTGGCAGAACGGTTGCACGACGAGCTCGGCCTCGAAACGCTTGCCGACCTCGAGGCAGCGGCACATGACGGGCGGCTCGAGACCATCGCAGGGTTCGGCGACAAACGCCTTGCCGGAATCCGCGACTCGCTGGCGCACCGCCTTGGCCGCGTGCGCATGCCGGCGTCCGGCGTGCGGCCCGTGCCCATATCGGAGTTGCTCGATGTCGATCGGGAATATCGAGAGCTGGCTGGAGCCGGCAAGCTGCAGATGATTGCTCCGCGACGCTTCAACCCTGCGAGGAAAGCCTGGCTGCCGATCCTACACACCAGACGTGGCGCTCACCATTTCACGGCGCTCTATTCGAATACGGCCCGTGCACACCGTGCCGAGAAGACGCTCGACTGGGTAGTCCTCTATGAGGATGGCGCTGGCGGTGAACGCCTGCACACGGTGATCACCGCGACGCATGGACCGCTGCGTGGCCGACGGGTGGTCGCGGGGCGGGACGGAGAGTGCGAGAGCTTCTACGCCGCCCACGCGGCCTGAGGGCACAACAATGGTCGAAATCCGACGAATTCTCTGTCCAGTGGACTTTTCCGATCACTCGCGTCACGCGTTCCATCACGCGGTGGCGATTGCCCGTTGGTACGAGTCGGCTGTCACGCTGCTGTACGTGCATCCCGTTGTACCGGTTGCCGCCGCGGCGCCGGGTGCCCCCGCATTCCCTCCCTTTGTGGTAACGGCGGCGGACCGTGATGCGCTCGTCAGCTCCATGAGGAGCTTTGCCGAAAACGACGCGAGTGCCGGGCTGGTCGTCGACGTTGAAGTCACCGAAGGGCCGGTGGTTCCGGAGATTCTCGATCGTGCGAGCGCACTCAACGCCAACCTGATTGTCATGGGTACTCATGGACGTTCTGGATTCGAGCGACTCATGGTCGGTTCGGTTACCGAGAAGATCCTTCGCAAGGCTTCGTGTCCGGTGCTCTCGGTACCGCCGCGGGTCAAGGATGCGGGGCCTCTGCCGCCGCTCTTCAAGAGGATTCTGTGCGCCGTCGACTTCTCCGACTGCTCGATGAACGCGCTGCGTTTCGCGACGTCACTGGCGAAGGAGGCCGACGCCCATCTCACAGTGCTCAGTGTCGTCGAGCTTCCTGCCGACGCCCACGAGCGATTGCCGCACCTCTCGCCCGGCGTCCGCGAGTACGTCGCGGCAGTCGAGGAGGATCATCGGCGACGCTTGCAGACCGCAGTTCCCGACGAGGCTCGTGCGTTCTGCGAGGTCGAGACGATGATGGTTCCCGGCAAACCGTATCGCGAGATTGTGCGTGTGGCCGGCGAACAGCAGAGCGACCTCATTGTCATCGGTGTTCACGGTCGAGGTGTCGCCGATCTGCTGTTTTTCGGTTCGACCGCGCAGCAGGTGGTGCGGCACGCAACCTGCGCAGTTCTAACGCTGCGGCAGTAATCAAGTCACAAGTCACAAGTCACCAAGCACAAGGCACCAAGCACCAAGCACCGACAAGGCGGGCCCTCTGAGGCCCGCCTCTCCATCGAGCGTGACGGCTACGCTGCCTTGGCGGCTTTCGCGGGTTCTTGAATTTCGATGTTGCGCGGTTTCGGTTCGACCTTGACGGCCAGCGGGACACTGACTTCGAGCACGCCGTCAGCGAAGGTCGCCTTCACGTCCTCGAACTTGACGTTCTCGGGCAGCGGCACGGTGCGATAGAAGGTGCCGTACTCGCGCTCACACCGATAGTAGTTCTCCTTCTTCTCCTCCGCCTCGGTCTTCCGCTCTCCGGAAATAGTCAAGTAGCCGTCGGTGACTTCGACCTTCACGTCTTCTTTTTTCATCCCTGGAAGGTCGATCTTCGTGATCAGCCGGTTGTCTCTTTCAAAGACATCAACCTCCGGCGACCAGGCGACCGCACGCGAGGCCGTGAACTCCCCTGAGGGCCAGCGGAACGACGGCCAGAACGGTTCGTCGAACACACGACCGAACTCGGATGTCATTTGTCGCAGAAGCCCGAAGGGATCGCGGCTGAAACGCGTCGGAGCCAGTGTTGTTTCTTTTCGAGCTGACATGATCTGCCTCCTCTGAGCAAGGCTTACCGCGATGGTCTACGCTCAGCCCTTTTCCGACGCAATGAACGTGCCTCGGATCGGCTGCGCACCGCAGTCATAAAGACGGCGGTAAACCGTGCGGCCCGCGCGAACTGCGAGGGTGGGGCCGCGAGAAATCTCTGGGCGAGGCGCGTAGATTTTCACGAGTGCTACGGTCCTGCATTGCATAGGTGTGTCGATCGGACTCGCATTTCATGTGCACGAGTCGTGGAACCGGACTTGCTCGATGTGAGAGTGGAGTGAGCGGCGAGCTGGGCAGGAGGGTGGTTACATGGCAACGATGAGTCTTACCGACAACGACCTTCGCGTCCGAGAGGCCGTGGTGCGGCAGCTAGATTGGGATCCAGAGGTCGACAGCAGCGCGGTCGGTGTCGCGGCCAAGAACGGCGTCGTCACCCTGACCGGCTTCATCGACAGCTACTCGGGCAAACTGGCCGCCGAGCGGGCGGTCAAGTGCGTGCATGGAGTGCATGCGGTGGCCAATGACATCGAAGTGCGACTGAAGCTGGAGCGGACGGACACGGACGTCGCCCGCGATGTCGCGCGGGCGTTGGAGCTTCGCATCGGCGTCCCCGACACCGTTCAGGCAGTCGTGCACAACGGGTACGTGACGTTGACAGGCAAGGTGAGCTGGATTGCGCAAAAGAAGAGCGCGGAGAAGGCCGTGGCTCATCTCCGTGGCGTTCATGGCGTCTTCAATCACATCGATGTGACGCCGGATCAAACCCATCGCGACGTCCGGCGCCGAATCGCGGAGGCCCTGCACCGGAATGCGGATCTCGACGCTCGACACATCTCGGTTGCAATCTCGGGAGAGGTCGCGATTCTGACCGGTACCGTTGCCTCGTGGTTCCAGCGTGAGGCTGCCGAGCGCGCGGCCGGCAATGCGCCAGGCATCCGATGGGTGGACAACCGCATCGTGGTCGAATCACCGACCCGGCCCGAGGAGCCGGAGATCTGCTGACGACGCGGACCGGGATTGCACCGACGCGGTGCTGAGTGACTCCGCAGGTACGGGCGCCGCGTCGGAATCGTGAGGGACGCTGAACGGGACGAGCATTCGATTGGCTGGCATGTCCCTTGCTCGGAGCGGGACGCGAGTATCCAATCCAACCCGCGGAGACGACCATGACCGACACCTATGCCGACTACGCCATTAGCGCTCGCATTCGCGCCGAGTATTACGAGATGCCTGGAATGCGTCTGACGGTGTCTCAGGCGGCGCGCCTCTTCAACCTGGAGCTGGCGCACTGTGCCCGGGTGCTCGACGGGCTCGTCAAGAAGGGCGCGCTCTGGACGAACGGCCGCGAGTTTCTCGGCCCGAACGTCGGCCGTCGCGTCGCCTGATCACCACGAAAACAACACATATTATCGGCTCCACCAAATGTGAGCGATCTTGTTCTCGTGTGAGAACCCGTAGCGTACCCTGCCGTCGTACGCCTTCTCGAGCGCCCGTCCGAGCCGTTGCGCGAGGTGTTCGGTCGACGTTGTCATCAGCGCGCTGCCGTCGCCGAGCTCCTTCCAATCGAGGACTTGCTGAAGCGGATTGTCCTTCCGCGCTCGGTCCGCTTCGTTCTGCAGCAGGTGGTCGATGTCGCCACGATGAGTGCGGAAGAACTCACCGTCGACGTGAACATATCCGCGCGGCGTTCCGGTCTGCCGGCGACGGCATGCCGCGCACATCCGCAAGGTGAGCAATACTCCGGCGCGATCGGCAAGCACACGTGCCGACGGGGCGGTGCTCCAACGTCGCTTGACGTACACGGCACCACAGCTCGGACAGAGCGCCGGCTCTGCAGGCGCCCGCGGCGGCCGGTGGCGGCCTCCGTCGTGGTCGACGCGTTTGGTGAACGTCGCATTCGTATACGGCTTGACGTTGCGCATTGGGCCCCCTGTGCAAGAGAGCAAGCGCGATACCACGGCGGGGCCGGGCATCTGGATTGCGAAAGGAAACCGTAGTGCCACGCGAGTCAGTCCATATCGAGCCGTCCGGGGTTGTGGGGGTCGCACGCCACTACATCAGGGACCTCGTCTATGGAGCGAACGACGGCATCATCACGACATTTGCGGTGGTTGCCGGCGTGGCTGGGGGTTCGTTGTCAACGATTGCCGTTCTGATTGTCGGTGCGGCCAATCTGGCGGCCGACGGTGTGGCTATGGGTGTCGGGAACCTGTTGGCCATCCGCTCTCACGAAAGCGCCCTGGCGGCGGCCGGTCGGCCAGAGGAAGAGGCGTATCCCTGGAAACATGGGATTGCCACGCTGGTGGCGTTCGTCCTGGCTGGCGTCGTGCCGCTCGTCCCGTACATGCTTGCCGTGTCCGACGATGTCCGGCTTCCGGCGTCCGCGCTGCTCACGATGGCGTCGCTCTTCGGTGTGGGCGCTGCGCGCGCGACGGTCACGCTCGATCGATGGTGGCGGGCCGGGCTCGAGATGCTGCTGCTTGGTGGCGTGATCGCGCTGGCCGCGTACGGCGCGGCCGCGATTGTGTCGCGGGTTGCGAGCTAGCGCGTGTTCACTTCCCCGTACCACCGACGTCGGGTCGCTGTGCGACCCGAACGGCCAGCGCTGGCCGGGCGGTCCGCGTTTGCGGACCGCCCCGAGACACCGAGGAATTCATTCCAATTTGGCCTCGGTGCCTCAGTGTCTCGGTGTTCCGTGGAGGTAAAGAGCGGCCCTACTCGTCCGCCACGTGCATCAGCACTGGGACCTTGGCCAGCATCAGCACGCGATAGGCGGTAGATCCTGGAGACCCGCCTTTCTCTCCCGGTGCACGCCGCCCCAAAACAAGGATCGGCCGACGTGAGCTGGAGGACGCGGCGGCATCGGCCAGACGATTGGCAACGGCGCCCGTTCCCACGTTGACCTCCATCGGAACGCCGCACGCAACAGACACCGCCACCGTGTCGAGCTGCTGGCGAGCCGCAGCCGCGCGATCGCGCACGGCGGCTTCCGCATGGCCACGCCAGCGCACGAGCACCGGTAGCTCAGGGACCACGTGAACGATTTCAAGTGTGGTTTTCAGCGCCGATGCCAGCCGACACGCCGCTTTCGCAGCCTCGACGGCTGCCGCCGAGAAATCGACGGCGGCGATGACGGGCCCCGTGCCAGACAGATCCGGCACGCCCGAACGCGCAGGGCTCCACAGAGCCGGTGTCACCAACACCGACGAAGGCGCGCGCCTCAAGAGGCCCTCGGTGGTCGATCCGAAGACGATCCGTTCGGCGCCCGACATCCCATGGCTGCCAACGACGATAACGTCGGCCTCGAGGCGTTCGGCCGTATGCACAATCACGTCGACGGCGGGGCCGGTCGCTACGTGAAGGTGCGGAGCGGTCTCCGACGGCAGCGAGGCGGCGGCGAGAAAACGTCCGAGCTCGTCTTCCGTATCCCGCGCGAGGTCAAATCCCGCCACACGCGCACCCTCGGCCAGCAGGGGCTCCTGCGCGTGCAACACATGCAGCGCGGCACCCGTCTGGCGGGCAAGTCGAGCGGCGAACAGGAGCGCCGTGCGCGACGGATCGGAGAAATCGACCGGGACAAGAATCACGCGAGGAGGAATCATGGCTTCAATCCTAACGGAGAGCGGTGTCCGGCTGTCATCCCAGCGCGGGTGCGGCGCGAAAGTTGCTCCCCTCGCCCGGAGTCACGCAATTCAGCGGCTGCACTGGGTGATGTTTCGCAGGCGAGCGGAATATTCCCCACCGGAGAAACGGATCATGAGTACTGCGAATGTCTTGATCGTCGATGACGAAGACCTCGTGCGATGGTCGCTCAAAGAGCGCCTCACCCGCGACGGCTATGCCGTCAGCGAAGCGGGCACGGTGGCCAGCGCGTTGGAGAAGGTAGGGAACGATATCGATCTCGTGCTGCTGGATTTCCGGCTGCCCGATGGCGATGGACTGGCGTTGCTTCGTCGAATCAAGGAGCTGTCGCCAGACACGCTCGTCATCCTGATGACCGCGTATTCGTCCGTGCAAAATGCCGTCGAGGCGATGCGGCTCGGCGCGTACCACTACGTGAACAAGCCGTTCAATCTCGATGAGGTTGCGCTCACGGTCGAAAAGGCGCTCGAGACGAGTCGCTTGCGGCGTGAGGTGCGAAGCCTCAGGACCAGCCAGGGGCGGGAGTACGGCTTCGACGCCATCATTGGCGCGTCGCCGGCCATCGTTCAGGCGAAGGCCCTGATGGCGCGCGTTGCCGCAAGCCCTGCATCGACCGTGCTCCTGACCGGGGAGACGGGCACCGGCAAGGATCTGGCGGCGAAAGCCATCCACTACAACAGCGCGCGCGCGCCCAGGCCGTTCGTGAACATCACCGCATCCGCGCTTCCCGAGCAGCTGCTCGAGAGCGAGCTGTTCGGCCACGAGCGCGGCGCGTTCACCGACGCGCGACAGCAGAAGCGCGGGCTCGTCGAGATCGCCGACGGCGGCACGGTGTTCCTCGACGAGATCGGCGAGATGACGGCCGGCCTGCAGTCGAAGCTGCTGCGATTCTTGGAGGACAAGACCTTCAAGCGGGTTGGCGGGCTCGCCGACATTCGTGTGGACGTTCGGGTGATTGCGGCGACCAACCGTAACCTCGAGGCGGAAGTGCAGGCGGGCAAGTTCCGTGAGGATCTGTTCTATCGCTTGCAGGTGATGCCGATTACGCTGCCGCCCCTCCGCGAACGGGACGGGGACATTTCGCTGCTGGTGAATTACTACATCGATCGGTACAACCGGGAGTTCCGGAAGCGCGTTCGCGGAGCGACACCAGAAGCGATGGTCCAGCTCCAGCGGTACCGGTGGCCGGGGAACATCCGCGAACTCCGTAATGCGATCGAGCGCGCCATGCTCCTCATGGATCGCGACTGGCTCGAGCCGAACGATTTCGTGACCTTGACGCGCGGGGCGGGCAGTGCGCTGCAGTTCCAGCTGCCTGCGAGCGGCGTCGTGCTCGAGGAGGTCGAGCGGCAGCTCCTCGTCCAGGCGCTGGAGCGCGCGCGCGGCAACCAGACGCATGCGGGACACCTTCTCGGGATCAACCGCGATCAGGTGCGGTACCGCATCGAAAAGTTCGGCCTTGCGAAGCCACAACATCGGCACCCTGCGGAAGCCAGTCAGGGGACGCCAGCGTTTGCCACGCCCGCGTAGGACAGGCGACGAGCGATGATGGAGCTCCTTGCGGCACTCGAGGCTAGCGCCTTTTCAACCTGGCTCCGTGAATCTACGAGCATCTGGGGATATCCCACCGTGCTCACGCTGCACACGGTAGGGCTGGCGATGCTCGTCGGACTGAATGCAGCAGTCGACCTCAGGCTCCTCGGATTCGGTCCCGGCATCCCGATTTCGTCGATGGAGAGGTTGTTTCCAGCGATGTGGATTGGCTTCTGGCTGAATACCGTCACGGGGGCGATGCTGTTTGCCATCGATCCGATCAACAAGGGCACGACGACCATCTTCATGTTCAAGCTCGCGCTCGTCGTCGCAGGCGTGGTCCTGCTCGTGATGCTTCGACGCTCGGTCTACGGCCCCCGCAGACAGGTGGCCGTCACTCCGGTTGCGAAGGCGTGTGCCGCGTTGTCGTTGCTCGTCTGGATAGCCGCAATTACGACGGGCCGGTTCATGGCCTACGTGTCGGAGACTCCACAATGACGCAGTTGAAAGACTGGATGGATGCGATCCTGGCAGCGAGCTCCTTCGACGAATGGCTGGTCGTCTACCTGAAGGCCACATGGCTGTCGCAATGGGTAGTCGACAGCAGGTGGGTGTGGCCCATCTCGGAAACCCTCCACTTCATCGGGCTGGCGCTGCTCATCGGCATCATCGCCCCGGTCGACGTTCGCCTGATGGGTTTCATGAGGAGCGTGCCGCTCGCGGCCTTGCGGCGTCTCGTGCCATGGGCGGTGGCAGGGTTCGTCATCAACCTGCTGACGGGTCTGTTGTTTTTCGTCGGCACACCGGAGCAGTACATCGCCAACGAGTCGTGGTGGCTCAAGGTCCTGTTCCTGGTGATTGCCGGAGTGAACATGCTGCTCTTCGAAACGACGCAGCGCACGCGCGCGCGCGCGATGGAGGCGGGCGCGCCAGCGCCGGCCGCGTTCAAGGTGATTGGCGGTGTCTCGCTTGTGTCGTGGCTGATGGTCTTGTACTGGGGCCGGATGCTGCCGTTCGCCGTCGGCGCTTCCTTCTAGCGCTTGCCAGGGACGTAGTGTCCAGCTCATAGGAGCCGGACCAAGGATGTAGGCCGGGTCCTTCCGCCTTCGCCAAGGCTACGGCGGACCGCCGAAGCTTTAGCGGAGGCAGATCCGCCCTACACGAAAACGTCAATTCGGGATCGCGTCCGGTTCTGCGAGGTG
>DATCJA010000137.1:0-22373 GCA_036507475.1 Vicinamibacterales bacterium
GTGAGCTCAGGAGACGGAGAGATCGGGAAGTGGAGTACGCGAATGCACGATAGGTGGAACGAGCGCCCCAGACCCAAGGGCGCGCCCCTCACAACTGTCCGCGCATAACCGCCTCTTTGAGCTTTCCGCGCGCCGCGAGGAGCCGCTCGACGGCACGGTCGTCATCTTCGTCGTACAAGTCCCCGAGGACTTCTTCGAGGATATCTTCGAGCGTGACGATACCTACGGGCGTGCCATCGAGAGTCGTCACGATTCCCATGTGACTCCGGCGGGCCTGCAATAGTCGAAGGACGCTCAGTAGGGGGTCATCCGGTCCGACCGTCACGGCGGGTCTCACCAGCGCCCGCCAATCGTGTTCGCCGGCCGCCAGGAACGTCAGCAATTCCTTCGTATGGAGCACACCGGTCACCTCGCCGTTGCGAAGAATCGGCAGCCGCGTGTGACCCGACATGAGCGCGAGATTGGCCAACGCCTGTGGCGGCATCGACACGTCCGCGGTGACCGCCTGCGACCAGGGGACCATCGCGTCGCGCACGCGGCGTTGCGCAAGATCGAGAAGATCCAGCGCATAGTGACGGCGCGCCTCGACCGTCAGGCTTTCCCTCGCGCCGCCGAAGGGCGCTCGCGGAATTCGTGCGACGAGCGTCCTCGTCATCCAGGCGAGCATTTCCACCAGCGGTAGAAACACACGCTCAAGGAGATTCAGCCAGCGCGCGCCGGCAAGGGCAATGTACTCGGGATGACGGAGCGCCAATGCTTTCGGCACCAGCTCGCCGATCAGGACGGTGCCCAGCATCACGGGAATCGCCACACCGGCAATGGCGACGGCTTTTGCCGCTCCGGGGCTCAGATCTAGGCGATGCTGCAGCAACGGGCTGAGGAACTCCTGGGCGCCCGCCCCGCCGACGACACCGGACAGGATGCTCATGAGGGAAATGCCTATCTGAATCGCGGACAAGGTTCGCTCCGGCGTCTCGCGCAACCGCAGAAACTCCCGAACGCGGACATCCCCCGAAGGGGCGTGCGCCCTGATGTCCGCCTTGGATGCCGAGAGGAAGGCGATCTCTAGCGCGGCGAGCGCGGCGTTGACCGCGATGCAGGCGGCCACAACCAGCACAGCAGACATGGCAACGCGAGCGTCGTCAGCGCGGCCCCGGCGCGCAGAGCGCGCCAAGAAGACACTGGCAGCCAGCCAGGGGCGGCTCCACCCTAAGCCTTCCCAGTTCTCAAGCCCCTGGCTGGCTTCCTCGGCCCTGAACGTGGAGACGGCTTGCCTTTCACCATCTTCTTTTCGTCCAGCACCGAACGGACGCCTCCGCCCGCCACATGGCCTCCGCCGCCTCCCGCGACGTATCCGCCGGCGTCCGGTCGCATGCGATTGTCTTCATATGTCTGCTTTCGCCGCCCGACATGCACGCCCCACTTCTCGGGATGCCCGCTCCGCTGGGCCAGATGACGATGCTCTTTCTCGATGCAGCGTTCTTTGATGACGGTCAAGGTGTGTTGCTGCGCCGCTGCCTCCGCCTCGGGGCTCCAGGTTCCTGGCGGAAGCCAAATCGCCTCGGCGCGTTTCGCCGCCGCTTCCGCGATGTGGGGCACCACCGCTTCCGGCCGGCGAAAGATCACCACGAGATCAATCGGCCCCGCCACATCGGCGAGCGTGGCGTAGGCTGGCAAGCCGGCCACGTCACATCGATCCGGTCGCACCGGGATGACATCGTATCCTGCGTGGCTGAGATACCGGGCTACCGTATGGCTGTGCCGCTCGGGGCTCGGGCTGGCACCCACAATGGCGACAGTCCGCGATCGCTCGAGCACGTGGCGAATGGCGCCTCTTTCTGGAGACATGTGTTTCATGGCGCTTCTCCGATAGTTAGGACCGTGCACGGTTTGTGCCCCGGCGGATGTAATGCGCACGCGAAGAGTGCGAAAAATCTTGGCGCCTTTGGCCGGAAAATCACCACAGCGCTGGTGGAAATATCCACAAGCATGATTGGCTGCTTTCGCTGGTCAGTGCCACGTACGTGTCGGCGTTCACCGCCTGACAGACATTTGCCAAGAGGTCTGTCCCTCGACCTGCGACATCGAGCTCCGATTGCAGACGGAGCATCCCCGGCATCTCCAGCAGTCGCCACAGATAGCGGATGAGATCTACGTTGAACGCGAGGAGTGTGCAATGGCCGCGCGCATAGATCTCCTCGAGCGACGGCAGGTAGGAGCGAAGGTACGGCGCGTGTGCAGAGAGTTCCCGCACGCTGCGAAGGTGTCGGCCCCGCCAGTTAGTTTCGTCGCGAATTTCGACGTCCGCGACGATCTGGGTGCCGCGACCCGCTTTCCGGAGCGGCACCCGCAGCCAGTGATCCCCTTGGTCCGACTTCAGCCGGTTCCGATGCATCCATCCGCGTCCCTGCGGGAATTGCACCCGATCCAGGAGGACGAGCACGTCTGCATGCAGCGCCTTGTAGAAGAAGCCGGGCCACGGCAGGAAGATCGGCTGATGCGTGGTCGCCACCATGACGGGGCCGCTGCGAGTAAAAAACACTCAAGCCGCGTGGTGTCGCGCGGCGCGCATCTTGGCCAAAGCCCGCGCCTCGATTTGGCGCACCCGTTCACGTGTCACCGACAGGCGGCGGCCAATTTCCTCAAGCGTGTGCTCACGATCGAGACCCAGCCCGTAGCGGAGACGGAGCACCTCCCGCTCCCGCTCGTTGAGCGGACCCATCGCGTGTTCGACCTCCTTGGCCAGCTCGCCACGAATGGCCTCGTCTTCGGGCGAGCCGCTCGTCACATCGCGCACGAGGTGGCCCACCAAGGTCTCTTCATCTGGACCAACCGGCGCCTCGAGTGATGCCGGGTGCCTGGCGGCATCGAGGAGCAACAGGACCTTCCCCACCGGGACGCCCATCCGGGCCGCAAGCTCCTGAGGACGCGGCTCGCGATCCAATTCCTTGAGGAGCTCGGCTCGTGCCCGGGCCAGCTTGTTGAGCGACTCGATCACGTGAACCGGGAGCCGGATCGTACGGCCGTAATCGGCGACAGCGCGGGTGATGCCTTGGCGGATCCACCACGTGGCATAGGTCGAAAACTTGAACCCGCGGCGGTATTGGAACCGATCGACGGCCTTCATCAGGCCGATATTGCCTTCCTGGATCAGATCGAGCAGCGACAGCCCACGACCCAGATATCGTTTCGCCACTGACACAACCAGTCGCAGGTTGGGCTCGACGAACTCATGTTTCGCATGCAGAAGCGCCTGCTCTTTCTCGAGGACACGGGCCCACTGTCGTCGGAACGTCCGACGTGGCAGCCCGGCGCGCGCTTCGAGCGCGCGGAGCTTCTCCACACGCTCCGGACCGGGCGCGATCCGCCCGGCCTCCTCGAACTGCTGATCAAGCCGGTGCAGCTCGGCGACCACGTCGTCGACAACCGACGGCCGAATCGGCAGCTCGCGAAGGGTCGTTCCCATCGCCTCCTGCCGGCGCTCGATCTCTTTCCCGAACCTCGCACGGCTGGCGGCCGTGGAACGATGGTTCCGCATGCGTTCCTGATAGCGCTCGATCTCTCGTTCGAGCCGGCGCACGCGTGCGAAAGCCCGCATGATTGGCGCGATCTTCTCAGGGTTGAGCTCCCCGCCGTCGGGCAGCAGAATGAGCTCCGCCGCCAGCGCGGCGTGACTGCGGACCGCATCGGCCAACGAGAATAATGTCTGGCGTGCTGCCGGAATCGTCGCCAGCTCGGCCAACACGTCACCGCGCACCAGCTCGATCTTCCGGCCGATCTCCTGTTCCTGTCGCGCCGTGAGGAGCTTTCGCCGGCCGATGTGTGTCAGGTAAACGCGGACGAGATCGATCTCGTCCTGCGGCAGTCGAGCCTCCGGTGCCTCCTCGACCTCCTCGGGCGTCAGGGCCTCCCGCTCGGCCTCCTCGAGCGGCTGCTCTTCGAATGCTTCCGGCTCCTCTTCTACCAGGAGCCGTTCAGGCGGCTCGACAATCGTCGGCTCTGTTACGCCGTGTTCGTCGACCGGCACGAGACCGAACGTGTGGGCACGTTCGCGCCAATCGAGCACATGGGCATTGCGCGCAGGTTCGCGCCAATCGACCAGTGACGCTCCGGCCCCGCGGGCGCGCGCCGCCGACGATGCATCACGGATTCGCCTGGCCATCAGCGGAAGGGACCTCATCGACCGTAGTGCAAGGATACTGCCCGTCGCGTGCCGCGGTTGAGGCGCCTGATTCTTGGCAAGAGGCCTTAAGGGAACGGTGACGAGTACGGAGGAAGAGCGCGCCCCGCCTGCTGACGTTGCGCTCCCGCTGGGGAAAAGCGCGTAAAGACCGCGAACAATTGCCTCACCCGCCGCTTCGGCCGAAGAGCCGTCGTCGCCTGTCCGGCGTGCAGGCATGCGCACTGGTTGGCGCACTCTGTGCTTAATCGAGTATATCGGGGTCACGCCCCTGGGTGGCCAACGGTTTGACGAATCGGGAGTGTGACGGATATCTCACGAGGCGAAAGCTTCTGAGACCGTAACCACAACTCGGTGAACGCAAACCGCACACCAGGGATCACGTGCCCCGATTTTTCTGTACCGGCGGGAGGAGAAGAACGCCATTTGCTTGGCTCCCCAGTGTCATGTTCCAGGAACCTGCCACCGCGGTCATCGTGAACGCCTCTGCCAGCGTGCATCCCGATTCGCGCGACGTGGAGATGGTCGAGCGCAAAGGGCGCGGCCATCCTGATTCGATCTGCGACGGGCTTGCCGAGGCCTTCAGCATCGGCCTGACCCGCGCCTACTACGAACGCTGCGGTGCCATCCTCCACCACAACGTCGACAAAGTCCTGCTCGCTGCAGGATCGAGCAACCCGCGCTTCGGCGGTGGCGAAGTCGTCGCTCCGTTCGAGATCTTTCTGGCCGGGCGTGCTACGTCCATGGCGGATGGCGTCGTGATTCCCGTCTCCGAGATCGCCGAGCAGGCGAGCCGAGCATGGTTGCGCGCCAACCTCCATGCGCTCGACCTCGAACGCCACGTCCGAATTCACACCATGGTCCGGCCCGGCTCGGCCGCACTCGTCGGGCTGGTCCCGCGCGGGCGAACGACCGGCTTTGTTGCCAACGACACGTCCTTCGCGGTCGGGTATGCGCCGCCGAGCCGACTGGAACGAGTGGTGCTCGCCGTCGAGCAGGCCCTGACCTCGCCAGCGACGATCGCGGCCCATCCCATGATTGGGGAAGACGTCAAGGTGATGGGGCTCCGGCAGGGCCATCAGATTGATCTCACCATTGCCGGTGCGATTGTCGATCGACATGTATCCAGCCAGGCGGACTACATCGAGGCGAAGGCGCTCCTCGCCCGGGTGGCCGAGCACGCCGCGGGCGAGATCCACCACCACCACGTTCGGGTGTGGGTGAACACGGCCGACGATTTGGCGGCTGGTCGTCTGTATCTCACGGTCACTGGCACATCGGCGGAAGCGGGCGACGATGGCGAGACAGGGCGGGGGAACCGGGTTGGCGGGCTGATTACGCCCTGCCGCCCGATGACGCTCGAGGCTGCCGCCGGCAAGAACGCCGCCATGCACGTCGGCAAGTCGTACAGCATTGTCGCGCACCGGATCGCACGAACGCTCGTGGAGAAGTGCCCCGACGTCGCTGAGGCCACGTGTGTTCTCGTCAGCCGCATTGGCTGGCCGGTCGACGCACCGCAGCTCGTCGAGCTGCAACTCCGCACGCGCGACGATGTACCGCTCGATCGCCTGCGTGCACCCGCAGAGGCCATCGCCCGCGACTGTCTGCGTGGGTTGAGCGAGCTGCCGCAGATCCTGCTCGCCTGTGCGTCCGTCGAGTCGCCTGCGACGTGGCCGGGCGTCCTCCTCTTCTGAGTGCGCGGCGTGGAGTGCAGGCGTTCACGTACAACCCAGTGCGACGAACAATGCGTGTCGCGGCACGTCTGATTGGTGCGACGCTCCTTGCCTGCGTGGCTCTCGCCCTGTCGGCGCACGGACAGCCTATACGGGGGCTGACCGCCGCGCCGACGCTCGCTCGCGTCTACGACGCCATCTTCGACGCGCGTTTCGACGAGGTGTCGGCGCTCGTCGCCGCCGCCTGTCCACCTGCGCCCGCGGAGGCATGCCTGGTGCTGGAGGCCGTTGCGCTCTGGTGGCAGATTCAGCTCGACCCCTTCAGCACGGCTCGGGACGCACTGTTTCAGTCGCGGGTGGACGCGGCCATCACCGCCACGACCGCCTGGACCCTGCGCGAGCCCGAGCGTGCGGAAGCATGGTTTTACCTGGGCGGCGCCTATGGCGCCAAGGCGAAATGGCGTGTGCTTCGCGGCGCACGGCTGGCCGCAGCGCGCGATGGCAAACGCATCAAGAACGCGCTCGAGCGGGCGCTCGTGCTCGACCCTGGCCTGACCGACGCCTATTTCGGCATCGGTCTCTATCACTATTACGCCGACGTGGCGCCCAGGGCGCTCAAGATGTTGCGGTGGCTCCTGCTGCTGCCCGGCGGCGACCGCGTCGAAGGCCTGGCGGAGATGCTGCGAGCCAGGGACACGGGCCAGCTCGTGCGCAGCGAGGCCGACTACCAGCTACACCTTATTTATCTCTGGTACGAAAAGGATCCTGAACGCGCCGTCCAGCTGATCGATGAACTGCGAGCACGGCATCCGCTCAACCCGCACTTCTGGCAGGCAGCCGCCGAAATCGAGGACGTGTATTTCCACGATGTCGAAGCAAGCCTCCGCACGTGGCAGGCACTCTTCGAGGCTGCGCAACAGCGGCGGGTCGCAGAAGCGACGATGGCCGAAGTGGCGGCTCGACTCGGAATGGCGCTGCAACTTGATCGGCTCTCTCAGAGCGAGGCCGCGGTGGAACATCTGTGCGTCGTCATCGCCGCGCAGCCGGCCGCACCGTTTGGAGCGTCGGCGCGCGCCCACTTTCAGCTCGGACAGGTGCTCGAGCATCTCGGCCGTGAGACCGAGGCAGCGGCTGCCTACCGCACCGCCATTGCCGAGGCAGGGCGAAACGATCCACTCAGGATTGCGGTGGAAGCGCGCCTATCGCTGCGCGCACTCAACCGCTGAGGAACCAGTCACGGGCTCTGCCCCTGGAGATCCCGGGAACTCACAAGGATGGGAGGATCCCGTGACTGGAGACACCGATTGCGTCGGCCTTCTGCAGTGGGCACTCCCTCGTCTTGGGCTCCGTTGGCCCGGCTTCCGGCGAGTACGCGGCCAGGTCTGCAAGCGCATCGACCGGCGGATTCACACGCTTGGAATCAGTGGACCGGCTGCGTACATGGCCTACCTGAGCGAACACCCCGAGGAATGGAAGGTGCTGGATGGACTGTGCACGGTGTCGATTTCCCGCTTCTACCGCGATCGCGCGGTCTTCGACTACTTGGGCGACGCCGTGCTGCCGACCCTCGCACGGCGTGCGACCGAGCGCAGCGAGCGAACGGTCCGGTGCTGGAGCGCCGGCTGCGCGTCGGGCGAAGAGCCGTACACACTGAACTTAATCTGGCGCCAACGCATGTCACTGCAATTCCCGCTGGCTACTCTCACCATCGTCGCAACCGACTTCGATGCGTGTCTCCTCGACCGCGCCCGCGTGGCGTGTTATTCGCGCAGCAGTCTAAAAGAGCTGCCGCACGCCTGGATCGGTGAGGCCTTCATGTGCCAAGGCAACGAGTGCTGTCTCCGGGATGCCTGGAGGACCGGCGTCGAGTTTCGCCAACAAGACATCAGGCAGGACCAGCCGGCCGGGCCATTCGATCTCGTGCTCTGCCGCAATCTCGCATTCACGTACTTTGATAGCTCGATGCAGCTCAGGATTCTCGAGCGGCTCGCCGAACGGATCTCCGCGGCCGGCTACCTTGTGGTTGGCAGATATGAGACGGTCCCCTCGGGAGCTCCGTTCATCTCGTGCGCGCCCGGTCTGGGGGTATATCAGCGAGTACCGTGACCCCGCATAAGCCGTTTTCTGTCCAACCGACCCGTTCCCACCGGGAGTTCGCTCGGATGCGTGAGTTAGTACGCCAGGTACACCATTCCGACGACGAGAATCAGCAGGATGATGACCAGCCTCGTGCTGGTTCCTCCGTTGTGCAACTCATGTTCCACACCAGAGACGCTAGCACGCAGCAACTTGCGGCGCCTGCAACACTCAGCGACGGGCTCCGAGCGCGTGAGGGGACGCGGCTCCTTGTTTCGTGCGTTCGCGGACATGACGGGTCGGCAATTTTCACCAAGCTATCAGGAAAGTACCGCACTGCTTGTGGATGGCGGGCCGGTCATGGGACTTGCATCTCTGGCCGCTGAAGAGAAGCATGCCCGAGACAACGCCCGTTACGCCCCCATTCGATTCAGCGGCGCTGGAGCTGCTGCACGCCCGCTACCTCGGCAAGGACCCTGAGGGTCGAGTCCTCGAAACGCCGGAGGACATGTTCCGGCGGGTGGCCTGCCACATCGCGGCCGTGGAGGAACGCTACGGTGGAGACGCCCGCGAATGGGCGAACCGGTTCGAAGGTGCGATGAGCGCGCTGGAGTTTCTTCCAAACTCGCCGACCCTTATGAATGCCGGCACCCCGGTCGGCCAACTCGCCGCGTGTTTCGTGCTTCCGGTTGACGATCACCTGGAAAGCATCTTTGCCACGATGCGCGATGCCGCACTCGTCCATCGGTCCGGCGGCGGCGTCGGGTTCGACTTCTCGAGGCTTCGGCCGGCGGGTGATCCCCTCGCGTCCACGGGTGGCGTTTCCAGCGGCCCTGTCTCGTTCATGCACGTCTTCGACGCAGCCTCCGAGGCAGTCAGATCCGGTGGGCGCCGCCGAGCGGCCAACATGGGCGTGATGGACGTGCACCATCCGGACATCGAGGCGTTCATTGCCGCGAAGCGCGATTCGCCCGGACTGCGCACGTTCAACCTCAGCGTCGCCTGCGATGACGCTTTCATGAAGGCCGCAACCGCTGACGACGACATCGCGCTCGTCAATCCGCGGACGGGCCAGGTGACGACCACGCACAGTGCCGCCACACTGTTCGATCTCACTGTCGGGTGCGCGTGGGCCACGGGCGACCCAGGCCTGCTCTTCCTCGACCGCATCAACCGCGACAACCCCACCCCGCCGCTGGGCCGCATCACGGCCACGAACCCGTGCGGCGAGGTGCCGCTGCTGCCCAACGAGGCATGCTTTCTCGGCTCGATCAACCTCGCGCGACTCACACGCGGCAACCAGCTCGACTGGACGCGTCTCGGTGAACTCGTGGAACTGGCCGTGCGTTTCCTCGACGACGGCATCGATGCCAGCCGCTTTCCGATCCCCGCGATCGCGCAGGCCGTTGTCAGAACCCGAAAGATCGGCGTGGGCGTCATGGGCTTTGCCGATTGTCTGGTGGACCTCGGGATCCCGTACGACAGTGAGCGTGCCCTGCACGTGGCCACCGAGATCATCACCGTCGTGGATGAACGTGCCACGGACGCCTCGCGGCAGCTCGCGCGGGAACGAGGTCCCTTCCCGGCCTTTGTTGTGAGCCGGGACGCGGCGGCCCACCGGCCGGCTATCCGGAACGCCACGCGTACGGCGATCGCGCCGACCGGCAGCCTGGCGCTCCTGGCGGGATGCTCCCACTCGATCGAGCCGTACTACGCGCTCGCGTACCGCCGGCGGATGCTCGACGAGCGAACGTTTCGCGTGCTGAACCCGCGGCTCGTGCGAGAGGCTGAGGCGGTCGGCGCCTGGAATCCGGCGCTACAGCAACACGTGCTCGCGACAGGAACGGTTCGCGACGACTCGTCGCTGCCGGCCCGCCTGCGCGCGTTGTTCCCGACCGCGCTCGACATCGAACCCGAATGGCACGTCCGGATACAGGCGGCGTTTCAACAGCGGGTCGACAACGGCGTCTCCAAGACGATCAACCTGCCCGAGTCGGCTCCGCAGGAGACGATTCGGGACGCGTTTCGCCTGGCGTGGACCCTCGGGTGCAAAGGGATCACTGTGTACCGGCAGGGCGCACGCGCCGGCCAGGTCCTGGGGCCCGCCGAGGCCGACGTGGCGCAGTGCCCTGAGTGTGCGAGCGGTCCCGCCGCGCCGATCAACCCGGCGTAAACTGGTTTGGCGTTGGACCGGGCTCCACCGCCACGGGCACGCGAGCGTACATCGCGCGCAAGGCTGCGACAATCTCCTCAGCCGTGATCCCCTCGCCCTCCAGGCCCCGCACGACGACGTCTTCGATCGACAGCATGCCCTGGAGATGACCGAACTCGTCACGTACAGGAAGGCGCCGAACCCGGGCGCCCTTCATCGTGGCAAGCGCGCTGTGCACGTCGTCGTCGAGCAATGCGGAGAAGACCTTCCGCGTCATCGCCTCGCGCACCGCAATGTTGACCGCGTTTCGGTTCGTGCCGGCCACAGACAGGCAGATGTCGCGGTCTGTGACGATCCCGACCAGCCGTCCCCGCGAATCGATCACCGGCAGCGTCCCGTAGTCCGCCTCCCGCATGAGACGAACGGCCACCGCCAACGACGTCTCGGGAGTGCATGTGAGCGGGGGCTCGGTCATGATGTCCCGGACTTTCATGAGCAACCTCCTGTGACCACTGGTGCAAACTGTCCACCATGCATGGGCCGCCTCCCGAATGAAGCCAGCGTCCGCGTAAGGGGCTTCGAGCTCGTGGAGCGTGACGGCTGAGCGGGGAAGATTTCACAACCAGTGCGCAATCGTTCGTAGGGACTATTAGATCCCCAACCCAGCCGTTCGCCGATGCGATGAAGGCACCGTGCGCGGTGAACGTTCGTGTGGTGGTACTCCCCTTGCCTCTCGATCAATCAATGACCGCGTAGCGCGGTTACGCGTTGGAGTCGACTGCCATGACTGTTGGAGAGATCTGCAACCGAGACGTCGTGGTTGCCCCGAAGACCGAGATGATCGTCGACGCGGCCAAGCGGATGCGTACGTCGCACGTGGGCGACCTCGTCGTTATCGAGAATCGGAACGGGCGGCACTTTCCCGTTGGCATCGTGACCGACCGCGACATCGTCATCAGCGTGGTGGCTGGTGACCCCGAGCACATCAACTACCTGCTCGTCAGTGACGTGATGAGCGACGACCCGGTGACAGCGAGGGAACACGAAAGTATGGAAACCGCACTCAAGAAGATGGAGGAGCACGGCGTGCGGCGCCTTCCGATCGTGGATGCAGACGGCGCGCTCGTCGGCATCCTGACGCTGGACGACATCCTCCAATACCTGACGGGACAGCAGAGCGGGCTGGTGGCACTGGTCGCCCGTGAGCAGCACCGCGAGCGCCAGTACCGCGTCTGAGCGCGGTCAGTCGCCATGGTCGCGTATTTCTCGATGGAGATCGGCATCGACCCCGACGTGCCGACGTACGCCGGCGGCCTCGGCGTATTGAAGGCAAGCGGATCATCGAGTATGTGTTCCGGGCGCGCAAGGCACTCCGCGACGATGTCCCGATCGTCTATCTCGAGGACTAGGACATGGCGATGGCACGCCTCGTGACCGCAGGCGCGGACGTCTGGCTCAACACGCCTCACCCGCCGCTTGAAGCCACCGGCACGAGCGGGATGAAAGCGGCACTGAACGGCGTCCTCAGTCTGAGCGTGCTCGACGGGTGGTGGATCGAGGGACACGTCGCCCTAAACGGGTCGTTCTTCAAAGCGCAGCGCATGCTCAGGAGTACGTGGTCAAGGCATACGGCGCAGACGCCGTCCGCGAACCCGCACCGGCCCCGACGCCTCCACCTGAAGCGGTGACGGCGTGACCGGAGCGCAAAGTGTAGCTGGAGGTAACGTGGCAATCACGGTTGTGACTCCAACGTTGAAGGATGTCAAATGGCTGGCGGACCACCCCAGAGGCGAGGGGATGGTCGTGAGCTGCTACGCGGACACATCGGTAACCTCCGGCGTCAGGCCGCTCTGGCGCGAGCACTTGAAGAGTGAGGTGAAACGGATCGGCGAGACACTCGCGGATGCCCCTGCGGCGCGAGCGGAGTTTTACCAAAACATCACCGCGATTGAGGCGGTGCTCTCGAGCCGCCGCCTGGCGAGCGTGCGCGGTGTGGCGGTGTTTGCCGCATCCGAGCGCAACCTTCTTCAGACCTACGCGCTCGCGTCTTCAGTCCCAAACCGCCTCTTCGTCAACGAGGAGCCGTATCTCGTGCCGCTCCTCGAGCTGCTCCACCGGCAGCGCCGGTATCTGGTCGTGCACACGAACACGCACCGAGGGCGCTTGTACACCGCCGTCCCTGGAGCCGCGCGTCTGATCGAAGAGATCAGCGAAGAGGTGCCGAAGCGCCACCGTGCCGCGGGCGAACTTTGGGGGAAACAGCAAGCCACGATTGCGCGCCATCGCGAAGATCACGTGCTTCATTACCTCAAGGACCTCGCGCGCGAGATCGAACGCGCATGGCCCGAGGAACGATACGACGGCATCGTCCTGCTCGGCGAGCACGACGTGCTGCAGGAGGTTCGCAAACATCTTCCGGATGACCTGGCCCGCCGGGTCGTCCGCGAGGCGCCGCACGCATGGGTGGGGCGACAGGCGTCTCTCGAGTCGAAGATCGAGGCCATCCAGGTGGAGGCACTACGCGAGCACGATCGGCAGGTGCTCGAGGACGTCAAGCGCCGGCTGATCGAACGGCATCACATCGCGATCGGTCCACAGGCGGTCATCGACGCCATTCGCAATGACGAAGTCGGGTACCGTGGGTGTGTGGTGATGGAATCGGACACAGGCGAGGTGGCATCCCGGTGTACGCGGTGCGGGTCGCTCCTTGCGCGGCTCATTGATGAGTGTCCCTCCTGCCATGGCCGGTGCGAGAAAACGAATCTCTGGCAGGCGATCGCACTCCTCGCTGCAGGACATCACGTCTCAGTTCACTTCGTAGAGTCCGGTCAGGGCCTCGAGAAACAGTCGGGTGTGGTGGCTTTGCTGGCACGTGAAGAGATCTTGATGCCGGCACCGGCGCTGGCGGCCTCACCGGCACCTCGGGGCGCCGCGCCGCCCGAACAGCGTGCGTGAAAGCGTCCACGTGCACACAGCCTCCTGCGTGCGCCGTGTCTTGACGGTGCTGGTGCTAGTGCTCGCAACAACCATCAGCACCGCAGATACGCAGGTGGCGACATCGCCGCGTTTGCGCGAGGATGGCCTCCCGGCGCGGATTCCGGAGGCGTTCGGCGGCGGTGAGGTCGTCCTCGAGTTGGCGGTCGATTCGAGCGGCGCCGTCACGCGCGTGGAACATCTTCGTGTGACGCCGCCCTATGCTGACGTGCTGGCGCACTCGGCCGCCGCATGGCGATTCGAGCCGGCAACCGAACTGATTGACGGGCGCACCGCTGCGGTGCCCGCACGGGTCCTCGTGGTTGCGCTCTTCAGGCCGGCATCGTTCTATGCGGGTCCCGCGCCCGGCATCCCGCTGCAGGTGCGCGGCCTTCCATCACCGCAACTTCCCCATCCGGATTCGCTCGTCATGCCAGCGTATCCACCAACCGCCACCGGGAGTGGTATCGTGCTGGTCGAAATCGAGATGACTGCCCGCGCCGAGCCGCGCGGTTATCGCGTTGTCAGTCCAGCTTCAGGCTTCGACGGCGCCGCCCTGGATGCCGTACGAGCCTGGCGCCTCAGCACGCCTCGGGCACTTAAGGCACCGGATCAGGTATTCGTATACGCGGTGCTCGGCTTCCGCGCCCCGCTCGCGCCGGCCACGCCACCACCCCGCTGAACCGAAGTGGGAAACACGATTTCATCTCCAGGAGGAGTAATGATGGCCATTCACAAAGTGATCGAGGTCCTGTCGCAGTCCGAGAAGAGCTGGGAGGACGCCGCTCAGCGTGCGGTCGCCGATGCCAGCAAGACCGTCAAGAACATCAAGTCGATCTGGGTGAAGAACTTCGAGGCGGTCGTCAAGGACAACAAACTCGTCGAGTACCGCGTGAACGCGAATATCACCTTCGAAGTGAAGTAGTTGGTGGCACCGCTGGCGCTCGCGGGCCCATAGTGGGGGAACTTTTCGGATGACCATCAACCTGGAGCAGCATCGAGGCCAGCCGAACGTCTGGGAACGACGCCCGAACGCGGTGCACCAGACGGTTGAAGGGCCTCCCTCGCCTGTTGCGACCGGGACGAACGAGGATCCCGTCGATGAAGCTTCCCAAGAGTCTTTTCCCGCGAGTGACCCCCCGGCTTGGACGGGGACGACGGGCAGCGTCAATCGGCCTGCCACCATGCGCGCAGCGCCATGACATCCGCTCGTCGCCAGCCAGCGATCACACGGACACTGCTCGCTCAGCCAGTGCTCGAAGCGTCAGCACCCCGCAGACGGCCTGGCGCACGACGTGCTGCGCGGTTGAGCCGAAGAACATCCGATCCAACACGCCGTGCCCGTGCGCTCCGATCACGATCAGGCCGGCAGACTGCTCGGCAGCCACGCGAAGAATCTCACGATAAGCCTGCCCGGTCTCGATGCGCTCCTCGATGTGGCAGTACACGCGAGCGTCATCCGGGACGAGGCCATGAAGACGGGGCAACGCCGATGCCGTCCATCGCTCGACGTAGCCCTTGCCTTCCTCGCTCTCTGCCGCCCACTCGGCGAGTTCCCGTGGGACCTCAACGACCCGCAGCACTGTCAGATGTGCGTCGGCCTCCTCTGCCAGGGACAATGCGTACTTCAGCGCCTGCAGTGACGCGTCCGAAAAGTCAACGCCTGCGACGATGTGATGGAAGAGGGCCGGAACCGCTGTCGTGGCATCGGGTGCGGCGCGCGGAATGGTCATGACCGGGCAGTGTGCCTTCCTCACCACTTTTTCCGCGACAGACCCCAACACCAGATGCTCGAAGCCCGAGCGGCCATGGGTCCCCAGCACGAGCATGTCTGCGCGCTGCGCTTCCCCCAGAATCTCGGTCGGCACGTCGCCCTCGGCCACGAGGAGCTCCACCGGGACGTTCTTCACCGCATCGGTCGGCGTGAAAGCTCTGAGCTGCTGCCTCAGCTGCTCCCGGTCGCCGGGCGAGAGCATGACCGTCTCCGCCGCTGGCGCCACTGGCAGCGACGAGAGCGCGGTTCCAACGGGAGGGACGTGATAGACGTACAGCACCGACAGGCGCGAGCCGTACCAGTTCGCGACCGCGATGGCGTAATCAAGCGCGCGCCGCGAAAAATCCGAGAAATCGACAGGACAGACAACGCGCCGGATTTCGATCATCTCGTGTCACCGCCAGGCGAATCTCCCCAGCCGTCGTTCGTGGCTGACCCTGCAGTATCCCGCGGGCGGCGGGTCTCTTCTCGACGCCATGCCCGTATCATGGCGAGTGCATCGACGGGGTGTTCACTCACAATCGGGACGCGGCCTGCAAAGACCAGCCCGGTCTCTCCATCAAGGGTGATGAGATCCCCCTCGTGGAACAGGCGATCGCCGATCGAGCAGATGCGCGCCGCGTCGTCCACGCGCAAATCGGCGCACCCCACGAGACACACTTTTCCGAGTTGGCGGGCGACGACCGCAGCGTGGGAGGTCCGTCCGCCGAAGGTCGTCAAGATTCCGGCAGCGGCGGACAATCCTGCGATGTCGTCGGTGCTCAGCTCGGAGCGGACCAATACGACGTCTCGTTCCGCGCCATGCTCCTGCACACGGTGCGCGTCGAATACGACCTCTCCGGTAACGGCGCCGATGCTGGCCGGAACAGCGTGCGCGAGTGGTACGTCATTCGGTCCTGGGCGCACGGTCACACGAACGACGCTGTCGAGGTCGTACGGCTCCAGACGTCTCAACGCCGTCGAGCGATCGACGATGCCCGCGCGGACCAGGTCTGCGGCAATGCGCAATGCTGCCCACGGTGTCCGCTTGCCCGATCGTGTCTGCAGAAAGAACAGCTGTCCCTCGTCGACGGTGAACTCGAAGTCTTGCATGTCGAGGAACTCCTGCTCGAGGGCACGCTTCGCTGTCTGCAGCCCGTTCCAGACGTCAGGCAGTGTCTCGGGCAAGAGTGCGCCGTCGGTGACAGCGTGCCGCCCTGATACGACGTCCTCACCCTGGGCGTTGAACAGGAAATCGACATAGAGCTCGTCGTCGCCTGTCACCGGGCTGCGAGTGAATCCGACACCGGAGCCGGAGCGCGCCCCTGCGTTGCCGAACACCATCGCCTGGATCAGTACGGCCGTGCCACTGTGATCATCCAGCCCATTCAGGCGACGGTACTCACGGGCTCGAGGTGCGGCCCACGATTTGAGCACCGCTTCCACAGCGGCCACAAGCTGCACGACGGGATCATGAGGCAATGGGGTTCCGGTCAACTCGTGCACCAAGTCCGCAGACTCACGCGCCAGGTCACGAAGCGACAGCGGATCCAGTTCCTGGAGGGCCTCGGCTCCCGCGTTCGCGAGGAACCTCGCCGTCAGCCGGTCGAATGGCTCGGCAGGGAGACGCAGGACGGTTTCGGCAAACGATCGCACGAAGCGCCGAAAGGTATCCCATGCGAGCCAGCTGTTCCCCGTTTGACGGATCAGCCCCGAGAGCGCACGCTCCGTCAGACCGACGTTCAGGACCGTCTCCAACATGCCGGGCATCGAGCTCGGCGGGCTCGACCGCACGGAGAGCAGCAGCGGACGCGCTTGGCCCAGGATCAGGCCGGTCGCGTCCTCGAGTCGGCGGATCGCGACAGCAAGCGAGGCCGGCAGATCGGCGGGCAGGGCGCCCCGTTCGAGATACCTTCGGCACACGCTGGTGGGCAGGACGAGCGCTGGTGGAACGCGGAGTCCTACGGCGTCCAGCCGGATCAAGTTTGCCGCCTTCCCGCCCACATTCGACGCGTCCAGCCCTCGATCTGATTGCTGCGCGCCGATGAAGAACACGTCACTCATGTGCTGACGACACCTCCGTCAGGGCGTACTCGCGGACGGTCAGCGCGCACCGAGCGAGTGCATCGGCGGCCCGTTCGAGCTCACGGGCAATTTCCGACATCACGTGCAATTCACGAAAGTCGGTGGCGCCGTGGATCAGTCGCTCCTGTACGCACCGCCGCGCTCGGTCGGATTCGCGCTCGAGGTGAACGATCCGATCGCATGCGACGAGGATCTCTTCGAGGTCCGATCGCACCGGCTGGCGTGGGAGATCCTTCGCGTATTCGAGGCAGCGGACGTACTCCTTCGCACCGTCGCCGATCAGATCCGCCATGCGCGCGAGGATCGTGAGGCTGTCCTGGTCGTTCTGTGGGGGGAGCAATGTCAAGAGAAACGCGGTTTCCTGCAGCGAGCAGGCCACGCTGTTCGCTTCGGCCACCAGCCGTCGAATGGTGTCAGCGGTGGCGCTCCGATCGCGCAGGCGACGCGACCGGCTCACGATCTCACGAGCACGCACATCCCATGTCTTCGCCAGCTCGGCCGCTCGAGCCACGTCTCGGCCTCGATGACCGCTCCGCGCGCGCATCAGCACATGCCGCAGCCGCTCGGCGAGCGCGGTGATGAGCATCGCGTGCTCGGCCGCGAGCGCCATCGTGCTGAGCTCGGTCGTCTGCAGGTGCGTCAGCAGTTCGGCTTCAACTTCATCTTCGATCAACTGCGGCGACCGGCCTGCCTTGAGCCCGTCGGCCGTGATCCTCAGCACGGCCATCAGAAACGTACGCGCTGCCTCTCGCCCGATGATCTCGTCGAGGCGGGCGCCGTACCGGACCTGGGCACGGGCTGCGCGCTCGAGTGCGGTGTAGATCAGCCGGACGTCACCGGCCTGCATGAACGCGCGGTGTCCGATGTTGCTGTCGGCGGCCCACTTGAGCACCGTGGTCGCGTCGGCATTCTTCACGAATCGCCGCAGGCGCTTGCGTGCCCGGTTCCAATCGATGACAAACACCAGCCGTGATCCGAGAAACGTCAGGTGACGGGCCAGCGTGTCGTCATCACTGACGGTCAGGCGACCGACGGCCATGTCATAGCCGCCGGACGTTCCTTCATGCGTCTGCCAGGTGAAGCCGCACGGTTGCAGCAGATCTTGAAAGAAGCGCAGGCGCCTGGGGTGGACATCCGTATAGATCAGCGTTGCGGTGAGATCGGTGATGCGGATGACCACGACATGCGCGTCGGTGGTCCCCAGGTCGTTCTGAATCGAGAGACGATCCCCGCTTCGAGTAGCGGTCGTGCCAAGGCCAGGGTGATCGAACTTGAGCGCTGCCGTGTCATTCACGCCCGTCATGAATGCGCTCACGAGGGCGCGATCGGTCTCGGTCAGCCCGTACGTCTTGGCGCCCTCGACTGATTCTTGGAAGACACTGGCCTGCAGTTGGTGGAGCTCTCGATGCAGGTCCATGATGAGCTGATGGACGCTGTCATGGCCGGCGTCGGCCAGCCGCGTGAGCGTGTCGATTGCGGCCGGCGCGAGCCGGTCGTCCTCGCACGACGGAATGGCAGCGGTCAGCGCGTTGAGCCGCGATGTGTACGCGTCCACATGTGCTCGCGCACTGGCGCCGATCTCGGCCGCGACCTGGATCGGCTGCACCATCCGCTGCAAATCGTCGATGACCAGCGCGCGAATGCGATGCGCGCCCGGAATGCGAACGGCGCCGTTCGCGTCCACGCTGCTCCCGGCGACGGTCGCATCGAAGGCCGGATCGGCGATGCCCGCCGCTTCGCGCTCGACGTGGAGGTCCGACGCCTGCTGGTGCGGCTGTTGTGCTCGTGCCTTCGCCGCCTGGAGCAGCGTGAGGTAGTACTTCAGGCGATCGTTTGCCGCGAGGCCGCGGTTGAGCAGTTCCGGGAGGATTAGCCCGGCCTCCTCGCCGTTCCCGACCACGTCAATCGCGCCCGCCGCGAGGTTCTCCATTCCCGTAAATGACTGCTCCATCCGCATCGAGAGACACGTCCATGTCCTCTCCCTATCTGCTGTAGGGGCAAGTTCATGGCCAGCCCGCTTGAACACGACCCGCACGGCTTCCAAAGGAAACGAGGCCGATCACTGACGACGCCGTGGCAAGGCGCGAGCGCCTGGGCATATCTTCCAGAGGAGAGCGAACTATTCCCCAGCGGCGACGCGTCTCGTCTCCATCACGGCGCGCCTCTTAGGACCGCCGCGTGCAATTCCCCAAGGGTCCGTTCCACGCTGCTGCGACCCAATCGACGGGCAATGGGCTCGACGAACCACCGGAGCAAGGGCGGGAACCTGCGACTCAGGCCGATCGTCTCAAGTTCCACGTAGACGCCATCGTCGCGCTCGACGAAGCTCGTGAAGACGTTGACCCTCCAGAGATACCCGCTGTCGTGTCCAGCCGGAAGCTGTCGCTCATCCGGCTGCCCCGCGTTCTTGACTTGGCGGATCTCCCGCGCATGTCCGAGGGAATGAGCATGCCGTCCGCTTCGCTCGTACGTGAGCGGCGCGTCCTATGCCCGGTTCTTGAGGATCATCACCTCGACGATCTTGAGCGCAGTCGCATCGTCCACGCCAAGGGTGGCCTGCAAGCTGTCGATGTAGGCCTTCTCACGTGCTTCGACCCGGCCGTCGCAGAGTACCAAGTCGACGGCCACGGCAAAGGCTGTTGCGTGCAGCTCTGGTGGCAGCGCCTCCGCGGATGCGGTCAGCACCGAATCCAGGCCGTGCTCCTGCAGCAGCGTTACGGCACGCTCCACCGAGCCAGCGCCGGCGGTGCCAGAGGCCGCTTTGAACAGCCGCGAGGTCGACAAGACGTTCTGAATACGCGACGACTCATCGACGCTCAGCACGCCATCGACCGACACAGACGCGATGAGGAGCGCGGCCATCGCGTCGTGCACCGACAACGTCAGCGGCTCGGTGCTGCCTGCCTGAAGTCCCTGCAGAGCTCGGTCTATAACAGACATCGGTCACCTCAATTCGGCATGGCGTAGAGCATTGGCCGTGCCGCGGTCTAGGGTTCAAGACCGGTTCAAAAGATGCCGCGATAACCACGGCTGCAGCGGTCCGGTCGGCGCGCCTCCTCAGGTTCGCGGCACGAATAAATCTGGAGCGATGCGAACAATTCCGCGCCGGCTGGAACGGAACCAGCCAAGGGCTCGCCCTTGATATCCCGATAAGAAATTCCCTTGGCTGGTTGGCAGTATCTCTTTGGCGCGCTCCGCGCGCCTTGGACCGCTATGCGGGGGACTAACGAGTCCACAATTCACGCAACGACCCGCATAGCGGTCCAAGCACATCTGTCATGTGTCACGGGGTGCCTACGTCCAAAGTGGCATGGACTTGGCGTGTCTGGAGACGCGAGGAGCGCGCTTATGACAACTGCAAGCCTGACCGGCACGGACGTGCGCCTGCGAGACGCCATCATCCGCCAACTTGATTGGGATCCCGAAGTAGATGACAGCGCGGTCGGCGTCGCCGCCAAGGGCGGCGTGGTGACGCTCACCGGTTTCATCGATAGCTATGCCAGCAAGCTGGCCGCCGAGCGCGCGGTCAAACGCATCCGCGGCGTGCGCGCGGTCGCCAACGACATCGTGGTTCGATTGAAAGTCGATCGAACCGACGCTGATATCGCGGCCGATGTAGCGCGCGCGCTCAAGCTCAGGCCAGGCATTCCAGAGAGTGTCCAGGCGGCGATTCATACCGGCCATGTGACCCTCACGGGCAAGGTCGAATGGCTCGTCCAAAAAGAGCACGCAGAAGAGGTAGTGCGGCACATCCGCGGCGTACGCGGCGTCCTGAATCATATCGACGTGTCACCAAAGACCACCGACCGCGATGTCCGCCGCCGCATTGTGCAGGCGCTGCACCGCCACGCAGACGTCGACGCCCGGCACATTGACGTCGCGATTGGCGATGACGATGCCGTCATCCTGACTGGCACGGTGGGATCGTGGTCGCAGCGTGACGCAGCCGAGCGGGCTGCAGGCAGCGCGCCCGGGATTCGGCGCGTCGACAACCGGATCATCGTCGAGCCTTCTGAGCCATACGAGGTCGAGCCACCAGACGAAATCTGCTGACAACACCGGTGGACACAACCACGGCCTGGACGCGGGCCGCGAGGAGGCTTGGTTTGGCGCTGCACGACGTCTGGTCCATAGAACACGGAGGCAGTTGACTCACATGGCGGGCGCTCATTCAGTCCAGACGTGCCGGTGGGGAACGCCCACGCTGTTCCTTCCCTGGCCCTTTTGGTATGAGGCTTCGCAGCACGAGTGGAGCTGCACGCGCGGGGCAGCGCCCGCGATCCTGGTGGATCCAGTAATCTGTCGCACCTGTACGCACTGGGCTCCAGTCGAGCGCCAACCCGCCCATCCACCGCAGTGGCGGTCCGCCGGGTGTCTGCACCGGCACGCGCTCGTGTTCAGGGGCGATGCGGACGGTGGTGACGACCTTGCACTCGGAGCGGTGCCGTCTATGACCCATGGTGCGTAAGCGCTGGAGGCTAAAGTGCTTCTGAGAAAGAAAACCGAACCGATTGCGGCAGTATCGAAAGAGGGCGAGCAGGCCGAGGATGCCTTGTTCCTTCGCCTCGAGGAGCTGGCGCGCATTCGGCCGTTCCTGCTTGACTGCTCCGTTCAAAACGTTAATGACGAGTTCGTGACCGTCCTATCGGATCATGACTCGGGCGCCGAAGTCTGCGCCTGGTCGGGCCTCGCCGATGGCGTGGTCGTCGAGTTTGCAGCGTGGCTCGACAGGAAGTTTCCCGAGCGCGTTTCGCGTTCGGCTTCGTGACCGGAGGCTGTCGATGTTGATGCACGATGTTCCTCCTGAGGAATGAGATACCTTCCTGAACATCGCCGTTGAAGAACCCGAATGCGATGAGGATGTGCCGTTGGCGATCCATCTCATGGGAGGAGGACAACACCTCGTGGCGCGAGTGGGCAGATGGAAGACAACGACGTAGCCATCCTGGCTGGATCGGCCAGTGCCCAACTGGGCACAGCCGTGTGCAAGCTGCTGGATTTGTCGCCCGTCGCCTGTGACGCCCGGCGTTTTCCCGATGGTGAGCTGCAGGTGGAGCTGGCGCATTCGGTCCGCGGGGACGATCTCTTTCTCATCCAGGCGACCAGCCCGCCCGTGGACCAGCACCTGATTGAGCTGCTCATGCTCGCGGATGCCTGCCGGCGTGCCGGCGCGGGCCGGCTTACGGCCGTCATCCCGTATTTCGGCTACGCCCGGCAGGATCGCCGTGCGGGCCGGCGCTCGCTGGGTGGACGCGTCGCAGCCGACGTGATCGCGACCGCCGGCTTCGATCGGCTCGTGCTCATCGACGCCCACACGCCCGCCATCGAGGGATTCTTCGCCGTGCCGATCGAGCACCTGACGGCAGCGCCGCTGCTGGCACGCGCGGTGGCTGCCTCACTGCCCGAACATTCGGTGGTCGTCGCGCCTGACCTCGGCGCCGTGAAGCTTGCGCGCGAATACGCCCGCCTGCTTCACCTGCC
>DATCJA010000138.1:0-43601 GCA_036507475.1 Vicinamibacterales bacterium
CAGGCGCTGTCGGCAAAATGGCCTGCCGATTCTCCAGACGACTACCGCGACAACCTTGCGGGAGCTGTGGCGGCTCTGGAGGCTGCGTTGAAGGCCGGCGAAGTCGAAGGTCTGGCCGCAACAGTTCAGGCGGTTGCCGAAGATCTCGAGACCAAGCTCGAACACTGCGCGAAGAGCGGAGGCAGGTTGGGAGGATCGGTGACCGTTCGTGTGAGGACCCTGCAGGCAGGCGTGGAGAGCAAGAGCTGGCAGGTGTTCTACATGCCGAGGATTTTCGAAGCGGCAACCAACGCCACCCCAGACCTTTTCCCTCAGTTGAGCAGTCCCACCCAAGAAACGCTCGTGCCGGGCAGGTACGTCATGTGGGTGCGCGATCCGGCCACCGCCAGGCTTGGCGAACGGACCGTCGTCAAGGTTGGTGAAGGAAGGATGGAGCTGCTCCTCGATCTTTCAGTCCCAGCGACACCGCGATGACAAGGGGCGCCCGTCTGCTCGGGCGCCACAAACGGACGTGGCTCGCCCTTGCGGCTACTCTGCTTGCCGCAATCGCTGCCGCCTTGACCCCCCTGCCGCCGGCGATTGACGCAACCGAGACCGCGCAACGATGGGCGTTCGCGTCGCTGGCCTCCGCTGCGATCGTGACCTTCGCGATCCTGCCGTTTCTGTTGTGGCCGAGCACAGCGCAACCGCGGATTTGGGCCATGGTGGCCGTCGCAGCGCTCGCGCTGGGATTGGGATCGTTCTTCGGCAGCGAGTACGCGCAGCGTGCGTGCACCGCGCGCTACGGGAACACCACCGTCATCATCGGCACGGAGCTCACGCCGCTTGGAGCGGCATACACACGAGCGAACCCGGACCTTTCAAACGGGGATCTGTTGTTCGATGCTGCCGGTGTCCCGGAAAGAATTTGGACAGAGTCCTCGATCGGCCGCTGCAGCGCGTTCATCAGCGGCACCTATTTTCTGTGG
Source organism: Vicinamibacterales bacterium (assembly GCA_036507475.1). Taxonomy (GTDB): domain Bacteria; phylum Acidobacteriota; class Vicinamibacteria; order Vicinamibacterales; family UBA2999; genus DATCJA01. The sequence continues at coordinate 969 of DATCJA010000138.1, forward strand.
ATTCCGTTTCTCGTCGTGTGTCTGCTGGCGACGGCTCAGGCGGCCCCGACCACGATACTGGCGCCTGTTCGCTGGGACGCAGCGCCCCCACGGGCCGCGCCGGCGACACCGCTGCGCTACGACGTCTTCGTGAGTTATCGGCACGACGGCGTCGACAAGACGTTCGCGAGAGAGCTCGTCGCGGCGCTCGAAGCCGACGGCTATCGCGTGGCAATCGATGCGCGGGACTTCGCGGCCAATGCCAGCTTCCTGCAGGAAATGGAGCGCGCTATCCGTGAGAGCCGTTTCACCGTCGCAGTGATCTCGCCGCGCTACCTGGAAAGCGGCAACACCGAGGAAGAAGCGCTCATCAGCAAAGTGCTCGACATGGGCGACCGAAAGCGCCGGTTGATTCCGCTGCTCATCGAGCCGGTCTCCATGCCGGCCTGGTTGTACGGCATCGTCGGCATCGACTGGACGAAGCCGGATCCGCTCGTCGACCCGTTCGACAAGCTCAAGGCAACGCTCGGCACTCCTTTGGCCGGCGTGAACGAAACGAAAGAAAGCGTCGCTCCGGGCCGGCCCTGAATGAAGTAGGCTATGCCCGCAAGGAGATCATCATGAGAAATACTTTCACCTCTATCCTGATCGTCGTTGCCGCGCTGGCAGGGGTCGTGACGAGCGCATTCGCTCAGCAGACACCGCCGCCACGCGGCATCGTGAACATCACGGGCCAACTGTACCGGGCGCAGAACGACAACCACTACACCGTGTTCCTGGTGACACCTCAGGGCATCATCATGTCGGACCCGATCAATCGCGACTTCGCGCGGTGGCTCAAGGCGGAGTTCGCCACGCGCTTCAAGGTGCCGGTCCGCTACGTCCTATACACCCACAAGGATTGGGATCATGCGTCGGGCGGGGTCGTCTTCGCGGATACGGCCGAGTTCGTCGGCCACGCGAACATGCGGGCAGGGGTGGCGTTACCGCCCGGAAACCCGCCACTCCCGGCGGGCGCGGTGAAGATGGACGCCAACCGCAACGGTCTCATCGAGCGCAGTGAGGCGACCGGCGCAACGGCGGACCGCTTCGACCTGTTCGATGAGAACCAGAGCGGCGTTCTCAACGGCGCTGAGCTGATTCGTGGGTCGGTCAACGATGTGTACCTTCCCAGCACGACTTTCCGCGATCGGCACACGGTGACGCTCGGCGGCAAGCGCGTCATGATGGTGCACCTCGGCGTCGCGCACACCGACGACAGTACGGCGCTCTATTTCCCGGACGAGCGCGCCGTGTTCAGCGCCGACGTGCTGCAGGTCAAACGCCTGCCGCAGAACATCGGCCCGACGGTTGGCGCGTATATCGACGCTCTGCGCACGATCATGGCGCTCGACTTCGAGCACGCGGCGACCGGCCACGCGCTGATGGGGACGAGGAAGGACGCCGCCATGTCGCTCCAGTACCTCGAGGATCTGTCGACGGGCGTTGCGGCGGGCATTGCGGCCGGACGCAGTCTGGCGGAGATCCAGAAGACCCTCACGCTCGACGCCTACAAGGGGTTCGAGCGGTGGGATACGCATCGAACGGTACACATCGCCCAGGTCTACGCGACGATCAAGGGAACACCGCGCCCGGGCGCAACGCCGACCAACTGAATCGATTGGTGATATGTGATTCGTGATTGGTGATTTGTCGTTCTCCGTTCAATCGCCATTCACGAATCGCATATCACGCACATCAGCTAAAGAGTCGACTCACCCAATAGGAAGGTGTCGGGCTCGCCCAACGGTTCCACGGCCGAGGTCTCCGCTGCGGACGCGGGCCCCGGAGAGACGTGCTTCCGCGACGCGGCTCTCCTCGGGGTGACCCTGGCTGGGGTGTCTCTCATCGCAACGGTCTTCTTTGGAGCGACCTTCCTCGCACTCTTCGTCGCGGCAGCCTCCACGGTGACGCGCTTCTTTTTTGCCCTGTGTGACACCTGCGCTTCCGCCCTTGTGACGCGAGCCGTCGCTTTGGTGAAGGCCTTGCTGGCCGCGTCGGCCGCCTTTCGCGCTTTGCGCGCGGCCTTGCCCGCCTTCTTCGATTCCTTCTTCGCCTTCTTCATTGCCAGCCTCGCGCGTTGCGCGCGTTCCTGGGCAGCGGCGGCGAGTCGCTCTGTTGATTTCACATCGCGCTCGGCGGTCTCTGCCCTGGCTCTGGCCTTGCGTACCCTCGAGTCGACATCACCCATCACCGACCTCCCCTCCTCCACATGGCGCCCTGCGGGAAGAGGTCAGCATATCCCAGGCTCGCCTGCTGTCACGCACAACATGAGACCGCCATCGCGCGGTCAACTGAGCCGGACATCGGTTTGCAGGGCCATCCCCGGTCCTTTTTCGTCGATCGGTGACTCGCGCGATCGCGCGAGAAATCACATCACGTCAATCAGTTTCGCCGATCGGTTGTTCGTCGTGATCGTGTGTCGCGTTGGCTGACATTGGGTGCCGCTGGTTCGCCGCGGGCACAGTTTGGTCACAGCTCAGCAGGGCGAACTCGACGGAGGAGGTACAAACCTCTCGCCCTCTTTGAGCGCCTGAGTTGAGGGCTCGAGTTCGCGCGACGCGTGGCAGGCCATTCTCAAATAGGAACGTGCCCTTGGGTCGCCTCACTTAGGCTGGACGCGTACAAGGCATAAGCGCCAATGCCTGAGTCTTGGTGCACACCCTCTTGAATGCACAGGTCCGGCAGCACAGCCGAGTCTCAAATCTAAACAATTCGCAGAAGGCTTGGCCGCGCGAACCACTTCGAGGGCCGCGCGCGGCGACATTCGCGTCGGTGTTTACGCCAGCTTTCGCGTCTGCAACTGCACGGTGTCCGCAATGGTGCGATTCACCGGAGAAAAAGAACGCTCGCGGGGTTGTGGACCGCATCAACAGCAACGGCCCGGCGGCAACCCCGGCATGAGTCGCACGAACAGAATCATGAAACGGACAGTCCGGAACGGCCGGCGTTTCCAGGACGTAGTGCGTCTCCGTACCAGTCACAACGACGAATTCGTCTGTTGCACTCTGAACAACTCCCTTTCCCAACGCCGAGGCATGTCGAATGAAATCTGCACGCTCCATGCTCAGTAACTCTGCGGCCCTGCCGCTTGATAGCTCGCCTTCGCGGTAGAGTCCGAGCACGATCAGTTCTCGCGCCTTTCGTTCAGCAGACTGTGCCAGCTCTTTGAGCAAGGCCACCAAATCTTCTTCGAGTTCAATATGCACGGCGCGGCCTCTCGATCGATTTCACCTATGGCCTCTTGTTCAAGAGTGAGCGCAAGAGCCGCGGCGATCCCCGGAAGTTCGTACTGGCAAGCCGCTCGAACGCATCGGCCAAATCCACGAGTCCACCAGCTGCAGCCAAATCAAGCACGCCCAACGTTCCGGTCACCGCCAATCCGCGTCGGCGCGCAATGCCGCGCGCCCTCCTCTCGTCCAGTAAAACAAGGCCGCCATCGACTGATTCGGCCAGAGCGATCGCCTCACGCTCGCCAGGACCAAGCTGCCGAAGTTCTGTCGGAATATCGGCGGCGACGCGACTCTCAAGCCAATCTGGCGCGGTGTCTAACCATGCGCCAATTTGGCCGGGCGCCGCTGGAGAACGGAGCTCTCGAAGAACGGCCTCGGGAACGAGAACCCGGCTGAAGAGCGCCGGAAGAAGTTGCTGAAGCTCGATGAGAACTAGGTAGTTCAGAGCAGAGGTATTCGAGACGACCGTCATTGCCGCGAGGCGCGATCAATATCCTTCCGGTCCTGCTCCAAGTCCTCTTCCGTGTACGCCAGATACGCCTGGCGCTGCTTGAGAAACGCCTCGGTATCCCAGAACGACAGGCCCAATAGCCGCCCCACTTGGTCGCGCGTCAACGAACCGTCTCGATAGCCCTCACTGGCGATGGCTTCGAGAGCACCTCGCGACAAATCCCGCCATTCGTCCTGGAGCTGCTTGGCAATGTCTTCTGGCAGTTCAACATCAATGTGCATGAGCGGTGCCCCGTGAAGATCCTACCAGCTTGAAAGAACTACCGCCTGAAAGGCGGTAGACTCCGCGCGCGACTGAAAGTCGCAACCGCGCCGCCTTCGTGCGGTAGTTCTTTCATAGTAACGATTGTGGTACCACTAGGCCCACGTGCTCGCCTGTCTGCAGCTGCCGATCAGACCGGACTTGCTGAAAGCTCACCGGCTGAAAGCCGGTGGGATTAGACCTGGCACGTGGGCCCTAAACCCGCCGACTTGCCCCCAGCAAGCACGTCCTTTGCTCCAGAAGGCCATCTGACGGGGATTGGCGCGATTTCAGGGCCTGCCGGCCCATGACGATCACAGAACCGTCATTTTGGGTCGATGTTCGCATGGCGCGAGGAGTACACAGATGGGTCATTATGCTGCCGCCGTTGCCGCGGTGCTCGTGATGGGCACGTCGCCACTGTACGCGCAGGACGCGCTGTTCGTTGTAACCACGACGTCGGCCGACGTCCACAAGGCTCCCAGCACGGGCAGCGCCGTGATCGGGAAAGCGCCGCGCGGTAAGACCTTCGAGGTGACGCGCGAGCTCGGAAGCTGGGTTCGCGTCTCATGGCCGGAAGCCGAGGATGGTGCGGGCTACCTGCACGTGACGTGGGGCACGATCTCACGTGGCGCCGCTCTTCAGGCACGCCGCGCCACGGGGGCGGGATCGTCGATCGCGGGCTCGGCATCCGAACCAGACTCATCGACAACGGCAGTTCAGGTTGCTCAGGTACCAGGCACGAGCACGACCTCAGGACCTGCTCCCTCACTCCCATCTCACGCCATCGGGTTGGGCGGCCGAATTGGCACGCGGGCGATTGGATTTGCCGCCACCGGCCGGGCGTGGACACACGGTCCTCTCGGTGTGCAGATCGAAGCTGGCCGGGCGACGTATACGAGCGCCGTTGCTCCCGAGCAATTGCGGTCGCTGCAGCTTGCGCCCAGCATCATTTACTCGCCGCCCAATCTGGTGACGAATGCGATCTGGACACGGCCGTACATTGGAGCGGGCATTAACATCTATCGTTCGACGCTCAGAAGCACACTCGGCGTCTCTGACGCCGTTGACAGCGGCATCGGTTCCCAGATCTTCGGCGGCGCCGAGTTTACGTGGGCCAACCTTCCGCAGTTCGCCCTGAGCGCGGACCTCCGACAGCAGTGGGCACCGAAAACGTTCAACGGCTTCGAGCTGGGCGGGTTCGGCTTCTCGATGTCGGCCCACTGGTATGTGAGGTAACTCGCCGCCTGCGGCGTGCACGCGGTGAGAGAAGACCTCGGTTAGCGATTTTGAGCGCCTCGTCGGCGTGCCGTCACACGCGCACTCCCTGTGGCGTCCTGGAGAATTATCTCGAGCGTCTCACCGGCGATCTCGCTCCCGTCGGTTCGACGTCCCGGCGCTCGGTTCCGGCTTGGGCGAGCCTCAGCGTATATCGCACCGTGTCGTCGTTATTCTGCACGTTGAGGATGATGGGGCCGTCGTTTCGCACGAGGAATGTGCCGATCTTTCTGTAGGACACGTCGATTTCGTTGAACCGGACGATCTCGCGGTAATTTCCACCGTCCCCGTCGAGCAGCGCGACCGATCCCTGGATGTTCGTATTGCGCCGCTCGGCATTGCCGCGCACGCTGAATAACCGGTGGAGTCGCATGCGGCCGCGTCGGAACTCGCGTTTTCGCAGCGATGCCTTCGACGAGTCCCTGGAATTCGGCGTCGGTGGGATCACCCGTCCAGCGGGTCAGGTCGGCCGCCTGCCGACGCCTGAATTCGAGCGGTTGTTTGACGTTGTCAAGAAGCGCCGGAACGAGGACGTCGCGTTCTGATGCGACGGCGGCCTCGTTCCTCACCCACTCAGAGCCGATGGAATGGTCCGACCAGAGGACGACGACGCTCTTGGCGGTCCCGAGCTGCTGCTCGATCGTCTCATCGAAGGTCTGCCCTGCAACGATCTTGCGATCCCACCATACAGACCAGCCGTGTGCTTCGAGCGCGCTCGCCAGCACCCGGGCGCGCTCACGATCCTCACGCGCGTAACTGAGGAAGACATCAGGCATGCGCTGCGCGAATCCCTGCCATCAGCACGTCGGACAGCACACCGCCGGCACCGGCGTGAGCGGCGAAGTCCGGAGAATCCGATAGTGCCCCAGCGCGTCCGACAGCGGGCGTATCCCTTCGTCGGGGACGGCGATCGCCGCCCCGGCCATGCCGGATCGCTCGAGGCGTACGCCGGTGGCCACATCGGTGCCGGCGACCGTCGCAAAGCCGGCCGCCTGCATGCGCAACCTCGCGAGCGTCGGCATCATCTCCACGCACAACACGCTGAGCGGCGAGTCCTGCGGCAATCCCAGGTCGCGCAACATCTGTGAGATTTCGTCCTGCGTCCACCGTGTTGTCCCGCGTGCGGGCGCGTCCTGGTTCTGGAAGCCGATGATGACGTTGCCGACCGGATCGGTGAGCCGACCGCGCGCGCGCGGCACCAGCCGAAGCTTGCGATCGTCGAGCAGGATGTTCCGGTAATCCTTGCCGTCAGCCTGGCGGACCTGGGCATAGAGCAAGGCCCAGATGTCGGTGCGCGGTGGGTCGGCGGTGATGTTCTTGCCGTTCAGCACGGCCACCGCGAACGGCGCCTCCACCAGCACCTCCTGCTCGTTGCGCTGCGACGTGCAGAAGAGCGTCGGAGCCGGGTGCTGCACGCCCGTGCTGCGCAGTGGCCGCCCGAATCGTCCCTGCGCCGTCGACCAGATGTGCGCGTGCCCGATGCGCACCTCGTACGTGAAGAGCCCGAAGAGCTCCGGGCCGTCCGAATGAAGCCCTGGCGGCAGCGGCATCAGGAAATGTCGGTTGCTGCCGCCCGATGGCTGGAGCTGCACCATTGCGGAAATTCCGGCCAGATCGTCGGTCTGTCCAGGTGTAATGACGCGTATCAGCTCGGGATCGATCGGCAGCGCAGGCTCCTCCGGCGGCACGAACGTTTCCAGCCGGTTGTCCGACAGCAGCGGATCGGCCCCGTACGCAAGCAGCCGTACGAACACCTCGTCGTTGGGATCGCGGACAGCCTCCTCCAACTCCACCCACAGGAATCGCCGACGGGCGCCGGTCTGGGAGTAGGCGGTATCCCGTTCGTATTTCGATAGCGCAATGCCGGCCGACGCGATGCGCGGCACCTGCGCGGGTGGAGTCGTCACCGGCAGCACCACGTGCAGTTCTTCCGGCGGATCTGACTGCGCAGGTGCGGTGCGGAAACGCGTCTCCACGCGATAGTCGACCGCGATCGTGTCTGGAAACCGTGTTTCGGTCGGGTCTGTGAGCAGGGTCAACGCAGACTGAGGCTCGACGGCATCGAGGAAGATCAACGTGGTACGGCTGCGCTGCGGCGACGTGAGCGCCTGCATCGGCGCCGATGGGATCAGTTCCCAGTCGCCGATCGGCTTGTCGTCGTTGTCGTCGACCTCCGTGTCGGATTGAAATTGTTTCGTGCGGAAGATCTCGAAGCCGACGGACTGCAGGCCATCCCACGTCCAGTCGCGATCGAGTTGCAGCGTCAGCGCAACGAGCCAATGGTTTACGAGATCCTCCTTCGCGGCAAACGTCAGCGACGAGTGGTCCGGCGCGAGCGTGTGTCGAATGCGACGGGCGCAGCCAAAGATCACGCGCTCGCCCTCTTTGCCAACGAGCGTGAGACCTTTGTGATCGGTGCCGAGCTGCTGTGCCAGGCGCTCGATGATCGCAGGGCTTCCCTCCGTGGTCCGCTGGAACACGAGCTGGTGGAATGTGCCGTTGAAGACGGGCGTCGGATCGGGCTGCAGGTAGATGCCGCGGATCTTCTTGGCCTCGCTGAAGTCGGCAAACAGCTCGCGTTCGTCGGTAGACTCACGTCGCACGCGCACCTGAATCGGCTTGCCGACGTGGGCGGATGGTGCGAAGTAGACGGCGTTCTCGTCCGCGACGGCACGAATCGTCAGCCGGATGTCGCGTCCTCTCGGCAGCACGAGCTGGTCGAGTGCATCGATCTCCGCCTGCGTCACACCGAGATCTCCGAGATTGTTGGGATCCTGGAAATTCAGGACCGCGGCGTCGCGGAACTCCAACGGGATGATCCTCGGCTGATTGACGTCGTTCGAAAAGTCGCGCTCGGTCGTGTAGAGGTGGATGTACGCGTCCCGGCCCGAGAGTGACAGGAGGTTGTCCATCTTCAACGTGCGTACCTCGACGTCGATGCGCACGCGTTGTACGTCCGGGTCCGGGATGCCGAAGCTCTCCTGACCGACCGCCGCATTGGAGGCCGCCTGCAGCAACGGAATCGGATCCGCATACTTTCCGGTGAACACCACGCTCGGATAGCCGAGCAGCGGCCGACGAACCTCCAATTGATTCCCCGAAAACGGCGTGTCGAGCTCGGCGTCAGGAAAGCGCGGAAGATCGGCGACGCGTACCGGCTCCGGTACGACATGGCGACGGAACGAGAGGGTCGCCACTGGGGCAGGCGACTCGTGGACGGGCTGATCGGTTGCATCAGGTCCGCCGGTTGTTGGATCCATCAACCGGACCCTGAAGTCGTAGGTGTGGCCGTACCGCAACGGCACTTGGGCCAATCCAATCGGGTTGTACATGCGACCCAGACTGGCCGCCGTGCCGTCCGCCAGCTCTGTCTTGAACAGCGCCGCGGCGTCCTCGTCGGGCAGCACCAGCGACGTCCCGTTCCACTGCGACATGTAAGCGGGCATCCAGAACTGACCGGTCGCCTGGTTGCCGTCGAGCTGCATCGGGTGCACCTCGACGCCGAGCTCGCCCTCGAAGACCTGACCTGGCTCCCCGAGCGCAATCGCGCCGAGTGTCAGAGGCGCCTTGCTCTGTACCCGCACCAGGCTGTGCCAGTCGGCGCCACCGTGTTCGCGTCCATCGATGCGATACCCGAACACGCCCATCGGCGCGTCGAGCCGCTGCGGCTCGCCGGGCACCGGCGGCACCGTTGAATCCTCTTTGAGCTGACGGTTCTGCCAGATCAGAATCTGCTCGTCGTCCCACGCCAGACGGATGCCGATGTCGGTCAGCGGTGCGAAGTCATCGGGGTCCTCGGCGAGGATGTTCTGACTGACCGGCTGCGTGCCGTGCACGATCTTCGCGAAGCCGTCGTCGTAGTCTGCAGCCTCGACGAACACGGCGTCATAGTTGCCCGGCGCCGGAGGAGGGCCGGGCACAACGGGGTCGTCTAACAAGACGGGAAACTGCACCGCCGCGAAAAGCTGACGCGCAGCTCCACCGGTCAACGGAGGAATGCGAGCCGCGTATCGCTTGAGGAACGTGAAGTCTGCCGCCGCCTGCGCCCCATAATCGCTGCCCGCGGCAAGGTCGACGTACACGAAGCCGCCCGTCTCGAAGAGCGCCGCGTCGACCGCGACACTTGCCATCCGTATCAATCCGAGCTGGATGGCGAGTTGAGCATGACGCAGGCAGAACGCGTAGATCTGTCCCCAGCTCACGGTGTCGGGTGACGGCTGAAAGGACGGATTTGGATCCTTGGTTTCCTTGATCGCGCAGTGGTAGCTGTCGTCCGTGACCGCATCGGGCGTGCGCGGGCCCGTAAAGAGAAAAGCACCCCGGTAGCTGCGTGGCAGGTATTTCTTGATGAAGATCTCCTGCTTGACCGGCTCGGCCAGTTGGGGCGCAGCGGGCGACAACTGAAAACGTCCGGGTCCGGGAGCAATCAGCTCCTGGAAGAGGGCGCGCGCATTGGGCCTCACGCCGCTCGCCTGCGGCAGCGCTCCTGTGAAATCGACGGGAGCATTGACCGGGAACCGCTCGAGGCCGCTCATGACCCGCGCCTCGAGCTGCAGATTGGCATCTGCGAACGCCGGCGTCGTATCGCCGGCGTTCGGGAAGTTCTGGATCAGCGGCTGCAGCGGGTCGCCGTTCCAGGCGGCGCTCAGGCGCGGGACGAGAAGCATCCGCAAGTGGAGGCTTCCGCCGTCGTAGCGCTGCGGGAACGTCAGAATGGCGAAGCGAGAATCCATGGCTGTCCGTGTCCTTTCACGCGATTTGACGGCTTTCCTGCCAGCTCTTCGAGAAGCTGATGTTGATCACCATGAAGATGCTGATATCGAGCCCGAACGTGACCTGCGCGATCATGTCGGTGCGCTCAGCCGGCGCTGGCAGCCGTTTCACGATGCCCTTCGCCTCGATCATGATGGTCACGGTGACGATGCCGCCGAGGATCTCGGCGCGCCCTTTGAACAGCAGGAATCCCGCAACCGTAAGCTCACTGGTGCTCAGTGTGATCTCCACACCAGCCATGAACAGGATGGACACGGTGCCGACAACGGGAATGCCCGCGACGATTTCGGCGCCGAACCCGAACTTCATGTAGAGCGACGGCCCCGTCTTGATGTCGGCCGCCGTGCGCAGGTCGACGGCGCCGGTCGCGTACACCGTGGCGCCACCGACGCTGGTGCACATCACCGAGAGCCGTCCGCCGAACTCGAGGAACGCGCCGGCCGACGGAATGAGCTGACCCGGCGAGCTCGGAATCGCGAGCGCTTCGTTGAAATAGACGCCCACCGCCAGGTGGCATTCGAGCTTCAGCGGATTCGTGGGGTTGTCGTAGGCGGGACCGGGAGGGAACTTGACGAGCGGGATTTCCTTCTTGGCATGGAACGCATAGTTCCAGCTGTCGGCGGAGTTGCTCATGGCGATCTCCAGCCCCTTCTGGAAGGCCGCCTTGTAATCGCCACCTTGCAGCCTGAGCAGAATCTGCAGGATGTCGAGCACCGGCTGGAGCGCGTCGCTGAACTCGAGCTCCGGCTGTATGAACGCGGGGTCGGCGCCCTTTTCGGCATCGAACCTCCCTTTGATGATCATCAGGCGCTTCAGCGGGCCCAGATCGACAACCATGCCTATGTCGTTGACCTTCGACAGCCACTTCTTGCCAAAGTCATCTGCGATGGCGTCAAAGCCGTATCGCACCCGACCGTCGGCGGTGGTCGTGCCGTTCTTGTCCTTCTTCGCGTACTCGACGTACAGCTTCAGGAACTCTTCATTGATCAAATACAGCGGCCCGGGCGGCAGCAGCTGCTCGAACACGCTGTCGGGACTTGCCTGGTCGAGCAGCCTGTAGCCTTCCTCCACGATCCGCGCCTTGAACGCGCCGAGGGCGAGCGGCAGCGCATCCTGCACGTTCGGGAAGATGCCCACCGAGTTCAGCATGCGATAGGCGTCGGCGAAATCAGGCGGCGCGCCCATCAGCTGATCGACGCCCGTCTTGAAGCTGGGCAGACGGAACAGCGCCTTCTGCGTGCCTGTGGACTGCAGCAACCCGTAGTTGCGAGTGCTCGCATCCGGCGGCCGGACGAGGTCGATGGGGTTGGCAAGCCGGAATAGATCGTTGGCCACTGCATCCGTCGTCTGCGTGGCGGAGTTCAGCTTGCCGCGCCGGATGAGCGGCACGGTGGCTTGCGGATCGAGTGGCGAGACCTCACCGCTTCCGTGATTGTGCTGCACCACGCTCCATGCGCCATCCTTCGGCAGGAGTGCCGCACCGCGCGCGGCACTCACGAAGATCGCGTCGCCCGCGGCGGTCTGCGAGGCATTGACGTCGGCGCGGCTCAGACGCATCCGCTGTCCGCTGTTCGCGATATTGATCACGCAATCGATCGGACCGCCGAGCGCGCCGAACTGCGCGTTGAGCAGTTGGGCGAACAACGACGGCGGAAGCGGCTCGCCGCGCGGCGCAAGCTGCACGTACCCGAGCATCTGTTTCGACGGCACGCGGCCGCTTTTCGCGCCGCTGACAACGCCATCGATGGCGACATCGGCGTCGAAGTACACCGGCTGAAGATTCACCGCCGGGCTGCGCTCGGTCGCCGGCGTCGCGGCATCCACCGTGCGCAGGATGCCGTTGTCGTCCACGTACGGGTCGCCGTTCTGCTTGTTCCACGTCGTCTGGAAATTGGGCACCGCGTTCGTCTCGCGGATGTTGCGGACACGAAAGACGCCCTTGACGATGCCCGGATGGAACTCGTACGGATTCGGCTGGGGAAGGATGGCGTAGACCGGGCTGTAGACGTTGTAGCGAAAGTCGTAGATGCCGTCCGACTCCGCCTGCCAGCCGGTGTCGAAGCGAAACACGTTGGCGCTGCTGACGCGGAAGATGGTGATGGTGCGGACCACTCGGATGCCCCACGGGTAGAGAAGGCTCCTGACCTGAATGACTTCGTGTCCGGTCCGCCCGACGAAGACGTCGAACCTGGCCTGACTGGTCGCGGCGATCGCCGCGTTGGGATTTTGCCAATGGCTGAAGATGCTCGCGCCGTAGCCGCAGAAATCGATCCGTTTGACCGGGACGCCACGATCTTTGTAGCCGGTGTTGCCGTCGTAGAAGAACTCGTTGTTGAAGATGAAGCCGACGCTGTATCCCAGCGTGCCAGTGGAGGTCGGTGTGCCGTCCGGGCGGAGCACGTTGCTCAGTTGCAGCGTGCTGCCCTTGAAGATTGGGCTCTCCGCAGGGTGAGGCGGAGCATCGACGCGAAGCTGCAGGGCGCCGCGCAGCTCCCCGGCGTCGTATTCGGGCTGGTTGAACGCGACCTTCGCCGCGTCGAGCGCCGCGTTGAACTGGTTCTGCCGGCTGAACTCCGCGAACGCACGCAACCCGAACGGCAGCGTGAAGAGTGCGCCTGTGAAGCCCGTGGCCCGCAGCGCGAAGTCCTGCACCAGAAATTCGGTCACCGGTATCGGAGCAATCGGCACGAGCTCCACGCTGTCGTTGAACAGACGCGTCGGTCCGCCGTCGTTCGGGTAGAGATTGAAGCCGAACGGCGGATCGTTGACGTTTGGCGACGCCGTCAGATTGAAGAGCGGCTCCCAGCTCAGTTGAGGCACGGTGAACGCTCGCACGTACCGGCTCTCCGCCGAGAGATCGAGCTCGCGAACCTGCAGCGGATAGGGCGATGCCGGTGGATCCGACGGCTTGGGCTTGAACACCTCGTAGAAGATGTAATCGGCGTCCTCGATCGATCGCGGGTTGAACCACGCGAAGCTCACGCCCATCTGGTCGGCCTTCGTCGAGACGTCGAGCAGCGCGAACTGCTCGCGGTAGAACCGTTGAAAGGCGCGATCCCAATCCTCTTCCGGCGTGCGTCCCGGCGTGGTGGCCGCGGCCGTCGGCTGGGGACCGGCTGACGCGACGGCGGTGAACGTTGCCGCGCGGGCGAGTGTCGATGGCTGGAGCTGAGGCGCCGCCTGCGACCAGGTGGCGATAGTCTGCTCCTGGGTTCCGAGCGGCGCAAACGCGAAGCTGGTGACGACGCGGTCCGGAACCTCGTCGCTCGCCTCTTTCGTCCACGCCACGTTGGCAATCAGCAGAAGAGTGGCCTGCCTGGTGCGCTGGTCGACACGACCCTGTCTGCGCAGCAAGGCCACGTTCGCGGCGTACGGGTCGGGGAGCGTCGGAAGCAATCCGTACAGACCCATGCCCAGGAAGAGAGAGCCCTGCTCCACGTCTTCCTCGTCTCTGAGCGTCGCGAACAAGAAGAGGCTGTTCACGGGCGTGGTGGTGAACAGCGCGTTGCGGATGGCAAGGGCGATGGCCGTACCGGGCTCGACGGGCCACGTGGCGTCCTGGTCCAAGCTGTCGATGAGGATGTTGTCTTCGTAGAGGAGAACGGATTGCTGGGTATCGGTATAGACCAGCAACATCGCAGAGCCGAGCGAATGCACGCCAAGGGGGGTGCCCGTCACGTCAACGGGACGATCGAGGCGCGCGTCAGCGTTCACCGACGCAAGGACGACCTCGCTGCCGGTTGCTGTGGCAACGTAGATCAGCAGAAACGCGTCCGTGTAGCGGAGCGTCAGCTCGGACCGGAATTTCGAGTCGGCGTCCTTCCACAAGCGGAAGCGTTGGTGGGCGTACAGATTCGACGCGGCCGGATCGATGATGACCACCGTGCCCGGAAAGAGCACGATCCAGGGAGTTGGCAGCCGCACGGGGCCATCTTGCAGGCCGCGCCAGCTCAGTGTCAGGTTGGAGTTGGCCTGAATGGCGATCCCGCCGCTGCCAGACGCGTCGGTCGGATTGTCGACGTCGATGGTCGCAACCGGCAGGGTCCATCCGGCGCGAACGAGCTTCCCGTCACCGTCAAGCGTGGCGAACGGAGACTTGGTGCTGCCGACTTTGAACTGCCTCGTGGACGCTTCGAACGGGACGACCACCGCCTGCAAGAGCGGCTCGTACACCGGCATCGCGTCCTCGCGCCAGGCGAAGCCGAGCTTGTCGCCATATAGACTCCACTCCGCACGGTCGACCTGGGTCAGCAACGCTTTGCCCTGCGACAACTCCAACGAGACGGTCGCCGGAGTCGTCAGCGTTGCTCCGGCGGCATCTCCGCCGGCTTTCGTGTTGTCGGCGGGTTTCTGTGCTTCCGCTGTCAGCTTGAGCTGCATGCTGCACTGCCCACCCGCCGGTATCGTGAGCTTGCCTTCGACGTCGGCTGGTGGCGGGTTGAACACAAGACCGCCGCCACTGATCCGAAGGCCGATATACGCAGTGGCTGGCGCGCCTGCGGCGACGAGGTTCGCGCGGATCCAGACGCTGCCCGCAGCAAGCTCGAACGCGGCGCCCGGTATCCGGCTCGCATCGCGAACTCGCCGCCGCTTGGAGGGGCCAGCCTGCGGCTGCGGCATGTTGCACAGGAACGCCGGCTGAGCGTCACCGGCCAGATACACCGGCACCAACCGAACGACCGCATAGAAGTCGAACCAGATCTGCCGGCCATCGCTGCTCGTGAGCGGACCTACGGTCCGCTCGATCGCGGCGCCGCGACCCCAGATGGGCGCCGTGACATCCAGCGCTGTGCTGGTCAGCGGCGCTTCTCGGCGAAACACTCGGTACCGGGGCGGTTTGTCCGGATCCGCCTTCTCGACCAGCCGCTCCAGACGCGTTCGGCGCTCGGTTGAAAGGCTCTCGGGCGCGTACCAGGTGGCGCGCTCGATTGACAGCTCCCGCGCGCCGACCGCGGAGAGGTCGCCCATGTGACCCTGAGTCAGCAGCTCCTCGAGCTGACCGAGCGTTTCGGTGTCGCGTGGCGACCGCGGCGTCAGCATGGCCGACAACGCGGCGAGGTGGGTGTACAGGTGCTCGCGCATGGGTCCCCCCTGTCCAGATCCACGCGGAGGATTTGCGCGGCGGCGCGACAGCGAGAGCCGCTTACGTGAGCGGCGTCACCGTATCCGGTGAGTCTGGGTCGCGCGATTCGGGGCCGGGGAGCGGACTGATGTGAAAATCAGTGGTCGCGAGATCGCAGTGATATGTCGCGCTCGGACGTTAGCCGATACGCATCGCTGCGGTCAATCGGTACTGCGCAAAAAGTGTGCAGATGAGCTTGTCTCGGTGGAGGCTTAGACCGGCTGGCCCCGAATCACCCTAATCAGCAAGAAAATTACTGCCACGACTAGCACGACGTACAGCCACCCGCCAAACGTGGTGGTAGTGATCATACCGACGAGCCAGAGCGCGCTGAGTAGGATGACGAGAAAGAGCAGCATCCATGCCTCCGCTGACCACAACTAGCAGGAGCTGTGCCGGGACTGCGCAAAAAGCGGCAGATAAGTTGAATCGTGGGGTGACACTCGCATCAGGGCGACGACCGAAACTGGATCCAACTGATGAGCGGACGGTGATCGGATCCAAAGAAGTTGCCGATCGTGCGGAGCTGCCCCACCCACACCGGCGGTACCCGTAGGAACACGTAATCGAGCATCCTGCCGCCGCGGAAGGTCGGCTGTCCGCCGGGAATCGATGTCTGTGGAAAGCGGACACGAAGTTCCGTGTAGGCCGGCTCGGAAGAACCGCCTGCCCACGAATTCAAATCCGAGCCGATCACCGTCGGGACTTCGTCGCTGGCAACCACGCTCGCGAGGTGTCTGGCCTGTCGTGCCCGAACGGCCGAGGAGAAAAGCCACAGACGTCTGACACTGGCGGTCGCGTTCAGGTGCGCGCTCACGAGACGCAATTGCCACGGATTCCCACCCGCATCGACACCGGTCACGCTCGCCGATGCGGCAACGCGACGCTGGCGTTCGAACGGCAGCTCGATGGCGGCGAGATTCGACAGCGGAAGCGTCGACAGAATCGCGGTGCCTCGATCCTCGGCGGTCAAGCCTTCGTCGGCGCCATTGCGCATCGACGGCACATAAAAGACGCCGAGCCCCAGCGCCCGAGCAGTTTGTACGATGTCCTGCCGCGGCCCATAGGGAGGAAACGCTTCGATGCGCCGGGGAATCGGGACACCCGCGGGCGTATTCGGTACGGCGGCGCCGCCGCGAAATGTCTCTTGCAACAATACGACGAAATCGCGAACCGGTTCACCGTTCGTGAGCCCGCCGCTGCGGAGAGCGTTCACAATCGCGATGACGTCACCGCCGCCGACGTGAACGTTCCAACTCAGGATGGCAAGCTTATCGACTGTCGCGTACGGGAGGACATCGTCTTGTCGTGGCGCGGCGTACACCGCTGGCCCAACTGCGTTACAGGACTCCGCCATGGCACGACGACCTGCCAGGTCGCTCAGCTCGTGCCACGTGATCGCGGTTGCATCGGCATATGCAAACCCGACAAGCCCCCGGCACGTCGCGGTCGGTGCCCTCGGGAGCTCGGCTTGTGCGCGGACGCAGCCTGCGGCGACGGCTGCCGATATGACAAGAGCAAGAACTCTGGAAGAGATGATGCGTCCAGTATCGCAGATGACCTCGCGACGACCGCTGAGCTTCCCCTCGGGTGGTGCTCCAAGGCGACTTGACATTGTTGACTCGTAGGGGTTGCGCAATTTCGTGCAGATGGACCCCCTAAGTTGGGAAGCCGATAAGCGATCTGTCGGGATCGATCCTGGATACAAGGGGGGCGCATGACAAACCTTCGAAGCCGGCGCGGTCTCCACGGCAAACACCTGCGCGCGGGAGTGCGTTTGGACCGCTATACGGCCCCCGACGCGAATTCTGTACTCGCTGTGAATCCGTATGCCCGTCCTAGGCGCGCGGCGCGCGCCAGGAAGATACTGCCCAACCAGCCAAGGGCAATCTTCATCGGGGTATCAAGGGTAGGCCCTTGGCTGGTTGCTACGGTTGTTCTCTTGCTGGCGGCGACGCCAACATTCGCTCAGCAACCGGCCGCCGGACGCATCAAGGTTGCCTCCGGCTCGGTGTTCATCGTCCGCGCCGGAAACCTCGTGCCCGCCCAAGTTGGACAGGTGGTGTACGAAGCCGACGGCCTCAAGACCGGCGCGGATGGTCGCGTCGGAATCACGCTGAATGACGATACGCGTGTGTCGCTCGGCCCGGGCAGCGAGGTGCGCCTTGCTCGCTTCGCGTATGCCCCTTCCGCGGGGCAGCTTGGCTTCGTGCTCGAGGTCGTTCGCGGCATTGCCGCATACGTGTCGGGACGAATCGCCAAGCTCTCGCCCGACTCCGTCCGTCTCGAAACGCCGGCGGCGATTGTCGGTGTCCGGGGCACGACGCTCGCGTTGCGCGTCGTGCCGGAATGAATGGGGCGCGAGTGTCCGCCCTGCTCATCGCCATCGTGGCCGCCGGATTCATGTCGGCATGCGCGCCGCTGCGGGTTCGAGTTCCCGAGCGCCCCGGTCAGACGCTGACGGTATTGCTGCCCGACGGTGACAGCAACACCGTAGGTCGCGCGACCGTCTCGAACCCGTCCGGAACAACCGACCTTGCTGCGCCGCGCGATGCGACAGTGGCATCGGCCGACCAGCCACCGTCGCCCGCGGCGCCTCTGAGTGAGTCTGACGTGCGGCGGATCTTCGGAGACGCGCTGTCTGCCCTCCCGCCACCGCCCCAGCGCTTCACCTTGTACTTCCGGTTCGAGTCGGACGAGCTGACCGATGACAGTCGGTCCATGGTCCCTGAGATTCTGCAGGCGATCAAAGAGCATCCCGTTCCCGAGCTCCTCATCGTCGGCCATACCGACACAACGGGCACGATCGCGGCGAACTTCGACCTCGGCCGCAAGCGGGCCGAGACGGTCCGCGGCGTCCTGATCGAGGCTGGCCTCGACCAGTCAGCGATCGAGGTCACGTCGCACGGCGAGTCGGATCTGCTGGTTCAGACGGCAGACGAGATCTTCGAGCCGCGCAATCGCCGCGTCGACATCTCGGTCAGATGACGGTCCGTCCGCGTCGGCTCCTCATCCTGTGCGGACTGGTGCCGACACTCGCCGCAGCCGCGCTCTGCCTCTACCGGCCGTCAGCGCTCGCCCGCGCCGAATGGCGCGCATACGACACGATGGTGCGCGCCGCGGGTACTCGCCCGCCTGGCGGCAGCATCGTCATCGTGGACGTCGACGAGCGCAGCCTCGACGCGATCGGCCAGTGGCCGTGGCGCCGCGACGTCATCGGTCGGTTGATCAGCAACCTGCGGGATCTCGGGGCGTCAACCGTTGCGCTCGACATGGTATTTGCGGAATCAGACCGGCAGGGCGAGACAGACGCCAACCCTGACGCGGCGCTGGCCGGCGCGCTTCGCGCGGGCCGGGTCGTTCTGGGCTACGCGCTGACATTTGACGACCCTGGCGGATCGTCGCGTGAGTGCGTGCATCACCCACTTGGCCTTGCCGTCGTTCGAAGTGGCGACGAGCATCCGGACGATCCGTTCTTCCGAGCCACGGCCTCTGTGTGCAACCTTCCGAGCCTTGCACGCGCGGCCGGCGCCTCGGGGTTTCTCAACGCCGTGCCCGACTCCGATGGGATTCTCAGACGCGTGCCGCTTGTCGTGGAGCTCGAGGGGCACGTCTATCCCGCTCTGGCGCTCGCGGCCGTATCGGCAGCCACTCGAACCCGTGGCGTGGCGCTCCGCGTGGCGAATGTGAATGCCTCGACGCTCCTGATCTCGAGCGATACCGGAGGAGGCGCCGACGTGAACGTGCCACTCGACGGCAAGAGCAATCTCCTCCTGCGCTACCGCGGCGTCAAGCACACCTTCCCGTATGCCTCGGCTGTCGACGTCCTGAACGGTCAGGCACATTCGAACACGTTCAAGGACAAGGTTGTGTTTGTCGGAACCAGCGCGCTCGGCACGAGGGAGGTGGTGTCGACGCCTCTCGACACGGTGTTCACCGGCGTCGAAGTCCAGGCCACGGTCGCCGACAACCTGTTGCAGCAGGACTTCCTTCGCCGACCTGAGTACGGGGTCACGCTCGAGGCTCTTTCCGTGCTCGCCCTCGGCCTGGTCTCCACGCTCCTTGCGGCGCGGTTCGGCCTTGCGTGGGGCGCCGTTGGTGTGGCCGCCTCCCTGACGGCCGTGTGGACTGTCGCCATCTCACTGCTCTCGCGAAACGGCACCGTCCTGTCGCCGCTGTTTCCAACCATCAGCCTCTCTTCTGCCCTCGCGGTCATGACCGGTGCTCAGGTCGTGATCGAGCGCATCCGCGCCGATCGAGCCGGCCGTGACAAGGTCACCACCGAGCGCGTGATGGTTCAGGCGCTGCTCTCCCTGGTCGAAATCAGGGACGCCGAGACGGGGCGACATTCACGGCGAACCCAGCAGTACACGCGGGTGCTCGCGCAGGAGCTCGCGACCCGTCCCGAGTTCAGCGACTATTTGACCCCTGAAAGAATCGGTCTCCTCTCAGCCCTGGCGCCGCTCCACGACATTGGAAAAGTGGGCGTACCCGACAGGCTCCTCAACAAGCCTGGAGTACTCACCGCCGAGGAGCTGTTGGAGATGCGCAAGCATCCCGTACACGGTCGCGATGTCATCCTCAAGACCGAGCGAGAAGTTGGCGTGCGCGATGACCTGACGCTGACCATCGCCAAAGACATCGTCTATACCCACCACGAGAAATGGGACGGCACCGGGTATCCCCAGGGCTTACGTGGCAACGAGATTCCAATTGCGGGAAGACTGATCGCGCTCGTGGATGTGTACGACGCCACCCGCTCGCGCCGGGTCTATCAACCGTCGATGCCGCACGACGAGGTCGTCGCCTTCATCCTCAAAGGCAGAGGAACGCACTTCGATCCGGCTGTCGTCGACGCCTTTGTCAAGGTCTCGCCCGTCCTGCAGCGGTTGTCAGAGCACCACGACGAGATTAGTGATTCATGATTGGAATCGGTTTCAAAACCGTAGGGCGGGCCTTCACGGCCCGCCTGGCGTGGCGTAGCCGCGCTCTACGTGAGTTTTGAAACCGCTTCTAATGATTGGTGAGGTGAAATCGCAGATTTCTGGATCGAATCGCCGCTCGGCGTCGCGCGAGGACAAATAGAACCGCTTGACGGCGGCGAAGGCCTCGTCCGCGGCCCGTATGCGGGATGATGTTGCCATGCATCGTCGTTCACACTTCTCGGTTTCTCTCTTCTCCGTTCGTGTTCACGTTCAGTTCAGGTTCACTCGTTCGCCTCACCGGCGAACCTGAACACGAACTCAGAAGGAAGAACCGAGAAGCGTGAACGACTCGTCCGTCGGGTTAGTTCGTTCCCGTTCCAACAATCTGCACGAACTGTCCTGCCGGCCCCGGCTGCCCGTGGATGGGCACGTGCTGCGCGACATCGAGCTTCAGCCGCTGGATGTTCTGCTGAAGACTTCTCATGTTGGCGTTCGGCGCCGGAGGCTTTGCGCCCTGGGCCGGCGGTGTGTACAGGTCGGCGTTCACAAGGATTCGTTCCTTCGGGAAGTAGGCGATCAGCATGCCCCCGTGATGGTTGAGCCCCTGCATCGGGTAGAGATCGAGTACCCGCACACCGTCGCTGATCACGTACTTCTGATTGACCGTCTCAATCGGGAGCGGCCGTCTGCCTCCACTGAAATACGGATAGTAGGTGGAGAACCTGTCGGGCATCATCGTTCGCGCCCCAGGGCTGAACAGCACGTTCTCGAGAAAGTCGCGGTTGGCCTGGTGGGTCACGACCGTCGCGCCCTGGGCCATATAGGTGCGAAGCCCGCCCGAGTGATCGAAGTGATGGTGCGTATTGACCACGTAGCGGATCGGCTTGTTGGGGATGAGCCGGGCGACTTCCGCCAGCACGGCGATCGAGCGCTCTTCGTTCAGCGGCCCTTCGATCACGGTCACAAAATCGCGGAAGTCGACGGCGAGGCTGTTGTGAGTCCCTCCAGCCACGAGCCAGACGCCGTCCGCCAGTTTCTGTGACTCCGCGCGCACGGGCGGCGCGGTCGCCTTTTGCACCTCCGCCGGCACCGTGACCGCCGGAACGGCGATGTTAGGCTGGACGTTGCTCAGTGTGATTTCCATGGAGTTATGCGCCACCATCAACCGCGGGTCCCCCTGGTGAATATGGAGCGTCGTGGGGAACTTGACGCCACCAAAATCCTTGTAGTTGAGGTAGCGCAACTCGTACAGCATGTCCCCGTACACGGGGTTGGGAACCCACGTGTGCACCAGCGCGAGCAGATTCTGATCGTCGAACGTCCCGACGACCTTGTACTTCCCCATCGCCGTGAACGAGACGAGCGTCGCCTTCCCGTTCGGCGTCACCGCGCCGGTCGGCGACCCGAGCGTGAGCGAGATGGCCGTGGGGTTCTTTGCCGTCATCGCCGCGCGGAGGAATCCGTGCGGTGTCAGCAGAATATCGAGCTGACGGAACTCTCCAATCGGAAGTCCCGCGAGATAGTACCCCGGCTGGGGAACGGGCTTTCCGTCCACGAGATTCCAGGCGCTGCTCCCGCTGACCATGAAGACCTGCTGCTGCTCGCCCTGAATCGGGGTGCCGCCGCCGCCCTGCGGCGGATAGTTACCTTGTCTGCGCGTGAACTCTTCACGCGAGGTGCCGGCCTCATAATCGATGGTACGCACGTAGCGCGTCACCTCGAACCGCGGCCAGTCCTGCTCCTGAGTGAAGCTCTGACCCACGGCAGCGTTCCACCCGGTGCCGGTAATCTGCACCGATTTCAAATTGCCCATCGCCTTGGATGCTGCCTGCAAGACCGCCCTGGCATCCTGGGCAGCCGCCGGCCCGACCGTCAAAACCATCAGCCCCAGGATTGCGACGACAACAACGAATGACTTTCGCCCCATAGGACCTCCTCAGCTTCTGCGAGTGCGCATTGCGTGCGGCATTGTAGCGCAGTCCCTACTTCTTTTCGGTGTCAGAGTCGCTGATCTTGCTCGACGTGTGGGCTGCGTCGCGCTCACCTTCGTGACACGCCCACTCCCACATCTCAGCGTCCGGCATGCGCCTCTGAGCGACACGCATCGTCCACGGTCGGGTAAACACGTCCGGATCGGTGATTGTCGCTTCGTAATTCATCGTGTTGGCGTCGACGAAGATGAAACGCTCCACGATGTGCGCTTTGTCGCTGAAAAAATCGCCGACGACGTCGAGTCGCGACTTCGCGTTGAGGTTGGTCGTGTCGACGATCAGGGTGTTTCCTTCCCACCGACCACGCCCATCGCCCATCCAGAGCTTCACGTTCGCTGCGACGTGCGGCCGGCCGTCCAGCGGGATAACTCGAAACACGTGGTACTCATCCCAGACGAACACGACGCTCCCCGGAGGCTGAAGAATGCGAAACGTCGGGAAGTAGTACATCCGCGGCACGCCTGGCACTAAACACCGCGTCTGCGTATCGATATGCTCGGGCTTGGTCGGATTTTCGTACACGGCGGCGAGCTCTTTCTGCAACGCAGCCGCCCACGGCTGATACGGGATGTGGCCGTCTGGTGGGTCCACGATCCGGCTCGGATTGGGCTTGACGACTCCGGTGATCCGCTCTTCGAAGTCCGCGGCGCCGCTCTTCGCAGGATCCAGGGAATGGGTCCCGCCGATGACCGGACGCCAGGAACCCTGCACGTCGGGCTGGCCGTCGGGCGTCAGGGTCGGGGGCCACGGTTTCGGTGCCGGCCGCTGGGGCGCCGCGCCCTGACCGGACAGCGACGCCGACATCCACACGAACGCCGCACCGATCGTCAACGCTCTCATCGTCTGCTGCAATCTCATCGAACCACTCCGTTTTCCACGATCACAGTCCAGGATACGGATAGTACTTTTCCCACTCGAACGCATAACAGTCGTAGTCGAGAAGCTGGAAGTTCGGTTCCTTGCGGCGGTACAGCACCATGCGCATCTTCCAGGGTCGCGTGAACACCTTCGGATCCTCGATGGTCACTTCGTAGTCGATGTGATCGGCATCCATGAGCGAGTACCGCTCGACGACGTGGAGGGCCTCGCTGTGGAAGTTGCCGGTCCTGTCGAACCAGGTGTCCGCGTTGAAATGCACGACGTCGACGACCAGCGTGTCCCCCTCCCAGCGGCCGCGCGAATCCCCCATCCACCACTCGATGGGCCCCCGCGGATGCGGGCTCCCGTTCGTGTAGATGTGGCGAATCGCGTGGACGTACTCGTACAAGACCGTGGTGACGTCCGGCATCTGAACGATCTGAAACGGGAACGGCATGTAGGTGATGCGCGGCACGCCCGGCAGGTAGCATCTCGCCTCGGTATCCCGCGTCGCTCGATCGGCGAAGTTCTCCTGCCTTCTGGCGAGGGCCTCCGGCCGGTACGGGATCTCGTCGCCGTCTACGACTCCGAACCCGGCGGGACCGTCCTTGCTCGCGGAATGGGACAGGAGGTTGTCGTTGGCGGTGTTGAATCCCTGCCAGATGCCCGACAGGTCGGGTTTGCCGTCACGCGTGCGCGGAATGTTTGCGGATTGGGAAGCCTGTGTGCTCCCCGTGGTCTGCGCATCGGCAGGCAACTGACTCATCGACAGCGCCACCGCGAGATGGAGAACACCAACGCCCCGGAGCCTCATGGTTCGGGTAGTCTATTCACGCTGACGGCATGAGCGCAAACTCGCATCAGGTCTCCTTGAAGGTGCATTCGCAACCAGGCAGCGCCTCAGCCGAGGAGTTGAGACGTGTCAAAAAGCGTAGAATCAACGGTCACGGAAGGAGCCATAACCGTGACTAACCACCTTGCCCGCTGGACGCTGTCATCGATGTTCGTGGCACTGATGGCGTCGGGCTTGGACGTTCCCGCGTTTGGCCAGCGTCCCTACTACGCGACGCCGCCTCCCGAGTCGGGGCCGACGCCGATGCGCCCGTACGGTGAGTCGGGCGGCTGCTCGGAAGAACCCGCAGTGTTGCACCGCTGCGCGCTCGAAAAGGCCAAGACGTTCAACCCGCCGCGGACACCGGATGGCCGGCCAGACTTCCAGGGGTACTGGTTCCGCATTGGCGCGCGCAACGCGGAGAACATCGAAGAGCATCCCGAGGGGATGGACGGTTCTGGTGGACAGAGCCTGATCGTCGACCCGCCAAACGGCAGGATTCCGTACCAGCCGTGGGCTGCGGCGAAAGTGGCGACTCACTGGGCCACATACTGGAATCCGGTCCAGCAGTGCATGCCCGACTCGCCACCGAGGCAGGCGTACGCCGCCGGCGCCATGGAGATCATTCAGACGCCCGGCTATGTCTTTTTCTTCGCTGAGCAACTCCGTACCTACCGTGTGATTCCAACGGACGCCCGGCCGCACGTCGGATCGAACATCCGCCTCTTCATGGGTGACTCGCGCGGTCGCTGGGACGGGAACACCTTCGTCGTCGACGTTTCGAACTTGAACGATCGGGTGTGGCTCGACCATGTCGGCAACGTGTACAGTGAGTCGGTCCACGTCGTCGAGCGCTGGACGATGTTCCATCAGGACGTCATTCACTACCAGGCGACGATCGACGATCCGAAGGTGTATATGCGGCCGTGGACGATGGCGTTCGGCTGGCGCCGCAATACGGAACCGGAATATCAGTTGCTGGAGAGTGCGTGCTGGGAAGGCGTGCAAGACGGGCAGCAGCGGCTCAAGAATGAGCTGAAGGTGTATACGGGCGGGTTCGCAAGATAGCACGGATCCGCAGCGCGCGGGCCTACTCCGAACCATCAGCGCGCCCGACGTCGACATGGCGCTCACTGCCTTCGCGTGAGACGCGAACACGCCATGGATTGCAGCACACCTCGCAGTCCTGGACGAAACTACCCGTCACGTCTGACTCAACGTAGATTTCGCTCGTCTCGCCGCAATAAGGGCAACTCACGACAAATCGGTCGTCCATATGGCTGACCGACCTTTCGGCTAACGCACCACGTCCAGTTTGATCGTTGTGTCGCGGAGGCTCACGGCGAGTTCGTTGATGTTGATCTTGACGAACACTGGAATGTCCAGTGATGACACCGATGCTCCGGTGTCTCTGCGTCGCACATCGAGCCTGACGCCCTGACCCCTCACTTCCACGCCATCGCGCACGATTTTCGTGTGCAGCTCGCCAACCAGTCCGGGCTGGTATCGCTGAAACACGTCTTGCACGACCGCCGTGATGAATTCACGGAACGTGGCCGACTGCTCGTTGATGATGTCCTTTACGAGTTGATTCGCGAACGCGGACACCCTGGGACCATAGTCCGCCAAAACCTTTTCACTGATCCCATTGGCAAGGATCTCGAATCTTGGAACGACCGTATCGGTGACATCCCTGCCGATTGCATCGATGAATCCATTTACGTCAGACATTGCCGGTCACCTCGCCGCATGATTTGCTGGATCGAGCCATCTGGTCGAACACCTCCCCGCTCACGGAGTTTCTGACAGCGGGACGACGATCTCTCCAACTCTCACCTCCGCGTCGACAGGGATGCTGATCTTCAGGATGGCTCTGTTCTTCTTCTGGTCTCGAAGTGTCGAGAAAGCCTCTCCTTTGAGCTTGATGCCGCCCTCGATCAGCGCAATGGTGAAAGCGCCGTTCAACGCGACGGTATTCCGTTCAACGAGGTTTTCAATGAGATCATCGACGATTGACATGCAACAGTCCTCCTTGACGTCACGGCGAACCTACCATGTCTCCCTGGCACCGCCTATTTCGGCGTGCCGAGGCGGTACAAGTGAGTGTCGCTGCGAATGAAGATCGACCCTCCGGATACGGCCATCGACGCGAGCGTCGTCCCGTCGAGCTGGTTTCTCGCCAGCACCCGGAACTCTGTGCCGGGCGCGATCACGGTTGCCGCTCCCTCTTCGCTCAGGAAATAGATCCGCCCGTCGGCAAATATCGGTGACGCAGAATAGTTGCCGCCGATCCGCCGCACCCAGTGCGGCGCTCCCGTCTTCGCGTCCAGCGCGGACGCGATCCCGATGTCACTGACGACGAACAGCTCGTCGCCGACGAGGAGCGGTGAGGGTGTCAGCGGCGCGCCCCGCTGGAGCGTCCAGGCCGTGTGGGTTTTGGTGACATCGCCGGTGCCGTCGGCGCGCACGGCAAGCAGGGACGGCTGCTGGAACCCGGTCGCGATGTAGACGAGCCCGTGGCCGTACACCGGACGCGGGACGTTGGAGAAGCCGTCAGCGTACGCGACCCGCCAGATTTCCTTACCCGACCGCGGATCGTAGGCGGCCGCGCGATACGCTCCTACGCTGACGACCTGGTCCCGATCCCCGACCCGAATCACAAGTGGGGTGGTGTAGGCCTGGTCCGAGGGAGAACGGCGTTGCGTCTTCCAGCGGACCTTTCCGGTCCGCTTGTCGAGCGCGATCACAAACGCGGCATCCCAGCCATCGCAGCTGAAGATCAACAGGTCTTCGAAGAGCACGGGCGATCCGCCGTTGCCGTGCTGGGTGACATAGGGAAAACGCGCCTTCCAGACGATTTCGCCCGAGGTCGTGAGCGCGGCTGTGCCGTCGGCGCCGAAGTGCACGTACACGCGGTCGCCCTCGATGATGGGCGTGGGTGAGGCGTGACTGTTCTTCGGGTTCGTGAGGACGGCATTCCTGACCCGAAACACTTCGACGTTGACGACTTCGTTTCCCGTCTCTCTGTCGAAGGCCAGCGCGCGCAACGACGCGCTCCCCCGCTCTCGGACTGCCGTCGTCAGCCACACGCGACCGCCCGCGACGACCGGCGTGGACCACCCCAGACCGGGAACCGGCGTCTTCCAGATCACGTTCCGCGACTCGGCCCACTCGAGCGGCAAGCCGCGCTCGGCCGAATGTCCCTGACCCGTTGGACCGCGGAACTCCGGCCAGTCTTCGGCTCGAACCGCGAACCCGAACAGCGCGAGCAGCAGCGAGAGCGCAATCCGATGGGTCACGACGGAAGTCATCTTACTCTCGTCGTTCACCCTTCTGGGTTCTCCGTGCTCGGTTCGTGTTCACGTTCGGTTCGAGGTTCACGTGCGCAGACCACAGTTCGGGTCTTCGCCGAACCTGAACACGAACCAAGAAGCAGAAGGCAGAAGCGTGAACGACACGTTCGCTACGCTACCAACTGAGCTCACGACTCAGTTGATCTCCACCCATCCCAGCGAGCGTTCCACACCCTTCCGCCACGTCCGGTAGGTCTGTTCGCGCTGGTCCGCACTCCATCGCGGTGTCCACTGCCGGTCGACTCTCCAGTTGCGGCGGAGTGATTCCAGATCCTCCCAGACACCTACCGCCACGCCTGCCGCATACGCGGCGCCCAGCGCCGTGGTCTCAGTGACGGTCGGACGTACAACGGGTACGCCCAGGATGTCGGCCTGAAGCTGCATGAGCAAGTCGTTGACCGTTGCGCCGCCGTCGACCTTGAGCGCCTGCAGCCGCACGCCGGAGTCGTCCACCATGGCGTCCAGCACGTCGCGCGTCTGGAAGCAGATTGCCTCGAGCGTTGCCCGAGCCAGGTGGGCCCTCGTGTGGACGCGTGACAGCCCGACAATGGCGCCGCGCGCATCCGCTCGCCAGTAGGGCGCGAAGAGTCCGGAAAACGCCGGCACGAAGCACAGGCCGGCGGCGTCAGGGACGCTCGAGGCGAGCGCCTCGATGTCGGTCGCAGACTTGATGATCCCGAGCTCGTCGCGAAGCCATTGCACGGCCGATCCGGTGACCGCGATGGAACCTTCCAGGGCATAGACAACATCGGCTCCGCTGAACTGGTAACCGACCGTTGTCACAAGCCCGGCTTTCGACGGCACAATCTGCCGTCCCGTATTCATCAACATGAAGTTGCCCGTGCCGTACGTGTTCTTCGCTTCGCCCGCCGTAAAGCACGCCTGTCCTACGAGGGCAGCATGTTGATCGCCGAGGGTGCTGCCGATTCGAACCTCCGCACCGAAAGGTCCGTCCTTGTGTGTCACCCCGTACGTCGATCGGTCGGAGGAGGTGCAGATGCGCGGAAGCATCTGTCGTGGAATGCGAAACAGCGCGAGCAGCTCGTCATCCCAATCCTGAGTCTTCAGGTTGACGAGCTGCGTCCGACTTGCGTTGGTTACGTCTGTCACGTGCAGGCCGCCGGCAGGTCCGCCGGTCAGGTTCCACAGCACCCAGCTGTCGATCGTGCCGAACACGGCCTGGCCGCGCTCGGCGGCGGCACGGGCGCCTTCGACGTTGTCGAGAATCCACTGCAGCTTCAAAGCTGAGAAGTACGTCGCCGGCGGCAGCCCGGTCCGTTCGATGAGCAGCGAGCGCTTCGGTTCCAGGGCGCGGACGCCGCGGTCGGTGCGCATGTCCTGCCAGACGATGGCGTTGTGCCATGGTCGGCCGTCACGCGGATTCCATACCACCGTCGTCTCGCGCTGGTTGGCCACGCCAATGGCCGCAAGGTCCTTCCCCTCGAGTCCTGCCTCGTACAAGGCTCCAGCGATCACCTCGGCCACGCGCGTGATGATTTCAATCGGGTCGTGTTCGACCCAGCCCGGCTTCGACAGAATTTGCCGGTGCTCGAGCTGGCATTTAGCCACCTCGGTACCGGTGGCGTCGAACACCATGAACCTCGTGCTCGTGGTGCCCTGGTCCAGCGCTCCCACGTAACGCGTCACGCATGCCTCCCTGACGGCTGGTAGTACGTAGTGTCAGGCTTTTTAGCCGGATCTTCGTGGTCCGCCTGAAGGCGGACACCACAGCTGGCATCGCCCACGCCGATAATAGCCGGCGATCTGCCCGCGTCGCGTCGTGAACCGGTTCGGCAGTCGGGACCTCGGTAGTCGGCGCGCCGATCCCGGCGTTCAGCTGTGGGATCATTCAAGTGGAACCACGATTTGGAGACGACCGGTCGCTATCGTGTCGTGCGCAAGCTTGGCGAGGGTGGCATGGGGGTCGTGTATGCCGCGCATGACGACCGCCTGGACCGTCCGGTCGCCATCAAGCGCATCCGCCCGGACCTCACGCACGGCCAGGCGCGCGAGCGCTTCTGGCGCGAAGCGCGCGCCGCGTCGCGCGTGAGCCATCCCAACGTCTGCCAGTTGTACGAGATCGATGAGGACGGCGAGGGACTGTTTCTGACGATGGAGCTGCTCGAGGGAGAGCCTTTGAGCGCACGACTCGCGCAGGGGCCGCTGCCTGCGCGTGAGGCCGTTCAGGTTGCGCTGAGCGTGCTCAACGCTCTGGGGGCCCTCCATCAGAAAGGGATCGTGCATCGTGATTTGAAGCCCTCCAACATCTTTCTCTCGGCGCACGGTGTGAAGCTGCTCGACTTTGGACTGGCGCGTCCGCTCGGCGGCGCTACGGCGCCGGATGAGGGCCTGACGCTCCCCGGTGTCCTGCTCGGTACGCCGAGCTACCTGGCGCCCGAGCTGATTGAAGGACGAGCGGGCGATGCGCGCAGCGATCTCTTCGCGGTCGGCACCGTCCTCTACGAAATGCTGGCGGGGAGGCGCCCGTTTCATGGCGACTCGATGTTCGATCTCGCCCGCGCGATCGTGGAGGACGAGCCGCCGGCTCTCGGAGGATCACCAGGGGTCGTCGGCCTCGACCGCGTCGTCCATCGCGCGCTGCGCAAACCGGTGGACGAGCGCTATCAGACCGCCGACATGTTTGCCGGGGATCTAAGAGCGCTGGTCATCGACACGGGCGACGTGTCGCGCGTCCGGCCGATGTCGCGCCTCGTCGTGCTGCCATTCCGCCTGTTGCGTCCGGATCCGGCCATCGAGTTTCTGGCGTTCAGCCTGCCCGATGCCATCAGCTCGGCGCTCTCAGGACTGCCGTCACTCGTCGTGCGATCGACCTCAACCGCGTCGCATTTTGCGGCCAACACCACCGATATGTCGGCGCTGGCCGGCGCCCTCGACGTCGACGTCGTCTTGCTCGGAACGCTCCTCAGCAGTGGCGATCAGGTGCGTGTAAGCGCCCAGCTCGTGCAGGCTCCGTCGGGCACGCTGGTCCGTGCGATCACCTCTCAGGCGGCGAGCGGCGAGATCTTTCAACTGCAGGATTCGCTGGCCAATTCCATCGTCGAGTCGCTGTCGCTGTCGCTGACGCCGGCGGACCAGGGCAGGATCAATCGGGACGCGCCGGCCAGCCCAGAAGCATACGAGGACTACTTGCGCGCCAACCAGATTCAACTCGACTCGACGCAGTGGGCGGCCGCCCGCGATCTCTACTTGCGTTGTGTCGAGCGCGATCCACGGTTTGCCCCTGCGTGGGCCAGACTAGGACGCTGCTATCGGCTGCTCGGGAAGTTCACCGATCCGTCGCAGGCCGAAGCCAATCTCGCGCTCGGTGTGCAAGCGCTCGAGCGCGCGCTCGACCTCAACCCCGACCTGTCGCTCGCGCACAAGTTGTACGCGCTCGCCGAAGTCGACGCCGGGCACGCCCGCCAGGCGGTGGCCCGGTTGCTCGAACGCGTGCGCCGCACCGGCTCCGAGCCCGAGCTTTTCGCGGGCCTGGTGCAGGCGTGCCGGTACTGCGGCCTGCTCGATGCGTCGGTGGCCGCGTACGAGCGCGCGCGCAGCCTGGACCGTGGGGTGGTCACCAGCGTCTCGCAGACGTTTTTCCTGAAGGGCGAATGGGAGCAGGCGATCGCGGCCGATCGGAGCGACCCGCCATTCACGAAAGCATTCGCGCTCGTACAGCTCGGTCGCGCGCCTGAAGGGGTCGAATTGCTGCGCGCGTCGGCGAGGCGCGGCGCGCACCCGCAGATCAAGGATCTCCTCGACTCGATGGTTGCATTCATCGAAGGACGGCATGATGACGTGATCCGTCATACCCACCGGGCCCTCGAGTCCGTCCTCGCCGATTCGGAGGTGTTCTACCATTGGGCCGGCGCGCTGGCCGGTGCGGGCGACCACGACGGCGCGCTCAGCCTCCTCGAGCGCGCGGTGACAGGTGGATTTCACCCGGCATCCGGCCTCGTGCAGGACACACGGTTCGATTCGCTGCGCGCTACCACGGACTTCCGCCAGATCGTGAAGCGGGCGGAGGAGCTGCAGCAGCAGGCGCTCGATACATTTCGTACCTCGGACGGCCCGCGCCTGCTGGGCCTCCCCAGAACGTGAGCTAAGAGTTCAGGCCAGAGCTTTTCCGTACAGCGCGAGCAAACGGCCCCATGCCTTCTCGGCCTGTGGCTCGTTGTAGACCCCCGAATCCGGAGGGCACCAGCCGTGCGCGGCGCCCGCGTACACTTCGATTTCCGCGGGCAGCTTCGCCTTGGCGAACGTCTCCTTCAACACGTTCTTCTCATTGGGCGACCGCATGTCGTCATTGGCGGCGATCGCGATGAGGAGCTGCGCCTTGGTCTTCGCGGCCTGAAGATGCGGACTGTTCGGCATATCGGTCACGAGTCCACCGCCATGGAATGAGGCGACCGCGCCGACACGATCGGGCACCGCAGCCGCGGTGCGAAACGCAATCGGGCCGCCCATGCAATAACCCTGCGTGCCGATCTTCCGGTTCCTGGCGACCGAAGATTGCCGGTCGAGCCAGCCGATGAACGCCTTCGCATCGGTCATCTGCGTCGTCTCGGTCAGAGCCTGCGCAAGCGGCAGCAGTTGCGGGATGGGGGTCTTGGAGCCGGCGTCGGCGGTCGGGGCTTTCTTGACGCGATAGAACGGATTCACCACGAGCACCGAGTAGCCCGTTTCTGCGAGCCGCTTGCCCATTTGACGGAACGCTGGCCGCAGCCCGAAGATGTCCGGCCACACAAGAACGCCTGGAGCCGTGCCGCTCGCCGGGTGCACGAAGTAGCAGTCGGCGGTGCCGTCCGGCATCGTCACGTTCACGTCCGATTCGGTGACCGTCACCGCGTTCGCGACCTGCGGCAGCATCATCGCCACGCCCGCTCCGACGAGGACGCCGAATTGCCGCCGTGTCACCCATCCGCGCGCCTCGTATTCCTGTAGATCCTTCTCAAAATGATCCTGATCGCACATATTCGCTCCTTGTCGATGCTTGACGGCGCGGCAGATTCATTCGCGCGCCGTGACACTCTATACCGATCCCATAGCCGATTCTAGCGAGCGCCCGGCTGGCAATCCGGAAATGACGGGTTGTTCGGCGCGTCGAGCGGGTGCGGACCGACGGTGCTGCGCGACGGGTCGACGACGGCCAGGCGCTTGCTCACCAAGAGCACCTCGTACGCCCACGTAGGGAACGGCTCCAGACCCTCGATGCAGCTGGCGTTGTTGAAGTGAACGTGCGCGATCTCGAAGAACCGTTTCAACCGCTTCAGGACGGTGAGGTACTTTTCGTCGTGGAGCCAGCCACTGCTTCTGTCCTGCATCCAGTGAAACTCCACCGCCATCTGGTCAATGTGCTCCAACATCTCGTCAGGAGCGGATAGCAGACTATTCCACTCGGCACCTTCGACGTCGATCTTGAGCACGATCTGTTTCGAACTGTCGCCGTTTCTGCTGACTTGATTCGTCAGCGTGTCGAAGAGGCGCTCTTGTTCCGTCTTCGCCGTATCGCCCACGCATTCCGCGTGAAAGAGCGTCGTGCCGCCTGGACATGCCGGTCGCGTCGTGTCGAAGCAGTCGTATTCGTGAACCAGTATCTTCAACGCCGTCGAGATGTCGCATCCCCACTTGTCATAGCCGGCGATCCCGTACGAGTAGCCGGACCGGACGTCCCGAAGCAGGTTGCCGCACATCAGATAACCACCGTCGTGCGCCTCCCCAAACCGCTCCAGGTCACAGTTGATGACCGCGACCGGCTGCAGCATCTCGAACACCGTCTGGCGCAGCGGCATCTCAAGCGACGCGCGGTGCTGCTGCACTGCCGCGGCCGCAGCTCTGGCTTGACGGTTCTTGTACACCCTGACTTGATTCCGCACCACCGCGCCGGCGATCGCGACGAGGACGATCGCACCTGCGACACGCCACAATCGCCCTGGGGTCGTGTTCCGATCACGAGTGGTGAACGGCTGCGTCATGCGTTCCAGGTCCACAGGTGGTGGTCAATGTGTTGACATACCTACGACTGGCTGCCATGATTCACCACCGTTTTACTCGAGCAGCATATCAGGCGATTATTCAGCTGAAGGAGACACTACCCTCCTCAGGGAATGAGAATTCTCACCGTTCTGGTCACATATAACGAGGCCTCGAACATCGAGAGGCTCATTCCGGCAATCCGACAACATCTTCCGACGTCATCGATTCTGGTCGTCGACGACAGCTCTCCGGACGGCACGGCCGACATCGTGCGCACGTTGCAGGCGAGTGACGCGCGGATAGAGCTGATGAGCAGGCCAGCCAAGCGCGGGTACGGCGCCGCTGCCATTGCCGGCATGCGGTACGGCATACGCAACGGCTTCGACGTGATCGTCACACTCGACGCGGATTTCTCGCACGATCCGGCCGACCTGCCGCGCCTGGTCGACGCGCTCTCGCGCGCCGAGGTGTCGATTGGCTCCCGGTACATCGGCGGCATCAGAGTGCTCAACTGGGAGGTACGCCGGTTGCTGCTCAGTCTTGCCGCGAACAGATGCGTGCGACTCCTGAGCGGGCTCACGTCTGTCGACTGCACCAGCGGATTCCGTGCTTACAGGGTCGACGCGCTGAAAAAGGTGGCGTTCGACAGGATTTCGAGCACGGGGTACGCGTTTCTGCCGGAGCTTCTCTTTGCGATGGGCCGTATCCGTGTCGAGGAAGTGCCCATCTGTTATACCGAACGGCGCGTCGGGCAGTCGAAGATGGGGAACCGCGTCATCGTCGAGGCGATGTTGCGTTCGTGGGTCCTACTCTATCGCCGCGTCGGTCGATGGCTGCGCGGGGGCACACCGTCGGCATAGTGTCCAGCCCACGGGGGGCCGACGCCGCCGCATTACTCGCGCATCAGCTCGTAGAGCTGCACCGGTCTTCCCTGCCAGCGCGTCTCGCTCACGAGCCGTAGCTTGCCCGACGCACGGATCCTGCTCGCCGCTTCCTCGCAGGTGGCGGCCCACAGGCCACAGTTGACGGTGACATGCGTGACGCCGCGGCTGCGCAGCCTCGCAACCGAATCGGC
Organism: Vicinamibacterales bacterium; assembly: GCA_036507475.1. Classification (GTDB taxonomy): domain Bacteria; phylum Acidobacteriota; class Vicinamibacteria; order Vicinamibacterales; family UBA2999; genus DATCJA01. Next base: position 35,154 of record DATCJA010000138.1, read on the forward strand.
GCGTGGAAACTCGACGAGATCCGGCGCCACGCGTCCGTACGAGTCGGGAATGAATCCGCTGTAGCCGTTGACCATTGGCGTCCAATGCCACAGTGAGAAGTACATGAACGGAAGGTTCGAGCTCTCGTCCGGGGCCACTGGAAATTCGGCGAGCACTACATCCGATCTGTCTTTCAAGGTCTGATAGATCGACGGCGGCTCCTTCCAGACGGGTTCCAGCGACAGCGCGGGCCACGCGTCGATCACCACCGCCACCGTGACGGCGGCAAGCACCGCGCGCCCGCCCCATCGTGATTGGCAGCGGCGCAGGACGCGAAGCACCCCGAATCCCGCCAGGATCGCCAGCGTGAGACCCACCAGCACGCCAAAGCGGGCTGGCACACGAATCCCTCGAAATGGCACGAACCAGCTGCGCAGGAGCGGATAGAACGCACCATTCAATCCAAACGAGCCATCGAGCGATATCAGGAGGCCGACGGCGTACGCGAGCCGGATGCCGCCGACCGGAGGCACCAGCCCGGTCGCAGTGAGAACGAGCGGCGCGAGGCCGGGAAACAGCGCCCGCTCGGGCCTGGCAGACGACAGACGGCCGCTCCACACCGCGCTACGCGTGTTGGGCCGGAGGTAGTCGAGCGGTGTCGCGCTGTAGAATCGGACTTCGAAATCTCCGCGCTCACCTTTGACCGGCTGCGCCGCAACAAACGACCGGACGATGGGGACCGCGAGGAGCGCCGCGACGACAGCGGCTGCGACGGTCGGCATCACCAGCCGCCGGACAGGCGGGCGATGCACTATCAGCAGACCGGCTCCTACCGCCGTCACGTACACGGCGAAGAACACCGCGAAGTACATCGAGGAGTAGAGCTGCGCCACGCCTGCAAGGGCAAGCGCGATTGCGTACGGCCAGCGACCAGTCGAGATGAACAGGTGAAGTGCCAACAGCCCGAGCGGCATCCAGTGTGTCATCTGCAGTTCGAGATGACTGTAATGCTCGAAGCGGAACGAGTAACAGGCATAGATCAGCCCCGAGATAAACGCTGCCCGCGGCGACGAGGTCAACCGCTCCACGAGCAGGTAGGTCGCCACCCCCGACAGCCAGAAGCCCGCGATCAACAGGGCGTTATAGGCGAGGACTGGATGTGCCCCGGCCGCGAGCATGGGCGCCGCGGTCAAGGCGGGCAGGATCATCGGGTCCGAGAACGTGAGCGTCAGGCGCTCGGGATAGAAGATGTTCGCATCGAACAAGTGAGCGGGATCGACCTCGAGCTGGTGCAGCACCCACCCGATGCGCCAGATCGAGAACAGTGGGTCGCCGAGATCGGGCACCGAGTATGGCTGCAATAACTGGTCATGGAGAAGGACCACCAGAGCTCCAGCGATACCAAGAGACGCGAGCGCTGCACGGCGTGCCATTCCAGGAGTCGCCTCGAGATGAAACGGATCGGCGTCCGAACGGAGGATAGGCTGGCGTCCCAAGGCGCGGCGGATACCAAATGGACCGGTTCGACGATCGAGCCAGACTCGGGTCCCGGCGACGAGCACCAACCACTGCAACGTTCGCGACGGTGTGCGAAACGAGAGCCGAAGATCCTGGACCTCCAGGATGAACCCGCCGTAGTAGCCGATCCCAACGGCAAGGGCCGCCAAAGCGATGGCAAGAACGTCGAGCGCGATCGCGACGTGTCGCCGACTGTGCGATGGCAGGCTTTGGAATCCGGTCATCTCTGAGTGTGAGTTATCGTATGCAGGAACTCCCTCGCTACGGGACACCCCAAATATGCATCGACGTCCTCTGCGCTGCGGCGTGTGAGCAGGATGCGGCTATCCGTGACGCGTGCACCCGGGGTTCTTTCTGCCGTGACCCTGGTCGCCGCCGCGTCCATTGTGTATCGCCAGGCGCTCTTCGCATATTTCTTCGACGATGATTTTCAGTGGCTTGTTGGGTCGTGGTCGTTCAGGCCGGCGCAACTGGTTGCATTCGGCAGCCTGACGCACTTCTACCGTCCCGTCGTCGACATGTACTTTGCGGTCGCTACCCCGCTCTTCGGCGGATCGCCGATGCTGTTCCATCTCGCGAATATCGTTCTGCATGCCGCAAACGGCGGCGTCGTCCTTGCGCTGGCACGGACGATCGCCGGTATGACAGGCCTCGCGGGACACGGCGAGCGGTTCGCCTTCTTGGCAGCACTGTTCTTCGTCGTTCAGCCGTCCGACGTCGACACAATCGCCTGGGTGGGCGCACTGGCCGAGGCCGTGGGTGCGTTCTTCGGTTGCGTGAGCCTTCTGGCGTTCCTGAAGCCGTTGGCCGCGATACGCGCAATGTTGCGGCGTCGGCCAATCCTTGACTGTCAGCCTGTTCAGTGGACGGCGCCAGTTTGGCCGCGGCCGAGCACGCGGGCCGTGAGCAGCGTGAGATCGTCCGGCTGTGCCCGCCCTTCGAGCGCCCGCCCCACCGCGTCGACGATCGCGTCCAGGAGCTGCGCGCCGCCAGCGGCATTCTCTTCAATCGATGTCAGGATTCGGCTCTTCGCGCAGCCGTCGCCGGCAAGCGTCTCTGAGACGCCGTCGGTGTACAGCAAGAGCTGGTCACCCTCATCGACTGACGTCGTTCGGACGTCGCACGATGCCGGCAGCACCGGTGAGATGAGCGGGCCGGTACTCTCCAGCCACACCGGATCGCGAAGACCGCTCCACACCGGGATTGAGGGATGACCCGCGCTGGCATACGTGAGGCGTCGCTCGGCGGGTGCAACCAACGCTATGAAGAGCGTGACGAATCGCTGTGCGCTGAACGGAGTCAGGGCGTGCCAGACGCGATCCACGACCGCCGAAGGCTCGAACCCGTCGGCCCGGGACGCGTGAAACGCGCTCTTCACGACGCCTGTGAGCATCGCGGCCGAGACGCCGTGCCCGGAGACATCGGCGACCAGCAGCGCCGTCTTTCCCGACTCAACCGCCGCGTAATCGTACAAATCGCCTCCGAGCCGCGCGCACGGCGCGTATCGGCAACAGATCGCGAGTCCGTTGATGACCGCGTCGCGACCGGGCAGGAGACTTTGCTGGAACGCGTGCGCCTCGGTCATCTCGGCCTCGAGGCGCTCGACGTTCCGCCGATGCTGTTCCCGGCGCCATCGCAGCTCGAGGCATCGCTGGACCAGCGTCCGAAGCACGTCGCGGTCGAATGGCTTCTGAATGAAATAGAAGGCTGGACTCCGAAGCGCCCGGACCAGCTTCTCGTCCAGATCATCGATACTGCCGGTCATCAGAATGATGTCCAGCTCTGCGAATTGCGACTTGAGCCGCGTCATCAGCTCGAAGCCGTCCAGCTCGGGCATCCGGATGTCGATGATCGCGAGGTCCGGGTTGACGGCGGCAGCCTTGAGGAGGGCATCCCTGGGCGACGTCGTTCCGATCACGTGATGCGACACGCCGAGCACGCGCTCGACTGCGCGAAGCATTCCCGGATCGTCATCGACCACCAGAATTCGTGACGCTCTCATACGTGTCGTGGCTGCGGTTCCGGCAGCACGATGTCGACGCAAGTACCTTTGCCCGCTTCACTTCGTATCGCGATAGTCCCGTCGACTTCCCAGAGAATGGAACGGCAGATCGAGAGACCCAGTCCGTTGCCGTGAGCCTTGGTCGTGAAAAACGGCTCGGTCACTCGTGGCAGGTGTTCCTCCGGAATACCCGATCCCGAGTCGGCCACTGCAATCTCGACGCCGTGTGCGACGGATCGGGCCTCGATCGTGATGCGTCCGCCGTGAGGCATCGCCTCGCGCGCGTTGGTGAGCAGGTTGAGAAACACCTGCTCGAGATCGCTCTGGCTGCACGCGACCGACGGAAGGTCCTCGGGCACGTCAATCGCCAGTTCGATTCCGCTCCGGCCCAATCCGTACTTCAGGATTGCCGATGCCGTATCGATCGCGCGCCGCACTTGAGCGTGCCCGATTCGCCGCGCCGCACCGCGCGAGAACGACAGCATCCCGCCAAAAATGCGGCGGCACACCTGGAGCGACTTCTGAAGCTGCTCGAGATCCTCGAACAGCACGGCCGGATCGAGCCTTCCGCCCAGAACATCTTCCTGCAGCTGCTGCACGAGCGGCAGCATGGCGCCGAGCGCATTATTGACGTCGTGCGATACGGTGCGCGCAAGATCCGCCATCGCGTGCTTTCGCTCGGCGATGACGACCCGGCTGCGAAGAGACTCGGTGCGATGCAGGTTTTGAATGGCGATGGCCGCCTGGGATCGAAAGTGCTCGACCAAGTCCGCGTCGTATGGCTTGAACTGTCCCGCATGGCGTGCGGCGATCTTCAACAGACCGACGAGGCCATCACGGGTGACCAGCGGCGCGCACAGGATAGAGTCTTCGCGAACCTGTTCGTCTCCCAAGGGGTCGGTGCTGTCGTCATCAAGCATCTGGGCAAGCCGTGTCGCCGGTTGGTTCTTCCACGCCTGCCAGCCGCCGTCACGCCGATCGAAGCCGTAGACGCGACCGGACATCAGCATCGCTGCATCGGCATCAAGAATCGGAAGCCGGAGCCCGATCCGCCGGCTTCGCGCTTTCTTCCAGGCTATCTGTTCAGCCACGAGGCGGAGTGCGCCGTCGCCTTCGTCGCGAATAAAGAGCGCCGACGAATGGTCGTAATGAGTGAGCGATCGAAGGCCCCCCAGGATCTGATAGAAGAGGTCCTTGGGATGGATCTGCTCCATGATTTTCCGGTCTATCCGATCGCGCACGTCGAGGATGCGATCGCGGTCGATCTGGTGAATGGCATCCGACAACGCCGCTGCGGTCCGCACCAGGAGGCGCCCATCCTCGCGGTCGAACGGACGCCGCGCGCGCATCACCGCAATGGCGCCCCATGCACCTCCGCGCCGCCGCACGGGGCCGATGAGCAGGTGTGGCTGAACCGGAGGACGCTCGTGCCTGATGAAGCGGGTCAGCGCCTCGAGGTCCCAGCTCGCATCCCTCGGCAGCATCACGAGCAGGTTCGCTTGCGGACGGCCGGGCTGAAGCGCGGCAATGCAACCCTGGAGCGCTTCAAAGAATTCACGTGTGCCGCGGAGCGCAAGTCGAAGCGACTGTTTCGGGTCGCGGACATCTCGGAGCTGGGCGCCCAGCCCGTCCAGGAACTTGAGCGCGGCGACTTCTCGCTCCATTGGCACCATCTCGGGCTATCAGCATCGTCTCGGCTCGTTCCACCGTCAAGTCGTGCGCGTGAGAGATCGGCATCGCACATCTCCATGCGTTTCACCTCCACAGGAAAGTCGGCAGTAGCGTCGACCCGTAGCTGGCGCGAGGCGACGGGAGTAAGGGGATTGGCGGATCTGAAAGGGTCTGGTCGGAAGGACCGGGTCGGTGTCTGAATCTTGTCGGCTGTGGACGGGGCCTAACTAATGCCTATAGCAGGGCCCTTACCGACCAGTCCGAACAGCTCATCAAGGCCTGGTATTCAGCAGGTGAAATAGACCGCTTGGAGTACCGGCACGCTATGACAAATATGTTCTTATCATGCTGCCAATCGCTCCTGACCACTTCGCACTCGAACGTGCCACCGGAGCTGACCGCCATCGTCAGAACATCACCCGGCCTTGGGATGGCCTCGACCTCGACTCGTTTGCCGAATCGAACGTCACTATTTGCGATGGTCTCCGTGTCCTCCGTCCCCTCGCGGCGGACGCGAAGGGAAGGAATTCTGAGGCTTATTTCGACTGTTTGCGCCATTTGATGGTCAGGAAAAGAGACGGCACGCCGACTGCCCTCATGCATGATCGCACGAATCGCGGTTTTGCTCGCTGACCGCGCACGTTCCGAGCAGAGCCTTTGGTATATTCTCCTTCCAAATACGAAGCACCGGAGGAACCTAGATGAAGCACGATAATAGAGCGCGCCGCTCGATGCTGTCCGGAATCGGCGCAGCCATCGCCACGTTCGCACTCGGATCCAGGAACGCAACCGCGCAGACTCCAGCAGGACCCTTTCAACCCGCGCGTCACCCGCAGGACGAATGGTTGAACCGACTCCCGGGCAGGCATCGCACCTTCATCGACTGCGCGACCGTCGCGGGGGCCGGTGAAGGAATCCTCTACGCGAACAACCTGTACGTCGCGAACAGGAACGGCTATCAGCTCAACGAAGACGACGTGGCCGTCGTCGTGTGCCTGCGGCACTTCGCCACCGTGTTTGCCTACAACGATGCCATCTGGGGCAAGTACGGCAAGGCCATGAGCGATCTGCTCACGTTTACCGACCCGAAGACCAAACAAGCACCGACGACGAATCTGCTCAACTCGGCCGACTACGGGATGTCCCTGCCGAACTTCGGAAACTCCATTCCATCGGTCGTCAAGCGCGGCACGCACTTCGCCGTGTGCGACATGGCCACGCAGTTCATCGCGGGCCAGGTGGCCACCGCCGTCAAGGCCGATTCGCAGGCGTTGTACAAGGAGTTCGTCTCGAACCTGATCCCGAACAGCCATCTCGTGGCCGCGGGCGTGGTGGCCACTAATCGTGCACAGGAGTACGGCTACACGCTCTTGACCGCACTGTGAATGCGCGGCTCGTTCGCCGAAGGAACGGCGCATGCCTCTTATCCTGAACGACCTCAGCCCCCTGCATTGGGCGGTCGCCGGCGGGGCGATCGCCGCCGTGACGTTGTGCCTCTTGTTCGTGGCCAACCGCCGCCTCGGCCTCTCGACCGGCCTTGAAGACATGTGCAGTCTCGTCCTTGACCAGCCCTACTTTCGTCGTGACGCCGTCGCGTCCGGCCGTGGATGGCGCCTGCCGTTTCTTCTCGGGCTCGTGCTCGGCGGATACCTGTCGGCTGTGCTCGGCGGCGGCTGGCATCCGACGTGGGCGCTCGGCATGTTCGACACGGTGATCGGTTTCGGTCCCGTCGGGAAGCTGGCCTGGATGTTCGGGGGAGGATTGTTCATCGGTTTCGGCACGCGGCTCGCCAACGGCTGCACGAGCGGTCACGGCATCTTCGGGATGTCGAATTTCGAGATCCCGAGCCTGGTTGCCACTCTCAGTTTCCTGACGAGCGGAATCCTGACGACGCAGCTCGTCTACCGCGTCGTCTTTCGCTGAGTGATGCCGATGGCTGCACTTTACGTTGTCCTTGGAACCATCTTCGGCTTTGTGCTGAGCCGGTCTGGTGCGGCGGACTACAACTACATCCAGGGCATGTTCCTGTTCGAGCGATTTCAGTTGTACGGCATTATCGGGACTGCCGTCGTCTTGACGGCACCAGGCCTGTGGCTCATTCAGCGTCGGGGACGAACGGCGCTCGGGGCCGCCGTACACGTCGAGCTCAAGCCCATGAACCGCGGGACGGTTGTCGGAAGCCTTCTCTTCGGAATTGGATGGTCCATCGCCGGGATGTGTCCCGGCCCCATCCTCGTCAACATCGGGGAAGGCAAGGTCTACGCGCTGGCAGCGCTGGCGGGCGCCTTGGCCGGCGCGGGGGTGTTCGGGGCGCTTTACCCTCGTCTTCGAGACACGTTCGGGCTTCCGTCGATCAAGGCGAGGCAGGCGGCCATACCATAAGCGCTGGCCCGGATCTAAACCAGGGCTAGAGCACCGTCGACAGATTGCGATACAGCATGTAGGCGGCCAACGCGAAGAGGAGCACGGCGAACCCGCGGCGCAGAGCGTCCTGCGAGAGGAACGGTATTGCGTACGTTCCGGTCGCGATGCCAGGAATAGTGCCGGCGGTCACGAGCGCCATCGGGATCCACGCGATCTGCACGTCCCCCATGTAGCCATAGAAGCCCACCGCACAGTTCATTGCAATCGCCACAAGCGACGTGCCCACTGCTTCGCGCATGGCCAGGCCGCCCCAGATGAGCGTTGGAACAATGAGGAAGCCGCCTCCTATTCCAACCAGCCCGGTGAGCAACCCGACCACAAAGCCCTGAGCGGCCGTGAAGGCTGCCGGCAAAGAGGACGAAGGACCGGGCGAACCGCCTCCTGGATTGTATCCAACGTTCGTCGGGCGCCCGCGGAGCATGACACTGGCTGCGACGACCATGATGACCCCGAAAATCGCCAGTTGTTCCGCGCCAGTTAGCCTGGCCGCGAGGCGCGTTCCGATATACGTCCCGAACATCGCAACGACGCCAAAGACGAGCGCGATGCGGATCCTCACATGACCGTGGCGCCAGTGGCCTGCCGCGCCAACCAGGCTCGTGGCTCCCACGACCGCAAGACTCATCGCGATCGATTCCTTCGCGCCAAAGCCGAGCACGTACACGAAGATGGGCACCGTGAGGATCGATCCGCCTCCACCGAGCAGGCCGAGCGACAGACCGATCAGGAAGCCAAAGGCGACACTGGCAACATGCACGCGCGATGTCTCTGCGGGTCGCGCGTCAGCTTATCACGCGTGCGATCGCACGATTCTGCCGAAGGTCTGCCAAAGCGCGTTGTCGTCTGTCGCCAC